>JAQBQD010000026.1 GCA_028287185.1 Gemmatimonadota bacterium | reverse complement strand
GCCGCCTCCACGGCCCGCTCCCGCGCGGCGGCGGACGTGGAGTAGCCGGGCATCGGTCGAGCGCCGGTGGCGGCGGGCGGGGTCTGCTGCTGCGCGTTCAGGACGGCGGCGCCCGCCAGCAGCGCCGCGGGTACGAAGCGGACCGGTCGTGGGAGCACGTTGGGACCTCGGTCGGGTGGAGTCGGCGGGGTGAAGCCTCCCAACCTACTCCCCCGCGCGCCGCTCGGACAGACGTCCGGACGAAGCTCTGACATCCGCCTTCTTTCGCTCGTCCGCCGTCGATCCATCCCACGTCCGAGCCCTCAACGGTCCGCAGGGTCGAGCTTCCCCTGGATGCCCATCAGCTGGGCCGCCGAAGCGCTGCCGTGCGCTGCGGCGGGCCGCAACCACTCGTAGACGCGCACGGCGGCGAGCATGGCCGTGAGGGGGGCGGCCCAGTAGATCCAGTGCGCAGGCCACACGCCCGCCGCGAGCGCGGGGCCCAGCGAGCGCGCGGGTTCATCGACGCGCCGGTAAGCGGGCCGCCGGCCATCGCGCAGAACCCGACGGTGAGCCCCACCGCCAGCCCCGCGAAGCCGTCCGCCACGCGCTCGTCCGTCGCCACGGCCATGACGACGAACATCAGCACGAACGACAGCAGCCATTCCCCCCCGAACGCCGCGCCCACGCGGATGGAGGGCACCGTGGCTCCCAACCCGCCCGCCGTGCGCAGCGCCGCGCGCGTGGCGAACGAGGCCGCCGCCGCGCCCGCGCATGCGCCGCCACGTACGCCGGCACGCCGCGCCACGGGAAGCGCCCGGCCGACGCGAACGCCAGCGTGACCGCGGGGTTCAGGTGCGCGCCGGAGAGGTGGCCCAGCGCGTAGACCATCGCCAGCACCACGAACGCGAACGACAGCGCCACGCCCACGTGCCCCACGGCGCCGCGCGTGTACGCATCCACCGCCACCGCGTCGGGCCCGATCAGTACCAGGAAGAAGGTGCCGATCCCTTCCGCCGCGGCCCTCCGGGCACCGAGCCTCACGCGCCCGCTCCGGGCGCAGTGGTCGATGGGGACAGGCCGCCGGTCGCGAGATGGTCCGCGAACTCCGCCGGCAGCCCCGCGCGCCGGATGCCGTCCATCGCCCGCTCCACGTCGTACTCCACGCGCACGATCTCGACGGTCGCCGAATCCGCCGAATCCGATCCCGCCGACACGTCCAGCAGCACGTAGCCCGCGCGCGGGTCTCCGTCCTTGGGCCGGCCGACGGAGCCGGTGTTGACGAAGCGGATGCCGTCCATCGCACGGCTCCACGGCTTGTGGGTGTGGCCGAAGGCGATCACGTCGCCAGGCCGCGCGCCCGCCGCCTGCGCCCTCTTCAGGCAGAAGGCGTCCGTGCGGTCCTCCGTCCAGTAAAGCGTGTTGAGCGTGGGCGTGCCGTGCACCAGCGTCACCGTCCGCACCGCCGCGTGGCCTCCGCCGGGGCGCAGGTCGAGGCGGAAGGGCAGCGCGGCGAGAAACGACTTCGTCTCCGCCGATACCGCACGCCGCGTCCACTCGTACGAGAGATGGGCCAGCGACTCCTGCCGCGGGTCCTCGTACCGGCACCCGCAGTGCGCGTAGTCCGTCGCGACGGTGCTGTCGTAGTTGCCCTGGATGCCCGCGATGCCAGCCTGGCGGATGAGCGCCACCGTCTCGTTGGCCCACGGCGCATAGCCGACGAGGTCGCCCAGGTGATACGTGGCCGCCACGTCCGGCCGACGCGCGATGTCGGCGAGCACGGCCTCCAGCGCCGGCAGGTTGGCGTGCACGTCGCTGATCAGCGCGTATCGCACGTCGGTTCTCCGGTTTCGGGTGATGGGTCGAATCGCAGGAGAGAGGATGCTGTGACGAGGGCCGGTGGAGGTGGCGGATGCATGGATCTCATCCACCGCTCCTCGACAGGGAGGTTGTCGGATGATGCCGGACGGGCACTCGCGGACCCCGCGAGTGCCCGTCCGGTCGATCGAACGCGTCAGGAGCAGCAGCCTGGCGCGCAGCACGATCCAGCGGCATCCGCGGACGCGGCGACCGGCGTCTCCGCGGATACCTCCGGCTTCCGCGCGCGGATGAAGGCGCCCATGAACCGGCCTTCGATCTGCGGGGCGATGGCGTCGGCGTCCAGCCCGGCGCCGGCCAGGAAGGCACGCGCGTCCTCCACCTGGTAGATGCGCGTGGGCTCCACCTCGGCATCCACGAAGCCGACGCCCGCCAGCAGGCGCTTGAACTCGTCCTCCTCCAGCGCACCGGCCACGCATCCCACCCACAGCTCCATGCTGCGCTTCACCTCGGCCGGCACCTGGCCGCGCACCACCACGTCCGAGACGGCGAAGCGGCCGCCGGGCTTCAGCACGCGGAAAGCCTCGGCCAGCACGCGCGGCTTGTCGCCCGACAGGTTGATGACGCAGTTGGAGATGATGACGTCCACGGATGCGTCCGGCAGGGGGATGTGCTCGATCTCGCCCTTGAGGAACTCCACGTTCTCCACTCCGGCGCGCTTCTGGTTCTCGCGGGCCAGCGCCAGCATCTCGTCCGTCATGTCCAGCCCGTACGCCTTGCCCGTGGGCCCCACGCGCCGCGCGGAAAGGAGGACGTCGATGCCGCCGCCCGAGCCCAGGTCCAGCACCGTCTCGCCCTCGTGCAGCTCGGCCAGCGCCGTGGGGTTGCCGCAGCCCAGGGACGCCAGCAGCGCCTCGGCCGGCAGCCCCGCCGTCTCACCCTCGGCGTACAGGTTCGAGGTGATGGGGTCCAGCATCGCGTCGCCGCCGCACGACGCGGAAGCGCCACAGCACCCGTTGCCCTGCCCGCTCACCACGCGAAGCGCCGCCTGCCCGTACTTCTCGCGCACCGTGTCCCGGATCGTCAGCTCGGCCATCGTCCCCTCCCATGCGACAGGTTGAACAACAAAAGTTGATGGATCAGTGGAAAAAAAGGGATGCTACGGGCAGCAGCCCCCACGGCTCACCCACTCGCCCGCCGGCTTCACCTCGCCCGCGAAGGCGGCGATGGCATCCAGCGCGTCGGGGTTCAGGGAGTAGTAGACCCAGCGTCCTTCCTTGCGGTCCGACACCAGCCCGGCCGTCTTGAGCGCCTTCAGGTGGAACGAGAGCCGCGACTGCGCCGCGTCCAGCGCGTCCGTCAGCTCGCACACGCACCGCTCGCCGCGCGAGAGCATGCGCACGATCTCCACCCGCGTCTCGTCCGCGAGCCCGTGGAACCAGCGTGCGACCGTGGCCGCGTCGGGGGTGGTGGAAGTGCTCATGAGGTGAATGTAACAAGTTTTGTTGGTGGGTCAAGAGGAGGAGGAGGGTTCCTCGGAGGCGGTCGAGCATCCCCGTGACAGGCGGCTGCCGGCCAGGGGTGAATTGAAAGCACGTTCGAGCGGGCGCCCTCGTTGGACAACTGCGAGGGTTTCCGCCCGCTCAGACCGGCAGCTTGAACTTCGGCTTGGGGCGGGGAAGGATGCTGGAGAGGACGAACGTGGTCACCACCTGCATCCCGAAGATACCGCCCAGGCGCACGGCGGTGTCGGCGCCGGCCAGGAAGTGCAGCGCGGTGGCGCTGGCGGCCACCGAGCCGATGAGCAGCAGCCTCGGACGCCCCGCGCGACCCGTCAGCCGGTGGATGGCGAGCGGGGTGAAGAGCACGGAGGCGGCGGCGCCCAGGCGGGTGCGCATGGAGTCGTGGTGCAGCACGCCGGAGACGGCGAGCGCCCAGCATCCCACGAAGCCCCCCATCAGCCCCATCGTCACCGCCAGGTCCAGAACCGCGCTCCCCAGCCGGCGCATGCGGGTGGGCGTGCGCGGCTCGGGCGGCTGCGCGACGGCGGTGGGATTTGCCGGGGCGATTCCCGGCGGAGCGAGGCCCCACGCGGGAATGGGCGGCCCGGCCGGCGCCTGCGTCGGCTGCTGCGGGGAGCGCGTGGGGGCGGGCTGGTACTGCGTGGGCGGCCACGCGGGCTGCGCCGCCT
>JAQBQD010000168.1 GCA_028287185.1 Gemmatimonadota bacterium | reverse complement strand
TGGCCCGCGCCGCCGCCGGCGCGGGCGACCGGCACGCGTTCGAGGAGGCGTGGAGCGGCGCGTGGGGCCTGCTGCGGCGCATGGACGACGAGCGCGTGCCGCCCGGCACGATGGTGGAGCTGGCGCGGGCGGCGGCCATGGTGCGCGACTGGGACCGGATGGAGCAGGCCGTCCGCCACGGCCAGAAGGGCGCCGACGGCCGCGGCCGCGACCACCCCGGCCTGGACCGCTTCCTGGACACCCTGCGCGGCGAAGCCCCGTGATCGCGCTCGCGACGCGCCCGCCCGCGCCGGCCGGCACCCGCTTCGGGCGGATGGAATCCACGGAGTGCGGCGAAACCGGCGGACCCGGAGGTTCCCCGGATTCCGCGGCCGCCGCCAGCTTCCACGAGTCCGCGTCCAGCAGCGATTGCTGCGAGCCCGCAGGGGACGCGGGCCTCCGGCGAGAGCATTCGGCGCCGCGCGCGGAGGTGCTGCACCGGGCGGTGGCGACGCTGCGGCGTGCTCCGGGCGTGCCGCCGCTGCGCCTGCCGGCGGACCTGAGCGTCGTGCCTCCGGAGCTTTGGGCGCCGCTCGCCATCATCGACCGCCTGGACGACGAGCCGGCGGACACCGATCCGGCCCGCCTTGCCGGCGCCATCCGCGCCGTCGCCGGGTGGGCGCGGCGGGCGGACGCGCCGAGGACCGCGCTGGCCGTGGCGGCAGCCGGGGCGGAGCTGCTGGCGGCGCTTCCCTCCCTTGCCCTTCTCGCCGGCCGCGCCGCCCGCGCCCTCGGCCAGCTGGACGACGCGGAGCGCTGGCTCACTGCCGCCATGCGCCGCGCCGAGGCCATCCGCGACGCTGGCGCGCGCTTCACCGCCGCGCGCGAGCTGGTGGACGTCGGCCGCGAGGCGGCGCGGCCGGACCGGCGGACGCAGGCTCCAGCGCGGAGGCCGGCGAGGCGGAGGTCCCGCGTCCTCCCGTGACGCGCGGGATCGGCGCAAAATCCAGCCCTCGACGGCGGGCGATCGGGTCCACGCCAGCGCCGAGCGCCGACGCAGGTACGCGCCGCCGCGCGGAGGTGCCGACGACCGCGCGCGGATCGGAGCCGTCTCCCCGTGAGAAGCCGCAGGGCGGTCGATCAACGCTGATCCACGGTGGAGGCGGTAGGAGCGCGTGTCTTGCGGCTCGATCGAAACGGCGGCGGGGCGGGCGGCGCGGGGCTTCTCCCGTGCACCGCTCGCCCCGCTTCGCGTCCTGCATCGGGATCGGAGATCCGCAGCCTGGACGGTTTGGCCGCTTGCCCCTGGAAGATTCTGGGTTCCGTTCTACTCGCAGTCCTTCACCAGCGAGCGGCCCGTCTCCGTCCATCCCGTGCTTCCGCGGGTGAAGTCCTGCTTCCAGATGCGCTCGCACTGGCTGGTGGGATAGGTGCGCCGGTCGGTGGTGGTGATGGAGATGTGCGCCTGCATGCGGTCGGTGGAGATGGCCTGCATGAGCTTGAGGTGCACGAAGATGCCGTACTGCCTCACCCAGCACCCGGAGCCCATGGACGAGCGGTCGCAGAGCAGCGCCTGCTCGGGCGTCGCCACCTCGAACGGCGGCCCACCCAGGGCGCGGCGCACGACGGCGGTGTCCACCGGGTGCAGCGTGACCAGGCGGCCGTTGACGGCGAACGACTTCACGTCCGCCAGCAGCGGCCCGTCGGCCTTCTCGCCCATGGAGTGCTGCTGCCCGTCGGCCACTGCCAGCCGGTAGACGCTGGGGATGACGGACAGGTAGTCCTGCTCGGAGGGCCGCGGCGGGGCGCACGCCGCCAGCAGGACGAGGGCGAGCGGGGCCAGGCGTGCGAACGGAAGGCGCGTCATGCGACCGGTGGTGCGAGGGCGGCGTTCACGGCGTGTGGATGGCATGGATAGCCGCGCCGCGGCAGGGTCCGCAAGCCCCGGCGGCGGGCCGCACCTCCCGCGGAGCCGTTCCGGGCGGTAGAATGGGGTCCGCGCCGCCGCCGTCCCTGCGCGCGCCCACCCCACGACGACCCGGCCGATGAAACTCTGGAAGCTCACCCCGCGCCACGACTCCCTCTGGTGGTGCCAGGAAGGCAGGGACCCCTGGCACCCGCACCACGACCGCGCGTTCGGCTTCGTCGTGCGCGCCGCCGACGCCGACGAGGCGCGCTGGCAGGCCCACCAGGGCGCCGGAGAGGAGAACACCGCGCTCGACGGCGTGCAGCCCTGGCTGGACGACAACTACTCGCGCTGCGAGGAGCTGGCCTCCGAAGGCCACGCCGAGGTCATCCTCGTCAACTTCCGCCACGCCCGCATCTGAAGCGAGACGTCGGAGCGCGTCGAAGCGATCGACGCGCTCCCGTTCCTCCTCCGTGCCGCGGCGGGTCCATTCGCCCGATCTCCATACCAGGAAGCAGCTTACCTGTAGAGACCGAAGATGCCTCCGAGGCCGTCGTGCGAGCCGCTGAAACCTGGCGCGAAGCGGTGCCGTACCACACCCCGAGGCCGGATGGACAAGCCGCCCGGCCGGTGAGACGGAACGACATCGCACAGAGGACCGCACCCATGTTGGAGGAGATTCACAGCGTACCCGAGGACCGCGCCAAGGTCCAGCTCATGATCGACGTCAGCCTCGTCGTGTTCGGCCTGTTCAGCCTGGGCGACGGCGTGGTGTTCGCCACGGGGCTCGCCCCGCTGGTGCTGGGCACGGCCGCCGCGGTGGCGGGCCTGGCCTCCCTGGAATGGCTCAACCGCCGGCAGCGCCTGGTGTTCTTCCCGCGCCGGGCCCGCGCCTGACCGAAGCGCCGGACATAGCAGCAAGCAAGCGGGCCCCGCCGAGTGATTCGGCGGGGCCCGCTTCACGTTCCATGCGGTCTGAGCCCGGGCTCAGACCCAGGTGCGCTGGATCTTGCCGATGGACTCGATGCGGCGCTCGGCCAGGTGGTCGGCGGCCAGGTAGGTGGGCATGTTCTCGTCGCCCGCGATCTGGAAGATCTGGAGCAGCGTTCCATAGATCTCGCCCGCCTTGCGCATGGCGCGCTCGGCCGTCCAGCCCTGCAGCTCGCCGTACACGTTGATCAGGCCGCCGGCGTTGATCACGTAGTCGGGGGCGTAGAGGATGCCCTTCTCGTGCAGAAGGTCGCCGTGGCGCTCCTCCTTGAGCACGTTGTTGGCGGCGCCCGCGACGATGTCCACCTTGAGCTGCGGGATGGTCTCGTCGTTGACCGTGGCGCCGAGGGCACTGGGGGCGTACACGTTGGCCTTCACGCCGTAGATGTCGTTGAGGCCCACGGCCTGGGCCCCGAACTCCTTGACGACGGCCTTCACGCGGTCCTGGTCGATGTCGGTGACGATGAGCTTGGCGCCCTCGCTGGCCAGGTTCTGGCACAGGTAGTAGCCCACGTGGCCCACGCCCTGGACGGCCACGGTGACGCCGTTCAGGTCGTCCGAGCCGTACTTGGCCTGCGCGGCGGCCTTGATGCCGCGGTACACGCCGTACGCCGTGACGGGCGACGGGTCGCCCGAGGTGTCGCCGCGGCCGGTGACGTGCTCGGTCTCCATGTGCACGTAGTCCATGTCGGCCACGGAGGTGCCCACGTCCTCGGCCGTGATGTAGCGCCCCTTGAGGCTCTCCACGAAGCGGCCGTGCGCGCGGAAGATCTGCTCGCGGTTGGGGGACTTGGGGTCGCCGATGATGACGGACTTGCCGCCGCCCAGGTTGAGCCCCGCCACCGCCGCCTTGTAGGTCATGCCGCGCGACAGCCGCAGCGCGTCCACGAAGGCCGCCTCGTCCGACTCGTAGTTCCAGTACCGGGTGCCGCCGAGTGCCGGCCCCAGGGTGGTGTCGTGGATCGCGATGATCCCCTTGTACCCGCACGAGGGCTCGTAGCAGAAGACCACCTGCTCGTGCTCGTGCTCGCCGATGAGCGAAAAGAGTTCCATGCCCGTTCGTCCGTGGGTAGTGCGCGTGTGGGGCGGCGAGGTTGTCCGCCGGCCCGGGTCCGGAGGGGCGCGCCCTTCCGGGTGAAACGGTCGCGAGCCGTACCGGTGCCTACCGGTACAGCTCGCGGGCGATCACCAGCTTCTGGATCTCGCTGGTCCCTTCGTAGATCTCGGTGACCTTGGCGTCGCGGAAGAGCTTCTCCACCGGGTACTCCCGCACGTAGCCGTAGCCGCCGAACACCTGCACCGCCTCGGTGGTCACGTACATGGCCGCCTCGGAGGCGAAGAGCTTGGCCATGGCGGCGAGCTTCGCCACCGGCTCGCCGGCGTCCTTGGCGGCGGCGGCCCGGTGCAGCAGCGCCCGCGCCGCCTCGATGCGCGTGGCCATGTTCGCCAGCTTGAACTGCATGCCCTCGAACTCGCGGATGGCCTTGCCGAACTGGCGCCGCTCGGCGGCGTAGGCCAGCGAGTGCTCCAGCGCCGCCTGCGAGATGCCGACGGCCAGCGCGGCGATGCCCAGGCGCCCCGCGTCCAGTCCCTTGAGCGCGTAGATGAACCCCTGCGAGGGGTCGCCCAGGAGCTGGTCGTCGGGCACGAACATCTCGTGGAAGGCGATGCCGACGGTTTCGCTGGCGCGCTGGCCCATCTTCTCCTCGCGCCGGCCCACGACGTAGCCTTCCGTGTTCGTCGGCACGATGAAGGCCCCGATGCCCTTGGCGCCGCGGCGGTCGTCGGGGGTGTCGGTGCGCAGCATGGTGACCACGACGTCGCCGAAGCCGCCGTTGGTGACCCACGCCTTGGCCCCGTTCAGCACCCATCCGCCGTCCACCTTGCGTGCCTGGGCAAGCATACCGGCGGCGTCGGAGCCGCTGTCGGGCTCGGAGAGCGAGAAGGCGCCCAGCACCTCGCCGCGCGCCATGGGCTTGAGCCAGCGCTCTTTCTGCCCGGGCGTGCCGTTGGCCAGGATCATCTGGGTGGGCAGCGAGTTGTGCACGCCCATGGACACGGCCACGGAGGCGTCGCCGCGGGCGATCTCCTCCAGGGCCATGAGGTACGTCGCGGAGTCGAGGCCCAGGCCGTCGTACTCCTCGGGCAGCACCATGCCCAGGAAGCCCAGCTCGCCCAGCTTGGCCACCACCTCGCGCGGAAAGTGGTGCGCCTCGTCCCACTCGGCGGAGAAGGGGCGGATCTCGTTCTCGGCGAACTCCCGGGCAAGGTCCCGGATCTGCTGCTGTTCCGGCGTCATTCCGTTACATGGGTCGGTGTAGGGGCCCTCACCCGGCGGGCTCGGCGCGCGGACGTGACGCTGCGCCGGGCGGGCGTCGGCTTCCGTTCGAGCGCGCCCGGGGGTGAGCGGGGCTCACTGGACGGGCAAACGAGGCGGCCCGGTGCGTCGCCCGACGTGGGGGCGGCGCTGGACCGGGCGTGCCTGCTTTCGTGCGTCCGCCCGCTACGAGGGCGGCCATCAGGGTCCGCGGGCCGGCGGGCGACGGCGCCCATCGCATGCTTCGGTCCGCGAGCCGGACCGTGAGCCCGGCGCGGGGACGGACGGCCTCGCGGCGAGCGGGCGGACGCGGCGCCTTCCGCCGTGCGGACCATCGACGCGGTCGGGGCGGCGGCCGGCGCCGGGGGACGCGCGGCGCGAAAGCGATCGTGACCCGAAGGGCGGAGACGGACGGGGGCGGTTTCCCGGCCGGCTTCGTTTTGCTGGCGATCGTTGTTTGATCGCCAGCAAAATAGAGCGCGGTGACCGCGAAGCGGGCATTCGCCCAACCCGCGGTCGTCCGTCGAAAGAACCTAGTACTTGTGGAAGCCTTCGCCCGTCTTGCGGCCCAGCCTGCCCGCGGCGACGTACTTCCGCAGCAGGGGGCAGGCGCGGTACTTCGGATCGCCCAGCCCCGTGTGCAGCACCTCCAGGATCGCCAGGCAGGTGTCCAGGCCGATGAGGTCCGCGAGGGCGAGCGGGCCCATGGGGTGGTTCATGCCCAGCTTCATCACGGTGTCGATGGCCTCGGCCGTCGCCACGCCTTCCATCAGGCAGTAGACGGCTTCGTTGATCATCGGCATGAGGATGCGGTTGGCGACGAAGCCGGGATAGTCCTGCGCCTCGGCCACCGTCTTGCCCAGCTTCTCCGCCACCTCGACCGTGGTCCGCGTCGTCTCGTCGCTGGTCGCCAGGCCGCGGATGATCTCCACCAGCTTCATGACCGGGACGGGATTCATGAAGTGCATCCCGATCACCTGCCGGGGCCGCCCGGTGCGCGCGGCGATCTCGGTGATGGAGATGGACGAGGTGTTGGTGGCCAGGATGGCGTGCGCGGGCGCCACCCGGTCCATCTGCTCGAAGATGCGGAACTTGAGGTCGCGGTTCTCGGTGGCGGCCTCGATCACGAGGTCGGCGTCGGACGCGGTGTCCAGGTCGGTCGCCAGGGTGATGCGGCCCAGCGCGGCGTCGCGGTCGGCCTCGGCCAGGGCGCCCTTCTTGATCTGCCGGTCCATGTTGCCGGCGATGGTGGCGCGCGCGCGGTCCAGCGCTTCCCGGCTCACGTCCACCATGCGCACGTCGTAGCCCGTCTGCGCGAACACGTGGACGATGCCGTTGCCCATGGTGCCCGCGCCCACCACCGCCACCTTGCCGATCTCCGCCATCGCTCTATCCGTCCCTCGTCGAGGTCTGTTTCACGCGCGCGCCAGCAGCAGCCAGCCCGCGAAGTAGATGCCCAGCAGCAGCGCCCCGGCCGCCATCAGCGACAGGGAGCCGCCCCGCCCCGCGCGCCTGCGCTCCTCGGCCGCCGCTTCCACGGATCCCGCGTTCGCGACCTCGCGGAAGCCCAGCCCCCGCAGCCCCGCGATCCAGCCCGCCAGGCCGAAGAGGATGGCGAGCACGCCCGCCGTCCACACCGTGAGCAGCCAGATGCGCCGGCGGTCGGCCGCCGTTGCCAGGTGCAGCCCCGGCGCCAGCGGCAGGAGGCCCGCGAGGGCGGCCGTGACGACGGCGCCCGCGGCGGCCTGCGCCCAGAAGCGCGCCCGCGACGTCAACGGGGCCAGCGCTGGGGCAGGCGCGCGTCCACCAGCGGCCGAAGCGCGCGCATGCGCGGGGACTCGCCCAGCCGGCGTGTGCGGAGCGTCCACGCGATGCCCGCGAGCACGACGAGGATGGCGGGAAGCCCCGCCTCGGGCCCGAACGCGCCGCCCGTCCACCAGTCGGCGCCGTGCTCCGCCACCCGGTACAGCGGCAGGGCGCGGTCCAGCCCGCTGACGGGAAAGTGCAGCACGGACATGGTCCAGTTCCACCCGACGTGCACGCCCGTGCAGATCCAGAGCGAGCGCGTGCGCAGGTACAGCAGCGCGAGCAGCACGCCGGCCAGGAAGATGTTGGCGGCGCCCACGGGCCCGAACCCCGGGTTGGCCGCGTGCAGCCCCGCGAACACGGCGGAGCCCAGCAGGGTGGCCGGCCACGGGCCGATGCCCTGCACCAGCGCCTGGAAGCCGTAGCCCCGCAGCAGCGACTCCTCCGCCGCCGCGGCGACGAGGAAGAAGCCCAGGCCGCCCGCCACGGCGGCAGCATATTCGGGGATGGACCCCTTCTCGGCAACCCACCGTACGGAACCCGCCACCGCCAGCACGCCCACGGCACCCAGGATCAGCGCGGCGCCGAACCCGAAGCCGAGCGCGGAGTCCCGCACCGCCGCCGGGTCCAGCGCCCAGCCCAGCGCGCCGGGCTTCCGCCCCTGCAGCGCCAGCATGCCCCACCCCGCCAGCGTGGACGCGGCGGCCAGGACGGCGAACCCCACCACCGGCCGCCCGGCCGCGAACGGGTGCGCCAGCGCGCCCAGGGTGGCGTAGAGCACCACGAAGAGCAGCGCCCACAGCAGCAGCCGCCACCCCGCCCGCAGCCCGTCGGGCCCGAAGAGCGGATCCCATCCGCGGGTCGACCCGTGTCCCTCCGCCGACCCGACGCGTCCGTCGACCGAGGGTCCGCCGACTCCGGTAGACTCGGCGTCGCCGGCCCCTGAGCTTACGGACCCGGCCGATCCGTCCGCGGTGCCCTCGATGGGGTCGGCGGATGCGGCGCGCTCGACGGAGGCGGGATCAGGATGCGACATGCGCATCTCCGCCCGCCCGTCGACCGATCTCCAACACGAACGACGGCCGCCGCGCGCCGCGGGTGGTGGCACTCCCGGCGCACGGCGGCGGCGTCATCGGATCAGACCTGCTCCACCGAGAGCGCCACCGCGTCGCCGCCGCCCAGGCACAGCGTGGCGACGCCGGTGCGGGCGCCGCGGTCCTTCATGGCGTACAGCAGCGTCGTCAGCACCCGCGCGCCCGACGCGCCGATGGGGTGGCCCAGGGCGATGGCGCCGCCGTTGACGTTGACGCGGTTCCAGTCCCACTCCAGCCCCGCGCCGTTCGCCAGCGCCTGCGACGCGAAGGCCTCGTTGGCCTCGATCAGGTCGTAGTCGCCGATGGTGGTTCCGGCCTTCTTCATCAGGTTCTTCACGGCCTGGATGGGCGCGAAGAAGAGCTCGTTGGGCTCCGTTCCGCCGGTGGCGTACGCGCCCACGCGGGCCAGGATGGTGAGCCCGTGCGCCCGCGCGTACTCCTCGGACACCACGACCAGCGCCGCGGCGCCGTCGTTGAGCGACGACGCGTTGCCGGCGGTGACGCTGAGCTGGTCCGCCGTCACGTCCTTCGGCGCATCCTTCGCGAAGGCGGGGCGCAGCCTGGAGAGCGACTCCAGCGTCGTGTCGGCGCGCGGGCCCTCGTCGGCGTCCACGACGGTGGTGCCCTTGCGGCCGGCGATCTCCACGGGGACGATCTCGTCCTTGAACTTGCCGGCCTGCTGCGCGGCGACGGCCTTGCGGTGCGAGCCCACGGCGAACTCGTCCTGCATGGCGCGGGTGATGCCCGCCTTGCGCGCGGTGTGCTCGGCGTGCCCGCCCATGTGCACCTCGCAGGTGGAGCACCACAGGCCGTCCTTGATCATCCCGTCCACCATCGGCTGGTCGCCCAGCTTCACGCCGTTGCGCATCCCGTTCACGTAGTAAGGGGCGTTGGACATGGACTCCTGCCCGCCCGCCACCACCACCTGCGCGTCGCCGGCCCTGACGGCCTGAGCGGCGAGCATCACGGCCTTGAGGCCCGAGCCGCACACCTTGTTGATGGTGAGCGCCGACGCGCCCGCGGGCAGCCCCGCCTTGAGCAGCGCCTGGCGCGCCGGAGCCTGGCCCACGCCGCCCTGGATGACGTTGCCCATGATGACCTCCTGCACCTCCGCGGCGTCGATGCCCGCGCGGCGCACGGCCTCGCGGATGGCGACGGCGCCCAGCTCGGGCGCGGACAGCGACGACAGGCCGCCCAGGAACTTGCCGATGGGCGTACGTGCCGCGGCGACGATGACGGCGGTGGTCTTCGGATCGTTGGCCATGTCTTCGGTCTCTCGTCTCGTTCGTTGGCTTGCCGGCTCCCGACTCGGGGAGCCGTTCAGGGCACTGCTTCCAGCACCGGGCCCTTCCCCTCCATCGACACGTATCCCCAGGGGATGCGCGGGTCGTGCGTGGACACCAGCAGCCAGCGCTCGTCGGCCGCCTGCCGCAGCAGGGCGCGCTTGCTCTCCAGCGTGCGCAGCGGCTCCACGTCGTAGCCCATGATCCAGGGCAGCGGCAGGTGCGCCATCGTGGGGATAAGGTCCGCCACGAAGCACGCCGTCTCGCCGCCCGAGCGCACCAGGACGGACTGGTGGCCGGGGCAGTGGCCGGGCGTCGGGATCACGCGGATGCCGGGCACCACGTCGGCCGCGCCATCCAGCAGCGTCAGCACGCCGGCGGCTTCCACCGGATCGTAGTTGTCCGGCAGGTAGCTGGCGGACGTGCGCTCGTTGGTGTGGTGCGCCCACTCCCACTCGCGGCGCTGCACGTGGTGGCGCGCATGCGGAAACGCGAGCCGCACCCGCCCTTCGCCGTCGCGCCAGGTGTTTCCGCCGGCGTGGTCGAAGTGCAGGTGCGTGTTGACGACGACGCCCACGTCGTCCGCCGAGAAGCCGCACTCCGCCACCAGCTCCAGCAGGCGGTCGGGATGCCCGGAGCCGGGTGTGGGTGCGTTGTCCACGCCGTAGATGGCGCGGAACTTCTCGTCCTCCTTGCCGCCCAGGCCCGTCTCGACGAGGACCAGCTCGTCCGCCGTCTCCACCAGCAGGCAGCGGAGGGCGAGGGGGATGCGGTTCCGCTCGTCGGCGGGAATGCGGCGCTCCCACAGGGGCTTGGGAACGACGCCGAACATGGCGCCGCCGTCCAGCCGCTGCGTGCCCGACTCCAGCGCGTGGATGCGGAGGTCGCCCAGCGTCCGGGTACGGACGCGGGCCGTGTCCCCGGCGAGACCCTCGGCGGACGGGGTCACGCCGACCGCATGGAGCGCGGGCTGGCGCGCCGCTTGGACGAGCCCGGGGCCGTGGCGCGCTGCTTCATGAACCATTCCAGCGCGCTCCAGTCCTCCACGTCGTGCTCCTCCAGCATGTCCACCAGGCGCAGCAGCACGCGGGCGGTGGCCGCCGCGTCGTCCAGGGCGCGGTGGTGCGACTCGATCTCCACGCCGAAGTACTCGGCCAGCGCGCCCAGCGCGCGCGAGGGCAGCTCGGGCAGCAGCTTGCGGGCAAGGCGCACGGTGCAGAGGGTGCGGCCGCGCGGGGTGCTTCCCATCGCCCGCTCCATCTCGGCGGTGATGAAGCTCCAGTCGAAGGCGGCGTTGTGGGCCACGAAGACGTTGCCCTGCACCATGGCCTCCACCTGGTGCGCGATCTCGCGGAAGGTGGGGGCGCCGCGCACCATCTCGTGCGTGATGCCCGTAAGGTGGACGATGGCGCTGGGGATGGGCCGCTCGGGGTTCACCAGGCTGCTGAAGCTCTCGGTGACGATGCCCCTGGAGACGCGGACGGCGGCGATCTCCGTCACCCGGTCGCCGGTGCCGGGGGAGCCGCCCGTGGTCTCCACGTCCACCACCACGAACTCCTCCTCCCGCAGCCGGCGCACGTCCACCGCGGGCTGCGAGGCCACGCTCCACACGCCGTCGCCGGACACCACGAAGCGCGGGTCACGGCCCAGCAGCGTGAACACCGCCACCGCCGCCGCGCCCCCGTCGCCGCGCAGGCCCAGCACCTTGAGCGCCACCTCGGCCGTCGGCAGGGGGCTCGCCATCAGCACCCGCATGGCGCGGTTGGACAGGCTGCCCTCGTGCTCGAAGCGCACGCCGCCCATGGTCGCGAAGGAATCACCGTTCACCAGACGTCGTCCCGCCAGACGGGGAGTGTCATGCAGCGCCCGCCGCCCCCGCCCCGTACCAGCTCGGCGCCCTCGAAGGCGATGACGGCCTTGTCATCGTCCTCCAGCTCCACCTCTCCCGTCAGGAAGTCGATGGCGTTGATCACCTTGAAGCCCGCTTCCTGCTCCATCTCGCGCATGGTGGCCTCGTTGCGCGTGTAGCCCAGCACCACGCCGGGCCGCACCGCCACGAAGTTGCACCCGCTGGACCACTGCTCGCGCTCCTGCACGGTGGGGTGCTTTCCGCCGCAGCAGATGGGGTTCAGCGGCAGGTCCACCTTCTTGAGCGCCTGGAACACGTCGTCGTACGCCTTCACGCCGCGGCCGTCCTGCCGGTAGTGCAGCACGGGCAGCCGCGTGGGCCCGAAGAAGTACGGGGGATACACCACTGCGTGCTCCCGGTCCACCATGGTGAGGATCATGTCCAGGTGGATGGCGGGGCTCTCGCTGGGCAGCACCACGATCATCACGTGCTCCACCCCGGCCTTCTGCCGCAGCCCCTCCACCAGGTACTCGATGGCGGCGGGGCTGCTGCGCTCGGACAGGCCGATCATGGCCAGGTCCGGACGCAGGATCAGGACGTCGCCGCCCTCGATGGTGTAGTCGCTGCGGTGCTCCTCGGTGCCGTCATAGATCAGCCCGTCGTTGCGCAGCAGCGGGTGGTAGGTGAAGAGCGCCTTCATCAGCAGCTCCTCCGTCCACCGCACCGCGTAGCGCATGGCGCCGATGATGACGCCCCCGTTCACCACCATCGCGGCGTCGCGGGTGAAGAACAGGTTGGGAAGGGGGGGAAGCTCGTAGCTGACCTTGTTGAGCAGCTTGGAGATGGGCCCCTGCACCGACTCGCGGCCCTCGATGAAGCGGGTGATCAGCTCCTCGCCCGCCGCCTCGCGGATCTCGCCCTCCAGCGGCTGCGACGACGAGGTGACCTCCAGCACGCGCGCGACCAGGAAGCTGCGCACCTCGGGCTCGTCGATGATCTCGGACAGCAGCTCGCGCACCTCCAGCACGTCCGCGAAGCGCGCCAGGATGGCGCGGAAGCGGTGGTGCTCGCGCCGCGCCAGGTCCAGGTCGATGATGTCGTCGTAGAGGAACTGCTCGCGGTTGGACGGCGTGACGGCCCGCAGCTCGTTTCCCGGCGTGTGGCAGATCACCGCCCGCAGGGGGCCGATCTCGCTGGTCACCCGTACGCGCTGGGCCGGGCCGCCCTGGAGTGGTCGGTTCATAGACCCTGAAAATAGCGGCTCGCCCGAGCGGGACGCAACTCGCCCCGGTGCCCCGCCCTGGGACCCCGCGACGGAAAGCGGGAGCGCGCCGCCGTGCACGCTCCCGCTCTCGTCCGCCGCCCGACGCCTCGCCTTCACCGCCCGGTGAGCGCGAACGACAGGCCCTCCAGCTCCAGCGTGAGGTCCACGTTGCGGAGCGCGACGCCGCGCGGCACCCGCAGCCGCACGGGCGCGAAGTTGAGGATGGCGCGCACCCCGGCGTTCACCACGCGGTCCACCACGGCCTGCGCCGCCTCGGCGGGCACGGCCACGATCACCATCTCGATGCCCTCGTCGCGCAGGCGGCGGTCCATCTCCTCGTCCGCCCGCACCGTGACGCCGCCCATGTCGCTGCCCACCTTGGCCGGGTCGGAGTCGAAGGCGGCCGAGATGCGGAAGCCGCGCTTCTGGAAGTCGCGGTACGAGAAGAGCGCCGAGCCGATCTTGCCCGCCCCCACCAGCGCCACCTTCCAGGTCCGGTCGACGCCCAGGATCTCGCGGATCTCTCGCAGCAGCTCCTGCACCTCGTAGCCCAGCCCCCGCTTGCCGAACGAGCCGAAGAGCGACAGGTCCTTGCGCACCTGCGCGCTGGTGGTGCCCCCGCGCTCGGCCAGGTCGCCGCTGGAGATGGTGTCCAGTCCCGCGTCGGCGGCCTCCTGCAGGAAGCGCTGGTAGAGTGCGAGGCGGCGAACCGCCGAGTCCGAGATCTTCTTCATCTGCCGCCTGGAGACCCCCGGCCGCGCGGAGCGGCGTCCGCCCGCCCGCGAGCTTGTGAATGATTTCACAAGATATAGCAGGGGATGGCAGGGAGTCAACGGCGGCGCGGGAAATTACTGCGGCGTAAGGCGATGTACAGGACCGGGCGGGCCGCTGGGCGTCCGGCAGGGATGACCCGCCCGAGCGCGGCCACACTGGG
The DNA here is from genome assembly GCA_028287185.1 of Gemmatimonadota bacterium. Taxonomy (GTDB): domain Bacteria; phylum Gemmatimonadota; class Gemmatimonadetes; order Longimicrobiales; family Longimicrobiaceae; genus JAQBQD01. Next base: position 14,669 of record JAQBQD010000168.1, on the reverse strand, counting down.
GCGCGGCAATCTCCGTCCGTTCCTCTCCCTCGTGCGCTACGCACGTTCGCACGGATGTCCGAAGATTCGAGCCGTCTGCCTCAAGACTCACTTTGTTACATTCTTCGTCGTTCGAGCGTTCACCTCAGAAGGTGTTTCGCACCTGGAGCCTCCCTCCACCCGGTGTACGGCCAGCGGAAATCGATTCGAACTCATCGCATCTCGGGCACCCTTCGAATGAGGAATTCATGGAAAGACACTCGATGTCCGCACCCTGCCGCAGCTTCCCTTGTCCCCGCGGCGTCGCCGGGGCTACCGTTGAGAACAGGCCACAACGTCGTCCCGACGAACTGGCGCTTTCACCGATCCATGCACGGAGCCGCCGCATGAGCATCCTGATGTTGCTGCCCGTCTGCGCCGCGCTGTCGTCCGCCTGCCGCGACTCCATCGCGACGGAGGCCGCCGGCACGCGGGTGGGCGCCGCGCGGATGCTGGGCGACGTGACGTGCACGGTGACGCCGCGTGAGAAGAAGATCGTCTGCGAAGCCGCTCGGTCGGCATCGGCAGGAGGGTCGGGGCTGCGCGCGGCAATCCTCGGCCAGAACCAGATCAAGATGGTCTCCCAGAACGTGCAGCTCGACACGGTGACTCGTGTCTTCCAGGCGGACGTCACCGTGCAGAACCTGCTGGCGTACGCGCTCGGGACTCCGGATGGAAGCACCGTCACGGGCGTGAAGGTCTTCTACTTCGCCGGACCCACGGTCACGTCGTACGTCGCCACGGGGGACACGGGTACCGTGACCGTGCGGAACGCGGACGGAACGGGCAACTTCACCGCCGCTGGGCAGCCGTTCTATCTGTACAACCAGACCCTGGCACCGAACGCGGTTTCGGCAAGCAAGGTGTGGCAGTGGAACTGGCCGCGGACGGTGAAGACCTTCTCGTTCCAGGTGAAGGTCTTCGCCGCGACTCCGGTGGAGGCGGCGGTTCCCGCAACCCCGCCGGATTCGTTCCCGACCGGAGCGCTCGCGGACAGCATCTGGGCAGCGGCGAACCGGGTGGACGACTCGCGCTTCGGCGGTTCCGTGCCCCGAAATTTGGTCGTCCTCGGGTTCAAGCCCGGCGTCTCGTCTGAAGAGCGGCAGGCCGCGGTTGATGCCGTAGGCGGCAGAGTGATCGGCGGGTCCCGTTGGGGCCAAGGCGGGATCTACCTGATCCGGATCGGGGATGACGGCACCCCGGAGCCCCTTTATGCGGCGATAAAGCTCCTGAAGGCGCTGCCACAGGTCAACATTGCCCTTGCCGACCTTTACGTCCCGGTTGGGCCACAGTACCTGCTTCCGAATGACGGGCATGGGTTCGGCACTCGCGATTGGACGACCGATCCCGACTCGGCTGCAGGCGACAACTGGGGGCTAGAGGCGATCTCAGCGCCGTTGGCGTGGGGCTGCGTGACGGGTGCGTCAGCACCTGCTGCGATCGGAATCGTCGATACGGGGCAGCATGCTACGGACGTTGCAGCGATCGTCGCGGCGCCCGGAAACGACGGTCGAGGCATCACCGGGGTGATGTGGGGAGGCACGCCTTCCATGTTCAACTACAACCCAGTCTCGACATTGATGTCCGGCGCCCAGCTGCAGTCCAACATCCAGCAAGCCACGATCCAAGCAGCAATGGCGGACGCCCGGCTGATCAACGTCTCCGCGGGAATCAACTGGCTGCACGACTTCCACCGGAAGCCGATGACCTTTCCGGCACCGGACAGCGTTCGCCGCGACTCGGCGCGTGCCCAGGCGGTTGCGAGCTACATGCTCCAGGCCTTGGCGGCGATCGAGCTTGCGCACAAGACGCCCGTCATCACCTTCTCGGCCGGAAACGACGACACCGATGCGTACTTCAACGGGTACGCGATGCTGGCGGACACGTTGGCGTTCCCTCTGTTCCGGGATCGTGTCCTCGTCGTTGGCGCAAGCAACATCCACGGCCGGCTGTGGAAGGACGCGGTGAACGCCGCCGGCGCCACCGTTCCAGCGGGGTCCAACCGGGGAAGCCTGATCTCTCTCGTCGCTCCTGGCGAGAACATCCCGATGAGCGACACGCTGGCGGGGAACGGTACGTCGCTCTCGGCACCGTTCGTTGCCGGGATCGGCGGGCTGATCGCCACATTCGATCCCCGCATCACGGGTGACACCCTTCGCAGGCTGATCCTGCTGGGTGCTCGGCACGGAGGCCGCACCGCGGACGGATATCCCATCGCGAACGCCTACGAGTCGCTGAAGCTCGCGGCCGCGCGGCGCGGCGCTCCGCTATGCGGAAACCGTGTGTGGGTGGAGAACGGCACGGTGCGCGTGTTGCGCGACAGCGCGAACCCGGGATCGGTGGAGAATCTCTTCACCGCGCGTGAAGGGGCCGCCGCCGAGCAGGTCTGGCTGCTCAACACGCTGCACGGTGGCAAGCGCATCCTGGTGTCGTCGGGCGTGACGTACGATGCGCGCGCGTTCGACTGGGCCGCGGGCGCGTGGACGGAGGAGGCCGCCCACAACCAGAGCCTGTTCCCGCGAGGCTCCGCGGGCTCGCTGAACTCGGCGTTCGGAAGCTCGCACGACGGGGACAGCACGGTCACGTACCAGCCGGGCGGCACCGTCACCCCGACGGTGCTTCCCGTGCAGTTCGTGATGCGCGACTCGAGCTACACCGTCAGGCGTGCCCTGCGGACGATCAACATCCCGCAGGACGCACCCGCCTCGCAGGCCGTCTGCCTGCACCAGTGGGTGGCCGGGCAGGCAGGCCCGCCCGCCGCGGGCGACAGCACACGGATCAGCCTTCGCAACGCCTGGTTCGAGGAGGTCAGGGACAGCCTCTACACCCCCGACCCATGCGACAGCCGGGCGGACTACACGCCGCACTGGAGGTCCCCGCTGGTCGGACCCACCGTGTACTCGCCGGCGGGAGACCGGATCCTCGTCGTGGCGAACTATCACAGCGGCGAAGGGGTGGTCAGCTCGTACGATTGCGACAAGGACTGGGTGATCAGCTACATGCGGGGGCTCGTTCCGGACACCGTCATGGTGCGCACCCGGTTCGCGTGCATGAGCATCTCGGGAACCAACTGGTCCAGCGGGGCGAAGGTGTACTCCATCCGCACGCGCGACGGGCACCTGGATTCGCTGCCGGACTGGGGGACCCCGCGGACGAACATCTCCTACGCGGCAGCCTCGGAAACCGGCAGGGAGTGGATTGCCCAGTATGCGAGCGATTCGACGTCGTTCACGGATCCGGGGACCACGCAGACGCTATCCGCGTCGTGCCAGACGCGATTCCAGAACCTCGCCACGGGAGCGCTGACCTTCACGATGAGCACCTGCGAGAGCGGGACCGGCACCGGCATCTACAACAGCGGCTTCGCGCCGAGCCGGGCAGGCAGCCGCCCGCCAGCGTCCGCCTGGAGCGCGGCCTCGCGGACGATGACCGGCCCGAGGCACGCGCGCTCCGGGGGCGCGGCCGGTCCGGCACCACGAGCGCTGCGGATCGACGCGCTTCTCGCGCGGCCGGTGTACCTCCGTGGCAGGAGGCTCGACGTGCGCGAGGCGCATCCTGCATCACCGGCCCGTGTTCGATGATGAGCGCGCGTCGCGGCTAGGCTCAGCGACGATGTAACGAAACGAAGGGCCGGCCCCCGCGCGGGAGCCGGCCCTTTCCCGTCCGCGACGCCGCGGCCGCTACGCGCGGCGGCCGCGTCTCGCCAGCGCCCGCGCCAGGTCGATGAAGCGCTCCGGGCCGAAGGTCTCGGGGCGGTCGCGCAGGTCCATGCCCAGCTCCGTCTCCAGCTCGCCCACCTGCTCGGGCGCCATGCCGTAGGCGTCGCGCAGGATGCGCTGGAACTGCTTGCGGCGCTGGCCGAAGGCGGCGCGGGTGAGCACCCGGAGCGGAACCTCGTCTTCGGGAACCAGGCGCGGCGGGTCGTGGGGGACGATGCGGATGACGGTGCTCATCACATCGGGCACCGGGCGGAACGCCTCGCGGCTCACGTTCAGCACGCGGAACACGTCCGCCACCGAGCGCACGCCCACCGCCAGCGCGCCGTAGGTCTTGCCGCCGGGCGGCGCCAGGATGCGGTCCGCCACCTCCCGCTGGATCATCAGCACGATCTCACGCGGGCGCGGGCGGCGCTCCAGCAGCGAGAACAGGATGGGCGTGGTGATGTTGTAGGGGATGTTGCCGATGACCTTGAGCCGCGCCGGGTCCTCGGACACGCTCTCCAGCGGCACGTCCAGCACGTCGGCGTGGACGACCTGCACGGAGGGCGTGTCCGCGAACTCGGCCTGCAGCCGGGCGGCGAAGCCGTCGTCCAGCTCCACCAGCACCAGGCGGCGCACGCGGCCGGCCAGGTGGCGGGTAAGCGCGCCGGGGCCGGGGCCGATCTCCATCACCTCGTCCAGCAGAGAGGGAGAGATGGACTCCACGATGCGGCGCTGGATGTTGGCGTCCACCAGGAAGTTCTGCCCCAGCGACTTCTTGGCCCGCGGCAGCCCGGAGCCACCCTTCCCGCCGCCCTCCGCCCGCGCCGGCGGCTCCTTCCGCGGCGGCCTCAGAAGCGCACCACCACGGCCGTGCGGTCGTCGCCGGGAACGCCGGAGCCCTCGGACGAGGGGACGGGCGCGAACAGGCGCTCCACGATGCGCTCGGCGGGTTCGCCGCGCGCGCCCACCACGCGGTCCAGCAGGATGCGCTCGCCCGCCTTCTCGCCCGCGCCCTGGGCGTCCGACAGGCCGTCCGTGAACAGGAAGAGCAGGTCCTGCCCCGCCGTCCAGGGCGCCGTGCTCTCGTGGTAGTCGTCCACGTCCACGATGCCGAAGGGGCGGTCCGTGGCCTCCAGCCGCTGCGCCTCGCCCGCGGGCGTCACGCGGAAGGCGTGGCCGTGTCCCGCGTTGGCGTAGGTGATGCGCCCCTCCGCCGGGTCGATGACACCGTAGAAGAGGGTGAGGTACATCTCCGTCGTCTCCAGCTCGTCGATGAGGGCGCGGTGGGCGCGGTGCAGCACCGCGGCGGGCGGATCGCCCTCCGAGGCGTGGATGGCGACGGCGCTCATGGTGAGCGCCATGATGAGCGCGGCCCCGAAGCCGTGGCTGCTCACGTCGCCGATCATCACCCCCAGCCGTCCCCCGGGAAGGCGGAAGAGCTGGTAGAAGTCGCCGCCCACGGACTCGGCCGGGACGCATCGCGCGGCCACCTCGCAGTAGCCGGCGAACTGCTCCAGCGGCGGCAGGAGCTTGAGCTGGAGGTCGTGCGCCAGCTCCATCTCGCGCACCAGCCGCTCCTGGCTGAGGCTCTCGGAGATCAGCCGGTTGTTCTCCACCGCCGCGCCGATCTGCGAGGCGATGGCCGAGAGCAGCTTGATGTCGCCCGCCGAGAAGCCCCCGGACGAGCTGCGGCCCACCAGGTTGATGACCCCCACCGCGCGCGTCTCGCCCTCCGGCGGGGTGTAGCTGACGGGCACGGAAAGGAATGCGCCGTGCACGGCCGGCACGTCGTCGCAGTCGCCGCGGGGCCAGCTCTCGCCCGGCCCCAGGATGACGGGGCGGCCCCCGCGGAACACGGAGGCGGTGACGGAGCAGGCATCGTTCACGGCGATGGGGCCCTGCTGGCCGTCGCCGCCCACCACGGCGGCCAGGCGCAGTTGCGCGCCGTCGGCCTCGCACACCCAGAGCGCGGCCCGCTGCGCGCCCAGGATGCTGGTGACCTCGGCCAGGATGGTCTCGGAGGCGTCCTCCAGCGAGATGATGGAGCCCAGGATCTCGCTGATGGAGTAGAGGAGGGTGATCTCCTCGTAGCGCTCGGCCACCTCGCGGCTGAACGAGCGGATCTCCTCGTCGTGACGCAGGGTGCGCTGGAGCATGCGCGCCAGGAAGCGCAGCGCCGTGCGCGCCTCGTCGGGCGCCGGAGCGGGCAGCTCGGCCCAGATGCGGGTGGCGCCCACCTGCACCGCGCCGGGGCCGGGCGCGTCGCCGTCCGCCGGCTCGCGCGCGCCCACCAGCCGCCATCCCTCGCCCGCGGGCAGCCAGACGCGCACGTCGCCGTACTCCCGGCGGAAGTCCTCGAGGACCTCGCGGGCGGACGGCGGAAGCGCGGGAAGCGACGACACGGACTGCATGGAGGGAAGGCGGGGGACGGGGACGGAAGGGCTACTCGCCCGAGGCGCGGGAGCGGACGGGGCCCTCGCGGTTCAGGACGAGGCGGACGGCGTTGCCGCAGGCGTTGTACTCCACCTCGTCCATCAGCTTGCGCAGCAGGAAGATGCCCCTGCCGCCGGTGCGCTCGCGGTTGGCGGGGGCGGTGGGGTCGGGCACGCAGTCGGGATCGAAGCCGGCGCCCTCGTCGGACACCATGAGCGACACCCGCGCACGGTCCAGCGTCACGGACACGCGAACGCGCTTGGTGGCATCGCGGCCGTTGCCGTAGATCATGGCGTTGGCCAGCGCCTCGCACATCCCCACGCGGAAGTTGAGCGTGAGCCGGGGGCCGCCGTACTCCAGCTCGCGGAGGCGGTTCTCCAGGTACGCCACCACGCTCTCGATGTGGCGCAGGTCGCTGGGAAGCTCCAGCGCGAACTCTTCCGGCTCGGGCGCGGCGGGCGCGGGGCCCCCGGACCGATCGAGGAAGCTCATGCGTGCGGTTCCGGTTGCGGTCTGCGGACGCGGGGGACGGCGCGGCCGCCCGGCCCGGGGCGGACGCCTCCGGGGAGGAGCCGGGTCACGCCCGCGGCCGTGCGGCCGCGGGGCGGGGCACTGGCCACCGGGCTAGAAGCTGGCCAGCGCCTGGTCGCGCGAGTCGGCGATGTTGAACAGCGTGTCCAGCTTGGTCAGCTCGAACAGGGTGCGCAGGTCCTCGTTGAGGTTGGCCAGGCGCAGCTCGCCGTTCTGCTCGCGGATCTTCTTCGAAAGGCTCACCAGGACGCCCAGGCCGGACGAGTCGATGTACCCCGTGTTGGCGAAGTCGATCATGAACTTGCGCTCCCCGCCCTCCAGCTCGTCGAGCACCTTCTGCTTCAGCTCCTGCCGGTTGCCCACGATGAGCTGCCCGTCCACGTCCACCGCCACCACGCCGTTGCTCTTGCTCACCTGGAAGCTCATGGCTCCTCCGCTGCAGGGTTGGGTCGGCACACTCCGGGGTGCCGGTTCTGCACGGCATGTGCCAGGCAGGGCCTACACGTTCGCGCCACGCGCGCAACCCCGTCCGGAATCGCGGCTTCCGGGCCCCGGGCGGCCGAAGCCGCGGCAACAACGGCCCGAAGCCTCCCTGCGGAGGCTGCTCCGTGACGGGTCGGCATCTCCGGATGCGGCGGGCATCGGAAGACGGTCGCGGTCGCCAGCCGTCGACGAGGGATCCTAGCCGGCCATCAGCGCCGTGATGCAGGCGACGTCGACAATATCGTCCACCGTGGCGCCGCGCGAAAGGTCGTTGCACGGGCGGGCGAGGCCCTGCACGATGGGGCCGAGCGCCGTGGCGTGGGCCAGGCGCTGCACCAGCTTGTAGGCGATGTTGCCCGCGTCCAGGTCCGGGAAGACGAGCACGTTCGCCCGGCCGCCCGCCTCCGACCCCGGTGCCTTCCGCGCCGCGACGCTCTCCACGAGCGCGGCGTCGGCCTGCAGCTCACCGTCCGCCGCCACGCCCGGCCGCTTCGCGCGGAACAGGTCGAGCGCGCGCCGCACCTTGTCCACCGAAGCGCCCTCCGCGCTGCCCTTGGTCGAATACGACAGGAAGGCGACGACGGGCTCGTCGCCCACCACGCGGCGACGGGCGTCCACCGCCGCCGCGGCGATGTCGGCGAGTTGCTCGGCGGTGGGATCGGGCACCACGCCGGCGTCGGTGAAGGTGAGCACCTCTCCCTCGGCCAACCGGAACGGGGGGACGGCCATGTAGAACGAGGACGACACGGTGCGGATGCCCTCCGCCGGACCGACCGCCCACAGCGCGGTCCGCAGCACGTCGCCGGTGGTGCTCACGGCGCCCGCGACCGAGCCGTCCGCATCGCCCGCAGCCACGAGAAGCGCGGCGAAGAGCAGCGGGCTGGCGGTGCGCTCCCACGCCTCCGCCCCGGTCATCCCCTTCCCCCGACGACGGTCGAGCAGCCGCGCCGCCAGCGCCGCCCGCCGCGGGTCCGTCGCGGGATCGACCAGCGTCACCCCCGCGTCCGCGCCGAAGTGGTTTAGCAGGCCGCGGACGGGCTCTCCTCCGAGGATGATCGGCCGCGCGAGCCCTTCCGCGGACAGGCGGATCACCGCCTGCACCGTGCGCTCGTCCTCGCCCTCCGCGAAGACGAGGGTGCGCGGGTTGGCCTTCGCGCGGCGGCGGATGCTTGCGAGAAAGTCCATCCGCCGTCTATCTCCCCAGCTTCTCGTTCAGCCGCCGCAGCACGGGCGCGGGCACGAAGCGCGAGACGTCGCCGCCGAGGGTGGCGATCTGCCGGACGAGCGTGGCGGAGACGAAGGAGTGCGCGGGACTTGGCGCCAGGAAGACGGTCTCCAGCGCGTCGGCGGAGAGCTCGCGGTTCATCACCGCCATCTGCGCCTCATACTCGAAGTCGGCCACCGTCCGCACGCCGCGGATCACCAGGCCCGCGCCCGTCCGCCGCGCGTAGTCCACCAGCAGGCCCTGGAACGAGTCGGCCTGCACCCGCGGCTCGTCGGCGAAGCTTTCGCGGATCAGCTCCACCCGCTCGTCCACCGTCAGCAGGCCCTGCTTGGCGTGCGTGGGGCTGAACGCCACGGCGACGACGACGCGGTCGGCCAAGGCCAGGCCGCGGCGCACGATGTCCACGTGGCCCAGCGTGAGGGGATCGAACGAGCCCGGGCAGAGGGCGATGCGCGGCGCGGTCATTCGGGCGCGGGGACGAAGGTGAGGCAGGTGTCGCCGTAGCGGCGCGTGCGCGCCCCCGGCAGGTCCGGGACGGCGTCCGCGCGCCCGTGCTCCACGCACAGCAGCCCGGCGAACGGGACGGCGGCGAATGCGTCCAGCAGCGCCGCCGCGAAGCCCTCCGCGTACGGCGGGTCGGCGAACGCCACGTCGAACGCGCCCGCCTCCAGTCCCGCGACGTAGCGGATCGCGTCCACCCGCACGATCTCCGCACGGCCGGCGGCGCCCAGCGTGTCCACGTTGGCGCGCAGCACCTTCAGCGCGGGCGGCCCGTTCTCCACGAACACGGCGGACGCGGCGCCGCGGGACAGCGCTTCGAGCCCGAGGGCCCCGGAGCCGGCGAAGAGGTCGAGCACGCGCGCGCCGTCGAGATACGGCGAGACAGCGCTCATCCACGACTCGCGCACGCGGTCCGTCGTGGGGCGCGTGGCTCGCCCCGGCGGGGCCTGGATGCGGCGCCCGCCCCATTCCCCCGCGACGATCCTCACGCTCGCATCCCGTCCCGATCGACCGACACGGACTCCGATGCGCCGACCGACGTGCATCCGTCGACCGACGCGTGTGCCTCGGCCGGCGGGCCTCCGACGGCGGACGCGATCACCGCCACCAGACGCGCGCCGTGTACGTCACCTTCACCTCCGTGTCCGCCGGCACGCGCAGCCTCCACACGCCGGTGCTGGCGTCCTCGCGCTCGTGCGGGTGGCTGGCCTGCAGGATGCGCCACTCGCTGGCGAAGTGCTCCACGATGGAGACGTCCGTGGGCACGGCCTTGTGGTTGCGGAGGGTGGTCTCCACCGTCACCTCGCGCGTGTGGGCGTCGATCGCGCGGTCCTCGACCACGCGGCGCGTCGCCACCACGTCGAAGGCGTCGCCGATCCACAGGCGCACCTTCTCGTCGCGCGGGGTGTGGTCCACCCGGTCCTCGCCCAGGAACTGCATGTTGCCGCGGGAGTCGGCCTTGTACAGCCGCACGACGCCCGCGGGCAGCGGCATCCCCATGCCGTTGGCGCGCGAGTTCTCCAGTTCCAGCACGATGGCGGCCTTCACCGGCTCGGTGCTGGACGCCTGGCCCGGCTGCCAGTCCCAGTTCCACGCCCGCCGCGAGTCGAACACCAGGCGCCGCGTGACGCCCGCGTCGGGCGCCGTCAGCAGCGTCATCTGCTTGGTCTCGTTCTGGGCGATGGTGGTGCGCGTGTCCAGCGTGTACAGGTGGTACTCGAAGAACGCCTCCTCGCCGAACTGCCGGGTCCTGGCCGCGGTGGAGACGACGCCTTCCAGCGACAGCTGCCCGCGCCGATCCTCGAGCGAGCGCCGCGCCGTCACGCGCCGCACGTCGCCCGCGATGAGCTGGAGCTGCGCCTGCGGATACGTGGTGCCGCTGCGGTTGACGAGCGTGACCCACCCGGTGAGGTCCACCTTCCGCTCGGCCGAGTCCACCACCACCACGTAGTCGGCCGACCAGTCGACGCCGTCCGTCATGTACGACACCTCGGCCGTCTGCACGCCGGCGCGGCCGGCGTTGAGCAGCCAGAGCAGCGAGGGGCGCGAGATGAGGCCTTCGGGAAGCGCCTGCACCTCCACCTCGCCCTCGGGGCTCAGGATCAGCCGCCCGTCCGCCGTCCGCACCACGATGCCGCCGGAGGAGCTGGAGCTGATCAGCGTTCCCTCCAGCACCTCCACGTTGCCGTTGGGCACGCGCCGACGGATGCGCACGGTGCGGCCCACGGACTTGTCGAGGATGGCGGCCGGGCTGACCAGGTCGTACTGGTAGTTCTGCTCCGCGACGGCCAGCGAGCCGGGCGCCGTCATGGACCGGAGGCTCACGGTGGGCGCGTCGATGAGCTGCGCGACATCCTCGTAGCGCACCCGGTTCAGCCCGGCGTGCAACCCCAGGTCGCGGCGTTCGCGCACCACTGCGAAGCCCTGGTTGTAGACGGTGAGCGACAGGTCCTTCGTGTCCTGGCGGGTGGATACGACGGCTTCCTGCGCCGCGGCGGGCGCGGCGGCGGCGAGCAGGAGCAGGAGCGCGCGGAGGGATCGGGAGGTCACGGAACGGCCTGGGATGGGGAGATCGGGCACTTTGGGATGGCCGGAGTCCGCGGGAAGCCCGAGCAAGCGTCCTCGGCTGACCGCGCGCCTCACCGCGTGCGGAAGCCGGCCCGGAGACTCAACGTGCGCGGACGCCGTTCTCTGTCACTCCGCCAGCCGCAGGTCCACGAGCCGGGCCTGGAGCGAGGTGCGGCCGTTGTAGGTGTTCTCCTCCAGCTTGAACGCCACGTCCAGCGGCCCCGCGCCGGCGCCCACCTCGCCGCACCGCTCCGCCATCCCGAACCCGATGGCGTCCAGCGTCACTCCGCCCGAGGCCAGCGTCAGCTTGAGGTGGTTCTGGCCGACGGTTCGCGGCGTCCCGGCGACGCCCACGCCGCGGGCCGCGAACACGGGCGTGGCGTTGCCGGCGCCGAACGGGCCGGCGTGGCGCATCATCCTGAGCAGCCCCGCGTCCGCCTGGAGAAGGTTCACCTCCAGGTCGATGCGCACCTCGGGCACCAGGTGGTCGTCCGTGAGCTGCTCGCGGGCGCAGCCGTCGAAGGCCTCGCGGAACTCGTCCACCTTCTCGGGCCGGATGGAGCACCCGGCGGCCATGCGGTGCCCACCGAAGCGCGTGAGCAGCGGCGCGCAGCGGTGCATGGCGTCGTACAGGTGGAAGCCGTGGATGGAGCGCGCGCTGCCCTTGCCGTCCTCGCCGGGCGTGAGCGCGATCATCACCGTGGGCCGGTGGATGCGCTCCACCACCCGCGACGCGACGATGCCGATCACCCCGGGGTGCCATCCCTCCGCGGCGAGGACAACGCCCCGGTCCCGGTCGGGATCGTACGTGCGCTCCAGCGCGGCGAGCGCCTCCTTCAGCGTCTGCCCGTCCACCGTCTGGCGCCAGCGGTTCTCGGCCTCCAGCGTCGCCGCGATCTCGTCCGCCTCGGCCGTGTCGTCGGTCAGCAGCAGGCGCACGCCGCGCAACGCCTCGCCCATGCGGCCCACGGCGTTGATGCGCGGCGCAAGCACGTAGCCCACCTGCGATGCGGTGACCTCGCCCTTGTCCGCCAGCCCCGTCGCGCGGAGCAGGGCCCGGAGTCCCGGGTTCGGGGTCTGTGGAAGGACCTTCAGCCCCCAGCGCACCAGGACGCGGTTCTCGCCCTTCAGCGGCGCCAGGTCGGCGATGGTGGCGACGGCCACCAGGTCCAGCAGCGAGTGCAGGCGCTGTTCCGGGAAGCCGAGCGCGGCCGCCAGCGCGCAGCACACCTTGTAGGCGACGCCGACACCAGCCAGGCCCTTGTCGGGATACGCGCAGTCGCGGCGGTTGGGGTTCACCACGGCGGCCGCGTCCGGAAGCGTGTCGCCGGGCGTGTGGTGGTCGGTGACGATGACGTCGATGCCGGCGCGCCGGGCGCGGTCTACGGCGTCGTGCGCGACGATGCCGCAGTCGCCGGTGAGGATGAGCGTCGCCCCCGCCTCGCGCGCGGCGGAGATGCCCGCGTCCGACAGGTCGTAGCCGTCCACCAGGCGGCGGGGCACGAACGCCACCGGCCGGCCGCCCATCATCCCCAGCGCGCGGTGGAAGAGCGCCGTGGAGCAAATGCCGTCCACGTCGTAGTCGCCGTGGACCAGGATGGTCTCGCCCGCCCCGATCGCGCGGCACAGGCGCGCGACGGCGTCGCCCATGCCGGCCATGCCCAGGGGCGGATGCACCAGGCCCGGGTGCGGGCGCAGGAAGTCGCGCGCGGCGGCCGACTCGCCGTGGCCGCGCTGCACCAGCAGCCCGCAGAGCACGGGCGGCAGTCCCAGCTCGCCGCACAGGCGGTCGACGGCGGCGGAGTCGGGCGTCGCGGGAAAGACCCAGCGCCGGGCGGCGGGGGCGAGAAGGGCGCTTTGCATCGCTCAACAGTAGCCGGAAACCCCGGCCCCGTGCAAGCGCGGGCACACCCTCCCGCGATCCCCGGCACGTCGTTCGGAAACGGGTCCGCCCCGCGGGGCACCGGGCTCCGCGGGGCGAGTTCGCTGCGTGACGATTGGCGATGCGAGGGCTTCCCACCCGCGAGACCGACCACCTCCTCGGCACCCTCCTCGGACGGCTTCCGTGTGGATGACTCCCGCCTTCTCTATCTCCGCCTCCCACTCCACGGGCTCCGCGTTCGGCAGAGGACGCCTGCCGCGCGGACGGCCGCACGTCAGCGCACGAGCCACATCAGCGCTCCGAGGACGACCATCGCGGCGATGGCGAGGACGACGATCTGCATCGCGCCGCGGCCGGGGCCGGGCACCTCGGGCGGCCTCTCCCGCACCGGCTGCGAGCCGCCCTCGTACTCGCGCGGGCCGTCGCGGGGCGGCGTCGCCACGTTCTTGATCGGATCGTTCGACATCTCGTCCGTTTCCCTGTTTCCGTACCGTGCGGGGGGAACGGGCCGCTCAGGCAAGCCGCGCGCCGCCGCGCGAGCATCCCCCTCCCCGTCCGCCCGGTTCGGACTATCTTACCTGCGCGCGACGTCCGAACCGCCCGTCCGACCCTCCGCACTCCCCCGCATGGACTACGCACGCATGCGACCCAGGCCCGAGATCGTCACCGAGCGCCTCGTCCTTCGCCTGCCCGAGCCGGCGGACGTGAACGCCGTGGTGCGCTACTTCGTGGACAACCGGGCGCACCTGGCCGCCTCGCGCGCGCGCATGCCCGAGTCGTTCTACACGCCCGCGTTCTGGGTGGCCCAGGTGCCCGCCGCGCGTGCGGAGTACGAGGGCGACGTGTCGCTGCGCCTGTTCGCGTTCGAGCGCGAGGCATCGGGGCGCGTGGCCGGCAACCTGAACTTCACCAACTTCGTGCGCGGCGCTGCGCAGTACTGCACCGTGGGATACGGCCTGGACCGCGCCCGCGAAGGCCGCGGCTACATGACCGAGGCCCTGCGCGGCGGGCTGGACTTCGTGTTCCGCGAGCTGAACATGCACCGCGTGATGGCCAACTACGTTCCCCACAACCGCCGCAGCGCCGCCGTCCTGCGACGCCTGGGCTTCACGGTGGAAGGGTACGCCCGCGACTACCTGCTGCTGGACGGAAAGTGGGAGGACCACATCCTGACCAGCCTGGTGAACCCGGAATGGCGCGACACGTCGGTGCGCTGAGGCCAATCGAGGACTGGTTCCGATTCCACAAAGGGATGACAGGAGCGGGAGATCGGGAGGGATTCGGAATTCGGGAGTCGCGAGGCGGAAGGCGGGAGGCGGATTCCCATTCCGGAGATGGTGATCGGTAGGTCGCCAAACGTCGGAGTTGCCGCGGGTGCCGCCCGCGGGTTGGAAACCCGGGGCCGCGACAACATATCCGCCCACCTGCGTGGCCTCGCTCCGCGCGGGTTCGCGCCTCGACGCGGGCGGCGTATCCCGTTCGGTGGGGCAGACAAATTGTCGATCGAATGCCCGGACGTGGACCGATGACCAATGCACAGACCGAAAGGGCCGCCTCCGTAAGCTGGAAGCGGCCCTTCGACCATCGGTCGACCTGCAAACGTGGAACTCGTCGGTGCGGCGGCTCTCCGCCGACCGACGACGGGCTGTCAGTGCCCGCGCGGCGGGATGTGCAGCGTGTCCGGCGGTGGCAGCGTCGGGCGGCCGGTGTCGACCGGCGGCGGCGGCGGCGTGGGAGCGGGCTCCTGCACCGGCGGGCGCGGGCGAGGCCGTGGGCGCGAAGGCGCGGGCTTCGGCGCGACGGGCCGGGCCGCCGGCGGCTGACCCGC
>JAQBQD010000212.1 GCA_028287185.1 Gemmatimonadota bacterium | reverse complement strand
GCCGCCGCCGGCGCGCAGGCGGGGCGCGCGGCCGCGCCCGGCGCCGCCATCACCATCCCCTACACCACGCACACGCTGCCCAACGGGCTCACGGTGCTGCTCTCCGAGGACCACAGCACGCCGAACGTGGCGGTGACGGTGACGTACCACGTGGGCAGCAAGAACGAGAAGCCGGGGCGCACCGGGTTCGCGCACCTCTTCGAGCACATGATGTTCACGGGCTCGGGGCACGTGCCCTACGGCACGCACGACAAGTACACCGAGGGCGTGGGCGGCGAGAACAACGGCACCACCAACAACGACCGCACCTTCTACTACGACGTGGTGCCCAGCAACTACCTGCAGACCGAGCTCTGGCTGGAGTCGGACCGCATGGGATGGCTGCTGGACGCGCTGGACATCGGCAAGCTGAACGCCCAGCGCGACATCGTGAAGAACGAGCGCCGCCAGCGCGTGGACAACCAGCCGTACGGGCGCGTGGGTGAGATCACCTCGGCCGCGCTGTACCCGTCGGGCCACCCGTACTCGTGGCCCGTCATCGGCAGCATGGCCGACCTGAGCGCGGCCAGCGTGGACGACGTGAAGGACTTCTTCCGCCTGTACTACGCGCCCAACAACGCCGTGCTCTCCATCGCCGGCGACATCCAGCCGCAGCAGGCGCTGGCGTGGGCCACCCGGTACTTCGGCGAGATCCACCGCGGCGCCGGCATCCAGCGGCCCACGGTGGCGCCGGTGGCGCTGGCGGCCGAGAAGCGCATGACGTACGAGGACCGCGTGCAGGTGCCGCGGCTGTACATGACCTGGCCCACCGTGGGCGAGAACAGCGACGACCGCTACGCGCTGGAGGTGCTGGGCTCCATCCTGAGCGGCCCCCGCACGGCGCGCCTCACCAAGGCGCTGGTGTACGACCGGCAGAGCGCCGCGGGCGTGGGCGCCTTCCAGTCGTCGGACGAGAACGTGGGCCAGTTCACCCTGTTCATCACCCCGCGCCCCGGCCACACGCTCACCGAGCTGGAGCTGGCGGCCGACAGCGTGGTGCAGCGCCTCAAGGCCGAGGGACCCACCGCCGAGGAGGTGGCCCGCGCCAAGGCCGGCGCCGAGGTGGACTTCCTGGAGGGGCTGGAGTCGAACCTGGGCAAGGCGGCCGTGCTGGCCGACGGCCTGATCTACCACAACGACCCGGGCTACTTCCGCACCAGCTACCGGATGTCGCAGGCCGTGACCGCGGCCGACGTGAAGCGCGTGGCCAACCGCTACCTGACGGGCGGCCGCCTGGTGCTGAGCGTGGTGCCCGTGGGCAAGGCGGACCAGGCGTCCAAGCCCGGCCAGAGCACCCCGGTGCCCACTTCCACCAACGCCGGCCCCACCAACGGAGGCAGCAACTGATGCGCGCGACCCCCATCCTCCGCACCCTGGCCGCCGCCAGCGTCCTGGCCGCGCTCGCGCTGCCCGCGGCGGCGCAGCCCCTGGACCGCACCGCGGCCCCGCCCGCCGGACCGCCGACGGCGCTGCGCGTGCCCACCTGGACCACCGGCACGCTCTCCAACGGCGCGCAGCTCGTGGTGTCCGAGCGCCACGGGCTGCCCCTGGTGTCGTTCACCATCAGCTTCGTGGGCGGCACCAGCCAGTACGAGTCCGCCGGCAAGCGCGGCCTGGGCAACTTCGCCGTGGCCATGCTGAACGAGGGCACGGCCACGAAGACGGGCGACCAGCTCTCCAACGCCTGGCAGCTCCTGGGCACCTCCGTCAACGGCGGCATCGGCGGCGAGCGCGGCTCGCTGTCGTTCACCAGCACCAAGCGCAGCTTTCCCGCGGCGCTGGCGCTGCTCACCGACATGCTGGTGAACCCGGCGCTGCCCGCGGACGCGCTGGAGCGCATCCGGGCGCGCACGCTGGTGCAGCTGCAGCAGGCCAAGGACCAGCCGCGCGCCATCAACGCCGTGGTCTTCCCCCGCGTGCTGTACGGCGACGCGCACCCGTACGGGCAGTCCACCACCGAGCAGACGGTGCGGGCCATCACCCGCGACGACGTGGCGGCGTTCGCGCGCTCGTACTTCACCCCCGGGCACGCCATCGTCACCGTCGTGGGGGACGTGAGCCCCGCCGAGGTGCGCGCCACCCTGGAGCGCACCCTGGCCTCGGCGTGGAAGGGCGCGAGCGCCCCGCCCTCGTTCGCGTACCCGGCCGTGCCGGCGCCGCGGGCCACCACCATCTACCTGGTGGACAAGCCCGGCGCGGCGCAGACCAGCGTGTCCATCGGCATTCCCGGGCCGGCGCGCAACACGCCCGACTACTACGCCATCCAGGTGATGAACACCGTGCTGGGCGGCGTCTTCCAGTCGCGGCTGAACGCCAACATCCGCGAGCAGCACGGCTACAGCTACGGCGTGGGCTCGGGCTTCGCCTTCGGACGGGGGCCGGGCGCCTTCCGCGCCGCCGGCGAGATCGTGACGGCCAAGACGGACAGCGCGCTGATCGAGTTCATGCGCGAGCTGAAGGGATCGCAGGGCGCGCGGCCCTGGACGCAGGACGAGCTGAACATGGCGAAGGCCAACCTCATCCAGTCGCTGCCCGAGCGGTTCAGCAGCACGGCCGCCGTGAACGCCACCATCAGCAGCCTGTACGTGGACGGCCTGCCGGCGGACTACTACCAGAGCTTCGCCCGCAACGTGAACGCCGTCACCCTGGCCGACCTGGAGCGCGTCGCCAGCAAGTACATCGACCTGGGCCACCTGGCCATCGTGGTCGTCGGCGACCGCAGCGTGATCGAGGCCCCGCTCCGCGCCACCAACATCGCCCCCATCACCGTCCTGGACGTCAACGGCATGCCCGTGGCGTGACGCCCGACGACGTTCGATCGTTGAACGTCGATGGTCGATGATGGCTCTGGATGATCGGACGACGAAGGGGCCCGGCGCGATGCCGGGCCCCTTCGTCATCTCGGTCGTCCCTTCCCTTCCCCGCTCCTGCTGGAGGTCGTCCCGCGACAACCGTTGCCCCGGCGCCACACCCGGGTGCGTGCCCTGCGGCGCCCGAAACGGCACGGAGCCAGCCTCCGCAGGGAGTCTTCGCATTAACCGTTGCCGAGGTTTCAACCGCCCGTCCCTGCTTGATGGGATAGGGCCGACGATGGTGGACGCCATCCACCAGATCCGCCTGCCCTCCTCCACGTCGTCCCGGAAACACTCCGGCGCGGCTCGCCGCGAGGAGAGCCGCGCCGACGCGTGCAGCCGTGGGACCCGCCGCGGCTACCTGGCCGCGGCCAGCTCCTCGCGCTCCTTGCGGGTGGCCTCCACCAGCTTGGGCACCTCGTGCGCGGGCACCTCCTCGTACGAGTGGAAGGTGCGCGTGTGGGTGGCGCGGCCCTGGCTGAGGGAACGCAGCGAGGTGGAGTACTTGTACAGCTCGGCCTGGGGCACCAGCGAGCGCACCTTCTGGGCGCGGGCGGCGGGCTCGATGCCCAGGATCTGCCCGCGGCGCTGGTTCAGGTCGCCGATCACGTCGCCCAGGAACTCCTCGGGCGTGAACACCTCCACCAGCATGATGGGCTCCAGGATCACGGGCTGCGCCCGCTCGGCCGCCTGCTGGAACGCCATGGAGCCGGCCACCTTGAACGCGGCCTCGCTGCTGTCCACCGAGTGGTAGCTGCCGAAGTACACCTCGGCCTCGAAGTCCACCACCGGGAAGCCGGCCAGGATGCCACGCGCCGACGCCTCCTGGATCCCCCGGTCCACCGCCGGCACGTACTTCCCGGGGATCACGCCGCCCACGATGCTGTCGGTGAACACGTAGCCGTCGCCGCGGGGGCGGGGCTTCAGGCGCACGTGCGCGTCGCCGAACTGGCCGCGGCCGCCCGTCTGCTTCTTGTAGCGGCCGTGCGCCTCCGAGACGGCGCGGATGGTCTCGCGGTAGGGGATTCGGGGCGCCCGCATCGACACGGACACGCCCGCCTTCCGCTTCAGGCGCTCCAGCTGCACCTCCAGGTGAAGCTCGCCCAGGCCGCGGGCGATGGTCTGTCCCAGCTCGGCCACGAACTCGGCCGCGAAGCAGGGGTCCTCCTCGTGCAGCTTGTGCAGGCCCGTGCTCAGCTTGTCCTCCTCGCCCCGGTTCAGCGCCTCCACCGCCACGGCGATGTCGGGCTCGGGGAAGTCGACGCCGTGCATGCGCAGGGGGTGGCCGGGCGCGGAAAGGGTGTCGTTGGTGTGCGTGTCGCGCAGCTTGGCCACCACCCCGATGTCGCCGGCCCGCAGCTCGTCCACCTCGAAGCGCTCCTTGCCCTGGGCGATGGACAGGTGCGCGAGCTTCTCGGCCTTGTCGCGCTCGGCGTTCAGCACCTCGTCGCCGCTCTTGACCGATCCGCCGAAGACGCGTAAGAACGACAGCTCGCCCACGTGCGGCTCGCTGGTGGTCTTGAACACCAGGGCGCAGAAGGGGTCGCTGTTCAGGTTGCGCAGCTCCACGGTGTTGCCCGTGCGTCCGAACGCCTCCTCGGCGGGGCGCTCCTGGGGCGAGGGCATCAGCTCCACCACGTTGTCCAGCAGGTTCTCCACGCCCCAGGTGAGGGTGGGCGCGCCGCAGAACAGCGGATACAGCTCGCCCCGCAGCATCGCCTGCTTCAGCGCGTGCACGGCCTCGCCGCGGCTGATGGTGTCGCCCTCCAGGTAGTGCTCCAGCAGGGTGTCGTCCGTGGCGGCGATGGTCTCGATCATCTCGGCGTAGAAGCGGTCCACCAGGGGCTGCACGTCGGGCGGGATGTCGCCCTCGTCGTACTCGCTGGTCTGCGTGCCGGCGCGGTAGAAGTGCGCCTTGTCGGACGCGTGCAACAGGTTCACGATGCCGCGGAAGCCCTCGCCGCTGCCGATGGGCACCTCGACGGGGATCACCTTGGCCGTCAGGTGCTCCTTCACGTCCTGGTACACGCGCTCGAAGTCGGCGTTGGCCCGGTCCATCATGCTCACGAACAGGATGGTGGGCAGGTGCCGCTCCTCCAGCAGGTCCCACACGCGCTCCGTGCCCACCTCCACGCCGCCGGGGCCCGAGACCACGCAGATGGCCCCGTCCGCCACCCGCACCCCCGCGCGCGTCTCGCCCAGGAAGTCCAGGTACCCGGGGGTGTCCACGAAGTTGACCTTGGCGTCGGCCCAGGTGGCGTAGGCCACGCAGGTGTTCATGGAGATGCCGTGCGCGACCTCCTCGGGGGTGAACATGGTCAGCGCCGTGCCGTCGTCGGTGCTGCCGTGGCGGCGGGTGGCGCCGGAGGCGTGGCAGCAGGCGTCGATCAGCGTCGTCTTCCCCGCCCCGCCGTGGCCGACGACCACCACGTTGCGGATGCGGTCCGTTGTGAAGGATGGGGCTGACGCCATGATGACCTCCTGGGAAGGACGTGGGAGGATGACCGCGGGGCTGTGCGCAAGGTGCCCGCACTCGCGCGCGAGCGTCAAGGTTCTCGCGCGCGCCGGCCTTCGCACACCTGCCGCGGGTGCGATGCAAAAAACATACGGAGCGCGGCACGGCCGCCGCCCGCACCGGGTCGACGGTTCGGGCGGCACGTCGTGAAGGGGTACGGCGGCGGGTGGGATCCGCGGACTCCGAAGTAACTCGCGGGGGGATCGGACGAGGACGAGCGCGCCGCTCCGGGAACCGCGGGGGCGGAGGCCGAGGCGGTGCGCGGGCCTACTTCGGCAGGGCGCCGGGGGGGATGAGCGAAGGATCGAGGATGGCGGCGATCAGGCTGGCCCAGAGCACGGAGCCGAGCGCCAGCAGCAGCAGCTCGCCCGGCGAGAAGCCGGGGCGCTCGGGCAGGCCCTTCGCCTCGCCGCGCAGCAGGAAGTTCTGCGTCTCCACGGCGGGCAACAGCGGCACCACGTTCAGCATGGCGACCAGCCCGCGCGGATACGGAAGCTGCGCCAGGGCACCCAGCACGAAGTAGGCGACGGCCAGCGGACCCGCCGGCGGGTGCTCGGGATACCCTTCCTCCTCGGCCATCTCGAACAGGTGGCGGAAGAGGGAATACGAGAACAGGGGCGAGAAGATGGCGCGCACGGCGGGGTACACGTCCAGCCCGCGGCGCGCCTTCACGTGGCGCCAGCTCTGGAAGAACCACCAGATCTGGTAGATCCCCAGGCTGCCCACCACCAGCAACACGAACTGCCAGATGGGGCGCGGGCGCAGGTAGGGGTTGTGCACCGGCCCCGGCGGCTCGGCGACGATCCCTCCGGCGGAGAAGAGGTCGCTGCCGGGGGCGGGCTCGGAGGCGGTCGGGTCGGTGCTCACGGGGATGGGCGCGGGTGGCGCTCCACGCCTCTGCCCGGGATGCCGGCGAGGTGGAGAGCCCCGAATCTACCCGCCGCGGCGGAGGCGAGTCAACGGGATCGGGCCTCGGCGGACCAGGGACGCGGGACCGCGGGGAGCCTTCCTCCCCGGTTCGCGGTCCGATTCCGGCGGGATCGGGGTGCGGCTCGCCCTCACCCCGGAGCCGGGATGCGGGACGGCCGGAACGCGAGGTGATCGGACGATCCGCGGTCCGCTGACCGGGCCGCCTTCCTGCACGGCTCGGTACGCGATGTGGACGGGGGGCTATCGAGGTAGGACAAGCCGAAATCGGTGAGCCGTCTCGAAACGCGGATTCGGCCCGGGCCGAGGACCGCGGATCGCCCGAGATGACCGCGGCGGGGCACCCTCGTGGATCCCGACGATGGTCACCCGCCGGTGATCTTTCGCTTGTCCATTTTGTCCACTATCACCCACACCGGTGTTCGTTCACCGCGCCGAGTCCGCGAAGGCGGACCATTTCTCCTATGGCAGCCCCGGGTTTCCCACCCGCGGGCGTCGCGGCCCGGCCGAACCCCGCCGTCCATCCACGCGATCATCCCTCGACCCTCGGCATCGGACGACCGGACGGGATCCGACGGGATGACCGGCGGAGATCCGGTCAGCGGAGACGGGGCAGGAGAGAGACGGTCGATCCAGGCGCACCGGCGGAATCCCGCGCGGCCTGCGGCCCCACCACGGGGTCGTCCGGCCGCGCGATGCCCGCCGCGTCCAGCGCCGCCTCGATGCCCCAGCGAAGCGCGGGATCGCGCTGCAGGGCGAGCACCCGGAGGAGCATCTGCACGTACGCCACGTCCTCGGGCGTCGGCGCGTCCGCCCGCAGGCCGGGGCAGGCGTCCGCCTCGGACATCACCGAGCGCCAGCTGCAGGTGTGGCCGATGCCGATGGCGTGCAGCAGCTCGTGCGCGACCAGCCGCCCGCCGGCCTCTTCGGACAGGACGGACGCCCGCTGCACGCGCACGGCGCCGTAGGTGATGCCCGCGGCGCCGGAGATGACGGTGGTGAGCCCCGCCTCGCGCAGCGCGGGATCGGCGCGCACCAGCACCACGTCGTCCGCCGCGCCCTCGCGGGGCAGCGCGTCCGCGTAGGACGACGGGCGGAAGAGCTCCGCGCCCACCGCGTCCTCCATCGCCCGCGCCGCCCGCCAGAACGCCGCCGAGTCGCGCGCCGTGAGCTGCGGCCCGCCCTGCCGGTCGCGGTCGAACGCCACGCGCAGCGGAAAACGCTGCGCCGGCCACGAAAGCACCCGCCCGCGCGTCGCCGCCGTGCGCCCTCCGCGGAAGCGGAAGAAGCTGGAGCAGGCCCGGCACGACGGGCGGAACGCCCGCGGCAGGTCCATCTCCACCACCTGTCCGGCATACGGCCCCGCGCGGACCGTCCAGCGCCGCGGCACCAGCACGAATCCCACGTCGAACAGCAGCTCGGCGCGATCCACCCGCCCGTACGCCGGCAGGAACGCCGCCCGTGCGGTATCCGCCGACCCCACTCGCACCTCCACCGAGTCGCGCCCGCCGGCCTGCAGCGGGAACGCGTAGGCCCCGGCCGGGTCCACGTCCGCCGAGTCCGCGAACGTGCCCGACCGCACCCACACGCGCACGCCGGCCACGGGCGAGCCGTCCGCCGCCGCCACGCGCCCGCGCAGCACCAGCGGAGGGGGCCGGAGCTCGTGCTGCGCGCGCACCGCGCCGGCGCCGGCGAGCGAGGCCGCGACGGCAACCGGTACGATCCGGCGCAAGTGTCGGCGAAGTGGAGCCACGGGAGCACGGAGAGAGGGCGGCGCAGGTCCGCGCACACGGGGCGGAACTCGTTGCTTGATACACACTTGTGGCGCGGAAGATCATCCACCGCGCCAACCTGCTCCCGAGACCGGGCCGTCGCTGCGTGCGTGTGCGGCAGCCGCGCAGGCAGCCGGTCCACCGACGGATGCCGACCACCCGGAACGGAGGCGGACAGCCGGCGTCCAGGCATGATTCCGCGCCCCTCCGAAGCAGCCGGCGAGGATGCCAGAGAGCCAGATGCGTATCCCTGACCCATTCGGTGCGGATCGAAGGGGGTCCGCGCGGCCCGACGCGGGAGTCCGTGCGCCGGGCGCGCTTCTTCCCGCGTACCGTACGGCGGCGCTATCATGCAGTCGATCTCATCCACCGCCTCATCACCCAGGTGCCGCTTGACCGATCCGATCGCCGCTCCGCGCCCGTCCTGGATGGACGCGCTGGCTCCGTACGCCGAGGGCATGGACGGCCGCGTGCCGCTCAAACGGCAGCTCCACATGATGAGCGGCAAGACCATCGTGGGCATCCCGGCGGTCACGCTGCGGCTGCCGAGGTGGGAAGGCGCGCCCTTCGCGGACGACCTGGGAAAGAAGTCGTCCGCGATGATCGAGCTGGACGGCGAGCACCTGTTCGCGGAGTTGGCGGTGCTGCGGCTGCTGGAGAAGCAGGGCTGGAGCGGCCGCTGGGTGAACACCCAGGGCGCCAAGGGCGAGGTGTGGAAGTACCTGACGCGGTGGGACGACGTGCCGCGCGACGAGCAGCGCACGCGCAACATCGAGGAGGAGGAGCCGCGCCGCATGCTGGCCCGCATCGCCGCCCGCAGCAAGAAGCGCTACGGGGGATGCTGGGACGTCTACGCCTGGCGCGGCGACGAGTACGCCTTTCTCCAGACCAAGCGCGCCGCCCGCGACGGCGACGAGGTGAAGGAGCTGCAGGTGGACTGGCTGCACACCGCCCTGCTCCTCAGCGACCCCCGCGTCAACCTGGACTCGTTCGGCTTCGTGCAGTGGGACTTCGTGTAGCGACAGTGCGGCTGCATCGAACGCCGCGGGCGCGGGACGGCGTCGACATACGCGCATCGCCCACCACGATCCCCCACGCCGCGACGGGCTTTCGTGGGGGATCGGACGCGTTGGCGTCGTTCCCTTCCGCCTGCATTGCTCCTTGATCCACGGAACAATCTGCGCGACGAGGAACAATGGCGCGCGCTCCGGCCTGCGGATCGCGCGGGCCGCGTTCGAAGCTCGGCCGTCCACGCCCGGGTTGGGCTCAGCGCCTGCCGTCCGAAAGCGCGGCCACCGCGCCCAGCCGGCGCATCGCGGCGATTCCCAGCGCGGGGCCGATGGCGAGCACGCCGAACGCCAGCGGCCACCCTCCCATGGCGCGCAGCGGCGGGACGGCGGCGATGGTGACGGAGGTGAGCAGGAAGCCGAGCGCCGTCTGCAGCGTGAGCGCGGTGCCCACCGCGTGCTCGGGCGCCACCTCGGTGACGATGGCGCTGAACTGGGCGCTGTCCGCCACCACGGCGAAGCCCCACGCCAGCGCCACGGGCACGGCCAGCAGCGCCGGCGCGTGCAGCAGCCACCCCATCGCCAGCGCGCAGGCGCCGCTCGCGGCCATCGCCCAGAGGGTCACGCGCGCCCGTCCGAGGCGGTCGGCCCAGCGTCCCGCCAGCACCGACCCCGCGCCGCCCGCCGCGATCACCGCGAACCCCACCACCCCCGACCACGCCGCCGCCTGCGCCGCCGAAGCCCCGCGCGCAGCGTAGAAGTCCGCGAAGTAGGCGGCGGTGAAGGTCCACATGGCGTACAGCTCCCACATGTGCCCCAGGTACCCCGCGATCGCCAGCCGCGTGCGGCGGTCGCGGACGACGCCGCCCAGGAGCGTCCACGAGAACGGCCGGCGCGCGAAGGGGAACGGGCCGTCGCGGTAGCCCGCGGCCACCAGCGCCGCGGCGACCACCGCGCCCGCGGAGGCCGCCAGCACCACGCCCTGCCACGGCAGCCCGGGCGCGGCGCGCAGCAGGTAGGGCAGCGCCTTGCCCACCGTCAGCGCGCCGACCACGGTGCCGATCGCCAGGCCCCGCGCGGAGCGGAACCAGGTGGCCACCATCTTCATGGCGGGCGGGTAGACGCCTGCCAGGAACAGGCCCGTGAGGAAGCGCAGCGCCAGCGCCGGGCCGTATCCGCCGGCCAGCACCAGCCCCGCGTTCGCCGCCGCCGCGAGCAGCGCGCTCACGCCGAAGTAGGCGCGGGCCGGCACCACGTCCGCCAGGTTCAGCAGGGCCGCCGCCGCCGTGCCGGCCACGAACCCCAGCTGCACCGCGCCCGTCAGCCAGCCCGCCTGCGCCGGCGTGAGCCCCCACAGCGCCTCCAGCCGCGGCGACACGGCGCTGGCCGTGAACCACAGCGACATCCCCATCAGCTCCGCCGCCGCGAGCAGCGCCAGCATCCGCCAGCGGCGTGGATCGGTGTCGATGGACGGCGGGGTGTCGGTGGAGGTCACGGATCGATCGGAGGAGGAGGAGACGGCGGATGGAGAACGTGGAATCGAGCGAGGCAGAGGCGCGCACAGAGTAACTCCACACGGCCGCCGACAGAAGTGCATCGCCCGAATGCACCTCACGAGGAGGACAGGTGCGATCGACGGCACGGCAGGTCGAGGGATGTGGATCGGGCGACGCGCGGCCCGGCGAAGCGATCGAACGACAAACGGCGGCGGGGCCGCACCTGGATGGATGCGGCCCCGCGGATCATCATCGATCGAGCAGGTCAAGCCCTCACAGCTTCAGCTCCACGCCGACGCCGGCGGTGACGTAGTGCAGGCCCTCGATGCTGCGGTAGCGTACGGAGGGATTCAGCGACAGGCCGCTGCCCAGGCCGTACTGCCATCCCAGGCCGCCTTCCAGGCCCGTGCTGCCGTGGTGGAAGAGCGCGCCGAACTGCACGTACGTGTTGGTGACGCCGCCCCCGGTGCCCACGAACGCCTTGCCGCCCACGTCGAAGCCCTCGTCGGTGCCGTGCCCGCCGCCGATCTTGTTGTTGAAGCGCTGGGTGCTGTATCCGCCGTACACCTGGAAGCGCGGCGTCAGGGTGAGCCCCAGGTTGCCGGCGAAGCCCACGCCGGTGTCGAAGTCCTGCCGCGAGCCGCCGGTGGGGATGCCCGCGTCCAGCCGCACCTCGGCCGACAGCGGGATGAGCGTCTGCGCGTGGACGGCCGGAGCCGCGGCGGCCAGCCCGAAGGCGGCCAGCATGCCCGCCAAGGCGTTCTTCGTCATCGTCGGTTCTCGTGTGTCTGGCGTGGTTCGGCTGGCGCTCCGGCCCCGCGAGGGCCGCCGGTCTCGGCGCCGGCGGCATCCTCCCGGCGCCCGCTCGTGTGGAACTCCCCAGCGCCGCGTAGGTTCCCGGCCGCGAGCCTAGCGGTGCCGTCTTAACTGCGACGCGCTCGTCCGTGCGGGTCAAGCGACCGCGTCGGAGGATTGGCGGACCCAGCGGAAGCGGCCGGGATCGGCCGGCCGAAAGGGTCGGCGTGGCGACTGCCCGTCGCGAAAACGCCGCCGTCCTTGAAGGTGCGGACGGCGGCGGATGCGATGCCACCTCGCGGACGTCGACGGACGGCAGAGATGGCGGTCGTCCGCGATGCGGGGCGGAGGACGCGGCGCTACGGCGTGCGGCGGAGCACGATGGCGCCGGACACTCCCGATCCGGACAGCGTGCCCGTCGCGGAGTCGGCGGCGGCGGAGAGGGCGCCGCTGAAGCTGAGGCGCGTGAACCCAGGCGCGTCGAAGTCCAGCGTGACCGTGCGGAAGCGCTTGGTGCCGCTCACGGTGACCGCGGTGGAGTCGCCGGGGCCCTTCACCTTGCCCGTGCCCGTCAGCGTGCTCCCGTCGTCCTGCAGCCCGAAGGCGAAGGTCAGGGACGGTGCGGCGGCGCCGGTGGTGCCCGTCCACTGGCCGGTGGTGTCGGGGCCCTGGGGCACGTCGGAGGCGCCATTGCAGGCGGCGAGCAGGGCGATCAGCGCGGCGGCCGGCGCGATTCTGCGCATCGTGGGGCTCTGCGGGTTGGGCGAAAGGTGCGTGCGCCGCATGCGGCCGGTCTATCGACGGTCGATACGGGCGCGGACGGCCCGGCGGCGCGGTCGGTGCGCGAGGGCTGGATCATACCCGGACGCGCGCGCCCAGGCAATCGGCACGGCGCCGGCTCCCCACCGGTTGGAAGGGTGGCGCGTGCGCGGCAGCGTTCTTGCCGCGGGGTGCGGGCATGACGACCCCGAAGAAGCAGATCTTCCAGCACGTGCGCGGCGAGGCGGCCGTGCGGGGCGGGCGCCGGGTGAGCCTGGAGTTCCACGCGGGCGACGCGGACGCGGCCATCCCTGCCACCCTGCTGCTGCCGGACCGCCGCGATCCCGGGCCCGGCGTGCTGCTGCTGCACGGCTACTCGTCGCGCAAGGAGCACCTGGCGGACACGCTGGGCCCGGCGCTGCTGGCGCACGGCATCGCCAGCCTGGCGGTGGATCTGCCCCTGCACGGCACGCGGCAAGACCCGGTGCAGGCCCAGGCGGCCCGGCATCCCCTCACCATGTTCTCGCTGTGGCGCCAGGCGCGGGAGGAGACGGCGCTGGCCGCCCGGTTCCTGCGCGCGCGGGCCGAGGTTCGGGCGGACTGCACGGCGGTGCTGGGATACTCGCTGGGATCGTACCTGGCGGTGCAGCTCGCGGCCGACGACCCCGCCATCCGCGCCGTGGTGCTGGCCGCCGGCGGCGACCTTCCGCGCGGGACGCCGCTGGCCGCCGTGGCGCGCGGCGTGGCCGACCCGGTGCGCGCCGTCCGCAAGCTCGCCGGCCGCCCGCTGCTGATGGTGCACGGGCGCCAGGACCGCACCGTGCGGCCCGACCAGGCCGAGCGCCTGTTCGCCGCCGCCGGCGAGCCCAAGGAGATCCGCTGGTACGACGCCGGCCACATCCTGCCCCCCGGCTCGTCCGACTGGGTCGCCGCGTGGCTGAGGAAGGCGCTGGTTCGCGATGAGGCGCGGTCGGCCTGACCGTCGGATGCCAGTGGGTCGACGGATCGATCGGCTACGAGGAGCGGGGCCGCCGGACAGTGGCGGCCCCGCTCGTTTCCTCGACTTCGCACTCGCCGCCGGTGTTCCTCGCGATTGGCGCTCCGACGGGGAGTGACCGGCAGCTACCGGTGCAGGCGCGTGCCGGCCCGGCGCAGGCCGCGCCAGCCGCAGCTCCGGCAGCGGCGCCAGCTCGCCTGCGGATACCGGATGCGCAGCAGGCGCAGCAGCAGCGGCATGCGCTCGCGCCCGGCGTGGGCCTGGCAGCGTGGGCACTGGCCCCGAGAATCGGTGAAGATGGGCATGCGGCGGCCGGGCGAACGGAACGGAGGGTGTCCAGAGAGATGCGCGCAATCTAGCGGCCCGGCCCCCAGGGCGGAGCATCCGCCGCCGTTACGATTTGTTCAGAGAACGCCTGCATTATCCATGGGCTCCCACGGGCTCGTCAAGCACGTCGCGCTCGTGGCCGAATCGCTGTCTCAAGATCCACCGGGGACGGATCTCACCCGGAAGCCGGCTCAGCCGATCCAGCCGTTTCGCGGACACGTCGTCCGTGGTTCGGAGGCGCCCCTGCGTCCCTGCACGGTGGGACACGGACCTCGCCGGTCGACGATCGATGCCGACGATACGGTGGAAGGCCGGAAGGGAGATGGCGCATCGCCGTTGGATCGTCTCTCCGCGTTTGCGGACGGAGTACGACCGCGCGCGGCGACGTCCCCCGGCACACGCGGGCGGGCGTGGCACCGCGCATGCTGTTACGCGGCCCCGAGCGCCGCCCCATGCCCCGGCGGCCGTCCAGGTTTCCAACCCACGCAGCCGGACCCACATGCCCCACCGTCACGACCCCCACGCGCCCCGCGACGCGCACGCCGAGGCCCGCCCCGCGCCCACACCGCCGGCGCGCACCGGCGACG
>JAQBQD010000206.1 GCA_028287185.1 Gemmatimonadota bacterium | reverse complement strand
CCACGATAAACAAAGCGTCCTTCAAACCGGCCTTCTTCACACCGTCGATGATCTCCGGTACGAGCGCATTATGCGCGCCCGAAAGGATGCTCAGGCCGACGACCTGGACATCTTCTTCGATCGCCGCATTCACAACCATCTCAGGAGTCTGATGAAGGCCGGTGTAGATCACTTCAAACCCGGCGTCACGCAGGGCACGCGCGATGACTTTGGCGCCGCGATCGTGGCCGTCAAGACCGGGTTTTGCGACGAGAACGCGGATCTTGCTGTTATTGGTGGTCGGCATTTTTAAAAGCTCCCTGTATCGCGATAAACTCCGAAGATGCCCCGTAGCGTGTCGCAGACTTCCTGAAGTGTTGCGTACGCCTTGACGGCAGTGATGATCGGTTCCATCAGATTCTGGCCATTTTCTGCGGCGGTTTTGACGCCTTGAAGGCCAGCGGCATGAGCTTTGGCATCGCGCGTGCGCTTGAGTTCCGTGAGTTTGTCGATCTGACGCTTCTCGACGCTGCGATCAATGTAGAGCGTGTCCATCTTGCGGGCGCTCTCTTCAGCCTGGTACTTGTTAACGCCGACCATGACCTTGTCTTTGCTCTCGAGCTGACGTTGAAAGTGGTAGGCGCTGTTGCCGATCTCCGCTTGCGGAAATCCGTTCTCGATCGCTTTCACGATCCCGCCCATCTCATCGATGCGACGGATGTAATCCAGGGCTTCGCGCTCGACTTTGTTGGTGAGAGCTTCCATGAAGTAGGAGCCACCGAACGGATCGACGACGTTGGTGACGCCGCTTTCTTCGGCGATCACTTGCTGCGTGCGTAAAGCGATCATCACGGATTCGTCGGTAGGCAATGCGAGGGTCTCATCCATGGAGTTCGTGTGAAGCGACTGAGTGCCTCCCATGACGGCCGCTAACGCCTGAATGGCGACACGGACGATATTGTTGTAGGGCTGCTGTGCGGTGAGTGAGACGCCGGCCGTCTGCGCGTGCGTCCGAAGCATCCAGCTCTTGGGATCCTTGGCGCCATAGCGATCTTTCATGAGACGTGCCCACATCCGGCGGGCGGCGCGGAACTTGGCGATCTCCTCGAAGAAGTCGTTGTGCACGTCCCAGAAGAACGACAGGCGCGGCGCGAAGTCGTCCACGTCCAGCCCGCGGGCGATGCCGCGCTCCACGTACTCGAAGCCGTTGCGCAGCGTGTACGCCAGCTCCTGGGCCGCGGTCGATCCCGCCTCGCGGATGTGGTAGCCCGAGATGGAGACGGGGTTGTACTTGGGCGCGTTCCCCGCCGCCCACTCGAACATGTCGATCACCAGCCGCAGCGCGGGCTCGGGCGGATACACCCACGCGTGCTGCGCCTGGTACTCCTTGAGGATGTCGTTCTGCACCGTGCCGCGCAGCTTGTGGAACGGCACGCCCTGCTTCTCGGCGGCGATCATGTAGAAGCAGAACAGGATGATGGCCGGGCCGTTGATGGTCATCGACACGGACACCTGGTCCAGCGGGATGCCGTCGAACAGCGTCTCCATGTCGTCCAGCGACGAGATGGCGACCCCGCACTTGCCCACCTCGCCCAGCGAGCGAGGGTGGTCCGAGTCGTATCCCATGAGCGTGGGGAAGTCGAACGCCACGGAAAGGCCCGTCTGCCCCCGCTCCAGCAGGAAGTGGTAGCGCTGGTTGGTCTCCTCGGCCGTGCCGAAGCCCGCGAACTGGCGCATGGTCCAGAGGCGGGTGCGGTACATGGAGCCGTAGGGCCCGCGCGTGAACGGGTACTCGCCCGGCGCGCCCACCTTCTCGTTGTAGTATTCGGCCTCGCCCGCGGAGGGCTCGGGCCGGTCGAGGGGCGTGTACAGCGCCCTCACCTCGTGGCCGGACACGCTGGTGAACGGCCCGTCGTCCGCCGGGTCGGCGCCGCGCTCGGGGTCGCCGCGGGTGGGGTCGCGCTTGGGCGTGCGCGCGTACCTGCCCTGCCAGTCGGCCAGGGAGCCGCGCAGCGATTCCAGCTCGCGCTCCTTCTCCGCGATCCGCTCCAGCAGCTCGGCGGGTGCCGTGTCGGGCTCGATTACGCTCATCTCGGTGTGTCCTTTGGGTGAGGCCGCGGCGTCAGTCCGCCCGGCCGGCTACCTCGCGCACGATCCGCTCCGCGACGGCGTACGGCGACTCGTCGCCGCGCTCCACGCCCGGCAGCGACTCTTCCAGGATCTCCGCCCCGCGCCCCTGCGCCCAGGCCATCCGCTGCAGGCGGCGCTCCACCACGGCGCGCACGCGCTCGGCCAGCCGGCGCCGGCGGCGGATGGACAACTCTCCGGTGTCCTGCAAGTACCCGTGATGGCGGTCCAGGGTTCGGAGCAGCTCGTCCAGCCCCTCGCCGTTCTGGGCCACCGTCTTCACCACGGGGATGGACCAGCCGCCCTGCTCCTGCGCCGCGGCGCGGGTGCGCTGGCGCGCGGCCTTGCCCAGCCCTTTCAGGTTCACGCCGTGGTGCCCGGCCGCCGCCGGAGCGGCCTCGCCCAGGCGCATGTGCAGCATCACCTCGATCTCCTGCGCCAGCCGGTCGGCGCCGGGACGGTCGGCCTTGTTGATGACGAACACGTCCGCGATCTCCATCAGCCCCGCCTTCATGGCCTGGATGGAGTCGCCCGACTCGGGCACGAGGACCACGACGCTGGTGTCCGCGGTGCCGGCGATCTCCAGCTCGCTCTGCCCCACGCCCACGGTCTCCATGATGATGCGCTCGAAGCCGTAGGCGTCGATGACGTCCGCCACCTCCTTGCTGGTGGTGGCGAGCCCGCCCAGCGCCCCGCGCGTCGCCATCGAGCGGATGAAGACGCCGGGGTCGGTGGAGATGCCGTTCATGCGGATGCGGTCGCCGAGCAGCGCGCCTCCGGTGAACGGCGAGGTGGGATCGACGGCCACGATGCCCACGCGCTCGTCGCGGTCGCGGTACGCCTGCGCCAGACGCGCGGTGAGCGTGCTCTTGCCGGCGCCCGGGGGCCCCGTGAGGCCGATGCGCTGGGCGCGGCCCACCTGCGGATGCAGTGCGTGCAGGATGGTCTCGAAGCCGGGCCTCCCGTCCTCCACCATCGATATCGCGCGGGCCAGGGCCACGCGCCGGCCGGCACGGAAGCGCTCGAGAAGCTCCGCCTCCGGTCCGGTCTCCAGGTCGGTTCGCATCGGGGAATTCTGCCGGTCGGGCGGGGATGCGTCAAGCCGGGCACCGCGCTCCGACACGTCCGGAGCCGGGTTCCGGCGGCTGGATCCGGACGCGCCGCGGAAGGCCGGTTCCGAAAGCCGCCCGCCCTCCGCCGCGAACGCGCGCAGAGACGAATCCGAGGAAACGCCTGGCGTTCGTACGGCGGAGCGGATGCGGGACCGCAAATCGAGACGGCCGGTTCCGACCGACCGCTTGTTACCGAGTTCGGAAAATGCGACCTTCAGGATGGAGAATGCTTCCCGGCCCGCCTCGCTCTCCCCCTCCCCTGCATCGGTCCAAACCATGTCGATCTCGCGATTCCGGCTGCTCGCGGCGCTGGCGTTCGCCTTCGCGGCCGCCTCGTGCGACTCGCCCTCCGGCCCCACGCCCACAGGCACGCCCGCGCACCTGGACATCGTATCGGGCGACCTGCAGTCCGGCGTGGTCGGTGCCGAGCTGTCGTCGCCGCTGGTGGTGAAGGTGACGGACGACCAGGGAAAGCCGGTGAAGGGACAGGTGGTGAACTTCCGGGTCACGGCCGGCAACGGCGCCGTCTTCGCGGGTGCGGCCCAGACCAACGATGCGGGCCAGGCACAGGAGCGCTGGACCCTGGGCACCGTCGCGCGCGACACGCAGCGGGTGGAGGTGCGCGCCGTGGATCCGTCGACCGGCGCGCCGCTCGTCTTCGCCACCTTCCGCGCCGTCGGCCGGCCGGATGCCCCCGCGTCGCTCGCCAAGGTGGGCGGGGATGCACAGACCGGCGCCGCGGGAGCCGCGCTCGCCGACTCGCTGGCGGTGAAGCTGGCGGACCGATACGGCAACGTCGTCTCGGGCCAGGCCGTCGGATTCGCGGTCACGGGAGGGGGCGGGAGCGTGAGTCCGGCCACGCGTGCCACCGACTCGTCCGGGATCGCGCGGGCACAGTGGACGCTGGGGACGCGGCTGGACTCGGCGCAGACGCTTGCCGCCACCTTCGGCTCGCTGGCGCCCGCCACCTTCGCGGCCACCGCCACGGTGAGCGGCACCTTCGCGAAGCTCTCCGGCGACAACCAGACGGGCGTGGTCGGCCGCCCGCTCGCTGACTCGCTCGCGGTGCGGCTCACCACCCCGGGAGGCGTTCCGCTTTGCGGTGCGACCATCCAGTGGTCCACCACCAGCGACGGCGCCTCGCTGGTGCCCGCCACCTCGCCGACGGATGCGAACGGCGTCGCGAAGGCTTCGTGGCTGCTGGGCCGTCACACCGGGCCTCAAACCGCCAGTGCCGGCGTCGTGGGCACCGGCCAGACGGTGTCGTTCACCGCAACCGGCACCGCGGGGCCCGCCGTGTACTTCACCATCGGCGAGGGCTTTGACCAGACGGGCAAGGTGGGGTCCACGCTGCCGGTGCCGCTGCTGGTGCGCGTCCACGACCTGTACGGGAACCCCGCCGTCACGGAGACGGTGCAGTGGACGGTGACGGACGGCGGGGGGACGGTGACGCCGCCTACCTCCCTGCCGGACACCGCGGGCAACGCGCGGACGACGTGGACGCTCGGTCCGCTCGTCGGCATGCAGAAGGTGGAGGCGAGAACGGCCTCCCTGGGGCCCCTCGTCATCTCGGCCACGGCGAACTTCGCCAGCACCGTCGTGGACTCGCCCTCCGTAGGCGGCTTCGCGGGCGACACCGCGCACGTGCGGGTGCACACGTCCCCGGCGACGCAGCCGGCCACCATCACCGCCACCGTCGAGGGGCGTACGGTGAGCCTGCTCCGCTCCGGGAGCACCTGGACCGGGAACCTGGTGCTGGCGGGACTCGCCAGGGGCGCCAAGGAGATGACCTTCACGTCGACCGACCCGGACGGAGCGACGCACCTCACCGTGGTGCGCTTCTACTTCGACGCGGCGCCGACCGTCGCCATCTCCGCGCCTCTCCCGTACGAGGTCGTCCCGCTCCAGGTTCGCGTGACCGCCTCCTGCACGGACGACGATCCCGCGGGCTGCGCTTCGACGGCGGTCTTCGGCTATTACTTCGACGATGACTCCTACCATCAGCTCGCGGCGGGCGGCAGCCACTTCGACCAGACGCTGACGCTCGATCCGATCCTCGACGGGAGGCCGGTCCTGCTCCAGGTCGTGGGAACGGACACCCGCGGGCAGCGAGGAAGCGCCTCCGTGCGGATTCAGGTGGAGAACGCCGTCACGGGATGGACGCGTATCGCCTTCACGCAGGGCCGGGTTCACGACGTGTCCACCGACCGCGTGCTCTACAGCGATTCGACGGGAGGCGTGGAATCGCTCAAGGTGCTCACCCGTGCCTCGGGCACGAGCACCACGCTGTGGACGGGCGCGGCGGGACACGCGGTACAGATCGCGGCGCTGGGTCCCCACGGCGCGATCTTCGAGGAGGGGATCAACGGCGTCGATGCGGTGCACGAGTGGCGCGACGGGGTGCTCGACCCGACGGCGCCCGCGAGCAGCTCTGCGCAGCTGCAGGTCTCCGGCACGTGGGCCGTCTACGTCACCTTCAACCTGCCGTCACGGAACCTCCATCGCCGCGACCTCGAAACCGGAGCCGACGTGACGCTCGGCCCGGTCCTCGGCGGGACGGCGGGGCCGAACGGTGATGTCGTGTACGACACCCCTGCGTACGACATCTACCGGTACCGGAACGGTGCCGCGACCCTGATCGCGGCGCATACCTCGGACTCGACGTTCAACGCGCCCGTGACCGATGGTACGAGCATCGTGTACCTGAAGCGCCAGGGGCTGGCGAGCTCGGGCCAGATCGTGCTCTACGATGCCGGAGCCGAGGTGCTGCTCGCCACTTCGACGACGCTGCCCCAGGCCTCCACCGGCTACCGAATCGCGGGGGGCTGGGTTGCGTACATCCCGACGGCCGCGGGTGGTGCCTCGCAGATCTGGGTGCGCAGCCCGGCCGGTACGGCACGGCAGGTCGCGTCGGGAACCAGTTGCGGGCTCCTGGCGCTCGACGCCTCGGGAACGACCGCGTACCGCTGCGGCGGCCAGTCGTACGTCGTTCGCCCCAATGCCTCGCCGACCTACCTAGCGCGGTTCTGGCCCCGGGGCGGCCCCGTCTTCCTGGCCGATGGAACGCTGGCGTTCAAGGTGGGCGGGTCCGCCTTCCAGGTGCCGTTCTGAGGTGATCAGCCCAGGGCCGCCCATATCGCAAGGGCCGGCCCTGCCAACGCTTCCATCCTCTTCACTCGGCCGCCTGGGCCGCCGCGCCGCCCCAGCGTCCTGAGTCGTACGTTGGCGCACAGAATCGGCTGATGCCCGCGCAGATCTGATCCGCGGTGTTCGTCCAGACGAACGGTTTGGGAGATGCGTGGTCGCCTCGACGTACCGCTGGATCGCGTTCTCCAGCTCGCGTGTGCTGCGACGTGGGCCGCGGCGGATCTGCTTCTCCGTCAGGGCCGCGAACCAGGGCTCCACCAGGTCGATCCACGACGAGCGGGTCGGCCGCGGAGTGCAGGTGGAAGCGAGGTTGCTTCGGTACCTGGGGCATCGACACCGATGGCTGCGAGCCGCGTTCGACGGCCAGCAGATCACTCTGTGCTTCACGTCCACCAACCGCGAAGCTCGCCGCTGTAGACATCGGTGGGGCGATCGGAAGGCGCATCGTGCGCATCGGTAGAACGATCAACCTGTCCTCCGGCAACGCGGCATTCCAGATCACACCGTGATCATGGCACCTCAACCGTCGGAGGCCGGGACGGGGGAGAACCAGGACGGGCGCCGGGCGGAGTTCGCCCCGGCGCCCGTGTCCATCTTGGCCCACGCTCTTCTCTCAGCTCACTCTTCGATCGACAGCACTCCGCGCTCAGCCTCGGCATCACTCGGCGCGCCCGACGCTCCACTCATCAGCGGGATCGTGCTCGCGTCTCTCCAGCCGTTGCGTCGGCCCCGCGACGAACGTTGCGATCGCGTTGAAGCCCGGGAAGCGCATGGGGTCGATGGCCTTCGATGGCGCGCTCGATCCCACGTGGCGGAAGTCGACCGTTCGCGCCGAGGCCCGACGACTGAACCGGCGTCACTTCGACAGCACCACCCAGGCGTCCACGTCCAGCAGCCGGGGCGCGGACGGCTTCCCGGCGGCGCTCGAACGCTGGTCGGCGCTCAGGCGGGTCACCACGAGCTGTCCGCGGACGCCCCCGGCCGCGTCCACCAGGGGGTGCAGCGCCTCCGCCTGCGTGAGGACCTGCAGCGTGGCCGAGGGCGAGCAGGTGCCGGCCGCCGCCTTCACGATACGGGCCGCGATGGGCGCCAGGTCCACCGCCGCGCTCCAGGTGCCGGCAGCGCTCCGCTGCGAGACCAGCACCGAGCTCCCCACTCCCCGTACCAGCCGCGGCCCCGCGTCGCGCGCGACATCGGCGGCGGCGCGCAGCGGCAGGTGGTACAGCGTGCCACCCGCCACACCCTGCAGTCCTTCGCCACCCGGAAGCTCGCCCGTGACGAGCGTGGAGTAGTCGTGCGCGCAGGAGGTGGTGGCGGGCACCAGCGCCATCACGTCGAAGCCGCCCGTGCGCTTGCCCGCCGCGGGGATGACGGCCGCCAGCGCCTGCTGCCCATGCTCGCGGCGCAGGTACTCCGCCGCGGACTCGATGCGGTCGTAGAGCGCGCGGGGAACGGAGCGCTTCGGCAGGGCCGAACGGACGGTGTCGCCCTCCAACAGGCCCGCCTGCCGCAGGGCATCGCGCAGCCGGCCCGCCTGGTCGCGACGCGAGACGGCGGAGGCGCTCCACGGACCCACCGCGGCCAGCAGGAAGAGCGCGCCCAGGGCCGCGGGAACCGCCGCCAGCAGCGGGCGCCGGCGCCGCGCCAGGCGCACCGTGCCGGCGACCGCCAGGCCCAGCAGCGTGAGCAGCAGCGCCAGGCGGATGTAGCGGAACTCCGTCCAGCCGTACTGCCCACGGCGCACCCACACGGCGTAGACCGGCGCCAGCAGCAGCGGCAGCAGGACGGCGGGAAAGAAGCGGATCAGCCGGGACAGAGCCGGGTGCTCGGGATCGTCCACCAGCGGCTCCAGCAGCAGCGAGCCGAGAAAGCCGAAGAGGCCGGCGAACAGCACCAGCGGCGACAGCAGGTTGCGCGGGAACTCGCCCGTGGCGACGATGCGCAGGGTGTAGGCGGCCAGGATGGCGAGGTAGACGGCCAGCACGGGAAGGTACAGGTACGAGCCCAGGAGACGCGCGGCGCGGGGCGCGGGGCGGCCGCCGTCATCCATGCGCGCGGCCAGCTCGGGCAGGCCGCCCACGATCACCCACGGCACCAGCGCGAAGGCCACCGCGCCCCACAGGTCGCCGTACAGGTTGCCGGGGCTCCCCAGCCCGAAGAGCGACACCACGGCCGACACCGCCCCCGCCAGCGCCGCCCACAGCGCCATCCCCCAGAACCCCACCGCCGCCACGCGCCCCGCCGTGGCCAGGTTGAAGCTCCAGAACCGGCGCCGCGCCTCGCCGTCGTCGCCGCGCGGCGCGCCTGCCAGGGGCACCAGCGAGAAGGCCATCACCGAGGCCACCGCCAGGCAGAACGCCCGCCACATCTCGGACCCGCGGTCGAGCTCGAAGACGAAGGTGGCGTACAGCCCCGCCGCGATGAGCACCGCCCCCGACGCCAGCCAGCGCGCGGGACCGCCGATCACCCCGCGCGCGTGCAGCACGCTGAGCCCGAACACCGCCGGCAGGCCGATGCCCGCGACCACGAAGGTCCACGGCTGCGGCGCGTGCTGCCGAAGCGAGAGGGAGAACGAGACGGCGGCGGCGATGCCGATGAGCACCTCCAGCGGCGCGTGCGTGAACGCGTCGCGCGCGTCGCGGAGGTACGCGCGCGGGCCGGACAGGATGGGATGCACGATATCGGAGGGCGGTGGGGGAGTTGGCGGGATCTCGACCCTTCAGGCGTGCAAGCTATGCGTCCGCGGCGGGTGGGGCCAGCGATCCACGGCGGACGGCCGCGTCGGCGGCGGGAGATGGGAGTCGTGACCGGAGGATCTCGCGCGACAGGCGGATGAATCCGCGGCAACGCGGGCCGAAGCCCCTTCGGAGCCAGCGCCGTGTGGAGGCGGGCATCGCTGCGGGAGTCGGTTCGTGAGACACCCATGCCCTCTCGCGCGCGAGAGGGCATGGGTGGGGCCCAAGCGACGGCGCCGCACGGAAACCATCCGCGCGGCGCCACTTCGTCCATCCACCGACTCTGCCGGCCCCTGCGTGCGGGGGAGGAGCCCTGCTACCGGTGCATCCGCAGCGGGATGCCGTAGCGGACGAAGCCGAGGCTGGCGTACCAGGTGGAACCGTTCGCGGTGTCGCGCTTCTTCACGCCGGCGCTGGCGGTGACGGCGCTGCTGTGGCCGGTGTTGTACTTGGCGAGGGGGCCGGCGGACCAGGTGTGGTAGGTGCCGCTGCCTCCCACTTTCCCCTCGTACACCACCTGGGCGCCCACCCCCAGCGACGCCCCGGACGCGGCCTTCCACACCGGGACGCTGGCCTGTGCCTGGTTCCACGAGTAGCCGGGGCGGAACGCGTACGAGGTGATGCCCTGCAGCTCCACCGGGCCGCCCCAGTAGTTGCCCTGCAGTGACGCCGTCACGCCGCTGCGGCCGCCCACGCCCTCAATGAAGGGGACGCCCTGGTCGCTCTGGAAGCTGTAGCCCACCTTGGCCTCGGCGCCGCCCACCGCGTTCCGCCAGCCCACGCCCACACCCGGGACCACGGCGTAGACCGTGTTGTGGGCACCGAGGCCGGTCTCGTAGCGCACCCCGTACACCTGCAGGCTCACCAGGGGCTTGAAGCCGTTGCCGGCGGGGCGGGCGGTGGCGCCCACCAGGCCCAGGTCGGTGTGGTAGCCGTCGGCCGCGGCCGTGGCGTAGACGGTAAGGTCCTGCGCCCGCGCGGGCCGCGTGCCCAGGCCCAGCAGCAGGGCCGCCGCGGGCAGGATGCGCGCGGCCGCCCCGCCCGCCCCCGTCCGCCCACGCACCGCGAAGATCCGCTTCGTCATCCTGTCCGCTCCTGACCGTGAGGTTCGCCGGCGGACCCGGGGCACGCCTGGCGCGGCCCCTGCCGGAACGTGGCGCGAGCAAACAAGAAACGTGCCGCCAAGCCGGCCTCGGCCGAGGGCTGCCGCGCGTTGCGGCCTTCGGGTGAAAGCGAAGGCGCTACGCCGCCTCCCCGGAAGCGTCGTCCTCCGCGTCCGTGCCGCGCTTCGGGGGCGGCGGGTGGACCACGCACTCGCCCACGCCGTGTCCCTCCACGGCCGCCACCTCGAATCGCACGCCGTGGAAGGAGACGGCGTCGCCCACCACGGGGGGGCGGCCCAGCAGCGCCAGCACCAGGCCGCTCACCGAGTCCACCTCGTCGTGCTCCAGCACCATCCCCAGCTCCTCGCCCACCTCTTCGATGCGCACCGTGCCCGCCACCACCAGGCGGCCCTGCGGGTCGCGGGAGATCTCCGGCCGGTGCACCGGGCTCTCCTCGATCTCGCCCACGACCTCCTCGAACAGGTCCTCCACCGTCACGATGCCGGCCGTGCCGCCGTGCTCGTCCATCACCACGGCGAGCTGCGTGCGCGACTCGCGCATGGCGGCCAGCACCGCCTCGATGGTGGCCGTCTCGGGCAGGTAGGGCACGGGGCGGGCGTCGTTCAGGTGCACCGCGCGCTGGTTGCGCAGGCGGCGGAACAGGTCCTTGATGTGGACCATCCCCACGATGTCGTCCAGCGAGCCGCGGTAGATGGGGTAGCGCGTGTGCGGCGAGCCGCGGATGACGGCCGACGCCTCGGCGAAGGTGGCGCCCACGGGGATGCCCACCACCCGCACGCGGGGCACCATCACCTCGCCCGCCGTCAGGTCCGCGAAGTCCAGCAGCTCCTGCACGACCTCGGCCGACTCGCGGCGCAGCATGCCGCCCGCCTGGCTCTCGCGCACGATGTAGCGCAGCTCCTCGGGAGTGCGGAACTGCTCGGCGCCGGCGAACTGGCGGTTGATCCCGAAGAGCCGCAGGACGCCGTTGCCCAGCCAGTTGAGCACCACGATCAGCCCGAACGCCGCCGTCTGCACCCACAGCACGGGCCGCGTGACCCAGGCCACGGTGCGCTCCGGCTGCTGCAGCGCGATGGACTTGGGCACCATCTCACCCAGCACGATGTGGAAGTACGTCAGGATCGCCACGGCCAGCACCATCGCCACCGCGTGCGCCGTCACCCAGCGCCACTCGGG
This sequence comes from Gemmatimonadota bacterium, assembly GCA_028287185.1. GTDB lineage: Bacteria > Gemmatimonadota > Gemmatimonadetes > Longimicrobiales > Longimicrobiaceae > JAQBQD01. The sequence goes on along the minus strand of JAQBQD010000206.1, from coordinate 4,161 downwards.
CATCCACCCGAGCCCGCCGGCGATCCACTCCGCCAGCACGTGCTCGCCGTACATCCCCAGGCCCAGGCTGGCCATGGTGATGCCGAGCTGGGCGGTGGCGATGTAGCGGTCGCGCTTCTTCCGGTCGCGCAGGATGGCGAGCACCCGCCGCGCCATGGCGTCGCCGGCGGCGGCGCGGCGCTCCATCGACACCCGCGGCACGCCCACGATGGCGAACTCGGCGGCCACGAACAGGGCGTTCAGCAGCACCAGCGCTGCGATGATGCCCACCGGGAGGAGCCTATCCATCGCCGTCCTCCCCGTCGCCGTCGCGCCCGGGCTTCACCGGGGTGGCCACCACCCACGCCACCGCGTGCGCCGCCACGGCCTCCACCTCCAGCCGCACGCCGCACACCGTTACCGCCTCGCCGGGCTGCGGCAGGTGGCCCAGCGCCTCGCTCACCCGGCCGCCCACGGTGTCCGAGTCGCCATCCAGGAAGGCGCCGATCCAAGGCTCCGCCTCGTCCAGCCGCAGCTGGCCGGGCAGGCGCACGCGGCCGTCGGGCAGCTTCTCGGGGCGCGGGTCGGCCGACTTGAACTCGTCGCCGAACTCGCCCATCACCTCCGTGAGCACGTCGTCCAGCGTCACCAGCCCGCTGACCCCGCCGAACTCGTCCAGCACCACGGCCTGGTGGCTGCGCTTCTCGCGCATCATGGTGAGCAGGCGGTCGGCCGAGACGCTCTCGTGCACCATCAGGATGGGACGCAGCAGGGGCTCGATGGAAAGGAGCGGCGCCGGGTCCAGCAGGCGGGTGAACAGGTCGCGGGTGTGCAGCACGCCCACGATGTTGTCCACGGTGCCGCGGAAGACGGGCAGGCGCGTGTACGGGCTCTCGGCCACCCTCCGCTTCACCGCCTCCACCGGGGTGTCGATCTCGATGGCGGAGATCTGCGGCCGGGGCACCATCAGGTGGCGCGCGGGGCGGATGCCCAGCTGCAGGGCACGGCGCAGGCGGCGGTGCTCGTCGGGCTCCAGCAGGCCGCCGTCCCGGCTTTCCGCGATCAGCAGGTCGATCTCCTCGGGCGAGTGGATGTGGCCGTGCCCCACCGCCTCCATCCCGAAGGCCCGCAGCACCAGGGCCGCACTGCCGTTCAGCACGGTGAGGAACCACGAGAAGGCGGTGAGCGACCACTGCACGGGGAGCACCGTGAAGAGGGCCACCTCCGTGGGCTTCTGGAGCGCCAGGTACTTGGGCACCAGCTCGCTCAGCACCATCTGCAGCATGGTGAGCACGGCCAGCACCACGATGGTGGCCACCGAGTGCGCGGCCGAGGGGCCCACGCCCCAGCGCGCCATCACGGGCGCCAGGTCGGCGGCGATGGTGCTCTGCGCGTAGGCGCCCACCAGCAGGCTGGTGACGGTGATCCCCATCTGGCTGGCCGAGATGTACCGGTCCAGGCGCAGCGGGTCGGAGATGAAGCGGAGGAGGACGGCGGCCAGGGCGTCGCCGGCCTCGGCGCGCTGGCGGATGCGGGTGCGGCGGACGCTCACCGCCGCGAACTCGGCGGCGACGTACAGGGCGGTGAGCGCGATCAGGACGGCGACGACGACGAAGGGGACGAGCCTCATTGCGCGGTGGCGCGGGTGGGCGGATCGGCCGCCGCCGTGCGCCCGCCGCGTGCGGAGGGCCGGGCGCGGAGGGAGAAGGCGCGGGGCGGGTGCGGGCGGCCGCGTGGACGGTCCACGCCGCCCGCGCCGGGTGCACGCAGGGAGCAAGCCACCCCCGGCGCGGGGGTGGCCGAACGCCGTGTTTCCCGGTTGAGGGTACCTCCGCCCGCGGGCCTCCGCAAGGCGCCCCGGAAGCCAGGCTTTGCGGCGCGGGGAAGCGACCGCTTATATTCGGAATTCTGGAAAGCCGCCGTTTCTTGCCGCGGGAGCCTGATGGATCAGGAAAACCAGCTCACCGACCGTCTTCGGGACCGTATCCTCAACGCGCTGCACCGGGGCTCCCTGCGCCCCGGCGACCGCCTGCCCAGCATCCGCACGCTCTGGAAGGAGATGGGCGTGGACCACCGCGTCATCGCCCAGGCCTACCGAACGCTGGAGGCGGAGGGGCTGGTGCAGGTGCGCGGGCGCTCCGGCGTGTACGTGGCCCCGCAGGAGGCGCTGGGGGGCGAGCTGCTGGCCGAGACGGCGCGCTGGATGGCGGGGGTGATGGTGGAGGGATGGAAGCGCCACATCCCCATCTTCGACCTTCCCGAGCTGCTGCGCCGCTGCACCAGCACGCGCCGCCTGCGCTGCGCCTGCGTGGAAAGCAACGTGGACCAGATGACGGCGTACTGCACGGAGCTGCGCGAGCACTTCGGGCTGGAGCCGGTGCCGGTCTACGTCTCGCCCGTGCCCCTGCCCCGCCCCGACCGGTCCGTGGAGTTCTTCGGGGTGCAGGACCGCCTGCGCGAGGTGGACGTGGCCGTCAGCACGGTCTACCACGCGCGGATGGTGCGCAAGGCGGCCGAGGACGTGGGCACGCCCGCCGTGACGCTCACGGTGAACGCCGAGGTGGTGGAGGCCGTGCAGCGGCGCCTGCGCGAGACGCACGTGACGGTGGTGGCCGTGGACGCCGCCTTCGGCGACCGCATCCGCGCCATGTACGACGAGACGCTGGAGCGCCCCGACCAGATCCGCGTGATCCTGGCCGGCGAGGCGGACCGCCTGGCCGCGCTGGACCCCGACGAGCCCCTGATGCTGACCCGCGCCGCCCGCGAGCGCATCGGCGACATCCGCAACCCGCTCCTGGTGCCCCACTCGCCCACCCTCTCCCCGCAGACCGCGCGCGAGCTGCTGGAGGTGCTGATCCGGCTGAACGTGGGAGACAAGGGCGTTCGGCCGCCCGGCTACCCCGAGGCGGAAGCGGCCACCCTGGCGTAGGTTCGACGCAACGCCGGCAGCATCGTCCGAGACCGCAGCGGACTCCCGCGATCGAACGACAAGACCAGTCGGCGGAGATCGGCGACACGCCTCCCAGCCTCGGACCGCTCCCCGATCATCCCCCAAGCCTCGGATCCGGTTTCCGCGGACTTGAAGTCGTCCCGGAACCAACGGCTTCCATCCGCCCACCGTTCCGCGCGAAACTCCTCGCCACGCCGCCTCCACGTGCGTGCAGCTCGGAACCCCAATCCCTTACGGAGCCAGCCTCCGCAGGAAGGCTTCGCGTGGTCGTTGCCGCGGATTCATGCATCCCCGACCCGTCCCAGCCTCGGGTGTGTTCCACGGCGGCGCTCGCCCGGGCGCGGCGGGTTGCCAGAACGGGCGGCATCGGCGAGCTTTGGGGCCTTGCGCGTCCGGCGCTGGGCCCACGCGCGCTCCTTGCTCGAAGCAAACCATCCTCCCTCTGATGCGCTTCCTTGCCCGCGCGATCGCGCCCGCCCTTCTGCTCGCCGCCTGTGTGTGCGGCCCCGCCGCGGCGCAGATACCGGGCGGATCGCCTTCCGACGGCGGCGGCTTCCGCCGCAGCTACCTGGCCGAGGCGTACCGCGCCGTGGACGTGGTGGTGGTGATGTGGGAGTCGGCCTGGCTGAGCAGCGACACCCACACCCTGGCGGCGCTCTACACCGACGACGCGGTGTACTTTCCCGCGAACGCCCGCGTCTCCGCGAGCGGCAGGGGCGCCGTGGAGCGTGCGCTGGCGGGGCTGCTGCCCAGCCGCAAGGACCTGGAGATGAAGATGGTCGACTTCAGCGCCAGCGGCGACATGGCCTACTACGCGGGCCACTACGTCTTCAAGACGGACCCGGATGCGGGCCCCGTGGGCGCCGAGACGGGCACCTTCGTGCTCATCCTGCAGCACTCGCCCCGCGGCTGGCGCATCCGCTCGCACGTGGAGAAGCCCGACCCGGCGCCCTCGTCCGCGCCCCCGACGGCGGCGGCCGCGCAGGTGGACTCCACGCCCCCGGCGCCGCGGTCCTGACCGCGCGCGGCGGAGATGGACGACATGAGTCATCCCGAAGTTTGGCGTAGGGCGAGGAATGGAGGGCCGGTGGCGAGGTGAAGGAAGTCGAGAGCGATTCGGATTCGGTAGAGCGGAGTCGGGGTAACCCGGCTCCGCTTGCCTGTTCTGGGACAGAAGCGTTGGAGGAGGGCTTCGCGGAAGGGTTTGAGGAGCGGGTCAAGAAGACTGAGGA
>JAQBQD010000182.1 GCA_028287185.1 Gemmatimonadota bacterium | reverse complement strand
ACCACCAGGACATCCCCTTCGAGCAGGTGGTGGAATTGATCGACCCCGCGCGCAGCCTGTCGCACGGCCCGCTCTTCCAGGTGATGCTCACCTGGCAGGAGGCGGCGCGGCCGGGCGGGCTGTCGCTCCCGGGGCTGCGGGTGGGCCGGGCGGGCACGGCCTCCGGTGCGGTGCAGGCCAAGTTCGACCTGTCGCTCAACCTGCACGAGGCGGGCGACCGCATCGTGGGCAGCATCACGTACGCCACGTCGCTCTTCGACCGGGAGACGGTGGAGCGCTGGACGGGCTACCTGCGGCGGGTGCTGCGGGAGATGGCCGCGGACGAGGGCCGGCCCGTGGAGCGGCTGGCGCTGCTCTCCGCCGACGAGCGGTCGCGGGTGCTGGAGGAGTGGAACGGGACGGACGCGCCATATCCGGCCGACGCCTGCGTGCACGAGCTGTTCGAACGGCAGGTGGAGCGCACGCCGCGGGCGACGGCGCTCGTCGCGGAAGGGCGGGCGCCGCTCACCTACGCGGAGCTGAACGCCCGCGCGAACCGGCTGGCGCACCACCTCCATGCGCTGGGGGTGGGGCCGGACGTGCGCGTGGGGCTGTGCGTGGAGCGCAGCCCGGAGATGGTGGTGGGCGTGCTGGCGGTGCTCAAGGCCGGCGGCGCGTACGTGCCGCTGGACCCGGAGTACCCGGCGGAGCGATTGGAGTACATGCTGGCCGACGCCGCGCCCGCCGTGCTGCTCACGCAGCGGTCGCTGGCGGGGCTCTTTGCCGCGTCGCGGGTTCCACGCGTGCGCATCGACGCCGACGGAGACGACTGGGCGCGCGCGGCGGAAACGGACCCCGCGCGCGGCGCGCTGACGCCGGACCACCTGGCCTACGTCATCTACACCTCCGGCTCCACCGGCCGCCCGAAGGGGGTGATGAACCAGCACCGCGCGCTGGTGAACCGCCTTGCCTGGGGCCGGCGGGCGTGGGAGATCGGCCCCGGCGACGCGCTGCTCTGCAAGACCTCGCTCAGCTTCGACGGCTCGGTCCGCGAGATCCTGCTGCCGCTGATGGCCGGCGGGCGCGTGGTCGTGGCCCGCGCGGGCGGGCACCGCGATCCGTCGTACCTGCTGGAGGTGATCGGGCGCGAGGGGATCACCACCGTCAACCTGGTGCCGTCGCTGCTGCAGGTGCTTCTGGACGCGCCGGGGGTGGAGAACCTGCACGGCCTGCGGCGGGTGCTCTGCGGCGGCGAGGCGCTGCCGGGCGCGCTCCTGGAGCGCTTCCACGCGGCCCTGCCCGGGGTGGAGCTCCACAACCTGTACGGCCCTTCCGAGGCGGCGACGGCCGTGACCTCGCCCCGCTGCCGCGTGGAGCCGGGGCGCGCCGGCGTGCCCATCGGCGGGCCCAGCCCCAACGCCCGCGCCTACGTGCTGGACGGGGCGGGCGAGCCGGTGCCCGTGGGCGTGGCCGGGGAGCTGTACGTGGGCGGCGTCCCCGTCGCGCGGGGGTACCTGTGCCGCGCGGCGCTCACGGCGGAGCGCTTCGTCCCCGACGCCTTCGGCGGGGAGCCGGGCGCGCGCCTGTACCGCACGGGCGACGTGGTGCGGTGGCTGGCGGACGGGCGGCTGGACTTCGTGGGCCGCGACGACGCCCAGGTCAAGGTGCGCGGCTTTCGCGTGGAACCGGGCGAGATCGAGGCCCGCCTGCGCGAGCACGCCGGTGTGCGCGAAGCCGTCGTCCTGGTCCGCGAGGACGTGCCCGGCGACCGGCGCCTGGTGGCCTACTGCGCGGCGGACGGGGCGGTGGAGGTGGATTCGCTGCGGGCGTACCTGGCCGAGCGCCTGCCGGAGTACATGGTGCCGGCGGCGTACGTGCGCCTGGCCGCGCTGCCGCTGACGCCCAGCGGCAAGCTGGACCGCGGGGCGCTGCCCGCACCGGAGGGCGAGGCCTACGTGTCCCCCGGGTACGAGCCGCCGGCCAACGAGACCGAGGAGGCGCTGGCCGCGATCTGGGCCGAGGTGCTCCGCGTGGACCGCGTGGGCCGGCGCGACGACTTCTTCGACCTGGGCGGGCATTCGCTCCTGGCGGTGCAGGTGGTCTCGCGGGTGCGGCAGGCGCTGGGCGTGGAGCTCCCGCTGGGGGAGGTCTTCGCCCGGCCCGTGCTCCAGGACCTGGCGCAGGAGATCGTCGACGCCCAGCTCGCCCAGTTCGATCCGGACGAGATCGCCGAGCTGGCCGCACTGCTCGGCGAGCCGGGCTCGTGAGCGGGGACGGCCTGTACCTGAACCAGGCGCCCGTGCCCGTGGCGCCGCACCCCACCCTTTCCGGGACGGAACGTACCGCATGAAAGCCGACGCACCCCTGGCCCGCCTCACGCTCGCGCAGCGGAGCGAGCTCCTCAGCATGGCGCGGGCGCGCGACCTTGCCCGCCGCCGCTCGGAGCTTCCGCCCATCGAGCCCGCCCCGCGGGACGGCCGGGTGCCGCTGTCGTTCGCCCAGCAGCGGCTGTGGTTCCTGGCGCAGCTACGGGACGCGGGCAGCACGTACCACATCCACCGCGCGCTCCGGCTGCGCGGCGAGCTGGACCGCGCGGCGCTGGGGCGGGCGCTGGACCGCATCGTGGCCCGCCACGAGGCGCTGCGGACGACCTTCGCGCAGGTGGACGGCATCCCCGAGCAGCGCATCGCGCCGGCGGACGTGGGATTCCACCTCCTCGAGCACGACCTGGCGGGCCGGGCCGACGCGCGGGCCGAGCTCGACCGCGTGGCAGCCGGCGAGGTGCACGCGCCCTTTCACCTGGAGCGGGGGCCCCTGATCCGCGGGCGGCTCGTCCGCCTGGGCCCGGACGAGCACGTGCTGCTGCTCACCATGCACCACATCGTGAGCGACGCGTGGTCCATGGGCGTGCTCACCCGTGAGCTGGCGGCGCTGTACGACGCGTTCCGCCGCGGCGATCCCGATCCGCTCCCCGCGCTGCCGATCCAGTACGCGGACTACGCCGCGTGGCAGCGGCGGTGGGTGGAGGGCGACGTGCTGCAGGCGCAGGCGGAGTACTGGACGCGCACCCTGGCCGATGCCCCCGAGTTGCTGGAGCTCCCCGCCGACCGCGCCCGCCCGGCGCAGATGGACCCCGCGGCGGGGCACGTGGGCGTGGTGCTGGACGCGGAGCTCACCGCGGCGCTGAAGGCCCTGTCGCGGCGCAACGGGACCACGCTCTTCGTGACGCTGCTGGCCGGCTGGGCGGCCGTGCTGGGCCGGCTGTCGGGCCAGGCGGACGTCGTCGTCGGCACCCCCACCGCGGGGCGCGGACGCCCGGAGATCGAGGGGCTCATCGGCTTCTTCGTCAACACGCTGGCCCTGCGCGTGGACCTCTCGGGCACCCCCACGGTGGCCGAGCTGCTGCAGCGGGTGAAGGAGCGCGCCCTGCAGGCACAGCAGCACCAGGACATCCCCTTCGAGCAGGTGGTGGAGCGGGTGGACCCCGTCCGCAGCCTGTCGCACACGCCCCTCTTCCAGGTGCTCTTCGCCTGGCAGGACGCGGCGCAGGGGGGCGGCCTGTCGCTGTCGGGGCTGGAGGTGGACGGGGCGGCGTCGGCGCCGTCGCAGGCGCAGGCCACCCGTGACCTGGCCCTTTCGCTGCGCGAGGTGGACGGCCGCATCGTGGGTGGCGTGGCGTACGCCGCCGCGCTCTTCGACGGGGCGTCGGTGGAGCGGTGGGTGGGCTACCTGCGGCGGGCGCTCGGGGAGATGGCGGCGGACGAGCACCGGCCCGTGGAGCGGCTGGCCATCGTTCCCGCGGACGAGCGCGCGCGGGTGCTGGAGGAGTGGAACCGCACGGAGGCGGACTACCCGCGCGACGCCTGCGTCCACGAGCTCATCGAGGCCCGGGCGGCATGCACGCCCGGGGCGACGGCGGTGGTGTTCGACGGCGGCGAGCTCACCTACGCGGCGCTGAACGCACAGGCCAACCGCCTGGCGCACGAGCTCCGCGCGCGGGGCGTGGGGCCCGACGCGCGGGTGGCCGTCTGCATGGAGCGCGGCCCGGAGGCCCTGGTCGCCCTCCTGGCCGTGCTCAAGGCCGGCGGCGCCTACGTGCCCCTGGATCCGGAGTATCCCGCCGAGCGGCTGGCGTACATGCTGGCGGACAGCGCGCCGGCCGCCGTGCTCACGCAGGCGCGCTTGCGGGACCGGGTGGCGCACGCGGGTGCTCCCGTGCTGGTGCTGGACGCCCCGGCCCCGGCGTGGGCCGGGCGGCCCGCCACGCCCCCGGCGCGGGGAACGCTCACGCCGGAGCACCTGGCGTACGTCATCTACACCTCCGGCTCCACGGGCATGCCCAAGGGGGTCGGTGTGCCGCACCGGGCCCTGGCCAGCCAGCTCGCGTGGGCGCAGCACACCTGGGCCCTGGCCCCGCACGAGGCGCTGCTGCAGCGCATCTCCCTGAGCTTCGACGTGTCCGTGCGGGAGATCTTCTGGCCCCTGACGACCGGCGCCCGAGTGGTGCTGGCCCCGGCGGGCCACGGCGACCCGGACGTGCTCGTGGCAACGATCGCGCGCGAGCGCATCGGGGCCGTGCACATGGTCCCCTCGCTCCTGCAGCTGCTGCTGGAGCACCCGCGCCTGGGCGAGTGCACGCACCTGGCGCGCGTGATGTGCGGAGGCGAGGTGCTTTCGCCCGCCCTGGCCCGGCGCTTTCACGAGCGGCTGCCCCACGCCGCGCTGTACCACATGTACGGCCCCACGGAAACCACCCTGGCGGTCACGGCGGCACGCTGCCAGCCCGGGGCGCTGGACGGCCGCCTTCCCCTGGGCCGGCCCGTGGCCAACACGCGCCTGTACGTGCTGGACGAGCGCGGCCAGCCGGTGCCGTTGGGCGCGGCGGGCGAGCTGTACGCCGGCGGCGCGCAGCTGGCCCGCGGCTACCTGGCCCGTCCGGCGCTGACGGCGGAGCGCTTCGTTCCCGACGCGTTCGGCCGCGAGCCCGGCGCGCGGCTGTACCGCACCGGCGACCGGGTGCGGTGGCTGCCCCGGGGCGAGCTGGAGTTCCTGGGCCGCATCGACGACCAGGTGAAGGTGCGCGGCTTCCGCATCGAGCCGGGGGAGATCGAGGCGCGGCTGCGGGAGCACCCCGCCGTGCGCGAGGCGGTGGTGCTGGTGCGCGAGGACGCGCCGGGCGACCGGCGGCTGGTGGCGTACGTGGTGGGCGACGACTCCGCCGGCGCGGACGTGCTGCGCGCGCACCTGGCCGCCACCCTCCCGGAGTACATGGTGCCCGCGGCCTTCGTCCGGCTGGAGGCGCTTCCGCTGACTCCGAACGGCAAGATCGACCGCAAGGCGCTCCCGGCGCCCGAGGGCGACGCCTTCGCGGCGCGGGCGTACGAGGCGCCCGCGGGCGAGACGGAGCAGGCGCTGGCGGACATCTGGGCCGAGGTCCTGGGCGTGGAGCGCGTGGGGCGCCGCGACCACTTCTTCGAGCTGGGCGGACATTCCCTCCTGGCCGTGCAGGTCAT
>JAQBQD010000146.1 GCA_028287185.1 Gemmatimonadota bacterium | reverse complement strand
CTTTCCCGCGGCGGGCGACGGCGTGGCCGCGGCGGCGATGCACCCGGCGGCGCCCGGCGGCGCCCTGCTGGCGATGGAGGACCCGGTGACGGCCGCGCTCGCCGCCTCGCCGGACGTGCAGCCGGTCTCGGAGCAGGGCGGCGGCATCAGCGTGCGCGGCGGATCGAGCGACCACAACGTGCTGATGCTGGACGGCGCGCCGATCCTGGGCCCCTATCACCAGGGCCCCGTCTTCCTGGCCGTGAACCCCGAGATGGTGGGCGCCGCGCGGGTGTACGCCTCCGACCCGCCTGCGTCCATGGGCGACGCCGTGTCCGGGGTGATCGCGCTGGAGAGCCGCGCCATCCCCGCGCACGCCGCCAGCTCCGGCGCGCTGGGGCTGTTCGAGGCACGCGCAGTCGCCGGCGGGCCGGTGGCGGGCGGCCGGGGAGCGTACATGGTGGCCGCCCGCCGAAGCACCCGCGACCTGTTCGCCGAGGCGCAGGGCGAGAACGGCACGCGCGCCAACTTCGCGGACGCCTACGCGCGCGGCGAGGCGCGGCTGGGGCCGGGCCTGCTGGAAGGCTTCGTGTTCCAGAGCTCGGACGGGCTGGGGTTCGATGCCTCCGCGCCCGGCGCGGCGGGTTCCGGCAGCCTTTCCCGCAACGACTTCGCCTGGCGCTCGCGCACGGCGTCGCTGGCATGGACGGCGCCCGCGGGGGACGGCAGGGTGCGAGTGCAGGCGTGGGATGCGGGCTACCGCGCCGGCCTGCGCTGGCACCCGGGCGGAGGCGCGCCGGTGCAGGTGGACAGCCGCGAGACCGACGCCGGCGTGCAGGCGGCGTACGTGGGCGGCGGGCGGACGGGGCTGCGGACCGCGGGTCTCTCCGTGCAGCGGCTCGCGACGTCGTACGCATGGGCCGACGCGGCGCGCGCCGGCGGGGTGGAGGGCCGGCCCCTGGTCGCCACCGCCTTCGGCGAGGGGAGCGCGGCCGTGGGTGTGCTCCGGGTGACGGGCGGCCTGCGCGCGGCGGTGGTGGAGGGCGGGGCGCCGCGGCTGGGTCCGCGGCTGCGCGCCGAGCTGGCGGCGGGGCGCCTCGTCGGACTCTCCGCCTCGTACGCGCGCACCTGGCAGCACACGCAGTCCCTGCGGAACGAGCAGTCCTTCGCCGGCCTCCTGGCGGCGGCGCCCCTTCCCGTCGCCGCCGGGGACGGCGTGCCGCAGCCCTGGGCGGACCACTGGGCGGCGGGGCTGTCCGTTGGCGGCGCCGGGGCGCTGCACGGGCAGGTGGAAGGGTACCTGCGGCGCGAGCGGGGCCTGCTGCTGGTGGCGCCCGCCACGGGCAGCCCCTTCGCCACGGACCGCGTGCAGGCGGGCTCGGCACGCGCCGCCGGCGTGGCCGCGGAGCTGGCGCTGGAGCTGCCACGATGGTCGGCGCGCGGGGCGTGGGGGCTGGGCTCCGCGCGCGAGGCGGGCCCGGACGGGGCGTACCGCCGCCCCGCGCCGTACCAATCCGCCTCGCTGGCGCTGGAGGCCCGGCTTTCGCCAGTGACGCGCGCGGCGCTTTCCGTGCGCGGCGCGGACGGCCGGGCGGGGACGCTGGCGCTGGGCGGCTTTACCTGGACGCCCAACGAGCCTCTGGACGACGTGAGCCACATCGCAGGCAGCCCGGACGGCCGTGCCGGGCCGCTCGGGGGCGACCGGCTGCCGCCGTACCTGCGGGTGGATGCGGCGCTGGCGCGCACCTGGACGCTGGGCGCGGGCGGCCGCCGCACCGCGCTGACCGGCACCGCCGAGCTGCGCAACCTGCTGAACCGGCACAACGTGCTCGGCCGCACCCTGTCCCCCGAGACGGGCGCCGTGCAGTCCCTGTACCTCATCCCCCGCGCGCTGGTCCTCAGCCTGCAGTGGCGCGACTGATCCACCCGCTCGACCCTCCCCGCATCTCCCTCGTCACAAAGCCGGCCCTCGCGCGCTCCTTTGCCGAAGCGCTCCGGTGGCCGGCCGATCCGGCTTCCGTGTCCCACCCATCCCGAAAGGACCGCGCTTGCACCCGGTGACCCGCACGGGCACGGCGGCGGGCGCCGCCGCCTTCGACGCCGAGTTCCGGCGTCTGTTCGAGGCGCGCTTCGCCTCGCTGTTCCGCTACCTGGACCGGCTCTCGGGCGACGCGGCGCTGGCGGAGGACGTGGCGCAGCAGGCGTTCGTGAAGCTGTACGAGCGCGGCCGCATGCCCGACGACCCGCCCGCCTGGCTGGCGGCGGTGGCCAACAACCTGTTCCGCGACAGCCGCCGGGGCACGTCGCGACGCCTGCGGCTGCTGTCGGGCCGCTCGCCCGACTTCGCGCTGGCCGACCCGCCGCCGGCGCCGGACGCAGGGGTGGACGCGCCGGCCCGCCGGCAGGCCGCCCGCCGCGCGCTGGACGGGCTTCCCGAGCGCGAGCGGAGGATGCTCCTGCTGCGCGTGGAGGGCTACTCGTACCGCGAGATCGCCGCGGCCCTGGAGTTGGCCGAGGCGAGCGTGGGAAGCCTTCTGCTGCGCGCCCGCCGCGCCTTCAAGTCCGCCATGGAGGAGACCGAGCATGCATCCGCCTGACGCGGACCTGTGGGCCCTGCTGGACGGCAGCCTTCCTCCCGGCCAGGCGGCCGGGCTGCGCGGGCACGCGTCCGCCTGCCGGGAGTGCGCCGCGCGCCTGGACGCCGCCGCCGCCGAGTCCGCCGAGCTGGTCGCCGCGCTGGCGCTGCTGGACCACGCGCCGCCCGCGCTGACGGCCGTTTCCGTGTTCCGGCGCGCCGTGCGCCCGCGCCCCGCCGTCCGCCCCGCCGCGATCGCCGCCGGGATCGCGCTGGTGCTCGCGGCCGCGGGGGGGCTGGCCGCGCACCCCGCGCTGGTGCGCGCGCTCTTCGCCCCGTCCTCCGCCGTCGTTCCGCCGAAGGTGCCGGCGCCGCGGCCGGCTGCGCACGTGGCCGCGCC
>JAQBQD010000100.1 GCA_028287185.1 Gemmatimonadota bacterium | reverse complement strand
GGCCGCCGTCCTGGCCCCGTTCGCCGCCGTGGCCGCCGCCGCGCAGCAGCCCGCCGCCCCTGCGGGGGGGCTGACGCTGGACGCCGTGGTGCAGGCCACGCTGCGCACCAACCCCGGCGTGGAGATCGCCCGGCTGCAGGTGGACGGCGCGCGCGGCCTGCTGCTGGGGGCCGGCGGCGTCTTCGACCCGCGCTTCACCAGCAGCCTGACGGGCAAGCGCAGCACGGCCCCCGCGCTGGACGCGGCCGGCCTGGTGAGCGCCGCCGCGTCGCCCGTCACCAACACGGGCGCGTACGGCCTGGGCGGCGCGTGGATGCTGCGCTCGGGCATCACGCTGCTGCCCGAGGTCACCGTGTCGCGCAGCGAGGTGATGGGCGTGTCGCCCGCGCCCGCCGGCGGGGGCAGCGTCAAGCTCGGCATGTCCGTGCCCCTGCTGCGCGACCGCTTCGGGCGCCTCAGCGCCTCGGGCGAGCGGGCGGCCCGCGCCGCGCTGGACGCCCAGTCGCTCTCGGTGGGCCACGCGACGGCCACGGGGCTCCTCACCGCCGTCTCCGCCTACTGGGCGTACCGCGGGGCGCAGGAGCGGCTGGAGGTGTACCGCGACTCGGAGCAGCGCGCCGGCCGGCTGCTGGAGGAGACCCGCGCCCTGGTGCGGGCCGACGAGCGCCCCGCGGGCGACCTCAACCAGCTCATGGCGAACCTTTCGGCCAAGCGCGTGACCCGCATCGCGGCCGAGCAGGCCGTGGTGGTGGCGCGCCGCGACCTGGGCCTGGCCATGGGTGCCGAGCCCGAGGAGGTGATGGCGCTTCCGCCCGCCGCCGACGGCTTTCCCGCCCCCGTACGCTTCGACCCCGACACCGCCGCCCTGCGCGCCATGGTGCACGCCGCCCTGGAGCGCCGCGCCGACCTGGCCGCCGCCGGCCGGCAGACGCGGTCGGCCGAGGCCGTGGTTCAGGGCACCCGCAGCGGGCTGAAGCCCCGCCTGGACCTGAACGTGACCGCGGGCTACGCCGGGCTCGCCACCGGGCAGGGCTTCGGCAGCTTCGTGGAGCCGCTGTACCGCAACGTGCCGGGCCTGAGCGCCACCGTCGCCCTCCAGTACGAGCTTCCCGTCGCCAACACCGCCGCCCGCGGGCAGGCGCTCCAGAGCACGGCCACACTCCAGGAGCAGCGCGTGTCCGAGCGCGACCTGGCGCGGCGCGTGGCCAGCGGCGTGGTGGTGGCCGCCGAGGCGCTGCGCCGCAGCGCCCTGTCGCTGGCCGAGGCCGACGAGGAGGTGCGCCTGTACGCCACCACCCTCGAGAACGAGCGCCGCAAGAGCCAGCTCGGCGTCTCCACCCTGCTGGACGTGCTGACGGCGGCGGACGGGCTCACGGGCGCCATGCTGAACGTGGTGTCCAGCCGCCAGTCGTACGCCGTGTCCATCGCCACGCTGCGCTGGGAGACGGGCACCCTGGCCGCCGCCGGGCCCGACGGCCCCGCGCTGGCGGGCAGCCTGTCCACCCCGCCGTGAGCGTCCCCGCCCCCGCCGCCGGCCGCCCCGCGCCGGCGCCCCCCCACCTGCCGCCGGCACGCGCCGGAGCGAGCGGATCTTGAACCAGAGCGTATTTCGGAAGGTGTCGCTGGACCGGCTCTCGTCGCCCGAGCAGCTCGACCAGGTGATGCAGGTCACCAACCCCCGCGGCTGGATCGCCCTGGCGGCCCTCGGGCTGCTGCTGGCCACCGGCGTGGCGTGGGGCTTCCTGGGCACCCTGTCCGAGAAGGTTTCGGGCCGGGGCATCCTGGTGAAGAGCGGCGGCCTGTTCGAGGTGGTTTCCACCGCCAGCGGCCGCGTGAGCGACGTGTCCGTGGCCGTGGGCGACAGCGTCACCCAGGGCCAGGTGGTGGCCTGGGTGGCCCAGCCCGAGCTGCTGGACAAGCTGCAGACGGCCAAGGACAACCTGGCCATGGTGCGGCGCGAGGGGCAGCAGACCATCGCCTACAGCCGCACGGGCGCCGTGCTGGAGCTGCGCGGGCTGGGGGGGCAGCGCTCCAACCTGGAGGCCTCCATCGCCGCCAGCGAGCAGAGCCTGAAGGCCCTGGCCGAGCGCCTGGCCGCGCTGGACACCCTGGCGAGACAGGGGCTGTGGACCCGCTCCAGCCTGCTGTCCACGCAGCAGCAGTACGACGGCGTCCGCGAGAAGATGCGCGCCGACCGCGCCACCCTGGCCGACCTGGAGGTGCGCCGCCTGTCCCTGTCCCGCACGCAGGACGAGGCCACCCGCGACGCGCAGCGCAAGATCTACGACGCCGAGGCCGCCGTCGCCCAGATCGAGCGCGACCTCAAGTCCGCGTCGCAGATCGTCTCGGCGTACACGGGGCGCGTGCTGGAGGTGATGACCGAGCAGGGCAAGATCGTGAACCGCGGCGAGGCCGTGCTCAGCATGGACCTGACGGGGCAGGCGGTGAAGGACCTGGTGGCGGTGGTCTACGTGCCCTCGGTGGACGGCAAGAAGGTGCGCCCGGGGATGCAGATCCAGATCGCCCCCTCCACCGTGCGGCAGGAGGAGTTCGGGCGGATGATGGGGCGCGTCACCTTCGTCTCCAACTTCCCCGCCACCTCGCGCGGGATGGCGCGGGTGCTCAAGAACGACCAGCTCGTCACCGCGCTGTCCGGCGGGGGCGCGCCCTACGAGGTGCACGCGGACCTGATCGTGGACCCCGCGACGCCCAGCCAGTACCGCTGGTCGTCGTCCAAGGGCCCCCCCACCAGCATCCAGAGCGGCACCCTGGCCATGGGCGACATCGCCGTGGAGACCGACCGCCCCATCAGCCGGGTGATCCCCCTGCTGCGCACCTGGACGGGCTTCTGACGGGGGGCCGCGCATGCCGGACGTGAAGGACGCGAAGGACCCGAAGGCCGCCGCGCAGTCCGCTGCCCCGCCGACCGCCTCTCCCTCGACCGCATCCCCGACGACGGCTTCCACCTCGACCGCTTCCGCACCCGCGGCCCGCGGGCGCTGGGCGGCGCTGGGGGCGCGCATCCGCCCGGTGCTGCCGCACCGCCGCGCGGGGGGCGAGACGGGGCGCGCCGCCGTGCCCACGGTGCTCCAGATGGAGGCGCTGGAGTGCGGCGCCGCCGCGCTGGCGATGGTGCTGGGCCACCACGGGCGCTACGTGCCGCTGGAGGAGCTGCGCCTGGCCTGCGGCGTGTCGCGCGACGGAAGCAAGGCGAGCAACGTGCTGAAGGCGGCCCGCACCTACGGGCTGGAGGCCAAAGGGTTCAAGAAGGAGCCCGAGCAGCTCAGGACGCTGCCCGTGCCCATGATCGTGCACTGGAACTTCAACCACTTCCTGGTGCTGGAGGGGTTCCGTGGCGACCACGTCTACATCAACGACCCCGCCCAGGGCCCCTCGCGCATCTCGGCCGCCGAGCTGGACCAGGCCTTCACGGGGGTGGCGCTCGTCTTCGAGAAGGGGCCCGAGTTCAAGCGCGGGGGCCGCAAGGCGGGGCTGCTGGCGTCGCTGGCCCCGCGGCTGCACGGCTCGCGCATGGCGCTGCTCTTCGTGGTGCTCACGGGCCTGGCGCTCACCCTGCCGGGTGTCGTGGCGCCCACGTTCTCGCGCATCTTCGTCGACGACATCCTGGTGAAGGGGCTCACGGGGTGGCTGCGGCCCCTGCTGATCTTCATGGGGGTCACGGCGCTCGTGCAGGCGGCGCTCACCTGGCTCCAGCAGCGGTACCTGCTGCGCCTGGAGACGCGGCTGGCGCTCAAGACCTCCAGCGTCTTCTTCTGGCATGTGCTGCGGCTGCCCGTCGTCTTCTTCACCCAGCGCTACGCCGGCGAGATCGGCAACCGCGTGGGCATCAACGACAAGGTGGCGCGCCTGCTCTCGGGCGAGCTGGCCACCACGCTGCTGAACCTGGTGGTGATCGCCTTCTACGCCGCGCTGATGCTGCAGTACGACGTGGTGCTCACGGCCGTCAGCGTGTCCATCGCCCTGCTCAACCTGGCCGCCCTGCGCTGGATCTCGCGCACGCGGGTGGACCTGAACCAGCGCGTGCTGCAGGACCGCGGCAAGATGATGGGCGTGGCCATGGGCGGCCTCCAGACCATGGAGACGCTGAAGGCCACGGGATCGGAGTCGGACTTCTTCGGCCGCTGGTCGGGCTACCAGGCCAAGGTCATCAACGCCAGCCAGCGCCTGGCGCTGGCCACGCACCTGCTGTCCAGCATCCCCCCCTTCCTGCTGGCCGTGAACACCGCGCTGGTGCTGGGCGTGGGGGGAATGCGGGTGATGGACGGCCACCTCAGCATGGGCATGCTGATGGCCTTCCAGGCGCTCATGCTGGCCTTCGTGAACCCCGTCAACCGGATGGTCACCCTGGGCAGCACGCTCCAGGAGGTGCAGGGCGACATGGCCCGCCTGGACGACGTGCTGCGCGCGGAGGTGGACCCCACCGTCACCGTGCCGGACGCGGACGACGCTCCGGGCGCCGGCCGCCCGTGGACGCCGGCCGGGAGGGTGGATGCGCCGCGCGCGGCCGGCGG
>JAQBQD010000071.1 GCA_028287185.1 Gemmatimonadota bacterium | reverse complement strand
CCACGCCCAGCGTGCGCGCGGCGCGAGCCTCGGCCATGCACCTGGACGGCCGCCTGGACGAGGCGGCCTGGGCGGGCGCGGAGGTGGCGGGGGGCTTCGTGCAGCAGCGGCCCAACAGCGGCGCGGCGGCCACGGAGCGCACCGAGGTGCGGGTGCTGTACGACGACCAGGCCGTGTACGTGGGCGCGCGCATGTGGGACACGCACCCCGACTCCATCGCGGCGCAGCTCGCCCGGCGGGACGCGTCGGGCATCTACTCGGACTGGTTCCACGTGGTGATCGACAGCTACCACGACCGGCGCACGGCCTTCCGCTTCGCGGTGAACCCGCTGGGGGTGCAGAAGGACGTCTTCCACAGCAACGACGGCAACGAGGACGTGAGCTGGGACGCGGTGTGGGAGGCGGCGACCTCGCGCGACTCCGCCGGGTGGACGGCGGAGCTCCGCATTCCCCTCTCGCAGCTTCGCTACGGGCGGGCGGCGGACGGGACGGAGCGGGTGTGGGGCATCAACTTCCTCCGCGACCTGGCGCGCCGCGACGAGCGCACGTACTGGTCGCCCATCCCCCCCAACTACCCGGGCTTCGTGTCGCGCGCGGGCGAGCTGCGCGGGCTGGCGGGGCTGGGCACGCCGCGGCGCCTGGAGGTGCTGCCCTACACCAGCGCCCGCCTGTCGCGCGACCCGCGGGTGCCGGGCGATCCCTTCCACGGCGCCAGCGACTTCTCTCCCTCCGTCGGTGCGGACGTGCGAATGGGGCTGCCCAAGGGGCTCACGCTCACCGGTACCATCAACCCCGACTTCGGGCAGGTGGAGGTGGATCCCGCGGTGGTGAACCTGTCGGCGTTCGAGACGTTCTTCCCCGAGAAGCGGCCCTTCTTCGTGGAGGGGTCGGACATCTTCGGGTTCGGCAGCATCAACTCGTTCAACAACTTCGGGGCGCCGCAGTTCTTCTACACGCGCCGCATCGGGCGGGCGCCGCACCGCGACCTGGGGAACGACTGGAGCTTCGTGGACCAGCCGGCCCAGTCCACCATCCTGGGCGCGGCCAAGCTGAGCGGCAAGACGCCGGGCGGGTGGTCGGTGGGCGTGCTGGACGCGCTCACCTCGCGCGAGGAAGGCCGCTTCCTGGACGACGCGGGGGTGCGCCGGACGGCGGCCGTGGAGCCGCTCACCAACTACTTCGTGGGCCGGCTGCGGCGCGACTTCCAGGGCGGCCGCACGGTGGTGGGCGGCATCGCCACGGCGGGCAACCGCGACCTGGCGGACAGCGTCTTCCGCCGCGTGGTGCGCACCAGCGCCTACACGGGCGGCCTGGACTGGGAGCACGACTGGGGCGCCGGCCGCGCCTGGTCGCTCACCGGCTTCGCGGCGGGCAGCCGGGTGGCGGGCTCGCGCGACATCCTCTACCTGACCCAGCGCTCCAGCTCGCACTACTTCCAGCGCCCCGACCAGGGCTACATGCGGCTGGACTCGTCGCGCACGTCGCTGCGGGGATGGGACGGCGCGCTGGCGGTGCAGCACTCGGGCGACTACGACCTGTCGCTGGCCTACCAGGGGGTGAGCCCCGGCTTCGAGAGCAACGACCTGGGCTTCCAGGGGCACGCGGACCGGCACCAGGTCTCCACCTTCTACGGGCATCGGGTGAACAAGCCCACCCGGCTGACGCGCAGCTACACGTGGTACGCCTACAGCAACCACTCCTGGAACTTCGGGGGCGACCCGATCTACCAGGCATTCTCGGGCGCGGGGAACGCCACCTTCACCAACCTGTGGAACGTGTCCGGCCAGGCCACCTATGGCCTGCAGACCAAGGACGACGGCCTGACCCGCGGCGGCCCCCGCGCCCTGGCGCCGGCCTTCTGGGACGCCTCCATCAACTGGGGCAGCGACCCGCGCCGGCTGCTCTCGGCCAGCGGGTACCTGGAGGACCGCGTGGACCACGGCGGCTCGTACACGCACGCGGGCAACGTGTCGCTGGCGGTGCGGCCGTCGTCGTCGGTGCAGGTGAGCGTGGGGCCGGGCCTCACCTTCAACCGCAACGCGGCGCAGTACGTCCGCAGCGTCGCCGATCCGCTGGCCACCGCCACCTTCGGGCGGCGCTACGTGTTCGGCGACGTGAAGCAGACGACGCTGTCGATGGACACGCGGGTGGACTGGACCTTCACGCCCAAGCTGAGCCTGCAGCTCTTCGCGCAGCCCTTCGTGTCGTCGGGCGAGTTCAGCCGCTACAAGGAGCTCGCGCGGCCGGCCAGCTTCGACTTCGCCGTCTACGGCCGCGACCGGGGCACCTTGCAGCAGACCACGGGCGCGGACGGCTCGGTGACGGTGCAGGTGGACCCCGACGGCGCGGGCGCGGCGCCGGCCTTCACCTTCGGCGACCAGGACTTCACCGTGCGCTCGCTGCGGGGCAACGCGGTGCTGCGCTGGGAGTACCGCCCGGGCTCGGCGCTCTTCTTCGTCTGGCAGCAGGAGCGCAGCGGCGACACGGGCGACGGCAGGTTCGACGCGCGGCGCGACTTCGGCGGCGTGTTCAGCGAGCCCGCGCACAACGTCTTCCTCATCAAGGCGACGTACTGGCTGAGCCGGTAGGGCAGGCCCGGCCGACGACGCTGACGGATAAAGCAGGAGCGGGCCGCCGGGGATCAACCCCGGCGGCCCGCCGTGCGTTCGGCACTTCGCAGCCGACCTCCATCTCCGTCCATCCACCCTCCATCTGCCGACGAGGCTTCATCCCGGCCCCGACCCATCCGCCGACCTACGCGGATCCGCCGCACGAACTCCACGGGATCGGCGGGGATGGATTCCGTACCTGCCGCGGAGGATCACTCGGCCCGAAGCACCGAAGCGCTCGCCCGCCGATCCGCCGGCGAAGTGGAGACCGGTAGCCGCGCCGGCAGCCGCCTCAGTCGCAGACGCCGGAGGCCAGCAGGGCGCGGATGCCGGCGGCCTCGACGGGGCGGGAGATGAGGAAGCCCTGGGCGTAGTCGCAGCCCATCTCGCGCAGGGCCTGCCGCTGCTCGTGGGTCTCCACGCCCTCGGCGATCACGGCCAGGCCCAGCCCCTTGGCGAGCACCACGATGGTGCGCACCAGGGGCGCGGTGCCGCCCTCCTCGCACATGCGCGCCACGAAGCTGCGGTCCACCTTCAGCCCGTCGATGGGCAGCTGGTGCAGGGAGCTGAGCGAGGAGTATCCGGTGCCGAAGTCGTCCATCTGGATCTGGATGCCGAACTCGCGCAGCTGGCGCAGCATGGCGCGCGCGCTGTCGGTGTTCTCCAGCACGGCGCTCTCGGTGATCTCCAGCTTCAGGTGACGCGCGTCCAGCCCGGTCTCGGCAAGGATCAGGGCGATCTTCTCCACCAGGTCGCGCTGCGAGAACTGCTTGGCCGAAAGGTTCACGCTCATGGCCACGCGGACCCGCGGGAACTCGCGCCGCCAGGCGGCGAGCTGGCGGCACCCCTCGCGCAGCACCCAGTCGCCGATGGGCAGGATGGTGCCCGTCTCCTCGGCGGCGGGGATGAAGTCGGCGGGGGGCACCAGGCCGCGGCGGGGGTGCATCCAGCGCAGCAGCGCCTCCACGCCGTTGATCTCGCCCGTGGACAGGGAGACGATGGGCTGGTAGTGCAGCAGGAACTCGCCCCGCTCCACGGCCCGCCGCAGGTCGGTCTCCATCTCCAGCCGCATGAGGGCGGCGTCGTGCATGGCGCGGTCGAACACCTCGCAACGCGATGCGTCCGATCCCTTGGCGCGGTACATGGCCATGTCGGCGTTGCGCAGCAGCGTCTCGGCGCGCTCCTCGCCCGTGCCGGCCTCCAGGGCGATCCCGACGCTGGCGGTCGTGAAGAGCTCGTACTCGCCCAGCACCAGGGGCGCGGCCACGGCGGCGGCCAGGCGCTCGGCGGCGCGGCGGGCGTCCTCCTCGCCCGCCACCTCCTCCAGCAGCACGGCGAACTCGTCGCCGCCGAAGCGGGCCACGGTGGCGCCCGGGGGGGCGGCGGCGCGCAGCCGCTGTGCCACCTCCACCAGCAGCTCGTCGCCCACGTGGTGGCCCAGCGAGTCGTTCACCACCTTGAAGCGGTCCAGGTCCAGGAAGAGCACCGCGAAGCGCCCGGCCTCGCCCCGCTCGCGCCGGCGCAGGGTGGCGGCCAGGCGGTCCAGAAAGAGGTTGCGGTTGGGCAGGCCCGTCAGCGCGTCGTGCATGGCGTGGTGCAGCAGCCGCTCCTGCACGCGCTTGCGCTCGGTGATCTCCTCGCCGAACAGGTGCACCGTGGCGCCGCCGGGCTGCGGGTGGTACGTCCACGCGAACACCCGCCCCCCCACCCGCACCTCCACCCCGCGCACGCCGGCGCCGGCGTGCACGCAGGCGTGCACCAGCGGGCGGTGCTCGTCGGGCAGCAGGGACCCGGCGCCGGGAAGCCCCAGCTCGGCCAGCAGCCGCTCGCCGGCGGGGTTCACGTACAGCGTGGCCCCGTCGCGGTCGCACTCCAGGATGGGATACGGGTTCTCGCGCGGAAAGGCGGCCAGGCGGGCGCTCTCCTGCTCCGCCCGGTGGCGCTCGGTGACGTCGCGCGAGTTGACGATGATGCCGTTGACGACGGGATCGTCCAGCAGGTTCTTGCCGATGGCCTCGAAGACCCGCCAGCCGCCGTCGGCGTGGGGCGCGCGGAACTCGATGGTGCCGGCGCCGGCGCGCCCGTCGCGCTCGCTCAGGGCGGCGCGCACGCGCTCCCGGTCGTCGGGGTGGATCAGGTCCAGCGCGTTGCGGCCCACCAGCTCTTCGGGGTCCCAGCCCAGCAGGCGCCGCACGGACGGGGTGATGTAGCGGGTGGTGGCGTCGGCGTTGATGACGTGGATGACGTCGCGGGCGTTCTCCACGAGCGAGCGGAAGTACGCCTCGCTCTCGCGCAGCGCGCGCTCCATGGCGTGCAGCGCGGCGCGCCCGGGCGGCGGGTAGGCGCTCTCCGGGGCGGGCAGCAGGGAATAGCTCGTCCGCGTGGTGTCCGTCACGCCGATCCGTCTTTTCGCGGGGGTGGAAGGCGCGGTGAAGCACGCGCCGGCCGGGCATCGGTGCGTCCGCGCCCGGGAAAGGGCGGGCCGGTTGTGGCAGCAGGAAGCCACAACTATAGCGGCCGCATGCGGATTCGGAAACCGCGCCGTCGCGCCGCGCTCCTCGCGCTCCGACGTCCATCCGCCCCACGCGATCGTCCTTCTCGGATCAGGTGGGTGGTGAACCGGGGATGGATTCCCCTCCGTCACCGTCGCCCGCGGCCGAGGCGAGTGCGACGGCATGGTCGCGCACATCCTTCGGCCATGCGGCGACGAGATCGCCGAACCGCTCCCGCTCACCCGCGAACAGCGCACGCGCGGCCTCCTCGAAGCCCGGCAGGTCGCCCGCGAGCGCGTGCATGAAGCGGTAGGCGGCGTTTCGTGCCTGGCGTTCTCGATCCTGGCCCTCGCTGGCGCGGCGCGCCGCTTCCACCAGCCTGCGCAACGCCACGGACGCTCCGCCACGCTGCGTGCTCAGCCACTCCCAGTGCCGCGGGAGCAGCGTCACCTCGCGGGCGACGACTCCAAGCCTGGGCCGTCCCCGTCCGCGCCGCGCGGGCGCCTCGTCGTCCCCGCCCGCCATCTCCGTGGGCGCTGCGGACGCGGAGGCTGCGTCGTTCGGCTCGGTCGATCCTGCTCCCGCGAAGAGCCGCGCGGCGACCTCCGCCTCGGTGCCGCGGGTGTCGACGTCGATCACCCGGCCCGTGGCGTCGTCGAAGATCAGGAGCGGGCCGGCCGCTCCATTGTCGGCGGCGCGTTTGACCTGGATCGCGACCTCGGACAGCGGGCCGGATGCAAGGCGGCGATGGCCGTCGAAGGCGGTGCAGCGAGCCGGACGGGACGGGGCTGCATCCGGCTGCGTGGAGTCCGGTGCTGGCATGATTGGCAGGCTCACGTACGGGACGCCGGGCGGGGCATGTATCCACCGTCGCCGAAGGGCTGGAGGCGCTCCAGCCACAGCACCTCCAGTACGCGCAGGTCGTCCGTGGGGTCGTAGGCGGACTGGTCGTCCGGCGGCGTGAGGGTGTCGAGCACCTCGAACACGAAGGCGTCGGGACCCAGCTCGTTCCAGTCGCGCTGGAGCGCCACGTTGCGATGGCAGCCCAGCTTCAGCTGCGCCCGCTCGCGGTTCAGGATGGACGGCAGGTCCACCGACCGGCCGACGAGCATCCGCCCGTCGCGGAGGTTGCGGACTCGGTAGACGCCCATCGGGCGTGCGGTTTCCTTGTAGGCTCGGCTGACGGCTTTCCTGTTCACGATCGCTCCGGGTTCAAGTTGCGATGAATATACCCGGATTTAATTCGAATCGTCAATATCACCCGGGTGAAACATGACCACCCGGGTGTCCACGACTCTTCCTCGCCTGTCGGAGCATCCCTTCAAGTGCTAAGGGACGGCCGGCGGCCATCCCCCCCTGCGCACCCACTTCGGTCGACGTGTCAGCGGATCTCAACCAGCGTCGGCTCGAAGGTGAGGTCCTTGCCGGCGAGCGAGTGGTTGGCGTCCAGCGCCACCGCGCCGCCACCCACCTCGCGGACGTGTTTCCTCGCCTGCCTTGGTGGATGGACGGCCCACTCCCGCGGGCACGGACCGTGTGCGGATCGCACGAAAGCCACCCGCCGCGGCGCCCGGAAGCACCGCGGCGGGTGTGTGGATCGCGACGGACACGACTCGGCCCGCCGGTGGTCGATCGAGACCTCTCGTGCCTCAGCCCCGGCGCGCGGCGGCCGGGGCGCCGCGAGCGAAGACGATGTAGTCGGTGGCCGCCGGCTGGGCTCCGTGCTCGCGCAGCAGCAGCGCGACCTGGCCGCGGTGATAGCTGCCGTGCATGGCCACCTGCAGCAGGATGTCGCCCAGGGTGGAGGTGAACTGCTGCCCCGCGCTGTTGGCGTACGCCACCTCGCGCGCGACGTCCTGCTCGGCGAGCCCCGCCACGAGCGCCTCCAGCGCGTCGGCGTTCTCGGCTGCCAGTGGGGCGAGCTGCGAGGCCAGCAGCGCCGGCCACACCGGGTACGCCGGCGCCTCCCCGCGAAGGCGGGACAGCCAGACGTGCTCGGCGCCCAGCACGTGGGCGTACAGCTCGAGTGCCTTTTCCGGCGGGTTGCCGACGGCTTCCAGCGACTCCAGCACCCGCGCGTCGGCCCAGCGCAGGTGCCCCATCAACCCGCGTATCTGCTCGATCATCGTCGCCCGCCCCGGTGCCGTGGTTCCACGTTGCGGCGGATGCGCCAGGCCGCGCATCCCCATTCCCATCCGCGAACGCCGGGCAAGATAAGGAGCCCGCCGCTTCCATGCGACGGGCCTGTTCTCATGCGTCCACCGCGCCGCCCGCGCTATCTCACGGGCGACCGACCTCCGTCGCGCCGTCCTCTTCCGCCGGCGCCAGCACGCAGATGGCGAGCAGCGATGCGATGGTGGCGATGAAGAGGCGGAAGTGCGTGGCCTCGGCATCGAAGGCGAAGAAGATCTCGTCCGCCAGCGCGAAGGCGGCCCACAGCGCGAGCGACACCGTGAACGCCGTGCGCGCCGCATCCGCCTCGCCCGCCCTGCCCGCCCGGTACGCAGCGAACGCGCGCCAGAACAGCGCCGACGCGAGCAGCTCCCACAGCACGACGCCCACGAACAGCAGCGCGGTGGCGGCGGCGGGCGTGTGGTACTTGGCCGTCACCGACGCCATGAACGCGTAGTTGCCCGACGCGAACGCCCATCCCGTGGGTAGCAGACGCAGGTTCTTCAGCCCATCGAGCACGTTGGTGAGCGTGACGATGGACAGCCACAGCGACCAGAACAGCAGGACGCCGCGCGGAAGCGTGCGGTCGGTGAAGCGCATGGAGGTTCTCGGGGACCGGGGTGGGGATGGGATGAGGTTCGGGGGACGGACGCGGCGGGGAGTCGCAGGTGCACGCGGCGTGTCCGGCCTCGCATCAACCTACCCGCCGCCGCTGCGAATCACCACGGGTCCCGCGCCGTCTCGACGGAAGGAGTCTCCGCGTCGCCTTGCTGTCGATCGGAGGAATCGTGGGAGCGACCCGACGTCGGGTGGACGGCCGAGACACCTGCATCCGCGGCGGCACGAAGGCTGCCCCGGATGGCGCACCCACATTCGGAAGGGAAGGCGGATGGCGGTTCGATTCCGGTCTTCGGGGTGCCTGATGAGCGTCGTGCTGTCGGTGGTGCTCACCATCGTGCTGAACCTGGCGCTACGCGGCTGCTCGCGCTGAGCGGCCGCGCGGCGCTGGTCCGCCGTCAGGCGCGGCGCTTGTCCTGGATGCCGGCCAGCAGGTCGCCGTCGGCCAGCGCCTTCTCCCAGTCGCCGGGCAGCTCCAGCTCCACCGACTGCGTCCCGCCGCTGGGCGTGCACACCACGCGGTACTTGCCGGGCGCGCCCTCGATCTCGGCTGCCGCCTCCATCGTCGCATGCTCGCCCAGGCCGGCGTAGGCCTGGGTGCAGGTCCACACGATCCCCTCGTCGTCCGTCACCTCTCGCGCCATGTGCTCTCCCCGTGCGTGTTCGTTCGGTGGATGCGGGTCTGCGCCGGCGCGAACGCGAATCGCACGCCAGCCGCCTTCGGGAACCTCGATCGATCGAGCGCCTACGTGGCCTCCGCCCCCGCGCGAAGCTGCGCCAGCAGGCGCTCGCCGGCGGGCCAGGGACCGTAGCCTGCGTCCGTGTTCAGATGGCCGGCGTCGCCCGCGTTCACGAGGCTGCTGCCCCAGCACCGCGCGAACCACGCCGCACGCGGAAGGCTGGCCCACGGGTCGGTCGTGCCTGCGACCACGATGCTGGAGAACGGCAGCGCGTCCAGCGGCACCGGCGCGAAGCCGCGCAGCTCCGGCGGAGTCTCCGGCCGGTCCACGTCCGCGGGCGCCACCAGCAGCGCGCCCGCCACCGGTCGGTTGTGCGCCGCCGCCCAGTGCGCCACCGCGATGCATCCCAGGCTGTGCGCCACCAGCACCGGCGGCCGCGCCACCGCGGAGATCGCCGCGTCCAGCGCCGCCACCCACTCCGCGCGGTCGGGCGCATCCCAGTCGCGCTGCCGCACGCGCAGCATTCCTGGGTCCGCGCGCTCCCACAGCGACTGCCAGTGCTGCGGCCCCGATCCGCCCCACCCCGCCACCATCAGCACCGGCACGTCCGCTCCTCCATCCTTCATCGATCGGCCTCCGTCCGACGCTCGCCATCCGCTCCTTGATCGGAAACCCGTGTCCCGATCGACCGGCTCGGAACCGCGGCGGCTCGGAGGATCACGAGCTCGGCCACGCGCCCAGCATGCGGCGGACGGCCACCAGCTCGCCCACGTGGTATGCCGAGTGGTCGGCCACCAGCAGGATCTCGCGCAGGTACGTCTGCCCGCTGCCGTGCGGGATGGCGGCGAGCAGGTCCACGCTCTCGTCCAGCGTCAGCGCCTTCATGGCCGCGCGGTCCGCGCGATAGGCGGCGAGGCTCTCGTCCCACGCGGCGGGCGAGGGCGGCGCGGCGTCCTTGGGCCAGTAGTCGTCGGGCCAGGCGCGCTCTCGGTAGTCGGAATCGCGGCAGAAGTCCAGGATGTCGCGCTGGGTGATGCGCAGGTGCTCCACCAGCTGCCACGGCGAGTACGGCAGCCCGTGGGGCACCCGGCCTCGCACGGCCTCGGGCACGCCGTCGACGCCCTTGTCGTAGGTGGCGTGCGCCTCTTCCCAGTCCAGCACCTTCGCCAGGTGGCTTCGCAGCGCGGCATCTTGCGTCATCTCAGGCTCCCGTCGTCGGGTTGATCGGTGGATGCGGGTTCGGATCGGACGTCGTCGTGTCAGCAGGACCACGGTGGCGCGTCTGGGATGATACACGTCCGCGGCTCGACTCGCGACGGCCGGCAAGGATGCCCGCGGCCGCACCGCACTCTCCGATCCACCGCCGTCGAGGCGGGTCGCGAGAGGTCGGTAACGCGGACGGATTCCGCTCGCGAATCCCTCGATCGGCCGGCGTTCGGCGGCTTCCGCGAAGGTGTGGGCGGGAGGCCGCGTTGACTGCGGGTACGCGGCCTGCTATCAAGAACCGGTTCCCGCGGCGCGGCATCCCCGCGTACCGGGAGATTCCCCAAACGTCGGCTTCCATGTCCGGGATCGAAGGGCTGCTCGCGGGCCGCATCCTCGCGGATCGCTATTTCATCGAAAGGGTGATCGGGCGCGGCGGAATGGGTGCCGTGTACGGGGCGGTGGACCAGCGGCTGGGGCGGCCCGTGGCGGTGAAGGTGATGATCCTTCCCGCGGGCGACCCCGAGACGCGCGAGCGCATTCGCCTGCGCTTTCACCGCGAGGCGCAGGCCGCGGCCCGGCTGCGCCACCCCAACATCGTGACGGTGCACGACTTCGGCACGGACGAGACGCTGGGGCTGGACTACATCGTCATGGAGCTGCTGGAGGGCGAGGACGTGGCGGCGCGCGTGTCGCGCTCGGGCCCGCTGCCCGCGGACGCCGCGCTCTCGGTGCTGCGGCAGGCGGCGCGCGGGCTGGCGGCGGGCCACCGCTCGGGCATGGTGCACCGCGACGTGAAGCCCGGCAACCTGTTCCTGGAGGTGGGCGAGCACGGCGACACCGAGGTGCGCATCCTGGACTTCGGCATCGCGCAGGTGGCGTTCGACGACCTGACGCTCACGCACCTCACCGTGGCCGGGCGCGGGCCGCTGTCGCCGGGCTACGCGTCGCCCGAGCAGCTCGCGGGCGAGCGCCGCCTGACGCCCGCGTCCGACGTGTTCAGCCTGGGCGCCGTCGCGCTCTACCTACTCACGGGCGAGCGGCCCTTCGGCGGGTCCGAGGGGCGGCCGGGCGAGGAGATCGCCGCCGTGCTCGCCCGGCTGGAGGGCCGCGCCGGCGTGACGGACGCCCTGCGCGCCGTGCTGGCGCGCGCCATGGAGGCCGACCCCGCCGCGCGCTTTCCCGACGCCGCCACCTTCCGCGAGGCGCTGGACGCCGCCGCGCTGGGCGACGACGGGCGCGCGCTGGAGCTGGCCGCCTCGCAGGACCTGGAGCCGCAGACGCAGATCCTGACGCCCACCACCGAGCGCCGGGGCGAGTACGCGTGGCCGGGCGCCGCCGCCGCCCCGGACGCGGACGACCGCACGGAGTTCGCGCCGCCTTCGCTGGGCGCAGGCGCACTCGGCGCCGCGGGCCTGGCGGTGGGCGCCGAGGCCGCTTCCGAGGCGGCATCGGTGGATGCACCCCAGGCGGGCGTCCCGTCTTCTCCGCCGCCATCCCACGCGGGGCCACCGCTGTTCTCCGCGCAGCCACCGGCCGGCGCGACGGAGCCGGGCGGGCCGCCGGCAACCGTGGATCGGGCGCCCACGGGCGCGATTGCCCGTCCGCGGCGGAAGGGCCTGCTCGTCGGCCTGGGGCTGGCGGCGGTCCTAGCCGGCGGTGTCGGGCTGGTCACGTACCAGCGGCAGCACCAGAGCGCGGCCATCGTCCCGCCGCCGTCCGTGGACACCACGCGCGTCGACAGCAGCTCCGCCACCGTCGACACCGCGGCGGCCGCGCGCGCCGTGCGCCAGGACAGCATCCGCCGCGACAGCGTGGAGGCGGCGCGCACGGCGAAGCTGGCGGCGGACAGCGTGCGGCGGGACAGCGCGCAGCGCGCCGAGTCCGAGCGGCTGGCGCTGGCGCAGGCCGAAAGCATCCGCGCCGCCAACACGCCGCCCGCGGACGGCATCTACTCGTCGGGCCAGCTTGACGTAGGTCCCCAGCTCATGAACCGCGACGAGGTGGAGCGCCAGCTCTCGCGCCGCTATCCCAGCGCGCTGCTCAACGCCGGCGCGTCGGGCGTGGTGAACCTGCAGATCGTGATCGACGACCGGGGCCGCGTGGACCGCAACGGGATCACGGTCCTCTCCGCCAGCAACCCCGCCTTCGCGGACCCGTCGGTGGAGGTCGCGCGCCGCATGCGGTTCGCCCCGGGACGCAAGGGCGGCCGCGCCGTCCGCACCCGCGTGCAGATCCCCATCAACTGGCAGAGCGCGCAGTAGGGCGTCTCGATGGATGGATGCCGTCACGTCCACCGTCCGAGGCGCGGATGGGCGGGTGACACGACCAGAACTCCCGTCGGCGCTGGATGCTGGCGGGAGTTCGTCGTTCGGTGGATGGATGCTCGGCGAAGCACAGACAGACGTGCGACGCAGCCGCCCGGCGGGGGCGCGATCGCACCCCAGGATCACGCGCCCCGCAGAACCGGCTTCATCAACCGAACCCGTCGATCCACCTGATCGCGCTGGAACCGCCGGATCGTCCCAAATCCAAGGACTTCCACGGGTCCGCAAGCTTCGTCGTATCCACCGGACGGGAGAAGTTGGGCTCGACTCCGGGCGAATCGGCGGGGTGCTCCGCGATCGGTCAGCGCGGCGCGGTCGCGGTGGAGGCGGGGGCGAGGGGCTGGTCCTTGAAGATCGCCACCTCGACGCGGCCGTCGGCGCCCACGTGGCCGCGGTACATGCCGGTGGTGTTGAACACGAGGGCCCAGTTGCCCTGCGGGTCCATGGTGATGATGCCGCCGTCGCCGCCAGCCTGCACCAGCTTGTGCATCACCACCTCGTCCGCTGCCGCCTGCACCGTCATCCCCCGGTACTGCACCAGCGCGCAGATGTCGTGCGCCACCGTCCAGCGGATGAAGTACTCTCCGGTGCCCGTGGCGGACACGCCGCAGCTCCCGTTGCTCGCGTACGTCCCCGCGCCGATGATGGGCGCGTCGCCCACGCGGCCCCAGCGCTTGTTGGTGGTGCCGCCGGTGGAGGTGCCGGCGGCCAGGTTGCCCGCCCTGTCCAGCGCCACGGCGCCCACGGTGCCGAACTTCCGCTCGTCGGGCACGGAGTACATGGCGTGCGGGTCGTGCGTGGTGTCGCCGGCGGCGGCCTTGCGGCGCTCGTCGTCGATGGCGCGCTGCAGCCCCTGCCAGCGGCTCTCCACGTAGAAGTAGCTTTCCGGCACCAGCGGCATCCCCCGCTCCAGCGCGAACTCCTCGGCGCCCTGGCCCGTCAGCAGCACGTGCGGCGAGTGCTCCATCACCTCGCGCGCCAGGTTGATGGGGTTCTTGATGTGATGCACCCCGGCCACGGCGCCCGCGCCCATGGTGCGCCCGTCCATGATGGCCGCGTCCAGCTCGTTCTTGCCCTCGTGCGTGAACACGGCGCCCCGGCCCGCGTTGAACAGCGGCGAATCCTCCATCACGTTGATGGCCGCCTGCACCGCGTCCAGGCTGCTGCCGCCGCGCTCCAGCACCGCGTAGCCCGCCTGCAGCGCCTGCGCCAGCCCCGCGCGGTACGCCGCCTCGCGCTCGGGCGTCATGGCGTCGCGCGTAAGGGTGCCCGCGCCGCCGTGGATCACCATGCCCCAGCGCGGGGCGGCGGGCGCCTGCGCGCGCGTCGGCGTGCGCCCGCCCGCCTGCGCCGCGGCCGGCAGCGAAGCGCAAGCGAGGAACGCGGCCAGCACCGCGCCGCGGGCGGGCAGCAGGCGGACGGAACGGGGGAGAATGGTCATCGGAAGGCTCGCTGGGGCGGCTTGGATGCGGCGCATTCGCAGCGCCGGACGGGGGATTCGGAGAAGATACAAGGCGCCGCAAGCCCCGCGCCGGATGCCGGAGCGGCGTCTCCACGGGGACGGTCGATGCGCGGTCGGTGGATGGCGGACGGGCTCCTCCGATCTCCGCGGAGCCCGAAAACGGAACCGGAGGCGATCCCCGAGGGAACCGGCTCCGGTCGAGATGACGACGGACCCTGCATTCGGTGCGGCCCGAAGACGTCCCACAGCTACATGCCCAGCGTGGTCTTGAGCTGCTCCGCGTTGCCGGCGAGCCACGCCTCGAAGGACCGTATGCCGGGGTAGAGCGCGCGGCTCTCCTCGACGTCGGCGGCGCGGCTGGGGATGTAGGTGCGGTTGAACTCGAACATGTCGGCCAGGTCCTCCGCGCCGGGAAAGCCGAACCCGGCGAACACCTCGCGCGGGATGTGGCCGTACGAGACGGGCTGGCCCACGGCGCGCGCCAGGCCCGCCGCGTACTCGTCCCCGCGCAGGTCCTGGCTCACGATCCCCACCGTACGGCCGATGAACTCGTCCGGCCGGTCGAAGATGGGGGCCACCACGCCGCCCACGTCCTCCACCGAGACGCCCGACAGCGGCGTGTCGCCCTGCGGGAAGCCGAACCCCAGGCTGCCGTCCGCCTGCCGCCGCGGCGGAAAGAAGTGCAGGAAGTTCTCGTAGTAGAAGGCCACGTGCACGAAGGTGGCGGGAATCGCCAGCGTGCGCGCGTGCTCCTCCACCTCGGCCTTGAGGTCGAAGTGGGGCACGTTCAGCGCGCCGCCGGTGATCTTCTTCACGCTGGGCAGCGTGCTCAGCACAAGGTGCTTCACCCCCGCCGCGGCCACGGCGTCCAGCAGGTTGCGGCCGTGTTCCAGCTCGCCGCCGAAGTGCTCCCAGAAGTTGGTGACGCCGAACACGCCGTGGCACCCTTCCACCGCCGCGCGAAGGGTCGCCGGGTCGCCCAGGTCGCCCTGCACCACCTCTGCCCCCGCCTGGCGCAGGGCCTCGGCCTTCGCCGATGCGGCGTCGCGCGTCAGGGCGCGCACCGCGAACTCGCCCCGCCGCAGAAGGTGCCGCGCCACGCTGCCGCCCTGCGCGCCCGTGGCACCCGTCACCAGGATCGTCCTCTTCTCGGCCATCACACGCTCTCCGTTTCGTTTGATTCGAGTGGGTCCCCCGCCGCGCGGCGGACGAGAACGACAGGGGCATTACGCAGCATGCGCGATCCGTCGTGCGCGGTGAGCCGTGTTCAGCGGCCGTATGGTTTCAACGGACGACGCGGGATTTCTCCAGGCGACGGCTGGGGAAACCTCGACCCTATGCTTATCCGATTGGATGGAAACGAGATACGGTCTAACGAGCCAAGCTCAGGGCGAGAACCGCTGCACGCGACCGTCGCCGGTCAGCAGGTACAGCTCGCCGGCGGCGTCCTCGCCGAACGAGAGCACGCTGCCCTGCGCGGGCAAGTCCCACTGCTTCTTCTCCGTCGCCGCGCCGCCTGCGTAGCGGAAGCTGCGGATCCACCCGCCGCAGTAGTCGGAGTAGAAGTACGTGCCCCGCAGGGCGGGCAGCGCCGCGCCGCGGTACACGTATCCCCCGGTGACGGAGCACGCGTTGCCGTCGCCGTGGGCGAACTCCAGTGCGGGCATCACCAGGCCACGGGTGTCGCACCCGGACGAGGGGGCGTAGCAGTGGGTGCCCTCCATCACGTTCCAGCCGTAGTTGGCGCCGGCGGTGGCGGCGGGCACCACGTCCACCTCCTCCCAGGCGTTCTGCCCCACGTCGGCCACGTACAGCAGCCCCGCCTCGCGGTCGAACGAGAAGCGCCACGGGTTGCGCATGCCGGTCGCCCAGATCTCGCCGCGCTTGCCGGCCTGCCCGGCGAACGGGTTGTCCGCGGGCACGGCGTACGGGTCGGCGGCGTCCACGTCCAGGCGCAGCAGCTTGCCCAGCAGTGCGTTGGGGTTCTGCCCGTTGCCCATCGGGTCGCCGCCGCTGCCGCCGTCGCCCATGCCCACGTACAGCCGTCCGTCGGGCCCGAACGCCACCTGGCCGCCGTTGTGGTTGGCGAACGGCTGCGCGATGCCCAGCACCAGGTGCGCCGAGGCCGGGTCCGCCCGGTCCGCGTCCGCCGACACGCGGTAGCGCTCGATGCGCGTGTCGCCGTTTCGATCCGTGTAGTCCACGTACAGGAAGCCGTTCGCGGCATACCGGGGATGGAAGGCCAGCCCCAGCAGCCCGCGCTCGCCCCCGCTGCCCACGCGGTCCGTGATGTCCAGGAAGGGCGTGGGAAGGAGCTGGCCGTTCTTGACGATGCGGATGCGCCCCGGCTGCTCCACCACGAACAGCCGCGCGTCACCCGACGGCGCCGTCAGGTAGAGGGGGGACGACAGGCCGCTCGCGACCTCCACCAGCCGGAAGCCGGCGGCCTGCGGGGGCCCGCCCGTGCCGTCGGAGGCGTTGCCGCCGCAGGCGAGGAGCAGGGGAAGCAGCAGAAGATGGGTGCGCTTCATGGCGCCGTGGGGACGCGGGAAGGCGGGCGTCCGGCCGTCGGGCGGGGCGCCCACGCTCCGGTGGCGGTTCAGGCCTCGGGCGGGTCTTCGATCAGGATCTCTCTCGCCTCCTGCACGCGGTCGGTCGGCACCAGCACGGACACGCCGCGGGTGGTGGGCCCCTGCCACCCCGCGCCGAAGATGCCCACGTGCTCGCCCCCGCCCACCTGCGCGGGAATGCCGGCGCTCTCCAGCGTCGCCACCGCCATGTCGGCCTCGTACACGGCCCCGAACGACGCCACCTCGGTCCAGCGCAGCGGTTCCGCCATCGCGCCCTCTCCGTTCAGCCCGTGCTCCGTTTCGCGCGGCGCGCCTCCGCGCCGGCCATCCAACTTCATCATCCGACGAGGGGTAGGCCGTCGGAAGAGCCGGCCCGTCCACCCGTCGTCTCCCGTCGCTTCGGCTGCACGAGCCGGGCCGAAGCGGCGGCATCCCCTTCGCGACCCGCTCCGTCGATCAGCGATGGGTCGATTGGGTCGACGACGACGCGGTGTCCCTCGACCGCCGCGCCGGATCGGCCGAAGCTCGGGCGCCCGGATCTCACGCGCCCCGCAGCTCGCTCCGACGCGGCACGCGGGTGAGCTTGTGCGGGTTGCGGACGGAGTAGATGGCGGCGATGCGGCCCTCCCGCAGCTCGAAGCTCGTCACCGAATCCGCCTTCTCGCCGTCGTACACCACGATTCCCGGAGCGCCGTTCACCGTCGCGAAGCGCAGCTCCATGCCCGCCGCGCCGATCTTGCCGGACAGCCCCAGCATGAGCCTCGACACCCGGTCCGCCCCGAGCACCGGCCGCAGCGCGGAGCTGGCGAAGCCGCCGCCGTCGCCCCACGCCACCACGTCGTCGGCCAGCAAGCCCAGTAGCCCCTGCAGGTCGCCCGTGCCGCACGCGTGCACGAAGCGCCGCGCCAGCTCCAGCGCCAGCGCCTGCGCGGGAGCCGCCGCCGGCGCGGTTGGCCGCGCGGCCGCCATGCGTCCCCGGGCGCGGTGCAGCACCTGCCGGCAGCTCGCCTCGGCCTTGCCCACCACGCCCGCGATCTCACCGTAGTCGAACTCGAACACCTCGCGGAGCAGGAAGACGGCGCGCTCCACCGGCGACAGACGCTCCAGCATCAGCAGGAACGCCGTCGCCAGCGACTCCTCGCGCAACGGCCTCGCCTCCGACCCCAGGTCCACGTCACCTACCAGCGGCTCGGGCAGCCAGGCGCCCACGTACTCCTCGCGCCGCACGCGGGCGGAGCGGAGCTGGTCGATGCACAGCCGCGTCACCGTCGCCGCCAGGAACGCCCGCGGCGAGCGCGCCTCCTCGCCGGCGCCCCGCCAGCGCAGCCACGTGTCCTGCACCGCGTCCTCCGCGTCGGCCGCGCTGCCCAGCATGCGGTAGGCGATGCCGAACAGCAGCGGCCGGTGCCGCAGGAACTCGTCCGCGTCTCCGGCCGCGCCCTTCGCCTCCCCGTTCCCCACGCTCGTCACACCGTCGGACATCGCCGCCGGGCCCGCCGGGTCAGCGCGAGACGGCCAGCAGCATTCCGGCCCCGATCACCGACTCCAGCTTGCCGCGCGTGACGCAGCGCACCTCGCCGCCGCTGGCGCCGTCCGTGCTTCGCGCCGCCGCCGACAGCGTGGTGAGCACGCGGCTGGTTGCGCCGTCCGCCACCACCTGGCTGCGCACGTTGACGCGCACCGAGTACAGGTCGGCGATGGGGCTGCCCAGGTTTCCCGCGCCGCAGTCCAGGAACTCGGACACGCGCCGTCCCTGGATGCCGCCGCGCGGGTGGAAGTTGATGTTGCCCAGCGTGTGCGTAGCCGGCTCCGACGTCCGCACCTCGATGCCCATCTGGGAATAGACGCCCGGAAGCTCGGCCCACGCCCGCTCCACCGTCGCCGGAAGCGCCGTGCTCGCGGTGTTCACCTCGGTCGCCAGCATCACCTCCAGGGTGCTGCCCGCCTCGCGGACCACCGTGCGGGGAGCGCCGGCCGCGTCTTCCGGGGGCACGCTGGCCGCCGCGCAGCCGCAGAGCAGGAGTGGAGCGAGGAGCAGGATTCGACGCATCGGAGGTCCGCAGGAGAGGATGGAGAGAGCCGGGAACCCGAGATCAAGGCCCCGCGGCGTACGAAGTGGATGCAGCGCGTGCGGAGGGGCCGGCTCGGGCCGGAGGTTCCACGGAACGACCACCCCCGTCGGCGGGCTCGGCGCCGGGTCTCAGCCGCCCAGCGCGGTGAGCAGCGCGGTGGTGATGAGGGGCTCCAGCGTGCCCTTCGATCCGCAGCGGATGTCGCTGCTGAGCGTGCCGTCCATGTTGCGGGCGATGGCGCTCACCGTGGTCCGCGCCTCGCTGGCGGCGCCTGCGGCCACGAGCTCCGTGCGCACGTTCAGGCGAATGCTGTACTGGTCGGCGATGGGCCCGGTGCTGTTGTTGCCGCAGTCCAGCAGCTCAGACAGGCGGCGGCCCGCCAGCCGTCCGCGCACGTGGAGCTCGGGGTTGCCCACCACGTGCGCGGCCGGGTCCAGCGTGCGCACCTCGATGCCGAGCGCCGCGTACGCCCGCGGCAGCGCCTGGTAGGCACGGTCCACAGGGGCGGGAACGGCGGAGCTGACGGTGGCGATGTCGCCGCCCATGCTCACGTCTAGGCCGGTACCCATCTTGTGCATCAGCACGGGCGCCTGCGGAGAGTCGCCGGCAGGGCGCGTGGACTGCGTGGATGCGCAGCCGCCCAGGAGCAGGCAGGCCAGGAGGAGGGAGCGTCGCATCGCGGGGCGCCTCGGGTGCGGGTAGCGCCGGGATCTTCCGGCCGTAGGGCAATGGTAGAGCGGCCCGGCATGGCAGTCAACGGCTGGCCTATGGCCGACGCTGCGACGCCCGACCCGGCCGCCTCACGAGATACAATCTCCGCCCGCGCCGGGTTGGGCATCCGCCCCCCGGCGAGCCGCGTAGGTCAGAGGCTGGTGAGCAGCGTCATCGCGATCAGCGGCTCCAGCTTGCCGCGGCTGATGCAGGGCACCGCGTCGTTGCTGGTGCCGTCCATCGACCGAGCCGTGGCCTCCACCAGCGTGTGCGCGCGGCTCGTCGTCCCGTTCGCCTCGATCTGCGTGCGCACCGACACGTGCAGCGCGTGCACGTCCGCCATCGCCACGCCCGCCATCGTGACTCCGCAGTCGAAGTACTCCGAAAGCCGCTTGCCGTGGATGCCGCCGTGCGGGCGAAACTGCAGGTTGCCCAGCGTGTGCGACGCGGGATCCACCAGCTTCACGTCGATGCCCAGCTCCGCGTAAGCCCGCGGCAGCGCCTGCCAGGCCACGTCGGCCGTGACGGGCATCTCCTCGGTGGCGATCACGGCCGCATTCGAGTACGAGACCGTGAAGCCGTGGTTCGCGCCGTGCTCGACGCGCGGGATCGGTGTTCCCGCCGCAAGCTCCGGCGTGAGACCCGGGTGGCCCGGCCCGCAGGCGGCCAGGAGAAGCGGAAGGACGAGCATGGATCGTTTCATGGGATGCGGATCAGGATCAAAGGGAAAGGCTGGAACGCACATCGTTCCGGAGATACGACGTCGGGCGGACGGACCGGCGGAAAGGATCGCCCACAAGCGACCGAGGGGGCGGAGACCACCGGTCCCCGTTCCCCGCGATCGTTTGGACCGCGCCGTCAGTGCGCGCGGCGCTGCTCCTCGGGCGCGGGGCCGCCGTGCTCGGCGGTGGCCACGCTCGGCGCGCGCACCAGCAGGAAATAGTGCTGCAGCAGCGCAGCAGCAGCGCCGCCCAGGAGCGGCCCGATCCAGTAGACGAGCTGGTTGGCCCAGGCGCCCGACGCCAGCGCGGGTCCGAAGGCGCGCGCGGGGTTCATGGCGCCGCCGGTGAGCGGCCCCACGGCCATGATGTCCAGCGCCACCGTGAGCCCGATGGCGAAGGGGTACACCGACTTGGGCGCGCGCTCGTCCACCGCGGTGCCGAACACCACCAGCACCAGGAAGAACGTGACCACCGCCTCCAGCAGGATGGCCGGGCCCATCGGCAGACCCTCCGTGAGCGCCGGCGTGCCGTCCGCCACCGTCTTCGCCCCGAAGATGCCCACCAGGATGGCGCCCGCCACGAACGCACCCACGAGTTGCGCCACCCAGTACAGCAGCCCCCGCAGCGGCGTCATGCGCCCCGTGACCACGAAGCCGAACGTGACCGCCGGGTTGAAGTGCCCGCCGGACACCGCGCCGAGCGCCGCCACCATCACGGCGATGGCCAGCCCGTGCGCCAGGGCGATGGAGGCCAGGCTCACCGTGCCCGCGGGCGCGTCCGTGAGCCGCCCCACGGTGATGGCGAGGATGCCGATGAAGCACAGCGTGAAGGTGCCGATCGCCTCAGCGACCATCGGCCGAGCGGGGGAGTCGTGCATGGGCGCGCTCTCCAGGGGTGGAGCGTGGAAATGTGGAGGGCCGGGACCGGGCCGTCGACGGGACGGTCGGGAATATACGTGTGGACGCGGTCGGAGAGAACATCTGGACGCGGGCCGCGGGCATCGGACGGCGGAGGGTGGCGGATAATTCCTAGTTATGATGTGTCCTGCGAAGGCCCTGTGGGTGGGCGATCTCTCCAAATACCGATATGGAGCGCGCGGAAAAGGCTCGCTACCGGTCCCCGACCCGCACCTGCTTACGCGGGTGGTGCCGCAAGAGCATCTTGCGCTGGCTGGCCTCGCCGACCTCGGTGTAGATCTGCGTGGTGGCGATGGAGCGGTGGCCCAGCAGGTGCTGGATGTAGCGGATGTCCACGCCGTCCTCGTGCAGCAGCGTTGCGACGGAGTGCCGCAGCATGTGGGGGGTGACGTGCAGGCGCAGGCCTGCGGCCGTGGCGTGCCGGCGCAGGATGGTGCGGACCGACTGCTCCGAGAGCCTACTTCCGGTGCGGTTGGAGAAGAACGAGGCCGCCGCGGCCCCGCGGTTCAGGCGCCGGTACTCGCGCAGCGCGGCGATGGTCTGTGGGTGGCAGAGCTGTACGATGCGCTCGCGGTTTCCCTTGCCGACGATGCGGATCTTGCCGCGGGCGAGGTCCACGTCGTCCACGGCCAGGCCGCACACCTCCGCCACGCGCGCGCCGGTGGCGAACAGTGCCTCCAGCACGGCCAGGTCGCGTATCAGCGTGGCCCGCGCCACGGTACCCTCCGCCGCCCCGTCCCGACTGCGATAGAGGTGCTGGAACAGGCGCGAGATCTGGTCGAGGGGCACGGTCCGCGGCAGCCGCTTGGCCTCGCGGATCCGCACCTCCATCTTCCGGAACGGGCTCACGGAGATCTCGTCCTCGCGCTCCAGGAAGTGGAAGAGCGACTTCATGGTCGCCACCTTCCGCTTCACGCTGCGCACCGCCAGCGCCGCGTGCAGGTGGCGGATGTAGGCCCGCAGCGCCTCCTTGCCCAATCCCTGAACCGGGTCGGTCTCCCACGCCCCGGCCAGGAACTGCTGCATCTGCCGCAGGTCCGTGGCGTAGGCCTTCAGGGTCTTGGGGCTGAGGTTCTTCTCGAACTGGCAGTGGAAGAGGAAGTGTGCGATCGCCTCGGCGAGGGTCATCCGCGCTCCGCCTCCCGGCCGTCGGGCTGATGGGGTGGCCGCGGGTGTGCCGCGGAGATCGTGCAGCAACCGGCGGTTTCCCGCCGGAAGTTTACATAGTAGCCGGTCGCCGCCCGCTCCGCGCGCTTCCAGCAGGAAGCGGCCAAATCGAGACTCCGCCTTGGTTGTTGCGTGCAGAGCGGCCCCGCGTCCAGGAGGAACGCGGGGCCGCTTCGTCCGGCTCGCCGTGTGGGTGCGCTACGCCTTGTGCGCGGTGAACAGCACGTGCCTTCGGGCGGGGGCCGCCTCGCCGGTCCGGCTTGCGGCCCACGCACCGCGTGCCCTCCCGACGGCGTACCGCGCCACGGCCGCGGGCAGGCTGGCGGGGGCACGCCCGGTGTATCGGCCGTCCACCGTCCGCTCCAGGAACACGGTTCCGGCGTCCCTCCAGTGCAGCACCAGCAGGTGCTCGTCGCGGAACGCCAGCGCCGCCGCATAGCCCGCCGCCGCCACGATCGCGGCGCCAAACGCAATCACACCAAGCAGGTAGATCATAGGGACCTCCCGTTCAGCAAGACCCGCTGCCATCCCCGTCACCCGCGGTTGTTGCCAGCTTCGTGCCGCGGCGGGCGGACCGGCGCGGCACGCAGTCAAGTCCGCCCCCCGGCCGCCCACGGCACGACGATTCCCGGCGGCGCACGCACGCCGCCGGGTGAACCGACAACGCAACCGGTTCCGACACGGCAATCCGTTCGCGTGGGGCGCGTGCGTCCCACGGGGGACACTGGCGACCCTTCGGGACGTCGGCACGGTGCTGCACGGCGTGGCTTCCGCGACATCCGCCGGTGGAGGCCGGAGTTCGTGCTGAAGACGGAGGGGCCCGGCGATCGCTCGCCGGGCCCCTTCACTGCACCGTCGCTACCGGCCCCGGATCAGGGCTTGTAGTTCGGGTTCCCGATCTGCTCGGCCAGCGTCGGAACGAAGCACGTAGCCGTGCCGTAGCTGCCCCAGTCCACGTTCGGATGCGCACCCGACGGGAACTGGTCGACGTTGTACTGCGCCTTGTAGCGGCGCAGGTCGCCCAGACGGTGTCCGTCCAGGAAGAAGTCGCGCCGGCGCTGGTCGCGCAGCTCGGCCACGAGGGCGTCACCCGCGAGGGCCACGTCCGTGCCGGCGGCGTTGTTGGCGCCGTACGCACGGCGCTGGTTGACGAAGGTCAGCGTCGCGGGCGTCGGGCCCTGCGCCTCGGCGACGATGTACTGCGCCTCGAGCGTGGAAGCCAGGCGGATCGACGTGCTCTTCTGGAACGTCTGCGCCGTGATCGCGGCGGCGGGGTCGAACCCGCCGTGCGACGGAGCCAGGTACGGCGAGAAGATCACCGTCGTGGCGTTGTGGGCAGGCTGCGCGGTCGCCGTGTGGCGCACGCGGATGTCGTTCGCCGTGCCCACCTTCAGGCCGCGGAACGACGCGTC
This sequence comes from Gemmatimonadota bacterium, assembly GCA_028287185.1. Lineage (GTDB taxonomy): Bacteria > Gemmatimonadota > Gemmatimonadetes > Longimicrobiales > Longimicrobiaceae > JAQBQD01. Next base: position 5,650 of record JAQBQD010000071.1, on the reverse strand, counting down.
CACGCCCATGTACCGGCTGCTGCCGGTGTTGGCGCTGAACAGGAAGTCGTTCGGCAGCGACGTGTTCTCCGAGTAGCCGATGCGGTACTCGAAGCTGCCGTTGAACACCTGCCCGCTCGTCACCTGGGTGGCGAACTCGATCGCCTTGGCCTTGTTGCCGAGCTGCAGGTACGCCCGCGCCGTCCCGATGGTGGAGAGCGCGATGAGCGAGTCGGCCGTGGTGGTGCCGATCGTGGCGCCGCGGGCCGCCTTGGCGAACGTGATCGCCTCGGCGAAGTCCACGATGGCGCGGTTCAGCAGCGAGTCCGACGGGAGCCCTGCGCTCAGGTTGATGGGCGCCTGGCAGAAGTACTCGCCCAGCATCACGTACGAGTACCCGCCGAACACCTTGAGGCGCGACACCGCGAGGCGGCCCTTGGTGTTGATGGTGTCGCCGTACACCTGCTTCACGCGGCCGGCCAGCGAGTCGGCGGCGAAGCGGGCGGCCTGCAGCGGCTGGTAGATGTCGCTGTTGATGATCGAGTTGTCCGCCTCGATCAACCGCAGGTCGATCCGCTTCCACTGCTCGAAGTTGTGGCTGTTGACGGCCTCGTCGCCCAGGATCGCTCCCGCGAACACGAGGTTGTCGAACTCGCCGTGGAACGCCGCCGCACCGGTGTTGACCATCGCGTCGATCAGCACGGGGTCGTTCAGGTACGGGTCGTTCAGCTTGCCCGGGTTGTCCACCGAAAGGAGGTTGTTGCACGCCCCCAGCCCCACCGCGGCGAGCGGGGCCAGGAGGGCAAGGCGCCTCCGGAAGCTCTTCATCATCATCTCAGGGTCCTTTGGTGTTGGCTCAGAACGAGACGTTCAGCGTCGCGACGACCCGGCGGGTCGCCGGAACCGTCATGTAGTCGTAACGGATGAAGTCGTCGTCGCCCTCGATGTTGCCCTCGGGGTCGGTGCCCATGTAGTTGGTCCACAGGCCCAGGTTGCGTCCCGACAGCGACAGGCTCATCGCGCTGCTGCCGAAGCGGTGCGCCATCGCCGAGGGCAGCGAGTACGTCACCGACACCTCGCGCAGCTTCACGAAGTCGGCCTTGGAGAAGTACTGCACCGTGGAGCCCGAGCGGATGATGGCCAGGGCGCCCGGCATGTTCGCGGCGGTGTTGATGCCGGCCGGGTTCGCCTTGTTGTTGGCGGCGAGCTGGCCTTCCAGCGTCGTCTCCGTCAGCGTGTTGCCGTCCTGGTCGCGGCGCTGGCAGGTGGCGCAGAACTGGTAGAAGCCGCCCTTGTAGTCCAGGAACGCGTACAGGCGCAGGTTGCGGAACAGCGTGAAGGTGTTGCTGAAGCCCATCTCGCGCGTCGGCAGCGCCGAGCCGATGAAGGTGGTGTCGCCCGCCTGGGCAAGACCGCCGGCCGTCAGCGACGGGGTGCCGTCGGCGTTGCGCTTCACGTCCCAGCCCCAGAAGCCGGCCACGGGGTACCCCTCGGCATGCCGCTGCGTGAAGGCGTAGCCCACCAGGATCGGGTCCTTACGGACGCCGTTGAACGAGTCCAGCTTGTTGGCGTTGTGCGAGAAGTTCAGGCGCGTCTCCCAGGCGAACGAACGGCCCTGCACCGGCGTGCCGAAGAGCGACAGCTCCAGGCCGCGGTTGGACAGGCTGCCCACGTTCTGCAGCGCCGTGCCGTAGCCCGAGTTGCCGAAACCGGTGGACGGGGCCACGGGAACCGGGATGATCGCGTCGAATGTCTTCTTGTTGTACCAGGTGAAGTCGATGCCCGCGCGGCTCTGGAAGAGCGAAGCCTCGAAGCCCGCCTCCAGCTCCGAGCCCGTCTCGCCCTTAAGCAGCGTGTTGCCGTACGAGGCCGACGACAGGGCCGACAGCGCCGTGGCACCGTCGTTGGCGACGGCGGCGGCGGTGGTCCAGTTGCGGTCCGCGCTGAACGGCGCCGGCGAGTTGCCCGCGCGGCCCCAGGCGCTACGCAGCTTCAGCTCGCTGACCCCCGGGAAGTGGAACCAGGGCTCCTCGGAGATGACGTACGAGACTGCGGCCTTCGGGTAGTACACGCGGTTGAAGTCCGCGCCGAACGCCGAGTTGTCGTCCACGCGGACGGCGCCGGTCAGGAAGAGCCGGTCCTTCCAGCCCACCTGCTGCTGCACGAAGAAGCCGAGCGAGTTCTGCTCGTTGAAGCTCTCGTAGCCGTGGTTGTTGGCCGCGTTGGCCACCAGGCGCACCTTGTCCGAGACCAGGCCCTCGCCGTAGGCCTCGTAGGCCTCCGTGCGGCGGGCGCTGAGCTGCATGCCGAACGAGGTGTTCGACGTCAGCTCCTTGGGCAGGTTGGCCGTCAGGGTGCCCGCATAGTCCAGCGTGCGGTCGTAGTTGCGCGGCACGTACTGGTCGATCGCGCCGGTGGCGTAGTCGGTGCCGTACGGGGCCAGGCCCGTGAGGTCCTTCGAGAAGAACAGCGTGGCGAGCCGCTGGTTGTTGTCCAGGCCCAGCGTCAGCCGGTTGCGGAACCACTTCACCGGCTGATAGTTGGTGGTGATGCCCAGGATGTAGCGGTCCGTACGCGTGCGGTTGTCGTAGCTGTTGATCTGGTCCGGGCCCAGGCCCAGGTAGCCCACGGCGAAGGTGCCCAGGCGGCCGGCGGGCGAGCGCAGCACGTTGCGCAGCAGGCCCCACGACGAGTTGTCGTTGTTGGGCAGGCGCGTGTTGGTGCGCGCGGCGTCCAGCGACACCGAGAAGTCCCAGTTGTCGCGCGGCGACGCGAAGAAGTTGCCGCGGGCCGAGGTGCGATTGAAGAAGTTGCCCGGGAAGATACCCGTCTCGTCGTCACGTCCGCCCGACAGGAAGAACGAGTAGCGCTCGCCGCCGCCACGCACCGACAGGCCGTAGTTGAGCGAGCTGCCGTCGCGCAGGGCGCGCGGGTCGTCGCGCAGGATGTTGGCCGAGATGAGGCGCGACGGGTCGTTCAGCGCGGTCATCGAGTCGACGCCGGCGCAGCCGGGGTACGCGCCGGCGGCCTTGATGCCGGACTGCCGGATGCGCGTGGTGCTGCAGTAGCCGAAGGTGGTGGGGCGCTCCAGGGCCCACGTGGCGTTGCCCGTCTCCATCTTGGCGTTCCACGAGAGCGACTGCGTGCCCGTCTTGCCCTTCTTGGTGATGATCTGGATGACGCCGGCGGCGGCCTCGGCTCCGTAGAGCGTGGCGGCCGCGGGCCCCTTGATCACCTCCATCGACTCGATGTCGTCCGGGTTCAGCGCGTCGAGGGCGGAGGTCCGCTGGCCCGAGACGCTGTGGCCCGTCTGGCCGCCCGCGCGCACGCGGACGCCGTCGATGAACACCACCGGCTGCACGCCGCCGGCCAGCAGCGTGCCCGTGCCGCGGAGGCGGAAGCTGGTGGCCGTGCCCACGGAGCCCGAGGGCTGCGTGATGGTGAGGCCCGGCGTGCGGGCCTGCAGCAGCTCGGCGACGGTGTGGATGGGCGCCTTCTCGGTGGCCTCGGCCGCCGAGATGGTGCTCACCGCGTTGCCCAGCGTGCGGCGCTCGGTGTTGCCCGCGGTGCCCGTCACGATGACGGCGTCGAGGGCGATGGACGAAGTGTTGAGCGTGAAGCTGACGGTCGCCGTCTGCCCGGCCGCGACGGCCACGGAGCGGACGGAGCGGCTGTAGCCGAGAAAGTCGGCCTGCATGCTCACGGTGCCCGCGGGCACCGCGACGAGGGTGAACTCACCCGTGGCGTTGGTGACGGCGCGGCGCGTGCCGCCCATCACCGAGACCTGGGCACCGCTGAGGGGCCGGCGCGTGGTGGCGTCGGTCACCGTGCCGTGCACCGTGCCGGTCGCCTGCGCGGCGAGCGGGAGCACGGACGCACCGAGCGACGCCGCGACCGCGGCGAGGCCCAGCGCTGACCTAAGACGATTCAAGCGTCCCATCTGTTGTCTCCTGAACATCCTGTGACGGTGGAACTGCGTGCTTCGACGGACTGCGGTGGGGTGGGTGGGATTTCTCCTTTCCGGGGTGGGGGTTGGACTGGGAAAGAGCCGGGGAGGCGAACGGACGTTCGCCCCCGGGAGCCTGCTGAAGAGCTGCTGGAACCCGCGCCGGGGGAGGTCCGGGGACGGGTTGATGTGTACGAGGAAGACGCGCTAGTGTACCAGTCCCGGGGGGAACCTGTCAATAGGCTGATACGAAATGAGTTACAGTCAAAGATGTTGGGCTCCCATAAGACCGGGCCGCCCCTCGGTGCCGCTCACACCCCGGCGATCTCCTCGAGGCGGGCCACCACGGCGTCGCGCTGTGCCGGGTCGCGGAGGATGACCAGGATGGTGTCGTCGCCCGCGATGGTGCCCACGACCTCGGGCCACTCCTCCCAGTCGATGCCCACGGCGATGGGCGGGGCGCCCCCTACCAGCGTCTTCACCACCAGCAGGTTGTCCACGCCGTCGGCGCCCAGGTACAGCGAGGGCAGCAGCCGGGACAGGGTGGGCGTGGGGTCGGTGACGTCGGCCGGCAGGGTGTAGACGGAGCCGCCGCTCTCGTCCGGCACCTTCACCAGGCCCAGCTCGCGGATGTCGCGCGACAGCGTGGCCTGGGCCACCTCGATGCCCCGCTCGGCCAGCCGCTCGCGCAGCACCTCCTGCGAGGGCACCCGCCGCTCGCGGACCAGCTCCAGGATGACGGCGTGGCGGCGGGGCTTCACGGCTGCGCGGGGTGGGGGAGGCCGGCGGGATCGCGCTCCGCCTTCCGGCCCCCGGCGCCCGCGTGGGCCCGGACGCACAGCGACGAGCAAAGTTGGTCCGCAACGGGATGAAGGAGAACTTACATTCTAGACGGCGGATGACACAAGCGCAAGCAAACACCTGGCTCCCGCGCCCTAGCGGCCGTTCCGGGCGTCCGTGCCCTCCCGGAGGCCCGCACCTCGTCAACGCGCGCGCGCCGTCAATCGTGACGGTGGTCGTCGCCCTCGGCCGAGAGGGTGAGCAGCACGGAAACCTGGCCCACGGCGCGCAGGTCCTCGGCGTCGCCCGGCGCGAAGAAGAGGAGCCGGCCGGCGGCGGCCTCCTGCTCGGCCCCCGCGGCGCGGAAGCGCACGGAGCCCTCCAGCACGTGCAGCGAGAGGGGGCTGTCGGCCTGGTGGGTGCCCACCTCGCACCCGTCCGCCAGCGCCACCAGCGTGGTGCGGAAGCGGCCGCTGCGGGCCAGGGTGCGTCCCGCGCGGCCGCTGCGGCGGTAGGCGTCCTCCCCCCGCAGCTCGGCGGTCAGGGCCGGCAGGTCGAAGGTGAGGACGGGGGCCGAGAGGGGACGGTTGATGGACGACATGTCTGCTGCATCTCCGCGAAGGGGTGGAGGAGGGCCGCGCACGGCCTGCTGCTGCCGTGTAGACCGCTGCAAGCGGGGGACCGCCGCGTCTGGCGGACCGAATCGCCCGCCGCGCGCCCGACCCGCGGGCGTGGACCGCATCGACCGGTTCGGCCCCGTCAACCGATCGGCTGAACCACCCGGACGGACTCGATCAACTCGATCGACAGCTCGACTCGGCCGACCGCATCGACCGCATCGACCGCATCGACCGCATCGACCGCATCGACCGCATCGACCGCATCGACCGCATCGACCGCATCGACCGCATCGACCGCATCGACCGCATCGACCGCATCGACCGC
>JAQBQD010000067.1 GCA_028287185.1 Gemmatimonadota bacterium | reverse complement strand
TCGCGCTGGCGAACGAGCTTGCGCAGGCGTGCGAGAAGCTGGGCGTGGACGTGTGGGGGGTGATCGAGGCTGCGGCGACGAAGCCGTTCGGGTTCATGAAGTTCACGCCGGGGCCGGGGCTGGGGGGGCACTGCATCCCCCTGGACCCGCACTACCTGAGCTGGAAGATGCGGACGCTGAGCTTCAAGACGCGGATGATCGAGCTGGCCAGCGAGATCAACGCGGAGATGCCGGCGTTCGTGGTGCGGCAGGTGGGGGACGCGCTGAACGAGGGATCGAAGGCGGTGAAGGGGAGCCGGGTGCTGGTGCTGGGCGTCGCCTACAAGCGCGACATCGACGACCTGCGCGAGTCGCCGGCCCTGGAGATCATCCGCCAGCTCCAGGAGCGGGGGGCGGAGGTGTCGTTCCACGACCCGTGGTGCGAGGTGATCGAGGACGACGGCCACACGCGGATCCGGGGGCTGCCGCTGGAGAGCGTGGCGCTGGACGCGGAGGCGCTGGAGGAGGCGGACGCGGTGGTGGTGGTGACGGACCACGGCGCCGTGGACTACGGCCTGGTGGCGCGCCACGCGCGCCTGGTGGTGGACACGCGGGGGGTGATGCGGGCGTACCGGGGCACGGCGCGCGTGTTCGGCCTCTCGGGCGAGGTGTCGGGCGCCGCCGCCGCAGACCGCGAGCCCGCCCACGCGGGCGCCCGCTGATGCGGGCGCTGGTCGTCGCCGGGGCGCGGCCCAACTTCATGAAGGTCGCGCCCATCCTGCGCGCCCTCTCCGCGGCGGGCCACGAAGCGCTGCTGGTGCACACGGGCCAGCACTACGACGCCCGCATGTCCGATGCCTTCTTCGCCGACCTCGGGCTCCCCGAGCCCGACTTCCACCTGGGGGTCGGCTCCGGGTCGCACGCCGCGCAGACGGCCGCGGTGATGGTGGCCTTCGAGCCCGTGCTGGAGCGCGCGCGCCCCGACTGGGTGGTCGTCGTGGGCGACGTCAACTCCACCCTGGCCTGCGCCCTGGTGGCGGCCAAGCTGGGCCCCGCCCTGGGCTGCCGGGTGGCGCACGTGGAGGCCGGCCTGCGCAGCGGAGACTGGCGCATGCCCGAGGAGGTCAACCGGGTGCTCACCGACCGCCTGGCGGACCTGCTGCTCACCCCCTCCCGAGACGCGCTCCCCAACCTGGTGGCCGAGGGCATCCCGGCCGAGCGGGCGGTGTTCGTGGGCAACGTGATGATCGACACCCTGCTGGCCCACCTTCCCGCCGCGCGCGAGGCCCGCACGGCCGCCGGGCTGGGGCTGGAGGCCGGCGGATACGCCGCCGCGACGCTGCACCGGCCGTCCAACGTGGACGACCCCGAGGCCCTGGCCGCCGTGCTGGGCGCGCTCGCCCGCGTCGCGCGCGAGATGCCCGTCGTCCTCCCGCTGCATCCGCGGACCCGCCTGCGGGCGGAAGAGTTCGGCCTGGGCGGTCTGCTCGCGGAGCTGCGGACGACGGAGCCGCTGGGATACACCGAGATGCTGTCGCTGACGGACGGCGCCGCCGTGGTGCTCACCGACTCGGGCGGCCTGCAGGAGGAGACGACGGCGCTGGGCGTGCCCTGCGTGACCCTGCGCGAGCAGACGGAGCGCCCGGTGACGATCGACGAGGGCACCAACCGGCTCGCGCCCTGGCCGCTCACGGAGGAGGGCGTGTACGCCTCGTTCCGCGCGGCGCTGGCTGCGGGGCGCTCCCCGGACGGCGAGCGCCGGCCCGAGGGGTGGGACGGCCGGGCGGCGGAGCGGGTGGTGGAGGCGCTGGCCTCGCGGACGGGTCCGCGCGCCCCGTCCGGCGCGCGGGAGCCGGCGATGGCGGCCGTGCCGTGACGCGACCCGCGGCGGAGCACGGCTGATGTGCGGGATCGGGGCGGTGGTGGCGAAGCGGGCGAGGGAGGTGGACGACCTCTCCGGGACCCTGCTCCGCATGGCGGACAGCATCCGCCACCGCGGGCCGGACGACGGGGGGGTGTTCGTGTCCCCCGACGGCCGCGCGGGGCTGGCGAACCGCCGGCTGGCCATCCGCGACCTGTCGCCCGCCGGGCACATGCCCATGACGGCGGCGGACGGGCAGGTGGCCGTCACCTACAACGGCGAGGTGTACAACACCGCCGAGCTGCGGGCGGCGCTGGAGGCGGAGGGCCACGCCTTCCGCTCGCACAGCGACACCGAGGTGCTGCTCCGCGGATACCTGGCGTGGGGCGCGCGGGTGGTGGACCGCCTGCGCGGCATGTTCGCCTTCGCCGTGCTGGACCTGCGCCCGGGGCACCGCTGCCTCTTCGTGGGGCGCGACCGGCTGGGCATCAAGCCCCTCTACTGCGCCGACACGCCCGACGCGCTGGTGTTCGGCTCGGAGCTTCGCGCGGTGATGGCGTCGGGGCTGGTGGAGCGGCGCCGCGACCCGGCCGCCCTGGTGGGATACCTGATGCTGGGAAGCGTGCCCAACCCGCTCACCCCCTGGGCCGGGGTGCGCTCGCTGGAGCCGGGGTGCACGTGGACGATCCCCCTGGACGGGACCGGGGGCCTTCCCGACGCAAGCCGCTACTGGCGGCTGCCGGAGGGTGGGGCGGGGGACGGGCCGTCGGCGGAGGAGGCGGGCGAGCGCGTGGCCGAGCTGCTGGCCGAGTCGGTGGCGATGCGGATGGTGAGCGACGTGCCCATTGGCGCCTTCCTGAGCGGCGGGCTGGACTCCAGCGCCGTGGTGGCGCTGATGCGGGCGTCGACGACGGGGGTCATCCGCACCTGCTCGATGGTGTTCGAGGAGGCGGAGTTCAGCGAGGCGCCCTACGCGCGCGCCATGGCCGATGCCGCGGGCGCGGACCACTGGGAGCGCGTGGTGACGGCCGCCGAGTTCGCGGCGCACCTGGACGGGGCGCTGGACGCCTCCGACCAGCCCACGGTGGACGGCATCAACACGTACTTCGTCTCGCAGACGGCGCGCCAGGCGGGGCTGACGGTGGCGATGTCGGGGCTGGGGGGCGACGAGCTGTTCGGTGGGTACGGAAACACCTTCGGGGGGGTGCCCCGCCTCCTGTCCGCCGTCGCCGCGGCACGCAGCGTGCCTGGCGGGGGCGCGCTGGCATCGGCGCTCCTGGGCCTGCACCCCGCGCGGGAGCGCACGGCCAAGGTGCGCGACGCGTTCCGGCGCCCCCCTTCGCGGGCCAGCGCCTACCTGGCGTGCCGGGGGCTCTTCTCCCCCTCGCAGGTGCGGGCGCTGGTGCGGCCCGAGGTGTGGGAGGCGGCCGCCGCCGGTTTCGACCCCGTGGCGCACCTGGGGGGGCTGGCCGGGTCGCCCAACGGCCCCGTCTTCAACTGGGTGAGCCGGGCCGAGCTGGGATCGTACACCCACCAGCAGCTCCTGCGCGACACGGACGCCATGAGCATGGCGCACTCGCTGGAGGTGCGCGTGCCCCTGCTGGACCACCGGCTGGTGGAGTACGTGCTGCGCCTGCCGCCGGCCGCCAAGACGGCGGGCGCCGGGCCCAAGCCCCTGCTCACCCGCGCGGTGGGCGCGCTGCTTCCGCCGGAGGTGCTGGCGCCGCGGCCCAAGCAAGGCTTCACCTTCCCCTTCCAGCCCTGGCTGCGGGGGCCGCTGCGCGCACGGGTGCGCGAGGCGCTGGACCAGCGGCCGGACTACGGCATGCTGCGCCGCGACGCGGTGGAGCGCACCTGGCGCGACTTCCAGGCGGGCAGGCTGCACTGGTCGCGCGTCTGGGCGCTGGCGGTGCTGTGAGCGCGGCGACCCAAGGGACCCCGGTGCGGGGGCGGCAGGACGTCCTTCGCGCCGCAACGGAGAGAGCATGGCCAGGATCCTCGTAACCGGCGCCGCCGGGTTCATCGGCTTCCACCTGTCCCGCCGGCTGCTGGCGCGCGGCGACGAGGTGGTGGGCCTCGACAACCTCAACCCCTACTACGACCCCCGGCTGAAGGGCGCGCGCCTGGCACAGCTCGAGGCGGAGCCGGGCTTCCGCTTCGCGCGCATGGACCTGGCGGACAGGGACGCGGTGGCCGGGCTCTTCCGCGAGGTGCGGCCCGAGCGCGTGGTGAACCTGGCGGCGCAGGCGGGGGTGCGGTACTCGCTGGAGAACCCGCACGCCTACGTGGAAAGCAACGTGGTGGGCTTCATCAACGTGCTGGAAGGGTGCCGGAGCCACCAGGTGGAGCACCTGGCCTACGCCTCGTCCAGCTCCGTCTACGGCGCCAACACCGAGCTGCCCTTCTCGGTGCGGCACGGGGTGGACCACCCGCTCAGCCTGTACGCGGCGACCAAGAAGGCCAACGAGCTGATGGCGCACACGTACAGCCACCTCTACGGCCTGCCCACCACGGGCCTGCGCTTCTTCACCGTGTACGGCCCCTGGGGGCGCCCGGACATGGCAGCGTTCCTGTTCACCCGCGCCATCCTGGAGGGGCGGCCCATCGACGTGTTCAACCACGGGCGCATGCGGCGCGACTTCACCTACGTGGACGACATCGTGGAGGGCGTGGTGCGGGTGCTGGACCGTCCCCCCGCGCCGGACCCCGCCGGCACCTACGACGATCCGGGGGTCAGCCGCGCGCCGTACCGCGTCTACAACATCGGGAACCACCAGTCGGTGGAGCTGATGCGGATGATCGAGATCCTGGAGCAGTGCCTGGGGCGCACGGCGGAGAAGAACATGCTGCCCATGCAGCCCGGCGACGTGCCCGCCACCTTCGCCGACGTGGACGACCTGGCGCGGGAGGTGGGCTTCGCCCCGGCCACGCCCCTGGAGGAGGGGCTCCGGCGCTTCGTGGAGTGGTATCTGGGGTTCTACGGCGGCGGCCCGGTTCCCGCCGCGCGCGCCGAGCCCGCGGCGGCCGCGTCCGGGGCGTCGTGACGGCTTCCGCGCCCGCCGCCGCCGGAACGGCGGCTGCCTGTCCGCTGTGCGGGTCCACGGCCGCCGCGCCGGTGGAGCGCATTCCCTACGCCGCCGTCTGGGAGGCGCTGTCCACGGTGTGGGGCGCGCGCTTCTCGGAAGGCGTCGTGCGCCGCCACTCGCCCGCGCGCGACGCCGTGCTGGTGGAGTGCGGCGGGTGCGGCCTGCGCCACTTCGCCGGCGCCGTGGCGGGGGACGCGGAGTTCTACGCGGAGCTGAGCGGCAGCTCGGACTACTACGTGCCGGGAAAGTGGGAGTTCGGCGTCGTGCGCGACCGGCTGGCGGCGGGCCGGGACGTCCTGGACGTGGGATGCGGGGACGGCGACTTCCTTCGCGTGGTGGCGGGCACGGCCGCCCGCGCGGTGGGCATCGACACCAACCCCGACGCCGTGGCGCGGGGGGCCGCGCGCGGGCTGGACGTGCGCCTCGCGGAGCTGGACGCCTTCGCGGCCGCCCACCCCGCGGAGTTCGACCTGGTGTGCTCGTTCCACGTGCTGGAGCACCTGCCCTCCGTCCGCGGCTTCGTCGCCTCCATGCTCGCGTGCCTGAGGCCCGGGGGCTCGCTGGTCGTGTCGGTGCCCAACCGCCTGCGGGCCCGTCCCGCGCCGGGCCTCGAGCCGCTGGACTGCCCGCCGCACCACATGTCGCGCTGGCACCCGCGCCAGTTCGCCGAGATGGCGTCGTCGTTCGGCCTGGAGCTGGTGCGCGTGGACGCGCAGCCGGCGGACATGTGGGAATGCCGCTCCGCCGTGCGCCTGCGCGCCGAGCGCCTGCTCCGGCCCGTGGCCGGCGGCCGCGCGGCGCACGCCGTGGG
>JAQBQD010000039.1 GCA_028287185.1 Gemmatimonadota bacterium | reverse complement strand
GCGCCGGCGCGCAGCACCGCCAGCGACTCGTCGCGCGTCCAGCGCGCCTGGCCGGCGTCCGCCTCGTCCTCGGCCGGGTGGCCCGCGGCGGCGCGCGCGTGGGGCTCGTCCTCCGCCTCGTCCCCCTGCTCCACGGGAAGGAGGGTGCAGACCACCCCCAGGGTCCGCCCGTCGGCGCCCTTCAGCAGCGCGTCGCGCAGGGTGGCGGGCACGGGGGCGCCGTCGCGGCGCCGGGCCAGCACGGCGCGCCCCTCGCCCCCCAGGCCGGCCGCCTCCCGCGAGCGGGCCACCTCGTCCTCGGCCAGGGCGGGGTTGCGGCGGCCGGCCACCTCGTCGGCGCTCCAGCCCAGCAGGGCGGCGGCGGCCGAGTTCCACAGCAGCACCGTGCCGTCCAGGTCCATCGCCACCGTGGGCACGGGCGAGCACTCCACCACGGCGCGGTGCACCTCGGCCGCTTCCACGCCCGCGGCGGCCGCGGCGTGCCGGTCGGTCACGTCGCGCAGCGTCCAGTGCACCTCCACCGGCCCCCCCACGCGCGCCGAGCGGGCGGCGGCGGTCACCTCCACGTCCAGGGGCAGGCTCCGGTGGGGCAGCAGGCGCATCTCGGCCTCCACCGCTTCGTGGTGGGCCAGGCGCCGCAGCACGGCGCGGAACTCCCGGCGCTCCTCCTCGGGCACGAACACCGCCAGCGGCTTGCCGGCCAGCGCGTCGCTTCGGCTGCGCAGCAGGCGTCCCGCGGCGTCGTTGGCCTCGCGCACCACGCCGTCCGTGTCCGTCACCAGCCGCGCCTCGGGAGACAGGCGGAAGAGCTCGCGGTAGCGCGCCAGGTCGGCCTCCACGCCGAACTGCTGCTCGGCCATCGCCTCGGCCTGTACCCGCAGCTCCTCCTCGCTCACCTGGAGCTCCTCCATGGCGGTGCGCAGCTCCGTGAGGGCGTCGTCCAGCAGCGGCCGCGAGGAAGGGGGAGCGGCGGCGGCGCCGGTGCGGATGGTCTGCACCCGGGGGCGCATGCCATTCAGAACGTCGCGGATGGAATTGCTGTCCGACATGGAGATCCCGTGGGTCTTCCAGGAGGTTCCGGTGCGCGCCGCCCCGGGGGGACGGGCCGATGTCGGAAGCGGCCCTTCGCCGGCCGCCATCGCGGGTCCGCACGGCCGCGATGGAGGGAACGCCCCCTTGGCGAGGGGCCGCGAACGCATCGGTGTGGACGCGCGGAGGACGTGCAAACCCCGGGCCATGAAACACCTTGGGCCTCGCGCTGATTTCTGAGTCCGTCCAACGGATTTCATGGAAACGCATGGCGTGGACGCAGGGTGGCGCGCTCGGAACGCGGGTGCGCTCCCCCCGGACTCCGCACCCGCCGCGTCCGCTCGCACGCGCTCGTCGGGCATGCTCCACGCGGCCGTCGAAGCGCGCGCTTTCGGCCGCGGTGCAAACGACCGGAGCGACATTTGCGCCGATGGATGCAGCGGTGATACGTGCGGAGTGGCCGCGTCCGAAAGGCGGGCGCGGGCGAAACGAAAACGGTGGAGGACCAGGTCCCCCACCGCTCATCGAAAACCCCTGGTCGTCGAACCTTCCGGCCGTTCGGAGAGGGCATGCGCTCGCGAGACGCGTCTTCCCGTCGACCCCTCCCGCCGCCGAACAGGACGGTTTGCGAGGCCCCTACAGCTTCCAGATGCGGTCCGCGTACTCCTTCACGGAGCGGTCGCTGCTGAAGAAGCCGCAGCGGGCCACGTTCAGGATGGCCATTCGCGTCCAGCGCTCGGGATCGCGGTAGGCCGCGTCGACGTCCGCCTGCGCCTTCACGTAGGCGTCGAAGTCGGCCAGCAGCATGTACTCGTCGTGAAAGAGCAGCGAGTCCACCAGGGGGCGGAAGCGGCCCGGGTCCTCGGGCGAGAGCTCGCCGCTCAGCAGGTGGTCCAGCACGCGGCGCACGCGGGGGCTGCCCTCGTACACCTCGCGCGGCACGTACCCGGCGTCCTTGTTCTGCTCCACCTCCTCGGCCGTCAGCCCGAAGATGAAGATGTTCTCGGCGCCCACGGCCTCGGCGATCTCCACGTTCGCGCCGTCCAGCGTGCCGATGGTGAGCGCGCCGTTCAGCGAGAACTTCATGTTGCCCGTGCCCGAGGCCTCGAAGCCGGCCGTGGAGATCTGCTCGGACAGGTCGCTGCCGGGAAAGATGCGCTCGGCCAGCGACACCCGGTAGTCGGGCAGGAACGCCACCTTCAGCAGCGGCGACACGGTGGGGTCGGCATTCACCTGCCCGGCGATGCAGCCGATCAGCTCGATGATGAGCTTGGCGGTCCAGTACGTGGGGGCCGCCTTGCCCCCGAACAGCACCGTCCGCGGCACCGCGTCCGCCGGCGCGGCGTCGCGCAGCTCCAGGTAGGTGTCCACCACCCGCAGGGCGTTCAGGAGCTGGCGCTTGTACTCGTGCATGCGCTTCACCTGCACGTCCACCAGCGCCGCGGGGTCCACGCGCACCCCCGTCTCCTGCTCCACGATGCGCGCCAGCCGCTGCTTGTTGCGCGCCTTCACCGCCCGCCAGCGCTCGCGGAAGGCCGCGTCCCCGGCGTACGGCTCCAGCCCCGACAGCTCGGGCAGGTCCACGATCCACCCGTCGCCGATGCGCTCCGAGACCAGCGACGACAGCTCCGGGTTGGCCTTCACCATCCAGCGGCGCTGCGTGACGCCGTTGGTGACCGAGGTGAAGCGCTCGGGCCACAGCTCGTGGAAGTCGCGGAAGATGCGTTCCTTGAGGATCTCCGTGTGCAGCGCCGCCACGCCGTTCACCGTGTGGCTGCCCACGATGGCCAGGTGCGCCATGCGGACCTGCCCGCCGGAGATGATGGACATGCGCTCCTCGCGCTCCGGGTCGGCGGGGAACCTCTCCCGCACCCGCTCGCGGAAGCGCCGGTCGATCTCGCGCACCAGTTCCAGGTGCCGGGGCAGCAGGCGGCCGAACAGCTCCACGCTCCACGTCTCCAGCGCTTCGGGCAGCACCGTGTGGTTGGTGTACGCGAAGCAGCGCCGCGCGATGTCGAACGAGGCGGCCCACTCCAGGCCGTGGTCGTCCATCAGCAGGCGCATCAGCTCGGGGATGGCGACCGCGGGGTGCGTGTCGTTGAGCTGCACCTGCACCTTGTCGGTGAACTCCGCGAAGGTCTTCCGCTCGCCCAGGTAGCGCTGGAGGATGTCCTGCAGCGTGGCCGACACGAAGAAGTACTGCTGCTTGAGGCGCAGCTCCTTGCCCTGGCCCGTGTCGTCGGGCGGGTACAGCACCTTGGAGATGGTCTCCGTGTTCGCCTTGGCTTCCACCGCGGCGATGTAGTTGCCGCGGATGAAGCCCTCCAGGTCGAACTCCTGCGTGGCCTTGGCGGCCCACAGGCGCAGCGTGTTGACGGTGTGGTTGCAGTAGCCGGGGATGGGGGTGTCGTACGCCATCGCCAGCACGTCGTGCGTGTCCGCCCACCGGTAGTGCACGCGCCCCGCCTCGTCGGGCGTGCCCTCGGGGCGCCCGTAGAACTTCACCGTGTAGGTGCGGTCGGGGCGGGCGATCTCCCACGGGTTCTCGTCCTGCAGCCAGTAGTCCGGCTTCTCCACCTGCCGCCCGCGCTCGTCGATGCGCTGGCGGAAGATGCCGTGCTCGTATCGGATGCCGTAGCCGTAGCCGGGCAGCTCCAGCGTGGCCATGGAGTCCAGGTAGCAGGCCGCCAGCCGCCCCAGGCCCCCGTTGCCCAGGCCGGCGTCGGGCTCGCGCTCCTCCACCTCCTCCAGGCGGTACCCCAGCTCCTCCAGCGCCTCGGCGGTGGCGCCCTCCAGGCCCAGGTTCAGCGCCGCGTTGCCCAGCGTGCGCCCCATCAGGAACTCGAGCGACAGGTAGTACACGCGCTTCACGTCGCCGCGCTCGTAGTTGGACTGCGTGGCGGCCCAGCGCTCGGCCAGGCGGTCGCGCAGCGTCCACGCGGTGCTCATGTACACGTCGCGCGCGGTGGCGGACGAGCGGTCGCGGGCCAGGGTGTAGGTGACGTGGTCGGCGATGGCGCGCTTCAGCGCGTCCACGCGCGTGGAGCGGCGGCCGGGATCGGGCGGTGTGGACGGCATCGTCTCGGGAACGGGCGGAGCGGCGGACCGCGCCGCATCTCCGGGTGGTTCCGGGAGCGCGCGCGGAGGAGCGGAGAACGGGGGCCTGCGTTCGTGTAACGTAGCCGTACCCTCCGGGGCGGCGAAAGATTCGGTCAGCCTTCGGTTGCCGCCCGCGCGCCCGCGGCGGCGTCGGCTTCGCGCCGGCAGGGCAGCGCCAGCAGGAAGCGCGAGCCTTCCGCCCCGTCGAACTCGGCCCAGGCGCGCCCGCCCATCGACTCCACCGTCTCGCGCACGATGGAAAGGCCCAGCCCCGTGCCCTCCACCTCGGCGGCGATCTCGCCGTGCGCGCGGTAGAAGCGCGAGAACAGCTTCCCGCGCGCGTCCTCGGGCACGCCCAGCCCGTTGTCGGCCACCTCCACCACCAGGTCGCAGTCGCCGTCGCCGCCCTCCAGGCGGGCGTTGATGCTCACCCATCGCGCCGGCTTGGCGGGGTCGCAGTACTTGATGGCGTTGGACACGTAGTTGGACAGGCAGAGCTCCACCGCCGCCGAGCTCACCTCCACCTCGGGGATGCTGGGCTCCACGCGCAGGTCCACGCCGCGCGCCTGGGCCAGCTCGCGAAGCTGGCGCGCCACCTCGGCCGCCACCCGCGGAAGCAGCACGTTGCGCTGCAGGCGCGCGTCCTGGTCCATGCGCGACAGCTCCATCAGGCTTTCCAGCACGTCCTGCATGGCGCCCGCGTTCTGCACCACCATCCCCGCGAAGCGCGCGCGCTGCGCCGGGTCGGCCGCGATCTCGTCGTCCTCCAGGAGCTGCCCCGCCCCCAGCACCGCGCCGATGCGGTTCTTCAGCTCGTGCGACACCATGCGGTTGAAGCTGCGCAGGCGCTCCTCGCGCTCGTTCACCCGCTCCGCGCTGAGGCGCAGGTAGTGCGCGGTGGTCACCTGCTGGATGACCGACACCGCGCGGAACAGCCGCTGCGCGCACGCCAGCAGCTCGCTGCGGGTGCACGCCTCCTCCACCTCGTCCACCGTGCGCACCAGGAACGAGAAGAGGATGCCGCCCAGCAGCTCGTACTCCTTCAGGATCTGGTGCGCGTCGAAGCCCTGCGAGTAGCGCAGCTCGCCCAGCTCGATGGCCTTGGCGGTCACCGGGCCGTCCGCGCTGATCTCGTCGGCCGGGTCCTCCAAGTAGTCCGCGATGCGGTCCACCAGCAGCGGCACGTGGTCCAGCAGCTCGTCCGTGGGAAAGACCCGGTTGGGGTCCAGCTCCACGCGCGCCACGATGCGCTCCAGCCAGCGGGTGGTCAGGTCCTCGCGGCTGGCGCGCATGCGCCCTGCCAGGGCCCCGGCCAGCTTGCAGTTGATCGTGATCTCCATCTGCCGTGGTGGTGGCGGAAGCCGCGGCGCGCCCCCGTGCGGGGATGCCGCGGACGTGCCCCGTCGGAGCACGATGCGGGCCAGCCCCGAAGGGAAAGGTGGCGGTCCGGGACGCGCCCGCCACGCGAGCCGATCCCCGCCGCAGCCTGGGATGTCGCGGGGGGCGCGTGATTCGAGGCCGATGCTGGCGCGGCAACGTTCGCCGGCCTGGGGCAGTGGATGCGCAGGTCCGGACGGCATCGGGGAGGGTGGATCGGCGGTTTCGGTTTCAAGCCTCCGCGTTCGCGCGATTCTGACGGAAACGAGAGATCCCCCGGCGCCGCGATGGCGCCGGGGGATCCCGTCCCGTCCTGTTGCCCTGCCGCCGAGGCGGCAGCCCCGATCAGTGGCCCGACTGATTGAGGATCTGCTGGCGGTACTGCTCGCTGGCGAAGATGGCGACCTCGACGCGGCGGTTGCGCGCGCGGTTGGCCTCGGTGGCGTTGTCCACGATGGGCTCGCTCTCGCCGCGCCCCTCGGTGCGGATGCTGCCCGACGCGATGCCCGCCGTGCTCAGGTAGCTGGCCGCCGCCTGCGCGCGCTGCTGCGAGAGGGTCATGTTGTACGAATCCGAGCCCACGTTGTCCGTGTGGCCCACGATGAGCACCGAGCTGCCCGGGTAGCGCTGCAGGATGCCGGCGAGCTTGGTGAGGTTCTCACGGCCGGCGGGCATGAGCTGCGTGCTGTTGAACGGGAACAGGATGCCCGAGGGGAACGACACCGCGATGCCCTCACCCACGCGCTCCACCGTGGCGCCGGGGACCTGGTCCTGGATCTCCTTGGCCTGCTGGTCCATCTGGTGGCCGATGACCGCGCCGGCCGCGCCGCCCAGCACCGCGCCCAGGATGGCGCCGCGCGCCGTGCCGCCGGTGTTCTTGCCGATCACCGCGCCGATGGCGGCGCCCGTCGTCGCGCCGATGGTGGCGCCGCGCTCCTTGTTGTTCATCGAAGCGCAGCCGTTCAGCCCCGCCGTCGCGACCGTAACCGCAGCGGCGCCGAAGAGCACCGTGATCTTCCGAGTAAGCACGTTCATCCCATCCCTCCCGTTTTGTGGATCCAGCCCGTTTCGTTCGCCGCCCGCAAGGGCGGACGACAGGGCAGGACACCTGCAAGGGCGGTGCCGCTTACATTCGCGTCAGCCTCGACCGCAGGCCATCGGGGCCAGTCGCGCTGGCATCACCCGGCGACGTCCGGGCCGGTCACGCCTGCTGCCACTCCGGCCAGTCGTCGAGCACCGAGAGCGCCGCACCGTCACTGATCACGCTGCTCAGCTTTTCCAACCGCGCGCCGAAAGCCGCGTCGGACTGCCGGGCGCGCTCCACGTGCGGCGCGAGGTTCCAGCCGCGCGAACGAGCACCGGCCAGAAGCAACTGTTTCATCTCGGCGAACTGTGACCCATTCCCCAATCCGTGCAAGGCGAGGTAATAGAAGAGAAGTTCAACGCGAAGCGTGTCATTCACGACAAATGATAACGCCGTATCCAAGAGTTCGCGTTCGTCCTCGTCCCGCTCGCGTGCCAGCAGGAAGCCAGCGTAGTTGCCGAGGATGATTGCGTTTTGTGGATCTGCCTCCACCGCGCGTCGATAGTACTCCTCTGCACGGTCCGCATCATTCCGAACATTGGCAAGAAAAAACGCATAGTTTCCAAGGCTGTTCGCGTGCTGCGGATCTGCCTCCACTGCACGTCGATAGTACTCTTCTGCACGGTCCGCATCATTCCGAACGAAGGCAAGGAGCGACGCGTAGTTTCCGAGACTGTTGGCATGCTGCGGATCTGCCTCCACCGCGCGTCGATAGTACTCCTCTGCATGGTCCGCATCGTTCCGAACACAGGCGAGGAAAACTGCATAGTTGCCAAGGTTGTTTGCGTGCTGCGGATCTGCCTCCACCGCGCGTTGATGGTACTCCTCTGCACGGTCTACATCTTTCCGAACGTTGGCAAGGAAGTGCGCGTAATTGCCAAGGTTGTTCGCGTCCTGTGGCTCTGCCTCCACGGCACGTCGATAGTAGACTTCCGCCCGCTCCGAGTCTTTTCGAGCACTCGCAAGAAATTTCGCGTATTCGCCAAGGAGGTCCGCATCTCGCGGATCCAACGCTACAGCGCGGAGGAAGTACTGCTCCGCTTCGTCATATTGTGCTTGTATCTCGTATAAGAAGAGTGCATACATCTCCATAAGTTCAGGAGAAGCCGGAAATTGCTCCAGTCCAGCCCGATAAGTGGCGTCCGCACGCTCGGGATCCGTCGCCGTGAGCCGCTCTGCGGTCAGGTATGCAGAGAACCAATCGGAGAAACCGCTGTCCGCACGTTCGACCGCATCCTTGAGTGCCGCGCTGGACGGGGCGGTCACGGGGAGCGCCACGATCCTACCGGACAGCTTCTGGTACGTGTCCCGATAGTTCCGGAACACCGCCTCGAACCGTTTCTCATCCGGGTGGCGCAGATCGAGCACGTCCCGGAACAGGAGCATAAGCTGGTCGAAGTCTCCGTGCTCCACCCACACCGCGCCGCGCCGCTCCAGCCACTCGCGTAGCGCGCAGTCGGGTTCCGTTCCGCTCACCCAGTAGATGCCGAGCGGCAGCGCCTCGGACGGAAGGCCGTCCAGCATGGTCCGGATGCCCTGGTCGTTCCCCGCGTAGCCTATGATGATCAGGCCGCGGTCGTGAAGGATGTTGCGGACCTGCCGACTGATATCGCCCTTGAGGCGGTCGGTCTCGGCGCTGGTGTTCTGGGGGCTCAACCGGTGGTCGCCGTGGAGCTTCACTACCAGGGGTCGAGTACGCGTGGGACGGATGAATCTCGCGAGGAACTCATGGGGAATGATGAGCGGACGTGTGGACGTGTAAAGATAGAGGGCGTCCGCTATGAGGTCGTCGAAGTTCGTCGTGAGCACGACTTTGAACTTGCCGCCATTGATCTCCATCATCCGGGCGAGTACAGCGTACCCGAACGCGGGAAACTTGCCGTCGCAGAGTCGCTCGATCTCGCGCTGCCGCTCCGCGGGATGCGGGAATAGTGCATCAATGAGCTCGCCGTACAGCAGTGCGGGGAGCCGTGCATCGTAACCGGCGAACGCCTCCGTCGCCCATGTGTTCAGGTCCGTCCGTTCCGGTGCGTTGAGATCGCGCAGCTTCGGTAACCAGACGTTGCGAACGAGGGAGCCGGCCCCGGGAATTCCTGAGCTGATGGAGCAACCGGCGCCAAGGAAGAACGCGAACCGCTTGTCCTCCGTGTCCAGCACCTGCTTGATCCTGCGAACGAACGCGTCGGCGGGGATTCTCCGGAGGGTCATGTGGAAGCCAGGTTGCAATGCATACAATCAAAAGTGGAAAAAAACAGGCACAACTCGAGTACCGTCCCGTTCTCTTTGCCGATCCGGATTACTCTCTCGGCGCTCCCCGCGGCCCCGCCAGCAGCTTCGGCGACGGCGTGAGGAGCGTCCGCGCGCGGTCTCGGTCGGTGTCCTCGATCTCGGGCAGGGTGCAGCCGGCTTCGAGGAACTTCTTGACGCCCGTGACCACGCGGCGGCGCAGCAGCTCGGCCTCTTCCGGCCCGATCAGCGAGCGCTCGCGCAGGGATACGATGCGGTCCAGCGCGGGGAGCGACTTCTCGATCATGGCCAGCCGCGCTTCCGCGGGGCGGCCGCGGTAGAAGACGACGCGGTCCCACACGGAGAGCAGCACGTCGCGGACGCCCTTCACGGCCGGGGCCAGGCCCAGGAAGTCGAACGCCTTGTCGCCGCCGGAGTCGCAGGCGATGACGCTGAGGGTGTTGGCGGGAAGCTTCTGCATGCTGGCGACGGCGTCGTACAGCAGCCAGACGCTTTCCAGCGCGGTGATGAGGCGCACGGGACTGGAGCGCTGCCGCTCGCTTTCGATGACGATCACCTGGAAGTGCGCCATGCCGTCCGCCGGCTGCTTGTCCGCGGGCGCGCTCTGGCGGCGGATGGCCTCGTTGGTGAGCAGGTTCAGCAGCTTCGGCAGGCTGGCGCCGGCGACGCGGATGGTCTGGAGCATCGCCGCGGCCGCCTTGGCGCCGCCGCCGTCCGCCGCGGGGCCGGAGACCACGCGCGCCCACCACGCGGGATCGTCCAGCGGCGCCAGGTCCAGCGCATCCACCACGCGCTGCTCGCCCTCGCCGTACGCGGACGAGCGCACCGTGTACGTGCGCAGCGCCGCCAGCAGCGCGCCGCTGGCCCGCGGGTCGGCCGGCGCGCGCGCCACCTGCGCCAGCGCCTCGTGCACGCGGCTCTCCTTGAGCGCGGACAGCACGCTGCGTACGGCGCGGATCAGCTCGACACGGCGCATCGGGAGATTTCCTCGGAGGTGGCGCTGGGGATTCGGTCGGGACGCGGCGCGGAGGGCGGGCGCGGAATCCACCGCCCGCCGCCGCTCCCCAATCTTCATCCCCGACGCTGCCTCCGCAATCGCGCGGCAGAATCGTTCGGACCCGGCACTCCGCGACGGGGCGGCGATCCACGCGCACGGACCTCCGCCCCACGCGCGGACGGCGGGCCCTCCAACGGAGCGAGTCCCACGAAGGTGGGACGGATTGCCGTTGCAGCCTCGGGATTCCATCCCGGGGGCGTCAGGGGTGCCCGCCGCTCACGCGCTCGACCGCCCCCGGCGTCCCCTCCGAGCGAACCTGCTGGCCGTGGAATCCGCGGATCCGCATCGTCCGGTACAGGCGAATCGCATCGACTGAAATCCGAGAATCCCACACCGCGCGGAGCCCATCGACCGATCCTCGCTCCCCGGCCCTCCATCCATCAAACGTTTCCCCAAAGCTGGTCCGGGGATTGCACCCTCAGGCCGCGAACGCCGGTTCGGATCGATCCCCCTGAAAACCCGCGGGACCTACGTGATTGCCGCACCCAGGGCCGCCACGAGCGGCGAGCTGTTGAAGACGCTGCGCACCCGCTTCGGGCTGGAGGAGTTCCGCGCGGGGCAGGAGGCCGTGATCCGCGCCGTGCTGGACGGGCGCGACGCCATCGTGGTGATGCCCACGGGCTACGGCAAGTCGCTGCTGTACCAGCTTCCCGCGCTGCACCTGCCGGGGCTGACGGTGGTGGTGTCGCCCCTCATCGCGCTGATGAAGGACCAGACGGACAAGCTGGACGAGCTGGGCGTGGACGCGTGGACCATCAACTCGTCGCTCACCACGCGCGAGCAGAACGCGGCCGAGAAGGCGGTGGAGAACGGCGAGGGCAAGATCCTGTACGTGACGCCCGAGCGCTTCCGCGACCGCGAGTTCTTCGAGGTGCTGCTGCAGCGCCAGGTGTCGCTGTTCGTGGTGGACGAGGCGCACTGCGTGAGCCAGTGGGGGCACGACTTCCGGCCCGACTACATGATGCTGGGCTCCATCGCCGAGCGCCTGGGCCGGCCGCCGGTGATGGCGCTGACGGCCACGGCGTCGCCCGAGGTGCGGGGGGACGTGGCCCTCCAGCTCAAGATGACCGACCCCTTCCTGCACGTCTCCGACCTGGTGCGCAGCAACCTGTTCCTGGAGGTCACGCCCACCGTCAACGAGAGCGAGAAGGACGCGGCGCTGGACCGGCTGCTGCGCCGCTCCGAGGGCACGGGCATCGTCTACGTGGCCACGGTGAGGGAGGCGGAACGCATTTACGAGGAGTTCGGCGGGCGCTTCGCGCTGGCGCTGTACCACGGCAAGCTGGGCTCGGCCGAGCGGACGGCGGGGCAGGAGGCGTTCATGGAGGGCCGGGTGAAGGCGGTGGTGGCGACCAACGCCTTCGGGCTGGGCATCGACAAGCCGAACATCCGCTTCGTCATCCACTACCACTTTCCCGGGTCGCTGGAGGCCTACTACCAGGAGGTGGGACGCTCCGGGCGCGACGGGCTGCCCTCGCGCTGCACCACGCTGTACCGCGAGGAGGACCGCGCGGTGCAGGGCTACTTCCTGGGCGGCAAGTACCCCGACCTGCACGAGGCCATCTCCGTGGCCCGCGTGGTGAACAACCAGCCCGAGGGCGAGAAACGGCCGCTGGACGAGATCGCGCAGATGGCCGACGTGGCCGCCCGCAAGTCGCGCATCGTGCTGACGCTGCTCAAGCGCCACGGGATGGTGCGCGAGCACCGCGGCGGCGTGTGGGAGCGCACGGCGCCCGACGTGACGGCGGCGGACCTGAGCCACGAGCTGACGGACTACGAGGAGCGCCGCGAGCGCGACCGCGCCAAGCTGGAGGAGATGGTGCGCTACTGCCGCACGGCCAGGTGCCGCACGCGCATGGTGCTGGAGTACTTCGGCGAGACGCCGGCCGAGGGCTTCGTGTGCGGGCACTGCGACAACGACGTGTCCGGCGTGGCCATCGGAAAGCTGGAGGACCGCCAGCGCAACGTGGACGCCGCGCCCACCGTGCCCGCCTTCCTGCCGGACGACGAGCTGCCCGAGGGCTTCCGGCCCGGCGAGGAGGTGCAGCACGCCACCTACGGCGAGGGCGTGGTGATCGGCGTGAACGGCGACAAGGTGGAGGTGGATTTCGCCGGCCACGGAACGCGGCTCATCCACACGGATTTTCTGTCGCGGATCTGAGGGGCGGGATCGATTTCGGCGGATTCCGCTCCGGTGGACGATCGTCGGCGGGTGAGGGCCGCCCGGTTCGCGGGCGGCCCTTCGTGCGCCGGGCGCCTGGATGGGCGATCGTCGACGGTGTCGTCTGGCGGATCGGGATGTGAGGCATCGGGCGGCGGATCGGGATGTGTGATGCCAGCCGCGAAGTGGGTGGCAGGCGTTCGCCCGGCGCCCTCGTGATGAATCCCGGGGCTGCAACGGCAATCCGCCCGCCTTCGCGGGCCGTGGGGTGCACGGAGGTGCGCTCGTCCGGGGTGCGGAGGGCGGGGCGGGTGGGGGTGATGGGGCGATCGAGCTTGGGAGAGGGATTGGAGGATTCGATCGGTGGAGGATACGCTTCCGGCGGCGTGCCGGTGGATCGCTGATGGCCCAAGCGTTCGCGGCCTGGCGATTGCCGGATCGGCCGAGGATTGGATCGCGGCGTACGATGCGGGTTCGCCGCGCGGGCTGCGTCTACATCGAACGACAAGGTTCATGCTCGCGTTCGCGTTCATCCGCCCGTCCCTGCTCCGCCGCGTTCTTCCGATTGCGGCGGCGATGCTTTCCGCGTGCGTGATGCACGTGCCGGCGTCCGGTCCGTCGCCGGGCGCGTCGGCGGAAGGGCCGCCGCCGGTGCGGCGGGAGTTCCGGGCGGCGTGGGTGGCGTCGGTGGCGAACATCGACTGGCCTTCGCGGCCGGGGCTGGCGCCGGAGCGGCAGCGCGCGGAGATGGTCGCCATCCTGGACAGCGCGGCGGCGCTTCACCTGAACGCCGTGGTGCTGCAGGTGCGCCCGGCGGCCGACGCGCTGTATCCCTCGGCGCTGGAGCCGTGGAGCGAGTACCTGACCGGGGAGCAGGGGAAGGCGCCCGATCCGGCGTACGACCCCCTGCTCTTCGCGGTGCAGGAGGCACACCGGCGCGGGCTGGAGCTGCACGCGTGGTTCAACCCCTACCGTGCCTCGCATCCCACGGAGAAGTCGCCGGTCGTTGCAAGCCACATCGCCCGGACCCATCCCGAGGTGGTGAAGCAGTACGGCAAGTACCTTTGGATGGACCCCGGCGAGCGGCTGGTGCAGGACCGCTCCATGGCCGTGATCCTGGACGTGGTGCGGCGCTACGACGTGGACGGCGTGCACATCGACGACTACTTCTATCCCTACCCCGAGAAGGATTCCGCCGGCGCGCGCGTGGACTTTCCCGACGGCCCGAGCTGGACGCGCTACGTGCAGGGCGGCGGGCGCCTGCCGCGCGACGACTGGCGCCGCGAGAACGTCAACCTGTTCATCCGCCGCATGTACCGCGAGGTGAAGGCGGCCAAGCCGTGGGTGAAGGTGGGGATCTCGCCCTTCGGCATCTGGAGGCCGCGCAACCCGGAGCAGATCGTCACCAGCTTCGACCAGTACGCCGACCTGTACGCCGACGCGCGGCTCTGGATGCGCGAGGGCTGGGCGGACTACTTCTCGCCGCAGCTCTACTGGCGCATCGCCGCCACGCAGCAGAGCTATCCCGTGCTGCTGCGCTGGTGGAGCGAGCAGAACGCCCACGGCCGCCACCTGTGGCCCGGCAACTTCACCAGCCAGGTGATGCCGACCGAGGCGACGTGGCCGGCCGCGGAGATCGTGGCCCAGGTGAACGCCACGCGCGGGCAGGCGGGCGCCGGCGGCAACGTGCATTTCAGCATGAAGGCGTTCGGGATGAACCCCGACAGCCTGGTGGAGAAGCTGCTCGCCGGCCCCTACGCCGAGCCCGCGCTGGTCCCCGCGTCGCCCTGGCTCTACGCCGGCGCGCCGGGCCGCCCGCGGGTGCAGGCGCGCAGTGTCGATGGCACCGCGTCCATCCACATGGAGCCCACCGGACGCGACCGGCCGACGTGGTGGGCCCTCTCGTGGCGCACGGGTTCGACGTGGCGCACGGAAGTCCTGCCCGGGCACCTGCGCGACTACACCCTCCGCGCCCGCACGGGGGAGGCGTCGCCGGCGGTCGTCTGGGTCCGCGCCGTGGACCGCGCCGGCAACGAAGGCCCCGCCGCGTCGGTCCGTGCCGCCGCACCAGGCGCAAGCTGACGCCGCATCCGAGGATCGAACGGCCCGTCGGCGGGTCGATGGAGCGGATTCGTGCCGCGACCGTCATCCGGTTCCGAGCGGAGAAGTCCGACCGCGGGGAAAGTGGATGCGATCAGACGACGCGGTCGATTCGGTCGATTCGGTCGATTCGGTCGATTCGGTCGATTCGGTCGATTCGGCGCGACGTGCATCGTGGAGTTACGTCGTCAACTCCGTTGACCTACGACACATGTTTCCGACATCGTGCCTTGGCCGCCGCGCGGGCAGTCCGGCGATGCGCATCCCATCCACCCGAATCCCGAGCGCACATGCCCCACGGTATTCCGTGCCGAATCGCGGCGCTGCTGTTCCTGCTGACGGCCGTTCCTGCCGCCGCCCGCGCGCAGGCGGACCCGCCCCGCCCGGGCGACCGCGTCCGCGTCACCGCGACTTCCGCGTCGCCCGCGCGGGTGGCGGGGCGGCTGGTGCGCGTGGATGCGGACTCGGTGGTGCTGCGGCCCGACGCGGACCAGGACGCGCCCAAGCACTTCGCGGTGGCGGCGCGCGACGTGACGCGGCTGGAGGTGAGCGCGGAGCCCAGGCGCCACACGGTGCTCGGTGCGCTTGTCGGCGTGGTTGCCGGCGGCGGGATCGGGCTGGTCTCCGCGCGCGCCGGAAGCTGCGGGTGCGCGCTCGTCGACGCGCAGGCGAACGCGCTGGGGTTCGCGCTCGGCGCCGTGGTGGGCGGAGCGGCCGGCGCGATCCTGGGACACTCGTTTCCGAGCGAGCGGTGGCGTACGGTCGCCGCGCCGGCGTCGGGGACGGGCGCCGCACTCGGCGGCCGCGCGATGCCTCGCGCCGGACGCGGGATGGCGCTCGGCCTGTCGATCGCCACGCGCTGACGTTTGATCGCGCCACGGGGGACCGGGCGGGTCGGTCGATGGAAGGCGGAAGCGGCCCGGCGGGAATCTCCGCCGGGCCGCTTCCGCGGCTGCCGACGGAACGACGCTGGTCCTGTGGATGGATGCGGCTCCGAAGGATCGCCGGAGAGACGCGGCAGAAGCCCCGGTCGAACTGATCGAAGGAGGCGGCCCGCTACTCCACCTTCAGGTTCGGCTTGCGGGGCCGGCGGCGGATGGCGAGGCGCGTGGGGCCGGCGGACTCCGGGCGCGAGTGCCAGAAGCGGCGCGCCACCCACCATCCACCCGTGGCGAGCACGGCCACCGGGACGACGAAGCCCAGCGCGGCGATCAGCCCCTCGCTGAAGTCCAGGAAGTTGCTCCACGCGTCGCCCAGCCCGCGGCGCACCACGCGGTCGCCGATGCCGTCCGCCGCCACGGGCCGCGGCTCGTGGAGCTGCAGGGTGAGCGTGCTCATGGCCTGGCGTCCGGACAGCAGGCGCAGACGGGCGTCGTAGCGCTCAACGTCGCCCCGCGCGCGGGCCAGCTCGCGCTCCACCTCCAGCACGTCGGCCAGGCTGCCCGCGCGGTCGTCCAGCAGGCGCACCAGGCGCGCCTCCAGGCGGCGGGCGTTCGCCAGGCGTGCGCGCGCGTCCACCCGCTCTCCGGCGTCGTCGGCCGCCTGCGCGTTCACCGTCTCCACCTTTCCCAGCGGCGCCAGCGCGGCCACCGCGTCGTCCCACCTCGCCGCCGGCACCCGCACCTCCAGCGACGCCTCGGGCGGCTGCTCGCCCCCGCTCAGGATGCTGGACGCCGACACGTATCCGCCGAAGCGTCCGGCCAGCGCGCGCACCCCCGCCAGCGCCGGCCCCAGCGCGCTCACCTGCACCGCCGCGGTGCCCGTCCGCACCAGAACGGTACCATCCCCGGTCGGCGCGGTGGGCGCGGCGGAGTCGTCGGCCGCCGCCGAAACCACGGGCGGACCGGCCGGTGTCGTCTGGCGGAACGTCGAGCGGGACGCACGCACATCGCCGCCGTTCGGCAGGGAACCGCGCTTCGCCGACACCGGGGGCAGCGGTTCTGAGGAAAGAACCGGGGCCGCTGCGGACGATGGTGGCGGGGTGAGGTCGACGGTCGCCGTCACCACCTCCACGCCGCCCTGGCGAGGCGCCGCTTGCGCGGAAGTGCCGCACGCGGCCGCCGCGGCGAGGGCCAGGAGCAGGGTGAGGCGGGGGAAGGACGTCATCGCGGCGCGGGGAACGGCGTGGGCGGCGGCGGGCGGGGCGCGCGGGTGCGCAACCGGTGGAACGGCGCCGGAGCGGGCTTTCTGACAGCGCGCCGCGCGGCGCCCAGCCCGCCCGAGACCCGCCGCCGGTTGACGCTCGCCCCGGCGCAGGTCTACGTTGGGCCGCCGTTTCCACCCCCGACGCCGGTGTCGATGCCACGCAAGTTCTCCGCCATCTGTTTGCTCCTCTGCGCCTGCTCCGGCCCCGGCGCACGCCCGCTTCCCGAGCCCGCGACGCTGCCCCCCGGCCCGGTCTCGCCGCCCTCCGCGCAGCCGCCCGCGCCGGCCGAGGCGCGCTGGGTGCAGCACACGCTGGCGTCCCTGTCGCTGCGCCAGAAGGTGGCGCAGATGATGATGCCGTGGACGCCCGGCGACGACGTGGCAGAGGGCACGGAGCCGTTCGAGCGCGTCTCCACCTGGGTGTCCGCGGATGAGGTGGGCGGCATCATCGTCTCCACCGGCACGCCCACAGGCTACGCGGCCAAGCTGAACGCGCTGCAGCGGCGCGCCCGCGTCCCCCTCCTCGTCGCCACCGACCTGGAAAGCGGGCCGGGGATGCGCCTGGTCTCGGACGCATCGCTGCCGGCGGCCATGCGCGAAGAGGGTGGCACCAGCTTTCCGCCGGTGATGGGGCTGGCGGCCGCGGGGTCGGACACGCTGGCCTTCCAGGTGGGGCGGGTGATCGGCAGCGAGGGGCGCGCCGTGGGGTTGGGGCTCACGCTCTCCCCCGTGCTGGACGTCAACTCCAACCCGTCGAATCCCATCATCAACGTGCGCTCGTTCGGCGAGCGGGCGGACGACGTGGGGCGGCTGGCGGCGGCGTACGTGCGCGGGGTGCACGCGGGCGGGCTGCTTTCCACCGGCAAGCACTTTCCCGGGCACGGCGACACACGCACGGACTCGCACATCGACCTGCCCACGATCTCGGCGGACAGCGCGCGGCTGGACTCGGTGGAGCTGCGGCCCTTTCGCGCCGCCATCGCCGCCGGGCTGGACGCCGTGCTCGTGGGCCACATCTCCGTGCCGGCGATGGAGGCGGACGGGGTGCCCGCGTCCATGTCGCGCCGCTTCTCCACCGACGTGCTGCGGGGCCAGCTGGGCTTCCGCGGCCTGGTGTTCACGGACGCCATGAACATGGGCGGGCTGACGCGGCGCTACTCCGAGGCCGAGGCCGCCGTGCGCGCGGTGGAGGCCGGCGCGGACATCCTCCTCCAGCCCCCGCACCCGCGCGCGGCCATCGACGCGGTGGTGGCGGCCGTCCAGGCCGGCCGGCTGACGGAGGCGCGCATCGACGCGTCCGTGCGGCGGATCCTGGAGGCGAAGCAGCGCGTGGGGCTGTCGCGCGGTGCGCGGGTGGATGCCAAGGCGCTGCCCGCGCTGGTCGGCGGCGCGGAGCACCGGGCGCTGGCCCGCGAGGTCGCCGACCGCTCCGTCACCCTGGTGCGCGACGACCGCTCGCTCGTCCCCCTGCCGGCGGCGGCCCTCCGCGTGCTCTCCGTCACCTACGCGGACGCGGGCAGCCGCGCGCCGGGCGGGGCGTTCGACGCGGCGCTGGCGGCGGGCGGCCGCACGGTGGACGCGGCGCGGGTGGACGCGCGCACGACGGCGGCCGAGTACGCGGCGCTGGGGACGCGGGCGGCGGCGGCGGACGTGGTGCTCGTCTCCGCCTACGTCACCCCGCGCGAGTACCGCGGATCGGTCGATGCGGACGGCGGGTTCACTGACTTCGTGGAAGGGCTTTCGCGCGCCGGCAAGCCGGTGGTGGCGGTGTCGTTCGGCAGCCCGTACCTGATCGCCGCCTTTCCCTCCGTGCCCGGCTACCTGCTGGCGTGGGGCTCTTGCGCCGTCTGCCAGCAGGCCGCGGCGCGGGCCCTGCTGGGGCGCATCGCCATCGGAGGAAAGCTGCCCGTCTCGCTGCCCCCGCGCTGGCCCGTCGGCTGGGGCATCGCCCGACCCGCACCCGGAGCCGTCACCCAATGACGCGTACGCCATCCGCCCGCGGTCCAAGGCTTCAAATCGACTCCTCTAAACCGCCTAATCTGCTGATAGCCGGTTCTTGGTCCAGTCTCGCCGGCTCTCGATCCGGTGTGCTCACCGCAACGCCTCGGTCGATGGAAACCTGTCGGGGGGCGCGGATCGGCGGAGGTGGCCGACGCCGTCGATTCGCGTTCGCGGCGTCGCTCGCGCTCGTGCTCGCTGGATGTGTGCAGCCCCCGGCGCCGCCTCCCGCGCCTGCACCGCGGCCGATGCCGGTGCCGATGCGGGCGGTGCCGACGCTGGTCGGTGCGCGGCCGCGCGAGGTGGGGATGGACGACGGGCTCACGGCGCGGCTGGACTCGCTGGCCGAGGCGGCGGTGGCAGACCGTGCGGCGCCGGCGGTGGCGATCGCCGTGGGGCGTTGGGGGCGGCTGCTGTACCTGAAGGGGCACGGCACGGTGGATTGGGCTCCGGGATCCCCCGCGGTGACGGACTCCACGCTCTTCGACATGGCGTCCGTGAGCAAGGTGGTGGCGACCACCACGGCGGCGGCGATCCTGGAGGAGGAGGGGCGGCTGGACCTGGACCGCCCCGTGCGCGACTACCTGCCGGAGTTCAGCGACAGCGCCAAGGCCGGCATCACCGTCCGCATGATCCTGGAGCACCGCGGCGGGCTGGAGGCGGGTGCCTCGCTCCATCGCACCTTCCGCGGCCGCGAGCAGTACCTGGCGCAGATCAACCTGCGCCCCCTGGCCTACGCGCCGGGAACGAAGACCATCTACAGCGATTGGGACCTGGTGCTGGTGCAGCTCGTCGTGGAGCGCGTGACGGGCGAGTCGCTGGATGCCTTCACGGAGCGCCGCGTATTCGGGCCGCTGGGGATGCGGGACACGCGCTACAACCCCGATCCCGCGCTGCTGCCCCGCATCGCCGCCACCGAGCGCGACTCCGCCCGCGGCGGGCTGATCTGGGGCAGCGTGCACGATCCCAACGCGTACGCCATGGGCGGGGTCGCGGGGCACGCGGGCCTGTTCAGCAGCGCGCGCGACATGGCGGTGTTCGCGCAGATGCTGCTGAACGGCGGCAGCTACGGCACCGCCCGCATCCTGCGCGGCGAGACGGTGGCGCGCTGGACGGCGCCGCAGACGGGCGGATCGAGCCGAGCCATCGGGTGGGACACGCCGTCGGGCCAGAGCAGCGCCGGCCGCTACTTCGGGCCGCGCAGCTTCGGGCACACGGGATACACGGGCACGTCGGTGTGGATCGACCCCGAGCGCGGTATCTTCGTGGTACTCCTCACCAACCGCGTGGACCCCACCAGCGCCAACGAGAAGCACGTCGCCCTGCGCCGCGCCGTCGCCGACGCGGTGATGAGCGCCGTGCTCGACGCGCCGCTGGTGGACTGGGAGGCCCGGCGCGCCGCGGCGAGCGCGCAGCCGCCGGCACCGGCTCCGGTGATCGCGCCCGTGCCGGGTCCGCCTGCGCCGCGGTGACTGACGGCTTTCGGTGGATCGAGGGGATTCGGATCAGAGGACGAAGCCTCGGAGCTGCACAGGTTTCGCCCGCGGGTTTGGGCACCCGGGGCTGCCGCAGGAGAAAAGGCCGCCGTCGCGGGCTCGGCGGGGGCGGCGGGCGGCGGGGTGGAAGATCGGCAGGGCGCGGGAGCGGGTGTGGCGTGCGACGGGGGTGCACGCGTCCAGGCAAACCGGAATGGCGGGGTAGATGACGGACGGGCCGGGTTCTCCGATGCACTATTCCGCGGCCAAGGTGGCGCGGCGCGTGGGGTTCGTGGCGCTGGCGGCGCTGGCGCTCTCGCCGTGGGCATCGCCCGCGCTGGCGCTGGGTGCGGGGGCGGCGTTCGCGCTCACGGTGGGGAACCCATTCCCCGCGCGGTCGGCGCGCGCCTCGCGGACGCTGCTGCAAGCGTGCGTGGTGGGGCTGGGCTTCGGGATGCCGCTGGCGGCGGTGCTGAAGGCGGGCGCGGCCGGCGTGGGATACACGGTGGCGGGCATCGCGCTCGCGCTGAGCCTGGGGCTGCTGCTGGGCCGGTGGCTGCGCGTGGAGCGGCAGACGTCGTGGCTGATCACCGCCGGCACCAGCATCTGCGGCGGCAGCGCCATCGCGGCGGTGGGGCCGGCCATCGGCGCGGGGCCGGACGCCATGAGCGTGTCGCTGGCCACGGTGTTCGTGCTGAACGGCGTGGCGCTCTACCTGTTCCCGGCCATCGGCCGCGCGCTGCACCTGGGCCAGGGCCAGTTCGCGGTCTGGGCCGCCGTCGCCATCCACGACACCAGCTCGGTCGTCGGCGCGGCGAGCCAGTACGGCGCGCGGGCGCTGGCCGGCGCCACGGTGCTGAAGCTGGCGCGGGCGCTCTGGATCGTGCCCCTCACCCTGGCCGCCTCCGCCTGGTCGCGGCGCCGGGACGCGGCGGAGGCGGCAGAGGCGGCGGAGGCGGCGCAGTCGGTGGTTTCGGCCGGCAGGGGGATCGGGTCCGGGAAGCCGGCCTCCCCCGAAGCGCGGCCGCGCGTGAAGCTTCCGTGGTTCATCGGCCTGTTCGTCGTCGCGGCGCTGGCGCGGACGCTGCTGCCCGTCGCAGCGACACCCGCGCTGGACGGGCTGGCGCACGCCGCGCGCACGGGGCTGGTGCTGACGCTGTTCCTGATCGGCGCGGGTCTCACGCGGTCCACGCTGCGCTCCGTGGGCGCGCGGCCGCTGGTTCAGGGCCTCGTCCTCTGGATCGCCGTCGCGGGGATCACGCTGGCCGCGGTCTGTCGCTGGGTGCCGGCCTGACGGGGCCTCTCCGCCCGCGCGGATGCCACGCGACGGCGGCCGGCGCCTTGCCCCGCCGCCGTCTTCGCTTTAACAACCCTGTGGATGCCGCGTCCGGGCCGGACGGCCCGGTCCCGGAGTGCGGCGTCCGCATCTTCACCATTCTTCCGGACGGACGACCATGCTTCCGATCAGACCCAGACGCTTCCTTCGCTCCGCCGCGCCGCTGGTGGTGCTCGCCGCCGCGGGCGCGTGCGGCGGCCTGCGCCCCGTGAAGGCGGTGGGCGCGCTGCCCTGCACCGTGGACTCGCCCTCCGCGCCCGAGGTGTGGGGCGTGGACGGCGGGCGCGTCACCGGCACGGTGCACGACGCGGCGGGCGCGGCCATCGCCATGGGCCGCGTGCTGCTGACGCCCGCCGGTCCGCCGCCGCCGCGCTTCTCCTCCGGCAACATCGGCGCGGGGGGCGCCTTCGCCATCGACTCGGTGGCGCCGGGAACGTACGCGGCGCACGTCGTGGGACCGCCGCCGTACGCGCCGCTGGACAGGACGGTGCGCGTGCAGCGCGGCGCCGCCCCCGCCGCGATCGTCCTCGGCCGCGGGACGGCCTGCCGGTAGCATGGAGGAGTGCGCCCGGGGTCCGTCGACCGTACTTCGTCGAGCGGGGAGGGCAGTCGACCGTTGGCGGGGGTCGTCGCCGGGGCGGTTCCGCCGTACCCGTATGAAGAGGGT
Source organism: Gemmatimonadota bacterium (assembly GCA_028287185.1). GTDB lineage: Bacteria > Gemmatimonadota > Gemmatimonadetes > Longimicrobiales > Longimicrobiaceae > JAQBQD01. The sequence goes on along the minus strand of JAQBQD010000039.1, from coordinate 11,246 downwards.
GCGGAGACAGACCCGCGGGCGGTTTCGCGGGGCTGGCGCAGCGGCCGGGGAGACCCCGGACGGAAGTATTTACGGGATCGCGCCAGCCCGCCACCGAAGGAAATTCCAGGCAATACGCGCACTTTTTCTAGACGGTCTGAGCAACCTGCAAGCGCAATCCCTGGATCTTCGGCATCCTGCATCGGTCAGGTGACAGCTTTCCTGACAGTACGTCTGGACGGGGTCCGCTCTCGGGCGGGCCCCGCTGGCACTCGAATTCGTCGGACTCGGGGGAAATGAGCCGGCGTGGCGAATCTACGCCGCGGGGGAGCAGGTCGACCACAGGATCAAGGAGGTGTAGCGGTTGGGGGGGCGCACCGCCGCGAAGAAGGATCGCGGCCGAACGCCTCGCATCAGCGGCGCACAGCACCTTCCCGCTGCATGCTCTTGCGCGCCTCCCACCGCAGCCTCCGTAGCCGCGTCACACGCCATTCTCAGTCGACAGCTCCGCCTGTTTCAGAACGAGCTGGGTTGCGTCTTCCGAGAGGTCTGGTGGGTACCCGTACATCGCCAGCAGTCTACGGACCTTGCGCCGCAGGTCTGCCCGCACGCTCTCCCGCTCCGCCCAGTCCAGCTTGGGCATGCCCTTGACCATCTCGGCCAGCTTGCGGGCCATCAGCCGGAGCTGGTCGGACTTCATCACCTCCTTGGCCGACCCATTTTCCGCCAACGCGTCATAGAACGCCGTCTCCTGGTCGCTGAGGCCGAGCTCCTCTCCATGCTGCTTCGCTTCACGGACCCACTTCGCTAGCTCCAGGAGCTGGGCGATCATCTGGGCTGTGGTGATCTGCTTGTTCGTGTAGCCAAGCAAAGCGTTTTCTAAAGCCTCGCGGAACTTCCGCGCCTGCATGAGATTGGTTCGCTCGCTGATCTTGATCTGGTCGGTGAGCAGCTTCCGCAGTATCTCCAGCGCCAGGTTCTTCTGCTCCAGCGCCGAGACGCGCTCCAAGAACGCGTCGCTGAGGATGTCCAGCCGCGCCGCATCGAGGCCGGCGGCGGCGAACAGGTCGATGACGTCGCCCGCCGCCACCGCGCCGCCGATGACCTGCCGGACGGCCGCGTCGATGTCCCGCGATCCAGGTTCGGCGCCGCTCGCACCCGGCGTCGGCTCCGCCTCGTCGGCCAGCCGCTTGCGGACCATCGCCGCCACGCGCTGGAAGAACGCGAGGTGCGGCGCGATCTCCCGCGTCTCTTCCCGCGGCGCCGCCAGGGCGAAGGCCATTGCCAGCCGCTTGACCATCCCGCGGAACCGCTGCCAGCCCGTCTCGTCCCCGACGTTGTGCTCCGCGGCCAGCACGTAGTCGATCGCGCGCAGGTAGACCCGCAGCACGTTTTCCGGCTCGGCGTCCAGCGCCGCAGCGTAGTCGCACCCGTGGAAGAACGATCGCAGCTGCTCGTACGCCGAACGCATCGCCGGGATCGCCTCGTCCTGAAGCTCCTTGACCGGCTTGTCCGCGTCGCCCGTCGCGTTTGCGTACGTCGCCAGCGCGTCCGCCAGCGGGTCGGCCAGGCCGATCAGGTCGACCACCAGCCCGCCCGGCTTCTCGCCATAGACGCGGTTCACGCGGGCGATCGCCTGCATCAGGTTGTGCCCGGCCAGCGGCTTATCCAGGTACATCGTGTGCGCGCTGGGCACGTCGAAGCCCGTCAGCCACATGTCTACCACGATCGCCAGCCGGAAGTCCTCCGCGGGATCCTTGAACCGGTCCGCCAACGCCTTCCGCTGCGCCTTGCTCCGCACATGCCGGGCGATGTGCTCGGGGTCGTCCGGCCCGCCGGTCATCACGACCTTCATCGTGCCCCTCGCGTCGTCGTCGTCGTGCCACTCCGGACGGAGCTTGCGGATCTCGCCGTACAGCCGGGCGGCGATGTCGCGACTCATTGTCACGATCATCGCCTTCCCTTCCATCGCGGCGCGGCGCGCTTCCCAGTGCTCGACGACGAACTTCGCCACCCGCTCCAGCCGCTCGGGGGCGCCGTACAGCTCCTCCAAGGGGATGCGGATGTTCTCCGGCGTTTCGCGCCCGTCCTCGTCGCGGGTGGCGTATTCCGCAATCTCCGCCTCGGCCGCGTTCGCGCCTGCCTCGTCGATCGTCAGCTTGACGATTCGCGGCTCGTAGTAGATCGGCACCGTCGCGCCGTCGGCGACCGACTGGCGGATGTCGTACACGTCGGCGTAGTCGCCGAAGACGTGCCGCGTGACCCTGTCGCCCGCGGTCAGCGGCGTGCCGGTGAAGCCGACGAACGTCGCGTTCGGCAGCGCTTCGCGCATCCACCGCGCGCCGCCTTCGACGAAACCGTACTGGCTGCGGTGCGCCTCGTCGGCCATCACGACGACGTTCGACCGTTCGCTGATGGTGCCGTGCGCCTCGGTGAACTTGTGGATCGTCGTGAAAACGACGCCGCCCGTCGCCCGGTCGAGCAACAGCCGCAGGTGCTCGCGGCTGTCGGCCTGCACGGGGTCCTGCCGGAGCAGCGCCCGACCCATCGCGAAGGTTTCGAACAGCTGGTCGTCCAGGTCGTTGCGGTCCGTGACGATCACGATTGTCGGATTGGCCATCTCCACCGCGCGCACGAGCGTGCCGGCGAGCATCAGCATCGTCAGGCTCTTGCCGCTGCCCTGCGTGTGCCACACCACGCCACCCTTGCCCGCGGCCTCGTCGTCCTTGCGGTCCGGCGTCCTGATCGCCCCGATGACGCTCGCCCGCGTCTTACGCACCGCGCGGAACTGGTGGTAGCCCGCGACCTTCTTGACGATGTTCCCGCGCTCGTCTTCCTCGAACGCCACGCACGATCGCAGGTAGTCGAGCAGGGCCGCGGGGTTGAGCAGCTCGCGGATGAGCGCCTCCAGCGTCGGCTCGCCGCCCGCCGCCGGCCGCCAGGGGGTGAAGCGCTGCCGCCCGCTGGTGATGCTCCCCACCCGCGTTAGCAGCCCGTCGCTGGCGACCAATAGCAGGTTCGGAACGAACAGGTCGGGCGCGATCGCCTTGTACCGCGCGAGCTGGTCGATCGCGACGTTGAGGTCGGCCGCGGTGTTGGCCGGGTCCTTCAGCTCGATCACGACCAGCGGAAGGCCGTTGACGTACAGAACGAGGTCCGGCCGGATCGTCTTCCCGTTCGCGCCGGCGACCGTGAGCTGCCGGACAACGAGAAAGTCGTTGCTGGCGGGGTTCTCGAAGTCAATCAGCCGAGCGCGGCCGCCGCGGGTCTCGCCCGTCCCGGCGTCCTTGTACTCGACCGGCACGCCGTCCGTGAGCAGGCGGTGGAACCAGCGGTTGTTCTCGACAAGCGACGGATAGGGCGGCCGGCAGAGGACTCGTAGAACCTGCTCCCGTTCGTCGTGCGAAAGCTGGGGATTGAGTCGCTGGAGTACATCCCGTACCAGGGTGCTCACCAGTCCGCCGGTAAGGCTCAGTCCAGCCTCCGCCAACTCGGCACCTTGACGCACCTCCGAGCCGGAGGCAGCGAGAGCGTCGATCGCGAACTCCTCGACAACCCTTTCTGTGAGAGCACCACTCACGAGGGGTCCTCCGTTTCGGCGCCACTTCCTAGATTCTGGATGGTGTCGTGGTAGCGGTTGGGGTCGAGAGCATAGAGCAACTCACTGGAGTATTCCGGCTGCCCGCAGAGGTCGACCAGGCCGTACTCGTTGTCTATCAGCCGATCTCCTTCGGCGGTTCTGGGTTGCGGTGCCTGCTGCATCGCTGAGAGATGCGCGTCCAACTGAGCTTCTGCATCGGCCACCTCGAACAGAACGGCGAATACCTCCAAGGCAGCCGCTCGCACGCCATCTAGTTCACGCTTCTGCGGGACGGTTGCGCCACCGACGTGGTATTGGTTGTTGCGCACCTCATGATACCACACAATCTCGTCCTGCTGACCAACCGCCGTGACCTGACGATTGACGCACTCCTCGAAGAAGAAGCCGACCTTCGTGTGGTAGTTGTTCAGCCACCGCGCCACGTCCGCATTCGGGTACGGCCTATTCCCGCGCTGCATGGGGTGGAGGCCAAGGTAAGTCGTGATCGCTACCTCGATCGCGTTGTCGAAGCCGATCATGGCGATGCGACGGTCAAAGTCTTCACCAACCCGGTAGTGCAGCTCGGCATGCAACAAGATTTCAAAGGGTCCATACGCCCAAAGCTTTAGCTGGCGCATTATGCCTTCACCTCCGTCTCCGCTTGAAGCACTCGGACCCTTCCGCTCAGCAACCGTGGCAGGAGGTAATCGCGCAGGGCGGCGAGTTTGCGAGATTCGGCGGACAGATGAAGGACGCTGTCGAATACCGGGCCCACGATGGAAACGTAGCCGTCCATCAGACGGGCGTCCGGGCATAGGACGGGCAACGCGTTCACGTCCTTCTTGTTGACATGCTGCTGGGCGGCACCCGTACTCGTTGCCAGCAGACGATCAATGTTTTCCTTGACCCACGGATAGATGAATTCGGTCGGCAGTGCCTTCGATCCGATGATGCTCACAACCGATTGGTTAGTGCAGGCCGCGATCCCCAGAATGCTCACTTGGCCGAGCGTCGCACCCGTGATCGCGATGACTGTTGAGCGCGCGGGAATCAGCTTTGTCGACGACGATGCCAGTGCGGCCGGCGTGATCAGAGAAGTTGGGTTGATGATCGGGAACTTGTTCACCTCTCCAGAGTTAATCCAAGGCACTGTTCCGTCCGTCCAGAACTCAGATCTAGCCCGAGACGGCGTTCCACCCAAAAAAGTCTCGAGTTCCGCTCCGATGCTGCTTATCCGCCACCCTCCCGGTACTGCGCCCAGAGGGGTGTCGGTCAGTCGGTCAGAGAGCGCAGCAAATGCGGCGTGAGGCATGCCGGGGAAGTCGGTAGCGCCGGCGGCCTTGGCCTTGACCGGCTCGAAGTCCACGAACCACGCCTTGAACGTCGCTCGCGCCAATTTCTCCAACGCCCGACCCGTCCGCCGGTTCTGCTCGATCTTGTCGTCGAGGGCTCCCAGGACCGCGGCAATGGCCCGCTGCTGGTCCATTGGAGGAAGTGCAAACTCGAAGCTAAGAATTTGCTTTCCGCTGATGTGTGGAACCGTAGTTCCCGTTTGCACGGCAAGGACATGATCGGAAAACGCTCGACTACCGATCAAGTAGAACAGAAAGCCCTGATCGAGTTCCGCCCTAACTCGAAGTCGGGCGACGCGCTGAACAAGCAGAGACGGAACGTCGAGATCACGCATCCGTGCGTACTTAAGGCCCGCTTCAATCCAAGGCCGATCCATGGCGAGGACGACGTCGCCTGCCTTTAACTCGTACTGCTCCACATCTGATATCTGCCGCCGGGGCCATCGTGCCGCGTTATCCCATCGTAACGCACCTTGAACGATGTTATCGCCGCGCACAAGACGCACATCATCGCCTTCTTGCGAGTAGTGCGCACTTTTGAATGGAAACCCTGTCAATAGGTCCACATGATCCGCGAGAAGGGCATGATCAGTCATCGTCGACCTCGCCGACGAGACTTGCGAGTTTCACACGGACTAAAGCTGTCAGCTGTTCCCCCTCCGTTAAATGCTGCTCCAACTCCGCCACCAGTCGCGAGTACGTCTCAGCGAAGGGTTCGGCGGCGTCGACCTGCTCTTCCGCGCCCACGTAGCGGCCGGGGGTGAGGACGTGGCCGTGCTTGGCAATCTCTTCGATCGTGGCCGGTTTGGCGAACCCGGGCGTCGGCGTGAAGGCCCAGGGATCGTGCTCCTCTTCGTTCCACCAGTCCGGGGCGGGCTCACCGCGCCAACGGCGGTACGCGTACACGATCCGGCCGACGTCGGAGGCCGGCAGCGGGTCGCCCGTGCCGGGCACGCATTCGGCCTCTTCGGTGCCGGTAAGCACGCGGAGCACGCGGGTCTGCATCGTGCCGAGCTTGCGGGCGTCGATGAAAAGCGTCTCACCCTTACGCCCACCGGGCCGGTTCGGCGTGCCACGGCGGATGTTGCGGCCGGTCTTGTCGCGGGTGAGGAACCAGAGGCAGACGGGAATGCCGGTGGTGAAGAAGAGCTGCGCAGGCAGGGCGACGATGCAGTCGACGAGGTCGGCCTCAATGATCCTGCGGCGGATCTCTCCCTCGCCGCCGGTGTTGCTCGATAGACTGCCGTTGGCCATGACGAAGCCGGCCACGCCGCCGCCCCGGCCGTTGGGCGGGGCGAGATGATGGATGAAATGCTGGATCCAGGCGTAGTTGGCGTTGCCGACGGGCGGGTCGCCGTAGGCCCAGCGCTTGTCGCCCCGGAGAAGCTGGCCAGACCAGTCGCTCACGTTGAAGGGCGGGTTCGCAAGGACGAAGTCGGCCTTGAGGTCGGGGTGCTGGTCGCGGAGGAACGTATCGGCCGGCTGCTCGCCTAGCCTGGCCTCGATGCCGTGGATGGCCAGGTTCATGTGAGCGAGTCGCCACGTCGTCGGGTTGCTCTCCTGCCCGAAGATGGAGACGTCGGTGCGCTGGCCGCCGTGCGCCTCGACGAACTTCTCCGACTGGACGAACATGCCTCCGCTGCCGCAGGCGGGATCGTAGATGCGGCCGTCGTACGGTTCCAGCATCTCCACCAGCACGCGCACGACGCTGCGCGGCGTATAGAACTCGCCACCCAGCTTCCCCTCGGCAGCGGCGAACTTGCCGAGGAAGTACTCGTACACCCGGCCGAGCATGTCGCGGGCCCTGTCACGACTGCCCTTGAAGCCAATGCCGGCGATGAGGTCGATCAGGGCCTTGAGCTTGACCGGCTCGATGCCGCGGCGGGCGTAGTCGCGGGGAAGCTTGCCCTTGAGGCCGGGGTTGTCGCGCTCTACGGCGAGAATCGCGTCGTCGATCAGCGTGGCGATGTCGGGGCGCGTCGCCTGATTCTGGATGTTCATCCACCGTGCTTCGGGTGGCACCCAGAAGACTCGCTCAGCAATGTACTCGTCACGGGATTCGAGCAGGCGGTCGAGCGGTTCGTCCTTGATGCCGACTTCCGTCAGCTCGGCCCGCAGGTCGTCGCGACGGCTTTCGAAGCTGTCGGAGATGTACTTCAGGAAGAGCAGGCCCAGGACCACGTGCTTGTACTCCGCGGCATCGACCTGCCCACGGAGGGAATCAGCGGCCTTCCAGAGCACGTCGGCGTAGTCCAAGTCACGCGTCACGGCATCGTTGTTCGCCATCAAAGCTCCGGTTCGTTGCCATTCTGATGAGATTCCAGTGGAAATCGCCGAGCCATTCACAGAGACCGCACGCCCGGGTTCACTTGCGAACCGCTGCGCGATCCTGACCAGTCTATCGCGAGAACGGCGGCGCCACGCCAGGTAGATTACTGGTTCAGCAACTGGACCGCCACTTGTGGTCGCAAGCGTATCGGAACAGTCCATTCACAAGGAAGACACAACCACGGGTATGAACTGCAACGGACTTGCACCGGCCGGCGGCTCGGCCAGCCAACTGCAGTGAGCACAAAGAGCACAAGACGCTTCTCGTTTACCTATCTGCTGTCAACGCCGGACGGAAGTATATAAGGAAGGCTCGCCCGAACGGAGGGCGCGGCGGATGGTCCGAAGCGTGCAGCTTGGCGGGCTCTCGATTTTCCGGAGCCGAGCACCCAGGTGAGGCCCATGGCACAGACCCGCGAGCGCGTTCCCGTCGTGATCGTGGAGTACGACCTGATCGCCCGCACCATCGCCGAGCGCATCGCCGGCATCATCCGCGCGCGGCTGGCCGAGGGGCGGCGGCCCGTGCTGGGGCTGGCGACGGGCAGCACGCCCATCGGCATCTACCGCGAGCTGATCCGCATGCACCGCGACGACGGGCTGAGCTTCGCGGAGGTGGTGACGTTCAACCTGGACGAGTACTACCCGATGGACCGGGACAGCATCCACAGCTACCACCGGTACATGCGGGAGAACCTCTTCGACCACATCGACATCCGCCCCGAGAACGCGCACGTGCCCCCGGGCGACCTCCCGCGCGAGCAGGTGGAGGCGGCGTGCGCGGCGTACGAGGCGGCGATCGTGGAGGCGGGGGGGATCGACTTCCAGATACTGGGCATCGGCAAGACGGGGCACATCGGCTTCAACGAGCCCGGCTCCGGCGCGGAGAGCCGCACGCGGCTGATCGCGCTGGACACGGTGACGCGGCGCGACGCGGCGGCGGACTTCTTCGGCGAGGACAACGTGCCGACCGAGGCCATCACCATGGGCATCGCGACGATCCTGGAGGCGCGAGAGATCGCCCTGATCGCCACGGGCGAGCACAAGGCCGCCATCATCCGCCGGTCGGTGGAGGAGGAGCCCGACCCCGACGTGGCCGCGACGTACCTGCAGGCGCACCGCGACGCGACCTTCTACGTGGACCCGGCGGCGGCGGCGGAGCTGACGCGCATCAGGACGCCCTGGGTGGTGGGCGAGGTGCGCTGGACGCGCGACCTGGAGATCGCGGCGGTGATCTGGCTGAGCCAGAAGGTGGGCAAGTCCATCCTGAAGCTGGACCCGGACCACTACCGCGAGCACCACCTCTCCTCGCTCCTGGCCCGCCACGGCAGCGCGGGGCCCCTGAACGGCGAGGTGTTCAACGCGCTGATCAGCAAGATCCGCGGCCGCAGCAAGCTGCCCGAGGGAAAGCGCATCATCGTCTTCTCGCCGCACCCGGACGACGACGTGATCTCCATGGGCGGCATCCTCAACAAGCTGCACCAGAACGGCAACGAGATCACCGTCGCCTACCAGACCAGCGGCAACATCGCCGTCTTCGACCACGAGGTGCGGCGCTACCTGGACTTCATGCGCCGCTTCGACCGCGACTTCCACGCGGACGGCCAGCGCATCGGGCAGGTGGCGGACGAGGTGGAGGGGTTCCTGGAGCGCAAGCGCCCGGGCGAGGTGGACATCGCCCCGGTGCAGACCATCAAGCGCCGCATCCGCGAGGCCGAGGCGGTGAGCGGCATCGAGACCTTCGGCATGCGCCGCGACCAGGCGTGCTTCCTGAACCTGCCCTTCTACCAGACGGGCTCGGTGCGCAAGGACCCCATCGGCCCCCGCGACGTGCAGATCACCCTGGACCTGCTGAACGAGCGCGGGCCCGAGCTGATCTTCGTGGCCGGCGACCTGTCGGACCCGCACGGCACCCACCGCATGTGCCTGGACGCCATCCACCGCGCGCTGGCCGAGTACGCCGGCCCGGCGCCCGAGGTGTGGTACTACCGCGGCGCCTGGCAGGAGTGGCCCGTGCACGAGGCGGACGTGCTGGTCCCGCTCAGCGAAGAGGAGCTGCGGCTGAAGATCCTGGCCATCTTCAAGCACCAGAGCCAGAAGGACCGAGCCCCGTTTCCCGGCCAGGACGAGCGCGAGTTCTGGCAGCGGGTGGAGGACCGCAACACGGCCACCAGCGGCTTCGTGGACCGGCTGGGGCTGCCGGAGTACTTCGCGATGGAGGCCTACGTCGTGCGCCGCGCGGGCGAGCGGCTGGAGGCCGAGACGGTGCCCACCAGCGCGCTGGGCGGCGGCATTCCCGGCGGCCGCCGGGCGACGGACCCGGCGCGGGCGCGGGCATGACGGCGCGCTACTTCGCCGGCGCGGACGGCGGCGGGACCCGGACGACGGTGGCGCTGGCGGGCGAGGACGGCCGCGTGCTGGCCCGCCGCGAGGGCCCCCCCGGGCTGGTCGATCCCCGCGACCCCGAGGCGGCGGCCCGCGTGGTGGCCGGCCTGGTGCAGGGCGCCCGCGCGGACGCCGGCCTGCGGCACGCGCCCTCTGTGCTGGTCGCCGGCCTGGCCGGCGTGGGGAACCCCGTGGAGCGCGAGGCGGTGCGCGGCGCGCTGGTGCGGCTGGCGGCGGCGGACACCGTGCGCGTGATGACGGACGGCGAGATCGCGCTGGAGGGGGCGCTGGGGGGCGGCCCCGGGGTGCTGCTGGTGGCGGGCACCGGCTCGGTTGCCTACGGCCGCGCGGCGGACGGGCGGGTGGAGCGCTGCGGGGGATGGGGGATGGTGGTGGGCGACGAGGGCAGCGGCTTCGCCATCGGCCGCGCGGGGCTGGCGGCGGCGCTCCGCGCGGAGGACGGCCGCGGCCCGCCGACGGCGCTCCGCGACGCGCTGATGCGCGAGATGGGCATCGACGACGTGCGCGGCATCCCTCCCTGGGCCGGCCGCGCCGAGAAGGCCGCCGTGGCCGCGCTCGCCCGCGCCGTGCTGGCGTGCGCCGAGCAGGGGGATGCGACGGCGCTCGCGCTGGTGGCGGCACAGGCGCGCGAGCTGGCCCGCCACGGGGCCGCCCTCGCGGAGCGGCTGGGGGCGTGGAGCGCGCCGGTGCCCGTGGTCTTCCACGGCGGCGTGCTCCGTTCGCCGCTGTACGCGCGGCTGGTGGGCGAGGCGCTGGAGGCGGAGCCGCGGGCGTTCGCCGTGCGCCCGCCGGTGGCCGATGCCGTGGCCGGGGCGCTGGGGTTCGCGCGGGCGGCGGCGGCAGGGCCGGCGGAACCGGCGCCGGCGGAGGATGGGGAGGGGGCGAGGGGAGCCGCGCCGGCGGCGGGCGCGGCGGAGGTGACGGCGCGGCGATAGGGCCGGATTGCGGAAAGCGCGGCGGGACCGCGGCTCGCCCGCACTCCACCGATCCCTGACGTCTCCACCGTCAGACCGCGGCACCACCGGCCGTTGTACCGCGACCGAGCCGCACGCGCCTTCCACACGCCCGCCCGACCGGAGATCCCGATGCGCCGAGCCTTCGCCGCCGCCTTCCTCGCCGTCCTCGCCTCCGTCCCCCTGCACGCCCAGTCGCCCACGCCGGACCCGCGCGCCGCCGCGCAGGAGTCGCTGCTGCGCGCGGACGCGCGGTGGTCGGACACCACGGCTCGCGGCGGGCTGCCGACGGGCTTCACCTCCATGCTGGCGGAGGACGCGGTGTACCTGCACCCGGGCGCCGATGCCGTGCGTGGGCGCGCCGCCATCCGCGCGTTCCTCGCCGCGCAGCCGGCGACGGCAGGCACCGTGCTCCGCTGGCAGGCCCTGCGCTCCGCCGTCTCGGGCGACGGCGCGTCGGGATACACGACGGGCGTGTCGCACGTGGTGGTCGCGGGGGCGGACGGGGCGCCGGAGACGCGGTTCGGAAGCTACGTCACCTTCTGGCGGCGCGGGGGGGACGGGCAGTGGGCGGCGGTGGCCACGATGCACGCGCGCCCGCCGTTGCGGGACCCGCTGCGGCTTCCCGCCGGCTGGCGCCGCGCCGCCGCC
>JAQBQD010000193.1 GCA_028287185.1 Gemmatimonadota bacterium | reverse complement strand
CTGACGCTGGCCGCCGGCGCGCGCGGAACCGGGCTGGCCGGCGCCCCGGCCGCGGACGCGGCGCGCCTGGAGCGGGACCTGGCGCGCTGGAAGGAGCACGAGATGATGCCCCTGCTGCCGGGCATCGCCCCGAACGACGAGCCCACACCCGCACCCGGCGGAACCGAATGAGCAGCTTTCCCGGAAGCCCCCGCCTGCTGAAGGGCGCCATCGTGGGGCTGGACCCCATGAACCCGCTGGCCAGCGTGGTGGTGTTCCAGTACAACCCCGACACCCTCACGCGGCGCATCCAGGCCAACGCGTCGCAGCCCAACCCCGCGCAGGGCGAGGCGCTGCGCCTCAAGGGCCCGCCGCAGGAGACCATCACCCTGACGGTGGAGATCGACGCCACCGACCAGATGGAGCAGGCGAACCCGGTGACGGCGCTGCTGGGCATCCACCCCACGCTCGCCTCGCTCGAGATGCTGCTGTATCCCAAGTCGGCGCTGATGATCGCCAACGAGGTGCTGGCGCAGGCGGGCGTCATCGAGGTGATCCCGGCCGAGGCGCCGCTCACGCTCTTCATCTGGGGCGTCAAGCGCGTGGTGCCCGTGCGCCTCACCGACTTCAGCATCACCGAAGAGGCGTTCGATCCCGACCTGAACCCCATCCGCGCCAAGGTGCAGCTGGGTCTGCGCGTGCTCACCTACCAGGACCTGGGCCTCGCCTCGGTGGGCGGCGCCCTGTTCATGGCGCACCAGGTGGTGAAGGAGGTGATGGCCACCGTCGGCGGCATCGGCGCCATCGCGGGCGCCGCCGCCGGCACCGCCTCGTTCTCCGCCAGCGCCAGCGTCGGCTGACGAGCGCGCCGACGGAGATCGGAACGCCCGGCGGATTCCCGGGCCGGCGCCGGAGCGTCGGGCACCGGGAGATGCAGGGCAGCGGATCGGATCGTCCATCCGGCAAGGGAGCTCCGCCGCATCGGACGATGGGCCGGCGGATGATCGGCGAGGGGACGCAGGCACTGTCCGGCGGCCGGACGCACCCCGCCCGCCCCGCGGAAGCCGACGGAATCCGCGCGAAGCAGCCGTTGACCACCGTTTGTGATCGATCGGGAAGCCCGGAGGACGAGCGGTGGATCCGCCGATCCACCGGTGGACGGACCCGAACGACGGAAGACCTGGGATTCGGCCGATCGGCCGACGCCCGAACGCGCAACCATCCCAGCACCGACCCGGAGGCAGGCAGAGATGTTCGACAGCGGAAGCCGGTACGCGAACCTGGAGACCACGGTGGTGGACGTGCCCGGCCCGGACGGCGAGCCGCGGCCCGTTCGCTTCGTGAAGCGGCGCTTCATCCCGCCGGGGGGCGACGGCACCACGCTGGTGGAGCACACCGTCACGCAGGGCGACCGGCTGGACGTGATCACGGCGCGCTACCTGGGCGACCCACTGCAGTTCTGGCGCGTGGCCGACGCCAACAACGCCATGCGCCCCGAGGAGCTGACCGAGGAGGCGGGCACCACGCTGCGCATCGCCCTGCCGGAGATGTGACGCCGTGCTGATCCCCCAGTCCCCCGTCCGCCTCTCGCTCTTCCTGGGCGACACCGTGCCGCTGCCCGCCCCGGCCGCGGTGATGAGCGCGCTGTCGCAGGTGACGGTGACGATGGACGCATCGGGCGCCGACGGCTTCCAGCTCACCCTGCGCGCGTCGCGGGACACCGTGATGGACTACTCGCTGGTGATGTCGGGCGCCCTGAGCCCGTTCAAGCGCGTGGTGATCGGCGTCTACTTCGGCGCCGTGCCCGAGATCCTGATCGACGGTGTGATCACGCACCAGCAGCTCACCCCCAGCGCCGATCCCGGCGCCAGCACCCTCACGGTGATGGGCAAGGACGTGAGCCAGATGATGGACCTGGAGGAGAAGAGCGGCGCCTTCGCCAACCACCCCGACTCGGCCATCGCCGCCGAGATCATCGGCGCCTACGGGCAGTACGGGCTGGCGCCCGCCGCCACGACCACCACCGACGTGCCCATCGAGACGCAGCGCACGCCGCGGCAGTACGAGACGGACCTGGCGTGCGTGCGGCGGCTGGCGCAGCGCAACGGCTTCGTCTTCTACGTGGAGCCGCAGGCGCTGGGAAGCAACGTGGCATACTGGGGCCCCGAGAACCGGCTGAGCGCGCCGCAGCCGGCGCTCACCGTCGGCCTCGGCTCGCAGAACAACGTGAAGGGGCTGCACTTCTCCCACGACGGCCTGGCCGCGGTCGCCACCAAGGTCACCATCGTGGAGCCCATGTCGGGGCAGCCCATCTCGGTGCCCCCGCCCCCCGTGCCGCGCGTGCCCCCGCTGGCCGCGACGCCCACCGTCGCGCGGCGCCTGCGCGTGGCGCGCGACGCGGCGCAGGACAACGCGGGCCAGGCTGCGACCGCCGCCCTTTCCAGCGCCATGAACGCGGCCGACCCCGTGACCGCGCAGGGCGAGCTGGACGCCGCGCGCTACGGCCACGCGCTGCGCGCCCGCAAGCTGGTGGGCGTGCGGGGCGCCGGCTTCACCTTCGACGGGCTGTACTTCGTGCGCAACGTGACCCACACCATCGTGCCCGGCACCAGCTACACGCAGAGCTTCTCGCTGTCGCGCGAGGGCACCGGCAGCACCCTGCCCGCGGTGCCGGCGTGAGCGCGCCGTTCTGGGGCAAGTACCGGGGCATCGTCAGCGACAACCAGGACCCGCTGATGACGGCGCGCATCAAGGCCAAGGTGCCCGACGTGCTGGGCGACACCGAGAGCGGGTGGGCCCTGCCCTGCGCGCCCTTTGCCGGCGCCAAGACGGGCTTCGTGGCCGTGCCCCCCAGCGGCGCGCTGGTGTGGATCGAGTTCGAGCACGGCGACCCCGACTATCCCGTGTGGAGCGGCGCCTTCTGGGGCGCCATGAAAGACCTGCCCGCCAAGGCCACCTCGCCGCCGCCGCCCTGGAAGAAGGTGCTGATCGTCACCGAGGGCGGGAACCAGGTGATCCTGGACGACTCGCCCGGCACCGGCGGCATCACCCTGGAGACCTCGGGCGGGCAGAAGATCACCATGACGCAGCAGGGCGTGGAGATCACCAACGGCCAGGGCGCCAGCATCAAGCTGAGCCCCAGCGGCGTGGAGATCACCAACGGCCAGGGGGCCACCGTGGCGCTGCAGGCGGTGAAGGTCAGCATCAACGACGGCGCGCTGGAGGTGATGTAGATGCCCGGCTACCTGCTCCACATGGGCGCCACGGTGATGTGCGCGCACGGCGGCCAGGCCATGCCCGCCTCCCCCTTCCCCCGCGTCAAGGTGGGCGGCCAGCCCATCGCCACGCAGCCCGTGCCCTGGACGGTGGCCGGGTGCGCCTTCGTGCCCCCCGCCGGCAACGGCCCCTGCGTGATGGGCACCTGGATGACCGGCGCCCTGCGCGTCACCGCCGGCGGCATGCCCGTGCTCCTCCAGGACAGCCAGGCCACCTGCGTCCCCACCGGCACCCCCCTGACCGTCGCCGTCACCCAGGTGCGCGTGAAGGGCCAGTGACCGGCGCCATCCACGGAACGCATCGCCGCATGCCGCCGCAACGACCTGGTCCGCGGGGCGGTTGATCGACCGATGCCGCTGCCGCCCGCCGCCTTCCGCGCGACGCTCATCGCCCGACGGCGCGAACGCCGGCACGGCACCAGGACACCGGCCCCCGCACGGAGCCAGCCCACGCAGGTGGGCGGATTGCCGTTGCAGCCCCGGGTTTCAACCCGCGGGCGGATGGCCGGGACACCCCCCGCCGCCCACGGTGGCGGATTCGACGGGATGGGATTCGAGGGATTGGGGCCGGATGCGATTCGACGGATGGGTTTCGGCGGACGGGGGTTTCGACGGCCGGTTTCGACGGATGCGTTTCGGCCGACGCGTTTCGACCCGACGGCGTTCCGACCGACGGTTTCGACGGACAACATCGACGGCAGGATTTCGACGGATAGGCTTCGACGGATGAGTTTCGACGCGATGACCGTCGGACCGCATCCGCACGACGCGCGACGACACAGCACCGACGCACGGTTTTCCATCAGCCCGGATGGGATGAGATGAACCTGGACTATCCGTTCCACGTGGACGGGCGCGGGCGCACCGCGGCCACGGACGACGACGACCACGTGCGCGACCTGATCGAGCAGGTGCTGTTCACCTCGCCGGGCGAGCGGGTGAACCGCCCCACGTTCGGTAGCGGCGTCATGCAGCTCGTCTTCGCCCCCAACGGCGACGCGCTGGCGGCCGCCACGCAGTTCACCATCCAGGGCGCGCTGCAGCAGTGGCTGGGCGACGTGGTGATGGTGGAGGGGGTGGACGTGCAGAGCGACGACGCCGTGCTGCGCGTGACGGTGCAGTACGTGGTGCGCCGCAGCCAGCAGCGGCATCTGGCGCGCTTCGAGCGCGAGGCGGCCCGGTGAGCGCGCTCGTCTTCTTCTGCTGCGACGAGCGCCGGCGCGCCCAGCTCCGCGGGGGCACCGACCGCCCCAACGGCATCGACTACCTGGAGGTGGGCGACGCCGTGGGACCGGGCGGCGCCCAGCGGCGGCTCAGCGTCTTCTTCGTGCGCGAGGACGTGGACGGCGCGCTCCAGGCCGCCATCCGCGCCGAGAACGTGCGCGTCACGGGCGGCGACCGCGTGCAGGGCATCGTGGTGCGCGGCGTGGCGTGGAACGGGCCGCGCGAGCTGCGGGTCACGACCGACCGCGCGGGCGACTTCACGGAGTACACGCTTACGCTGGCGCGGCACGACGGGCGTCCGCTGGAAGGGATGGATCCGCTGCTCTCGTCCGTCGACTTCTCCTTCAAGGCCGCCTGCCCCGCCGACTCGGACTGCGCCCCCCAGCGCGAGTGCGCCCCCGAGCCGGGAGAGGCGCCCGAGATCGACTACCTGGCGAAGGACTACGCCTCGTTCCGGCAGCTCATGCTGGACCGCATGTCCCTGGTCCTTCCCGGGTGGACGGAGCGCAACCCGGCCGACCTGGGCGTCACGCTGGTGGAGATGCTGGCCTACGTGGGCGACTACCTGAGCTACCGCCAGGACGCCGTCGCCACCGAGGCGTACCTGGGCACCGCGCGCCGCCGCGTCTCCGTGCGCCGCCACGCGCGCATGCTCGACTACCCCATGCACGACGGCTGCAACGCCCGCGTGTGGGCCCACGTGGGCGTCTTCCCCGCCGTCCCCAAGACCGTCTACGACCCCGACGACGAAACGGCGGACGACCACCAGGACGTGGTGCGCCTGCCCGCCGGCGCCCGCCTGCTCACCCGAGTGCCCGGGCGAGATCCCGTGGTGCGCGTGGACCACTGGTCGCTGGAGACGGAGCTGTCGGCCGCGTCCGCGGACGGCGCCGAGGTGTTCGAGACCATGCACGCCGTGCTCGCCCGGCCCACGCACGACCTCATCCGCTTCTACGCCTGGGGCGAGCGCGACTGCTGCCTGCCGAAGGGCGCCACCCGCGCCACCCTGGCCGGCCACTTCCCCCACCTGCGCGCCGGCGACGTGCTGGTGCTGGAGGAGGTGCTGGGCCCCCACACGGGCGAGCCGGGGGATGCCGATCCGTCGAAGCGCCACGCCGTGCGGCTCACGGAGACCAGCGCCCACGCCTCCCCCTCCGGCGGCGTGGCCGCCGAGTCCGTCTCGCGCTCCCTCCGCATCACCCGCATCGGCACGGCGCTCGGCGGCTCGTCCGGGGGCGGCATGCCGCGCGAGCCCTCGGTGGGCGAGGAGTTCGGCGTGCTGGGTGACTGGGACGGCGCGGAGAACGGCGACGGCACCCTGCGCTGGAGCGTGCGCGACGCCGGCGGCGACACCTGGCGGCTGGACGCGCGGCCGGACTCCGTGCGCCTCTTCTCCAACGTACCCGCGATGGAGGACCCCGCGTACCGCCGCCTGCGCGTTCTGAAGCCTGGCGTGGAGCTGCGGACGGCGGACGGCGTCACGGCCATCCGCAACCCCGCCGTGGGCGAGACCTTCGCGCTGGGCGGATCGTGGACGCCGGCGGACGGCGGCGGCGGGAAGAAGATGTGGACGGTGGAGGACCCGGACGGCACGGAGTACCGGATCGTCGCCGCCGCGAACGCCGTGCTGATCTACGCGCCGCGGGTGACGACCGTCGCGTGGGCGCAGGAGGACGCGCTGCCCTTCGCGCTCTGCGTCTCGGCGACCACGGACGTGCGCCACGGCGGGCGACTGGTCGGCGACGTGAGCGTGGCGCGCGGCAACGTGGTGCTGGCGGACCACGGGCGTACGATCCCGGGCGAGAAGCTGGGCGAGCCGGGGCTGCCCGATCCCGCCCTGGCCCCCGCCGGCTCGGACGACTGCGGCTGCGGCACCTCCGCGGCGACGGTGGAGGCCAGGGTGGCGCCGCCGCCCCGCTTCCGTCCGCGTCTGCGCGAGGCGCCCGTCACCCAGGCCGCCCGCGTCGTGCGCCCCCCGGGCTCGCGCGACGACGACGAGGTGCCGCTCTTCGATCCGATCGCGCCCGCGGCCTCGGCGTTCGGGTGGGACATGGCGCGCGTGCTTCCCGTGGCGCGCGTCTCCGAGCCGGACGGATCGCCCTGGATCCCCCAGCACGACCTGCTGGGCAGCGACGCCTTCGCCCGCGAGTTCGTGGTGGAGGTGGAGGACGACGGCCGCGCCACCCTGCGCTTCGGCGACGACCGCTACGGCCAGCGCCCCGCCCAGGAGACCACGCTCTCCGCCACCTACCGGGTCGGAAACGGGTCGCGGGGCAACGTGGGCGCCGACTCCATCAGCCACCTGGTGCTGGAGACGGACGCCGCCACGGCCAAGCGCGTCTTCGTCCGCAACCCGCTGCCCGCGCGCGGGGGAACGGAGCCGGAGAGCATGGAGAACGTGCGCCAGGTGGCCCCCGCCGCCTTCCGCACCGCCGAGCGCGCGGTGACGCCCGACGACTACGCGCGCATGGCCGAGCGCCACCCGCAGGTGCAGCGCGCCCAGGCCACCGTGCGCTGGACGGGCTCGTGGCGCACCGTCTTCCTCACCGTGGACCGCGCCGGCGGCCTGCCCGTGGACGCCGCCTTCGAGCGCGACCTGCGCCGCTTCCTGGAGCGCTGGCGCCTGGCGGGGCACGACCTGGAGATCGACGAGCCGCGCTGGGTGCCGCTGGAGGTGGAGGTGTTCGCCTGCGTGGGACCGGGATACTTCCGCGCGGACGTGGAGCGCGCCCTCCGCGCGGTGCTCGGCAGCCGCCAGCTCCCGGACGGGCGGCGCGGGCTCTTCCACCCGGACTCGTTCACCTTCGGGCAGAGCGTCTACCTGTCGCGCATCTACGCCGCGGCGCAGGGGGTGGCGGGGGTGAGCTGGGTGGACGTGCCCGTCTTCCGCCGGCAGGACGACCCCGGCAGCGACGGCATCCCCACGGGCGAGATCCCCGTCCGCCGCCTGGAGGTGGCGCGCCTGGACGACGACCCCAGCCATCCCGACCGCGGCGCCCTGCGGCTGCGCCTGAAGGGGGGACGATGAGCACCACCCACGACCCCACCCTGCGCGGGCTGGACGACTGCGGATGCTGCACGGGCCAGCAGGCGCGCACGCCGGTGACGGTGGACAACCGGCCCGGCCTGAGCGCCGTGGCCTACCGGGTGGGCACGCACGCCGACTTCCGCGCCAGCATGCTCGCCGCGCTGTCCTCCGCCGACCGCCCGGCGCTGCGCACGCTCTCCGCCCGCGACGACGACTTCACCGAGGCGCTGCTGGACGCCTGGGCCACGGTGGCGGACGTGCTCACCTTCTACCAGGAGCGCATCGCCAACGAGTCGTACCTGCGCACCGCCACGGAGCGGCGCAGCGTGCTGGAGCTGGCGCGCTCCATCGGCTACGAGCTGGGCCCCGGCGTGGCGGCCGGCACCTGGCTGGCGTTCACGCTGGAGGACGCGCCCGGATCGCCCGACGTCGTCACCGTCGCCCGGGGGACGCGCGTGCAGAGCCTGCCCGGCCCCGGCGAGAAGCCGCAGACCTTCGAGGCCGGCGGCGACGTGGAGGCGCGCCCGCCCTGGAACGCCATGCGCCCGCGCCTCACCCGGCCCCAGGCGGTGCGGAAGGACCTCACCTCGCTCTGGCTCAAGGGCGGCGCGCCCACCGTGCAGACGGGCGACGCCATCCTCTTCGTCGGCGCCAAGCGGCGGACGTGGTTCCGCAGCGAGCAGTGGGACTTCCGCATCGTCTCCGCCGTCACCCCGCAGCCGGCGGCGGACCGCACGCTCGTCTCGTGGGACACGCCGCTGGGCAGCGACCGGCCGACGATCGACCCGGCGGGCGAGACGGAGGTCTACGTCTTCCGCCAGCGCGCGTCGCTCTTCGGATACAACGCGGCCGACTGGCGCCTCCTGCCGCCCTCCGTCAAGCAGGTCTACGACCCGCTGCACGTGTATCCCCAGCCCGTGTGGGGCCAGCCGGGCGCCCCGGCGGCGACGGCGGCGGACCGGGAGGCGGACGCGGCGCTGCCCACGGAGTGGCCGCACTTCCAGGTGACGGAATCGAAGGAGCGCGAGATCGACCTCGACACCACCTACCCCAAGCTGCTGGCGGGAAGCTGGATGGTGCTCTCCCACCCCGGCTACCAGGAGCTGTACAACCTGCTGCGCGTGCGCGACGCGGCCCGCGTGGACTTCGGGCTCACGGGGAAGGTGGCCCGCGTGCAGCTGGACACGCTGGAGAACCTGCGCTTCTTCGGGCTGCGCGAAACCGTGGCGTTCATCGTCAGCGAGCGGCTGGAGCTGGCGGAGGAGGACGTCACCGAGCCCGTGCGCGGCGACGCGGTGGAGCTGGGGGGTTCCGTCGATGGGCTCGCGGCAGGACGCGCCGTCATCGTCCGGGGCAAGCGGGTACGCGCACGGCTCGCCGGGCGGAAGCAGGCGCTGGCCGGCGCGGCGGGGCGGCGCATCCCGCTGCGGCCCGCGTCCGAGGTGACGCTGCTGGCGCCGCCGGAGGCGGGTTCCCCGGGAACGCTTCGCCTCCGCGTGGCGGACGAGCACGGGGCCATCGGCAGCATCGAGGTGGCGGAGGCGGACCTGGAGCTGCTGCCGGCGCGGGCGGACGACCCCGAGGTGGCGGAGGTGGCGACCCTCCGCGAGGTGGACACGACGGACGCGGACCACACCGTCCTGCGCTTCGTCCTGCCGCTGGCGAACGCGTACGACCGCGCGACGGTGGACGTCCTGGGCAACGCCGTCTTCGCCACGCACGGCGAGACGGTGGCCGAGCGCCTGGGCAGCGGCGACGCCACCAGGGAGTACCAGCGCTTCGCCCTGCGCCAGGGGCCGCTCACGTACACGGCGAGCGAGGCGGGGCGCGCCACCTCGCTGGAGGTTCGCGTGGGCGACCTGCGCTGGAACGAGGTGCCCACGCTGTACGGCGCCCGCCCCCGCGACCGCGTCTACACCACGCGCCGGCAGGACGACGGGACCACGATCGTGCAGTTCGGCGACGGGCGCTCCGGTGCCCGCCTGCCGACGGGGCGCGAGAACGTGGGCTCCGTGTACCGGAAGGGGATCGGCCGCGTGGGCAACGTCCGCGCGCGCCAGCTCTCGCTGCTGATGACGCGCGAGCTGGGCCTGCGCTCGGTGGTGAACCCCCTCGCCGCGGGCGGCGGCCAGGACCCGCAGGAGATCGAGGACGCGCGGACGAACGCGCCGGTGACGGTGCTCACGCTGGACCGCGTGGTCTCGATCCGCGACTTCGAGGACTACGCGCGCACCTTTCCCGGCATCGCCAAGGCGCAGGCGGTGTGGGCGTGGGATGCGGGGCGGCGCGGCATCCTGCTCACCGTCGCGGGACCCGAGGGCGATCCCGTCTCCGTCGCGCGCGACATGCCGGGCGACCGGCTGCGGCTGGCGCTGGAGGGGCACGGCGACGCCTTCGTGCCCGTGCGCGTGCTTCCGTTCCGCGCCGTGCGCTTCCACCTGGACGCGCGCCTGGTGATCGACGCCGACCGGCTGGCGGAGACGGTGCTGGCGGCCGTGCGCGCCGCGCTGCTGGCCGCCTTCTCCTTCGGCGCGCGGCGCTTCGGGCAGCGGGTGGCGCTGAGCGAGGTGATCGCCACCATCCAGGCCGTCCCCGGCGTCGTCGCGGTGGACGTGGACGCGCTCTACCGCGACGGCGGCGAGCGCAAGCCGGCGCCCTACCTGACGGCGGACGCGCCGCGCCCCGGCGGCCAGGCTCCCGGCGTCGAGGGCGCCGAGCTGCTGACGCTGGAGCTGCTTCCCGACGCCCTTACCGCGGTGCCCGCATGAGCTTCGACGCCGAGCGCCTGTACTCGCTGCTCCCCGCCGTCCACCGCATCCGCGACTACGAGCAGGGCGACCCCCTGCGCGCGCTGCTGGAGGTTATCGCCCAGCAGGGCGCGGTGCTGGAGGAGAGCCTGGAGCAGCTCTACGACGACCAGTTCGTGGAGACGGCCGCGCCCTGGGCCCTGCCCTACATCGGCGACCTGCTGGGCATCGAGGGCCTGCCCGGCGAGCCGCTCACCCCGCGCGCGGAGGTGGCGAACACCCTCTCCTACCGGCGGCGGAAGGGCACGGCGCACGTGCTGGAGCGGCTGGCGCGCGACGTCACCGGCATGCCCGCCCGCGCGGTGGAGTTCTTCCAGCTCCTCGCCACCACCCAGCACGTGAACCACGTGCGCCTGGAGAACCGCGCCTGGGTGTCGGTGCGCGACGCCTCGCGGCTGGAGCACCTGAACGGCCCGTTCGAGCGATTGGACGGCGAGGTGGACATCACCCACACGGCCGACGTGCGGCGCGTGGCCAGCGGGCGCGGGCGGTACAACCTTCCGAACGTCGGGATCTTCCTGTGGCGCCTGCGCGCCTACCGCCTCACCCGCAGCCCCGCCGTTCCCGCGGGGGACGGCGCCGCGGTGCCGGCGCGCTGCTTCCGGTTCGACCCGCTGGGGGCCGACCGGCAGCTCTACAACCGGCCGGTGACGGAGGAGGATCCCGCAACGCTGGCGCAGCCGGCGAACGTCCCTGCGCGCATCACCCGGCGCGCCATGTACGACGGGCCGGGCCGCTTCTACGGAGGGCTGCGCAGCATCCTGGTGGAGACCGTGGCGGCGGACGGCCGCGTCACCACCGTGCCCGTGGACCGCGTGAAGGTGTGCGATCTGGCGGAGTGGAGCATCGGGCCCGCCGCGCTGCCCCCGCCCGCGCGCCAGCCCACGTGGGACGTGGCGGTGGACCCGGTGCTGGGGCGCCTGGCGACGTCGCGCCCGCAGGCCCGGCCCCCGCTCGTCACCTTCCACTATGGCTTCGCGGGCGACCTGGGCGGCGGCGAGTACGGCCGCGGCACGGCGGCGGACGACGTGGGCACGCTGGTGTACGTGCCCGCCCGGCCCGAGGGCGCCCCGGCCTCCGCGCTGCAGGCGCCGAGCATCGCCGCCGCGCTCGCGGCGCTGGACGGGCTGGGGCGCGCCACGGGGATCGTGGAGATCGTGGACAACGGGCGCTACGCGGTGGACACGGCGGCCGTCTCGCTCGATGCCCGCGGGCGCCGGCTCACCCTTCGCGCGGCCGACCACGCGCGCCCGCTCGTGCTGCTGAACGGCGACCTGCGCGTGCTGGGCGGGGTGGACGACGCCGTGTCGCTGGACGGGCTGCTCATCGCGGGCGGCGCTCTTCTCGTTCCCGCGCCGGCGGAGCAGAGCAACGGCCTGGGCGCGCTCCGCATCCGCCACTGCACCCTGGTGCCGGGGCACTCGCTGGACGCGTACGGCGAGGCCGTCCACCAGGGCGTGCCCTCGCTCACCGTGCTCTCCAGCGCCACGCGCGTGCAGGTGGAGCGCTCCATCCTGGGCCCCGTCCGCGCCGTGATGGACGCGCTGGTCACGGTGGAGGACTCCATCGTGGACGCCGGCGACTCGGCGCGCGTGGCCTACTCCGATCCGCCGCAGGACGGCCCCGGGCCCGCGCTCACCATCCGCAGCTCCACCGTGGTCGGCAAGGTGATGGCCGACGCGTTCACGCTGGCATCGAACACCATCTTCCTCGCCGACCTGGACCCCGCGGACCCGCCCGTGTGGACGGGGCCGGTGCTGGCGCGGCGCAGCCAGGAGGGGTGCATGCGCTTCTGCTACGTGCCGCCGCGGTCGCGCACGCCGCGCCGCTTCCAGTGCCAGCCGCGGCGCGAGTCCGACGACGCGCGCCTGCGCCCCTGGCCCGCGTCGCTACGCTACGGCGACGCGTGGTACGCCTCCCTGCCCGCCTCCGCCCCCGCCGAGGTGCGCCGCGGCGCCGACGACGAGAGCGAGATGGGCGCGTTCCACATGCTGTACCTCCCCCAGCGCGAGGCGCACCTGCGCGCGCGCCTGGACGAGTACCTCCGCTTCGGCCTGGAAGCCGGCGTCTTCTACGCCCGCTGATCCACCGGAACTGCCGGCGAACGTCACCGGCCGAGATGCAGAAGGTCGACGGTTTCGCCTCGCATCGACCGAATCCGCAGGACCCTGGCAGTGGATCGAACGCTGAGACGGCGCGCGGACGCGGACGGATCGCCCGCTGCGGAAGGCTCCAGCCGCTCGTCGAAGCACCGAAGCCGGACGCGGAGCCCTCGTCCGCGGACCCACGAACGACGCCGGCGGACGCGAGAGACGGGCGCGCCGACGCATCCGACACACCTCCGGAGGACCATCCGATGAAGGGCGACTTCAGCCGCCAGACCTTCGACCCCACGCGCCACTTCTCCGGCGTGCGCATGCAGCAGGGGCGCGTGCAGCTCGACGCCGACTGGAACGAGCAGGCCGACATCGGCCGCTGGCGCGACGAGACGGGGGCGCTGGACACGCTGGGCGGGTGCGGCGGGCCGCTGCACTTCGCCGCCTTCGGCATCGTGGCGCGCGCCGCCCTGCCGGCGGACGAGGCAGCATGGGTGACGGGCGCATACCCGGGCTGGGCCGACGGCGGCGGCGACCTCCTGCTGTCGCGCGGCCGCTACTACGTGGACGGCATCCTGGTGGAGAACGAGCACGCCGTGCCCTTCACCCGCCAGCCCGACCTGCCCGCCGTGGGCGGCACGAGCTACCTGCCGGGGATCGATCCCGCGATCGTGGGCGCGCGCCCGCTCGCCGACGGCACCCACCTGCTGTACCTGGACGTGTGGCAGCGCCACCTGACGGCGCTGGAGGACCCGCGGCTGCGCGAGGTGGCGCTGGGGGGCCCGGACACGGCCACGCGCACCCGCACCGTGTGGCAGGTGCGCTCCGTGCCCGTGCCCGCCGCCACCACCTGCCAGGTCGATCCGCCCGCCGCCTACGCGGATGCGACGGCGGACACCACGGGCCGGATGCGCGCCCGCGCCCCCCGCGAGCAGCAGAGCGACGACCCCTGCGTGCTGCCCGCCGGCGCCGGCTACCGCGGGCTGGAGAACCAGCTCTACCGGGTGGAGATCCACGGAGGCGGCCCCGCCTACGTCCTGGGCGTCGGCACCACGTGGAAGGTGACGGACAGCAGCCCCAGCGCGCGGACGCTGCAGCTTTCCGGCAGCCTCGCCAGCCTGGCGCACGGCGCCGCGGTGGAGGTTTACACGGCCGGCACCGGCGCCGACCCGCAGAAGGGGTTCCTGGCCTTCGTCGACGCCGTGGACGGCGGCAAGCTCACGCTGAACGCCGTCTTCCCCGCGCTGGACCCCGCGGTGGAGACGCGCGTGCGGGCGGTTGCCGCCACCTGCAAGTGGTCGCGCGACAACGGCACGGTGGTGACCCGCGTGCAGGGCATCAAGGACGCCGAGGTGGTGGTGGAGAGCCTGGGGCCCGACGACGTGCTGGGCTTCGGCGAAGGCGACTGGGTGGAGCTGACGGACGACCGGCGCGAGCTGCTGGGCCTGCCCGGCGAGCTGCTGCAGGTGAAGGAGCCGCAGCCCGCCACCCGCACCCTGGTGATGCGCACCGCGCCCGCCACCCTGGGCGCCACGGACGGCGTGGACCCCGCGCGCAACCCGCGGCTGCGGCGCTGGGACGGCATCGGCGCCGTGAAGGCCAAGGCGCCGGACGACGCCTACGCCGCGCTGGAGGACGGCGTGCAGGTGCGCTTCGAGGAGGGCACCTACGCCACGGGCGAGCACTGGCTGATCCCCGCGCGCACCGCCACCTCGCAGGCCACCAGCGGCGGCATCGAGTGGCCCGTGGACGATCCCGACGCCGCGCACCCGGTGCCGCTGGCGCTGCGGCCGGCCGGCATCCGCCACCACTACTGCCGCCTGGGCGTGGTGACGGTGGCCGGCGGCAACGCCGTGCTGCCCTACGCCGACTGCCGCTGCCTCTTCGCGCCGCTCACCGAGGTGAACGCGCTGGCCTACGTGAGCGGCGCCGGCCAGGAAGCCATGCCCGACCTCACCGCCCCCGGCGAGAAGGTGCAGCTGGGCCTTCCGCTCGTGGCCGGCATCGCCAACGGCCACTGCCAGGAGGACGCCGCCCTCGTCCGCTTCCGCACCCTTCCCGGCAGCGGGCCCCCGGCGGCGGCGCGCGGCGACGTGTCCGCGGACGGCACCACCTGGGGCGCCTCGGTGGACGTGCCGCTGGCGGCGGACGGCACCGCGAGCTGCCTGTGGCGCCTGGCGGGCGACGGGGCGGAAGACCAGCTCGTGGAGGCGCGGCTGCTCCAGGACGGCGTGCCGGTGCAGCTCCCCATCCGCTTCAACGCCAGCCTGAGCGTGGCGTCGCTGGTGGCGTACGATCCTGGCGCGTGCGCGGGCATGGCGGGGCGGAAGACGGTGCAGAGCGCCATCGACCGCCTGGCCGCCTTCGCGCGCATCCACCCCGTGGGGGGAGATGCCCAGGAGGTGATGCCGGGCGAGCCGCTCGATCGGACGATCAAGGTGCTGGTCGCCAGCGACTGCGGCCCCCTGCCCGGCGTGAAGGTCACCTTCGCGCCCGGAACGGGAACCGTCGCGCCCGCGTCGCCCACGACCGGCGCGGACGGGACGGCCGAGACGACCTGGAAGCTGGACGGCGCCACGCACTACCAGGAGCTCACCGCCTCCATCGCCGCGACCCCCGCGATGCCCGTCGCCGCGCCGTCGTCGGTGACGTTCAGCGCCACGCTCAGCACGGCGGACCGCGTGCGCTACGACCCCGGCAAGTGCGGGCCGATGGCCGGGCAGGACACGGTGCAGAAGGCGCTGGACCGCATCGTGGGCATGGTGGCGATCTATCCCGCGGGCGAGACGGAGCGCACCGTCCTGCCCGGCGAGACGTGGGACGGCCCCGCCGTGCGCGTGGCGTCGGACTGCGGGCCGCTGGCCTCCAAGGACCCCGTCGTCGTCTTCGAAGCCGACGGCGGGACGTTCGAGAACGGCGCGAAGAAGATCGAGGCGGGGACGGACGCAGACGGCGTCGCGCGGGTGAGGTGGACGCCCGATCCCAGCCCCGCCCACCAGTCCGTGCGCGCCACGCTGCGCGCGCCCGAGGGACGGACGGAGAAGGCGCCCGGCGAGGTGGTGTTCGGCGTGTGGGTCGCGGCGGCGGAGAACGTGGCGTACACGCCGTCGGAAGGCTGCGGCGACCTGGTCTCGGCGGGCGTGTCCACGGTGAAGGAGGCCATCGACTTCCTGTGCAGCCACACGGGCGTGTGCTGCGAGGTCACGCTGGCGCCCGGCGACGACGTGCTGGAGAAGATCGGACGCTACCTGGGCACGGACCTGGACCTGGACATCTGCTTCCGCCCCGGCAGGTACGAGATCGCCGAGCCCGTGGTGTTCAAGCAGAAGCGGAACGTGCGCATCACCGGCCGCGACGGCGCCTCGCACGTGGCGTGCGCCGGCTCTGAGTCCGTCTTCGTCTTCCACGAGTGCGACCGCGTGACCGTGCGCGAGATCAGCCTGGAGAGCGGCACGGCAGGCTCGGCCGCGCCCAACACCCGGCTGAACGGCGTGCTCAGCTTCCGCGACTGCGCCGAGGTCACGGTGGACTCCGCCGTGCTGCGCTGCGCACCGGGCGCCCGCCGGGCCGCCACCTGCATCACCGCCAGCAGCCTGGAGACCAAGGACTTCACCCCGCCGCTGATGCGCGTGGACGTGCGCAACACCGAGGCGTGGGTGGGCCACCGGCAGGTGGGCATCCTGCTGGTGAACCCCGACCGCGCCGTGGTGGAGAACAACGTGCTGCGCCACTGGGGCAAGAACCCCAGCCCGCGCGTGATGCAGATCCTGGAGGAGCCGGACTACCGGAGCTGGATGCGCGAGTATGTGTGGTCGCTGCAGAAGGACGACCGCGAGCGGCTGCCGCGGCTGAAGGACATCCGGCTGAACGCCCTGGCCGAGGCCCGCCGGGTGACGGAGGAAGGCCTGGCCCCCGTGGGGAGCGCCACGCTCACCGCGCCGGCGGTGCCGGCGGCCGGAAAGCAGCGGCGCACCGCCGCGAAGCCGGCCATCCCCGTCCCGGACGAGGCGAAGGCCGCCCCCGCCGCCGAGGCCGCGGCGCAGGATTTCCGCTTCGTCGCCGGGCCGGTCGAGGGAGCCCAGGGGGGACAGGCATGGCGGCCGCCACTGACCCAGTACGCCGGGACGGCGCAGCTGGGATGGCCGCCCGAGCTGTTCTCGCCCCAGGCGCTCGCGAAGCTTCTGGCCCTGCTCGGCGACGAGCGGACGAACCCCGAGCAGCTGTCCGCGTACGCCCGCGTCTTCGAGGCGGTGGGCTTCCAGGGCATCGTGGTGGCCGGCCGCTCCGTCCGCGACGTGCGCATCGCCGGCAACTCGGTGCAGAACTTCATGCAGTGCATCCACGTGGGCGTGAGCCACGCCGGCCGCGACACCACCGCCGACAGCGCCGGCGGCGTCACCATCACCGACAACACCGTGGCGGTGAAGCTCCCCTGGGGCATCCGCGGCGAGCGGCACGGCATCTTCGTGGGCAACGCCGTCAGCGTGCGCGTGGCGGGCAACCGCGTGATGGGCACGCAGGCCGGCGCCTACAGCAACGCCGAGATCGACGGCGTCCGGGTGTGGGGGTTCTGGGGACCGCTGGTGGTGGTGGAGCAGAACCACGTGATGGGCTGCCGGACGGGCGTGGTGATGCGTGCCCTGAACCACCCCGATCCGCGCTTCTTCCGCCCGGTGCTGTGGCGCGCCTCGTGGAACATGGCCCAGGGCGGGTCCGTCGCGCTGGACACGGGCGGGGACCCGCGCATCGTGGACGACGGCAACCTGGCGTCTTGACGGAATGTCGGGAGAGGAGTATCGTGGGGGCGGGTAGATAAACTTTCGGTGTTCCCCTTTCTCGGCTCCGGAGGCGCAAGCCTCCGTCCGAAGGGGTGGGTTCGACTCCCGTTCTACCTGTCGGGGCACGGTCTTAGCGGACCGTGCCCCGTCTCGTTCCCCCGTCGAGCGCCCTCCCTCCGCCGCGACCCCTCCGCATCCGCGCCACATGGTCCAGGCGGATTCGGTGGATTCCCCTTCCAGCCGGCGGTTCTCACGGTTGGTACTCGAAGCCGTGGCGCATCGTCGCGCGGGCATGCCGCGACCGCCGATCCGGCCCAAACCCATCCCCCGTGCACCGTGGACAAATCGTCCGGAAACGTTGTGCATCCGCGACTCCCCCATCATATTGGGGAGCGCCGACTTCCCCTGTTTACCCTCCTCCCGGCGTCGCGCGCACCCCACCTCCGCTCCCCAGGATGGAACCGCATGAAGAAGCTCAAGCTGGACCTGGACGCCCTGACGGTGACCTCGTTCGAGATCGAGGCGCCCCGCGAAGAGCTCGGCACGGTGCACGGCGCGGCCGCGACGGACGGCTGCTCGGTGAGCTGCGGCGACCCGTTCTCCTCGCTGTACAAATACTACCGCATGCTGACGACCTACCCGGACTGACCCCGGCGCCTCCGCCCGGGCCCCGGCCTGCGCGGCACGAACGCCCCGACCGGCACTCCCGGTCGGGGCGTTCCGGTATCCGCCTGCGCGGGCTGCCGGTCTTGGCCTGCGCCTGCGAGCCAGCCGTCGATCGGCCCGAGCGTCGGAAGCCAGCTCCGGCGCCGTCTCCGCCCGTGGCGGCGCATTGCCACGCAATGCCTTAACACATCCGCCGCCCCGCGCGTCTACTTTGCGAACGGCCGGAGATGCCGCCGTTCCCGGAACGAAGACGAACGGAGCGACCATGACGTTCTCCACACGCAACCTGCTTCTCGCCGCGGCCCTTCTCGCGGTGCCGGCGCCCGCGCTCCTGGCGCAGCAGGGCGGCGGGTATGGATATCCCCAGGGCGGCGAGCAGGGCCAGCACGAGGGCCAGCACGAGGGCCGCGGCGATCGCGCGCAGGGCGAGCGCGGGCAGCGCGGCATGCGCAGCCCCGTGGCGGCGCTGGTGGAGCACCGCGCCGACCTGAACCTGAGCGACGACCAGGTGAGCCGGCTGCAGCGCATCGACCAGGACCTGCAGCGCCGCACCGAGCCGCTGCGCCAGCAGCTCCAGCAGTCGCGCGGCCAGAACGGCCAGAACGGCGACGCCGACCGCGAGGCCATGCGCCAGCGGATGGAGCAGAGCCGCCCCCTCTTCGACCAGCTCCGCAAGTACAACGACGACGCCATGCAGCAGGCCATGCGCGTGCTGAGCAGCCAGCAGCGCGAGACGGCCAAGAGCCTGATGCCCCAGCGCGGCGAGGGTCGCGGCGGGCGCGGCGGACAGGGCCGCGGGCAGGGCCAGGGCCAGTCGTCCGGCGGCTGGAGCCGCGGCGTGGGCGGCGGCTCGCGCTGACCGATGACGCGCACG
>JAQBQD010000180.1 GCA_028287185.1 Gemmatimonadota bacterium | reverse complement strand
AGAAGGCGGGGAGCACCACGGTGTGGATGCGGGACCCGGGCGCGCGGCCGGACTCGGTGGTGAAGCAGGGCGCGCAGTACGTGCGGGCGCTGCCGGGCGGAGCGCGGGTGGTGATGGACGGCGCCGGTCGCCACGTGGCGACGGTGAGCCGGCTGGGGGTGAAGACCACGTTCGAGTACGTGGGCGACGCGTACGAGCCCGTGCGCATCCGCACCGCGCACACCGACGCGTGGGACCCGGGCCTCGCCTACGACTTCCACTACGACGGCGCGGGCGGGCGGCTGAGCCGGGTGAGCGCGCCGGGCGTGCAGCCGGGCACCACGCGCGACGTCGGGGTGGGGATGGACGCGCAGGGTCGGGTGACCTCGCTCACGGACCCCGACTCGTCGGTGTCCCACTTCGGCTACCAGACGCTGCCGTGGCAGATGCCGACGCCCGGGATCGGGTCGATCCAGGACCCGCGGGGGAATTGGACGGACGTGGAGTACTCGGCCAACGGGCACCGGCCCTGGTACTTCCAGCGCTTCGCCGGGGGTGGGATGGCGAGCGTGGCGGGGGCGGACGCCGTCACCACGTACGTGATGCCCGAGGTGTTCGTGCTGAACGACGGCGTGCGGGACGCCACGGGTGTCGCGGCGCGCATCGACGGGCCGCGGACGGACGTGGCCGACGTCACCTGGCTCTGGCTGGACCGCTTCGGCGCGCCGCGCATCGTGCAGGACGCGCTCGGGGTGAACGGCTACGCGTACCACGACGACGCACGCTTCCCGGCCCTGGTGACGGAGTCGAACGTGGCAGGCCCCACCTTCGCCGGCCAGCCCACGCGCCGCATCACCCGGGTGGCCTACACCGCACTGGGGACGCTGGACAGCACCGTGGTAGTGAACCCGCTGGGCGACGGGCGGGACGCCGTGACGCGCTACCAGCACGGGAACGCCGCCTGGCCGGAGCTCGTGACGCAGGTGACGAGCCCGACGGGGCTGGTGAGCAGCACCGGCTACGACGCGGCGGGCAACCGGGTGTGGCAGCAGGCGGGGCCTGACCCGGCGCGGCGGGTGAGCTTCCACACCAACGCCTTCGGCCAGGTGGACAGCGTGTGGACGGCGCGCTCCCACGCCGTGGGAGAGCCGGCCGAGCGGGTCGAGTACGATCCCGTGCTCGGCAACGCGAGCGCCGTCACCTCGCCGCTCCAGGTGCGCACCACCTACCTCGCGGACCGCATCGGGCGCGACACGCTGACGATCGCGCCGGTGGACAGCGCATTCGCGGACGACGCCGCGACGGGCGCGCTGTATCAGCGGAGCGTCACCCGCTACGACGCAGCCGGGCGCGCCTATCAGACGGTGGCGGCCGGTCCCAAGATCAAGTTCCCGAACCTGATCACCGCGAACGCGACGCCCTGGGACAGCATCGCGGCGGAGACGGTGACGGTCACCAGCCTCTTCGAGAACGGGCTGTTGAAGCAGGTCTCGCGCGTGGCGAGCCCGGACCCGGGCGGCATCGGCACAGTGTCCACGGGCTACCGGTACGACGCGCTCGGCCGCCCGACGGTGGAGATCGCGCCGCACCCCACGCCCGCGGACACGGGGGCGGCGTATCGGGACGTGACCTTGTACGATCCCGCCGGCAACGTGGTGAACACGCGGAACCGCCTGGGCCAGGTGAGCACCTTCACGTACGACGCCCTGAACCGCCTCGTGCACCGAAGCGTACCGTCCGTCGTGGTTCAGGCAGCCGACACGGCAGAGCATCCGGGGAGCTCCACCCCGTGGCGGTTCCCGTACTTCGCTCCCACAGCCGGCGCCTTCGAAACGGTGGCGACCGCCAACGTGGGGTTCACCATCGCCGGTGAAGAGGCGGACTTCTCCTACGACGCGGCAGGGAACGTCCAGAGCGCGGTGAATGGCGACGCGGTCGTGCGGCGGACGTACTATCCCGGCGGTGCGCTGAACAGCGAGACGCAGAAGCTCCGCGCATACGCCGGACCGGACACCACCGCCCACGTCTACACCAGCACGTACACGTACGACCTGGAAGGCCGCCGCACCCAGCTCACCCTGCCCGCGGCGATCGCGGCCACGCCCGCGCAGGGCTACGACTACGACCCCGCCACCGGCGCGCTGGTCGGCGTCCGGTACGGCGCCAAGACGTCCCCCGTGCAGGACGAGTTCGTCTGGGCGTACGATGCCGACGGGCGGCTGGCCAGCTACACGCGCAACGGCTTCCAGGAGCAGCACGCCTACGATACGGACGGCCGGGACACGCTGCGCAGCGAAGCGGGCCCCGTACCCGGCGGCTGGCTGCACCACGACCGCTTCCGCTACGACCTTCGGGGGAAGGTCCGCCGCGTCACCGCCCCCGACGACAGCACGCTGATGGGGTACTCGGGCTTGGGCACGCTGGCGCGGTCCTTCCACGGCGCGCGTCTGCCGAGCGGCACCAACAGCAACGAGCGCTACGTGCAGGACGCGCTGGGAAACCAGTCGGAGCAGGTGCAGACCTCCATCGCCGGCACCACCCTGCGGGACGACGAGTCGCGCCCCATGAGCCGGCGGCACTACCAGCCGTTCACGGGCCGGCTGGCGTACTCCAGCAACGGGACGACGGACGGCGCGGTGACGGGCCAGGACACGACGATCTACGACGCGGCGGGCAACCGGACCTGGTTCTACGACTGGCACTGGTCCTCGTACACGGCCGCGAGCGGGCAGGCCCTGCAGACGCGCTACGTGGAGAGCCTGCACTCGTGGTACGGCGCGGACGGGCGGCTGCGGGTGGTGGACCGCCGCACCTGCTACCTGTTCATCGACGGCACCGGCGGCTGGAAGTGCGACTCCACCCGTCCGCCGCCGCCCAACGAGCGGAGCGCCTTCGAGGAGTACCGCTATGACGCACTGGGACGGCGCGTGCTGGTGCGCTCGCGCCAGGAGTTCGCGTGCACCAGCCGGTGCGTGAGCTTCGTGCGCCGCACGGTGTGGGACGGCGACCAGGTGCTGGCCGAGATCCAGGCGCCGGGCCAGACGGGCACGCCGGCGGCGACGATGGAGAAGGACGTGGGCTTCAGCGTGGCAGCCGCGAGCAGCGTGGTACCCGACACCGCGGACGCGCCGCCCTCGTCCACCTCGCACTACTATCCAGGCTACTACTACGGGCGGGTGCTCTACACGCATGGGCCGGGCATCGACCACCCGCTGGCGATCACGCGCGTGGAGTACAGCGACTCGCTGCCGGGGCCGATCACGATCTACCCGCACGAGAACTGGAACGGCTCGTTCGATCTGGGGAGCTTCGAGGTCCACAGTTTGAACCCGCCCTGCAAGCTGCTCCACAACCAGGGCACATCGCACTACTTCCAGCCGGTCACCTCGACGACGAGCGAGCCGAAGTTCACGCCGAGCGACACGGTGTCGCACTGCCTGCGGGTGAGCTGGCCGGCCGCACAGGAGTACCTTACGAAGCGGCAGCGGGACAACGGAGCGCTGGGGCCGGAGAGCTGGAACGGGAGCCTGGTGGACGGCATGCGCGATGCGAGCGGGCAGATGTACCGCCGCAACCGCTACTACGACCCGACGAGCAGCCGTTTCACCCAGGAGGATCCGATCGGGATCGCTGGCGGGCTCAATGTGTATGGGTTCGCAGGCGGGGATCCGGTGAACTACTCGGATCCGTATGGATTGTCATGTAAGGACAAGAATGGGAAAGATGTGCCCTGTCCCAATCCGCCGCCCGGTCCCTCTGGAACTACTCCGCAAGATCCCGCTTCGAAGCCCACTGGAACAGTGAGTGTCACATTTGGCGCTACCGCTGCGGCGGGCACCGGCGGCACTCTACAGGCCGGGGCCGCCATGAACAAGGACGGCGACATTGCCCTTTTCGTTCAGGTCGGCGGCGCGGTTGGAGCAGGCGTTTCTGCGGGCCCCCAAGTCACCGTTCAGGAGGGGTCGCTTGCCGATCTCACAAAGAGTTATCAGGAATCTCCAGGCTTGGCCGTATCCGCCACTCTTGCTGCGGCAAGTGGAGGTTTCTCTCTAGTTCCGGATGAAACTCGTTTGTTCGGGTGGCGTTTGAGTGGGTTTTCACTCGGAACCCGAGGCCCGCTCGGGCTATTTGCGACCTGGAACCTCGGGGGAGCCTCAATCGTCATTCCTCGAATGAAGGCACCAACCATCGATTGCTATAGGAACGGACGATGCTAAACGCGAGTGAGGTACTTACTAAGAGTGTGCTGGAAGAGGTACTCAAAGGCTCAATCGTCGTGGCTATTGGGCTGATGTTTGTGTTTCAGATCGCTGCGACCAAACGTTTGACAGACAAGGAGCATCTTCACGTTCGCATGCTGCCACCGTTCGGTCGGAAAGAGCAGTTTACACAGGAGGGGTGGAAGTATCGCAAGCGCGCGATATACTGCCAGGTCGTCGGAGTCGCGTTGATGATGATCTGGTGGATGATGATGTAGCCATTTACGGCCCGAGTACATCCACCGGATTGTTGCGAGGCTCAGGGCAAAGCGGCGGGTAACGCGCTGCCAGGGTACGGCGGCGGCACCACGAGCGGGAGCGGCTCCACCAGCACGGCAGACGTACAGCAGGAGCGCTGCGTGGAGCGCGACTTCCCGGCGGGTACATGGGCACGATGCGCCTGCTCAAGCGCAGACGGTGGCGGGGCCAACGACGTGGATGGGCAGCCTGGTGATGGACGGGCAGAACGCGAGCGGGCTCAGCTACCGCCGCAGCTTGTACTACGACCCGAACATCGGGCGGTCAGGAGGACCCGATCGGGATCGCGGGTGGGCTCAACGTGTATGGGTTTGCGGGCGGCGATCCGGTGGGATATAGCGATCCCTACGGCCTGAACTCCTGTCCAGACGACGAAAACAAGGAAAAGTGCGAGGAAGCAGAGCAGCAGCGAAGAGAGGAAGAGGAACGGCGTCAGGAGCAGCGGAGAGAACGCGCCGAGCAATGCTACCAAAACAATCGGTTCTCTTCGCTCTTTGGTGGCGGTACCGCCAGTCGAGTAGTCGAGTTCGTCGAAATGGGATCAGCTACGTCCCTGGCAACCGACGCAGTTGCCATCATTCGTAAGGGCGGCGGTTCGTTGGGAACGACCAATAGGTACGCGAGTGGGCTGAACATGATTAGTCGAACAGTCCTGCGAGGAGTTGCTAATCGCGGCCTGATTTCGGCTGGGACACGCCAGGCCCTCGTGCGGGGTGCGACCACCGTCGGGAATCGTGTGACCCCCGCGTTGGCGGTTACGAGTGCCTTCACGCTTGCCTACAATACGACGATCAACGTGCAGTGCAGCATGGGCATCATCGAGTAAGAGGTCACCAATGCAATGGCGTGACAGGATCGCGGTGGTCGTGAAGAGCTATGTCTTTCGGAACTGTTCTCCATCTTCTCCGCAACAGCTGAAGAGGACAGGAGAGGGCTCCAGGAATGCCTTTCTGTCTTCGAGGAGGAGTATGACGTTAAGAAAGGGTTGCTTAGACCGGAGGACCCTCTAGACCTGTTCCTCCAACCTCCGGCAGCGAAAGGCCCGTTCAGTTGGCTGTTCGGCCGGGCGGCCATAGAGGACAAGAGCAGTGAACTGAGTTACCTCCTAAAGCGCCAGCGGAAAAGAATCGGGCGGGTACCGATACCTCGCCTGCCTCCCGCCACGGTGGGCGACTACGTTGATTCCTGGCTCGGTAGAAATTGAGATCGTTTGTGCTCTTGAGCGGATCACGTGTCTCCTGGAGTATCATGAGCTTCCGGGGTCGCCGGATCTCGCTCAGGGCCGCCGAGCGGGTGCGGATCAGGTGTCACTTCGAGTCTCAGGGACCTTCCGGCTCACCGGATCTCGTACCCGCTCAGTGGACGAGGGAAGCAAGCTCGTGAGGGATATCGCGATCCCTCTGGGTTGAAGATCTGCTCGAAATCGCGTCGCCTGCGACGCGGTGTCGAACAAGCGGCCAACGTCACGATTCTATGGGACAGCGATGGTTGCGCATCTAGCGAGGCGCAAGTCATTTGTCATGGTGGCCCGGGTTGGAGAGGCTTGCAAACTATGTTGGTGGCATTGATTACCTCTACAAATCGCTACAATCTCGTTCGTTTTGATGATGGCCGCCCCCCTTGGCCATTACCCGCGCGTGGAGGTACCCAATGGAATACCGCTCACGATACTCTATACGTTGACAGATGGGATTTTCGCCAGACTGCGGGCGGGTCGCAATGGCCGGGAATTCGCTATCACGGGTGCCGGTTTACTATTAACACGCCATATTATGGAATAGGTGGTCTGCTTGCACATGAGCTATTCCGGCATTTGTTCGCGTGGCAAGAATTTGGGGGTTCTCCTTTCGATAGTCACGAGGACCCCGCCCTATTTCGACGTGAAAACGTCTACCATCAGAATACGGGAACTGAGGAGAGGTGTGACAGTGGTGGACCGTGACAGCTTTCGCACTGAACCGCCACAATAAACCGGGGGTTTGAATATGATTTCTGGTATTCGGAGACGCGCGCGTAGCTGTATATTACGCATAATCCGTCGAGCGGTAATGTGGCTCGGTGTCGGCAGCTTCGTCATCTCCGGTTGTAGTGAATCGCCAAAACCTACGACCAATTTGACTATCTCCCAACTTTCGGGGGAATGGACGATGGAGGTCGTGACGTCGGGATTCTTGCCACACGGTGGTAGATTTGCTGTGTCATTGTCTTCTCCCACCCGTGACACTTACTGCACTTCACGGCACTGCGCTCCGGTCGTTTATGGGCACGCGGACGGAAACTGGAATGGCATTCTTCGCTCTCCACCGAAAAGTAATAGGGTCGAGGCAGCATTCCTGGCCGCAGATACGTTGCTAATCCGAGTGGGTGAAGGGACCGATGCTGGGGAAATCGTCGCTCGCGGAACCTTTGATGGTCGCGAGCTAAGTGGTCGATGGCATCAGGAATTCGCGGGCGAAGGGCCGCGGGGTACCTTCATCATGCGTCGGCGGTAGTCCGCCGGAATTGCAGACCACCAGTGATTGGCGTGCTCCAGTAACGAGACGATGGACCACTTGGGACGTGAACGGGCGGGCCCTGCAGACACGCTACGTGGAGAGCCTGCACTCGTGGTACGGCGCGGACGGGCGGCTGCGGGTGGTGGACCGGCGCACCTGCCACCTGTTCATCGACGGCACCGGCGGCTGGAAGTGCGACTCCACCCGTCCACCGCCGCCCAACGAACGGAGCGCCTTCGAGGAGTACCGCTACGACGCACTGGGACGGCGCGTGCTGGTGCGCTCGCGCCAGGAGTTCGCGTGCACCAGCCGGTGCGTGCGCTTCGTGCGCCGCACGGTGTGGGACGGCGACCAGGTGCTCGGCGAGATCCAGGCGCCGGGCCAGACGGGCACGCCGGCGGCGACGATGGAGAAGGACGTGGGCTTCAGCGTGGCAGCCGCGAGCAGCGTGGTGCCCGACACCGCGGACGCGCCACCATCGTCCACCTCGCACTATTATCCAGGCTACTACCACGGGCGGGTGCTCTACACGCACGGGCCGGGCATCGACCACCCGCTGGCGATCACCGCATGGAGTACAGCGGTTCGCTGCGGCGGTG
This sequence comes from Gemmatimonadota bacterium, assembly GCA_028287185.1. Classification (GTDB taxonomy): domain Bacteria; phylum Gemmatimonadota; class Gemmatimonadetes; order Longimicrobiales; family Longimicrobiaceae; genus JAQBQD01. The sequence goes on along the minus strand of JAQBQD010000180.1, from coordinate 7,070 downwards.
ATCAACCCCTGGCGCCAGGCGCCACTCCCTCGCTTGCCATTCAGCCTCATCTCGCTCGGCGCCACCCCTCCCGCGGCCTGGAGCTTCCCTCATCGCCCCGCCTCACGCCACCTCCGGCGCGGCGAACCTCCGCGCCACCAGCAGCGCCGTGGCCCCGCGGAGGCGCGGCGAGTCGCCCGTCGGCGCCACGTCGATGGGGGTCGCGGCGGCGGCCGGGGTGATGGCGCGCTCGTGGACGCCTGCGCTCACGAGGGGGCCGATCACGTCCCATGCCTCCGTGATCTCGCCGCTGACGATGACGCGGGCGGGGCTGAGGGCAGTGATGATGCCGGCGAGGCCGATGCCCAGGTAGCGCCCCGTCTCCGCAAGCGCATAGGCGGCGCGCGGATCGCCCGAGCGCATGCGGGCCACCAGGTCCTCCATCCCGAAGCCCAGGTCGCGCATGGCCTTGCGGCTGGCGGGCACGGAGGCGTCCACGTCGAAGTAGCGGGCCAGCGTGGCCACGTTGCTGGTGTACGCCTCCAGGCAGCCCCGCAGGCCGCACATGCACTTGGGGCCGTCCAGGCTCAGCGGCAGGTGGCCGAACTCGCCGGCGGTGTCGCCGTGGCCGCGGAACACCTCGCCGTCGTCCACCACGCTGACGCCCACGCCGTCGGACACGGTGACGTAGACGAAGTTGTCCACGCCGTCGCGGCTGAAGGGCGGCAGCCACATGTGGGCCAGCGCGCAGGCGATGGGGGCGTTCTCGATCAGCACGCGTAGCCCCGTGGCCTTGGCCAGCGCCTCGCGCAGCGGCACGTCGCGCCACCCGAGCTGCGGCGAGAGCAGGATGTGGCCCGTGCGGCGGTGGATCATCCCCGGCACCACCACGCCGATCCCCTCGCAGCACTCCGGGTCGCGCCCCAGCATCAACCCCTCCACCCGCAGCGCGATGGCGGCCACCAGGGCGTCCGGGTCCAGCTCCGTCTCCAGCGTCTGGAGGGCGAGCTGGCGGCCGTCCAGGTCGGTGAGCGCCACGTGCGTGCGGCTGAACCGCACGTCCACGGCGATGCAGAAGTGGTCGCGCGTGCGCACGTGCAGCAGCTTGGGCTTGCGGCCGCGCAGCGCGTTGGCGGTGGCGCCCTCGGCGACCACGCCCTGGGCGATCAGCTCGTCCACGAGCTGGGTGATCATCCCCCGGCCCACGTGCATCTGCCGCGCGAGGTCGGCGCGGGAGATGGGCTGGTGCTCGCGAACCAGGTTCAGCACGATCTTCCGGTTGATCTCGCGCGGCGTGGAGCGCGTGGCGCGGTGGAACTGGCGTGTGTTGATCTTCCGCATCGTGGCCGCCGTGTGCAGTGGTGTTCCGAGTGCCTGACCGAGGAACCCCGTCGCGGCGCAGTCGCCCTCCTCCCATCGTAACGGAGGGCTCCCCGATATCGCAAGCCGCCCTAACAATATCGTCACCGGAAGGCGGCGCCGTCCCCTGCGCGCGGGGAACGGCGCCGCCCTTCGCCTGCGTCCTATGCGCTCGCCGCGGGACGCTCGCTCTCCGTGTCCGCCAGGCCGATGGCGGGATCGCCGCCGGCGGAGGGGTCCAGCGCCAGGCCGGCGTGCTCCACGTCGCGCACGATGCTGACCGTGCCCGCGGCGACCAGAAGGCAGACGCCGCCCAGAAGCACCATGTACAGCGAGGCGTTGGGGTCGTTCTCCCCGAACAGCGCGCGGATCACCCGGCCCGACGCCGACGCGAAGATGATCTCGGGGATGACGATGAAGAAGTTGAAGATGCCCATGTACACGCCCATGCGCTCCGCCGGCAGCGAGCCGGAAAGGATGGCATAGGGCATGGAGAGGATGGAGGCCCAGGCGATGCCCACGCCCACCATCGTGAGCAGCAGCACGTACGGGTCGTGGATGAAGTACACGCTGAGCAGCGCGACGCCGCCGCAGACCAGCGCCACGGCGTGCGTGGCACGGCGGCTGGTGGCCCGCGCCATGGCCGGCAGCGCGAACGCCACCAGGAAGCAGGTGATCGAGTAGAACGCGAACGAGAAGCCGCCCCACTCCATGCCGCGCGTGTACAGCTCCGACCTGGGGTCCGTGGCGCCGAAGACGTGGCGCGCCACCGTGGGCACGAAGAAGAGCCACATGCAGAACAGGCCCAGCCAGGTGAAGAACTGCACCACGGCGAGCTGCTTCATCGTCACTGGCATGTCGCGGATGGCGCTTCCGATCTCGCCGAAGAAGCGCCGGACGCCCAGCGGGGTCTTCGCGCGGCGCCACGCCACCTCGTCCTCGGGCGGCTCCTCGCCGGTGGTGAACACCGTCCACAGCACGGCGATGAGGAAGAAGACGGCGCCCGCCTCGAACGAGTACTTCACCGTGAGCGGGATGCCGCTGGGCGTGGTGCCCGTGACGCCCATGCGGTGGAGGAGGAACGGCATGGCGTTGGCGAAGCTGGCGCCCACGCCGATGAAGAACGACTGCATGGCGAAGCCGGCCGTGCGCTGGCTGGTGCCCAGCTTGTCGGCCACGAAGGCCCGGAAGGGCTCCATCGACACGTTGATGGAGGCGTCCAGGATCCAGAGCAGGCTGGCCGCCGCCCAGAGCGTGTTGGACGTGGGCATGAAGAAGAGCGCCAGCGACGCCAGGATGGCCCCGGTCAGGAAGTACGGCCGCCTGCGCCCCAGCGGACCCCAGGTGCGGTCGCTCATCAGGCCCACGATGGGCTGGATGAGCAGGCCCGTGACGGGCGCCGCCAGCCACAGCAGCGGCACCTGGTCGGGCCGCGCACCCAGCTTCTCGTAGATCGCGGACATGTTGGCGAGCTGCAGCCCCCATCCGAACTGGATGCCGAGGAAGCCGAAGCTCATGTTGAACATCTGCCAGAAGCTCAGGCGTGGTTTCTCTGTCACGGGCTCCTCGTTCCTGTGAAGGGCGGATGGGGTCTGCCGAGCACGCCGGGCCGCCGGACCCTCCGGCCGGGCCGACATCGATCGTGCGTCAGCGCGCGGCGGTCAGGTCCAGCACGCGCACCTCGAAGGGCGCCAGCGTCACCGCGGGCACGTATCCGCGCACGGCGCCGCCCGGCCCGACGGCCAGCGGCGCGCCGGAGCGGCCGCCGACCAGGCTCGCCGCTCGGTAGCGTCCAACCGGCAGCGCGCCTGCGGCGGACGCGAGCGAGACGCCGGCGGCGGGCGTGGCGCCGAGGTTCGCGACGACCAGCACCGAGCGGCGGCCGTCGCGGCGCAGGTAGGCGGCCACCTGCCCGCTGCTGGCCGTGAGCGGCACCAGGCGTCCGTTCGCCAGCGCGGCGTTGCGGGCGCGCAGGTGGATGAGCCGGCGGTAGACGTTGAGCAGCGAGCCCGGCACCCCATCCTGCGCGGCCACGGTGGTGCGCGCGGAGTCGGGCTGCAACGCCTGCCACGGCGTGCCGGTGGTGAAGCCGGCGTGGGGGCCGGCGCTCCACTGCATGGGCGTCCGCAGGCGCTCGTCGGGCTTGTCGCCCGTCATCCCGATCTCCTCGCCGTAGTAGACAAACGGGATGCCCGGAAGCGTCAGCAGCAGCGTGGCGGCCACCCGGGCGCGCGCGGTGTCGCCCTTCAGCACGGTAAGCGTGCGCGTCTGGTCGTGGTTGCGCAGGAAGGGTGAGTAGCGGTCCGGCGCCAGCGCGCCCTGCAGGCGCAGGTAGCCGGGCAGCAGCGCCGCCGCGCGGCCGTTCGCCACGGCGCTCAGCAGCGAGTCCGACAGCTCGAAGGGGAAGTACGAGTCGAGCTGGCCGGGATAGTACGAGAGCATGGCGCCCGCGCTGTCCCACACCTCGCCCACGGTGAAGGCGTCGGGCCGCACGCCGCGCACGTGGGCCGCGTACTCGCGCAGCAGGGCGTGCGTGCCGGGCGAGCCGGACAGCCTGTCGCCCTCCTCCACCAGGTACGGCACGGCGTCGAGCCGGAAGCCGTCCACGCCCATCTCGCGCAGCCAGTAGTCGGCGACCCGGTTGGCCTCCTCGCGCACGGCGGGCGTCTGGTAGTTCAGGTCGGGCATCCCCTCCCAGAACACCGCGTAGTACCACTCGTCGCGCACGGGCGACTTCCGCCACGCCTCGCCGCCCCACGGGCCCATCTGCGCGGGCTTGGTGGGCGAGAAGCGGAACCAGCTCCGGTACGGCGAGTTGGGATCGTTCAGCGCGGCCTGGAAGTACGGGTGCTGGCTGGATGCATGGTTCAGCACCATGTCCACCACCACGCGGATGCCGCGCCGGTGCGCCTCGGCCACGAAGCGCTTGAAGTCGTCCTTGGTGCCGTAGTCGGGCTCCACCCTGTAGTAGTCCGATACGTCGTACCCGTGGTAGCTGGGCGATTCCGCGACGGGCATCAGCCAGATGCACGAGGCGCCCAGGTCGCGCTCGGAGCGCGGGTTGCCGTCGTTGATGTAGTCCAGGCGGGCCGTCAGCCCGTTCAGGTCGCCGATGCCGTCGCCGTTGCTGTCGGCGAACGAGCGGACGAACACCTCGTAGCACGTACCCCCGTGCCGCCAGTCGCCCGCGGCGGCGGTCGACGGGCCGACGAGCGCCGACGGAGCCCGCGCCGAAGCGGCCGGCGGAGCCTGTGCGGAGGCGGTGCCGGCGACGGTCGCGAGGAGGACGGCGAACAGCGGGGCAGGGCCTATCCGGCGCATGGTGCTCCTTGGGATGGTCGATGCGGAACGCCGGACGCGCCGGCGGAGGTCCGTGGCCGCGCCGCGTTTCGATCCCCCGCGCGGCGGGGAGCGATCGCACACGCCCGATGCGGCGCAGGCGCGGCGCGGTCGGCGAAGAGCCAGCGGTAGGCGGCGGGGAACTCGCGGCGCCAGAACCACTCGGAGTGCATGCCGTCCGCGCGGACGACCGAGTCCACCTCCACGCCCACGCGGAAGCCGGCCGCGGCCAGGGTGCCGATCATCCGGCGCTGGTCGGCGACGGCGGCGTCCGGCGTGTCGCCCTCGCGGCCGCCCATGAGGAAGTAGATGCGCGGGTCCGGGCGCACGGGCCGCGCGGCGCGGGCCAGGTCGAAGACGGCGGGCGAGAACCAGAGCGATGGCGAGAACACCATCGCCCGGCCGAACACGTCGGGGTGCTTGAGCACGGCGTAGAGCGAGATCAGCCCGCCCATGCTGGAGCCGGCGACTCCGGTATCGAGCCGCCCCGGCCGCGTGCGGTATCTGCCGTCCACGTACGGCTTCAGCGTCTTCACCAGGAAGTCCACGTACGCCTCCCCTTCCCCGCCGCCGTAGCGCACGTTCCTCCAGGGCGAGTACTCGTCCAGCCGGTGCGACTCGCCGTTGTCCACCGCCACCACGATCACGCCGCGGTCGCCGCGGGCGTGCAGGCTGTCCAGCGTTTCGTCCACGCCCCATTCGCCCGCGAAGCCGTAGAACGCGTCGAACACGTTCTGCCCGTCGTGCATGTACAGCACGGGATACCGCCCGGTGGACCGCGCGTAGTCCGGCGGCAGGTAGATCCACACCCGCCGCGTGCGCCCGAGCTGCGGCATCGCGAAGCTTTCGCGCACGACGGAGACGGAGGCGCTCGCCGTGTGCACCTTGGGCGGCAGCTTCGCGGGGTCCTGCCAGCCGGCGACGGCGCCGGTGTACTCCGCCGCGCCCGTCGCGGGGATGACGAAGCGCCGGTTGCCCACGCCGCCGCCGGACGCATCCACCTCGCCGCGCTCCCACGATCCCAGCGTGAACTTGAACTCCACGGGTCCACGGATGGAGTCGGCCAGCGTCAGCGCGTACTCCCCCGACGCTCCCGGCATCAACCGAAAGGCGGAGTCCCCCGGATTCCATCGATTGAAGCTGCCCGCCACGAAGATCGGCGCGCCCGACGGGGTCGACGCAGGCACGCTCGTCAGCCGAAGCGTCACCTGCGCATCGAGCGTCCAGGCTCCGCCGATCGCGGCGGCCGCCAGCGCACCGACGCCGGCGAGCATCGAGCGCCGGAATCGGCCGAATCGACTTCTCCCGTCGATCACGGATCCGGTCGATTCGAACGCCTTCGACGCGTGCCCGCCGCCAGCGCACCGCTCCGCGTCTCGGCGAGTGTCATCCGATCCACCCGTCGTCACGATCGAACCCATCATCTCAGCGGACGAGGACACGGTAGCCGTGGGCGGGGATGTCGATGCTGCCGGCCGCGGCGAGGGTGACGGGCGTCTTCGCGAACCAGTCCGTGTACGCCCCCGGCTGCCCGAGCGCCATGTACGACGCATGCACCGGCGCATCGCCGAAGTTCACCGCGACGAGGACGGTGTTCGATCCCAGCGTGCGCGTGAAGGCGTACACGCGGTCGCCGCCGTCGGTGCGCAGTGCCGTCTGCGGCGCGCCCCAGGGGCCGTTCGCCAGCGCCGGGCTGCGGTGCTTCAGGTCGAACATGGCCGTGTAGAAGGGCGCCAGCGACGGGCCGCTCCAGTCCACGGTGTCCTTCTCGAAGAAGCGCAGGCGCTTGGACATGCTGACCTCCTGCCCCGTGTAGAGCAGGGGGAACGAGCCCTCCACCGTGGCCGCGACGACGAACGAAGGGAGGTGGTTGGCGCCCATCCGCTCGAACTCGGTGCCGTTCCAGCTGTTCTCGTCGTGATTGGTCGTGAAGTACATGCGCAGCGCGGTGCGTGGAAACTGCGTGCGCTGCCTTGCGAAGTAGGCGTCGAGCGTCGACGTCGGCTTTTTCCCCTGCGCGATGTCGTTGAGCAGATGATGCAGCTCCCAGCCATAGGTCGCGTCGAAGGCTCGATGTGTCAGCACACTCTCGGCCTCCGCCAGCCAGAAGAGATAGGGCCGCACCTTCGCGAGAGCGGTGCCCGCATCGCGGCGATGCGATGCTCCCGCGAGCATCAGGCTCGCGACATCGCGGTCTCGCCGCGCGACTCCTCGAGCGCTGCGGCGAGCGTCGCAGCGTCCTCGCCCACGATGAGATGCACCACGCTGTCCGACAGGCGCCATACGCCGAGCACACCGGCCTTCGCGAGCGCGCCCTCGTTCACGCGCGCCGCATCGCGAAGCTCCACGCGAATCCGTGTGAGCGCGATCTCCTCCGCACGAACGATGTTGTC
>JAQBQD010000170.1 GCA_028287185.1 Gemmatimonadota bacterium | reverse complement strand
CCGGCGGCACTCCGCCCGCGCCGCGTCCGCAGCCCGCTCGGCCCCCGGCCCCGGCTTCCCCGGTGGCCACGCCGCCGCCTCCGGCGCCCTCGCGGGCCCAGCAGCGATCCTGAGACCGGGCCCGCCCGGCCACGCATACCCACGAACCCCATCGTCACCATGGCTGAAAATCCGGCGCTCACCGGACTCCTTGCCGGCAGGAAGGGCCTCATCGTCGGCGTCGCCAACCAGAACTCCATCGCCTGGGCCTGCGCGCAGGCGCTCGCGGCCGCGGGGATGGAGCTGGCCTTCACCTACCAGGGCGAGGTGATGCGCGACCGCGTCACGCGCACGGTGGCGGAGCTGGGCGACGTGCCGATGTTCGACCTGGACGTGCGCGACGACGCCCAGATCGAGTCCATCTTCGGCGAGCTGGGCCGGCGCTGGGGGAAGCTGGACTTCCTGCTGCACTCGGTGGCCTTCGCGCCCAAGCCGGCCATGAGCAACCCCTTCCTGCAGACCACGCGCGAAGACTTCCTGACGGCGCACGACATCAGCGCGTACTCGCTGGTGGCGCTGTCGCGGGGCGCCGCGCCGCTCATGTCCGCGGGCGGCAGCATCGTCTGCATGACGTACTACGGGTCGCAGAAGGCGGTGCCCGGCTACAACGTGATGGGCGTGGCGAAGGCGTCGCTGGAGGCATCGGTGCGCTACCTGGCCGTGGACCTGGGGCCGCAGGGCATTCGCGTGAACGCCGTCTCGGCCGGCGCCATCAACACGCTGGCGGCCCGCGGCGTGGCGCACTTCCGCGACCTGCTGCGGGTGACGGGCGAGCGCGCGGCCCTGCGGCGCACCGTGGAGCCGTCCGAGGTGGGCAGCACGACGCTGTACCTGGCGTCGGACCTTTCCAGCGGGGTGACGGGCGAGACGCTGTACGTGGACGCCGGCTTCAGCATCACGGCGGGCTAGGCCGGTGGGCGCCCCCGCGGCGGTCTTCCTGGACCGCGACGGCACCATCATCGTGGACCGGCACTACCTGGGCGATCCCGCCGGGGTGGAGCTGCTGCCGCGGGCGGGCGAGGCGGTGGCGCGGCTGAACGCGGCGGGCCACCCCACCTTCCTGGTCACCAACCAGTCGGGCATCGGGCGCGGCTACTTCACCGAACCGCAGTACGCGGCCGTGCACGCCCGGCTGGAGGCGCTGCTGGCGGAGCACGGCGGGCGGCTGGACGGGGAGTACCACTGCGCGGAGGGGCCGCACCCGCAGGGCTTCGGGTGCCGCAAGCCGGGCATTGCCATGTACGAGCGGGCGGCGGCGGAGCACGGGCTGCCGCTGGCCGGCGCCTGGTTCGTGGGCGACCGCCTGCGCGACGTGATCCCGGCCGAGCGGGTGGACGGGCACGCGGTGCTGGTGCGCAGCCCGGAGAGCGAGTGGGAGGAGGCGGAAGCCATCTCCTTCATCCGGGTGGTGCCGACGCTGTGGGACGCGGTGGACGTGATCCTGGCGCCGCCGGGTGGACACCGAGACGATTGACGAACGTCGATAAACGGCTATATTCCGTGCGTCCCTGTTGTCCGAGCAGACGTGGGATGCCCTCGCACCGGTGCGGAACCTGCACGCGGGCCGGGGTACGGATTGGATACTGAGATTTCCGCGCGCGGCCCGCGCTTACAGAACCTGCCACTGCGGGGGTGCCATGCAGACCGAGACCACCAGCCACACCGAGACCTCCACCAGCCCCGTGTCTCTGTCGCCGACGGCGGCCACCGAGGTGCTGCGCTACATCGACGAGCAGGGCGCTGCCGAGACGGCCGGCCTGCGCGTGGGCGTGCTGCCGGGCGGGTGCTCGGGCTTCCAGTACGGCCTGAACATCGAGGACGAGGCGGGCGAGGACGACATGGTCTTCGAGTCCGCCGGCATCCGCCTCTTCGTGGATCCGTTCAGCCTGCAGTACCTGAACGGCACCGAGATCGACTACGTGTCCACCTTCCAGGGCTCGGGCTTCACGTTCAACAACCCGAACTCCTCCGGCGGCTGCGGCTGCGGAAGCTCGTTCACGGTCTGATCCGCGTCGAACCGACGAGGCAGGAGGATCGAAGGGCCCGCGCTTCCGGCGCGGGCCCTTCGTGCATGGTGGATCGTGGCTCTCATGTCACATCCGGTGTTCTCGGACGCTCCCTGAGGTGTGAGGGCACGGGCATGCGCGGGATGGGTTCCGCGCCGCGCGGCCCGTCTATCGGGGAACGATGATCGCTCTGCTGCTGCTGGCCCAGATCACGGTGGCCGATTCTACGTACTCCACCCTGGAGCTCCGGCGCTTCGTGGGCGCGGCTGCCGAGGCCAACCGGCGGGCCCCGGCGACGCTCGCGGGCTACCGCGCCGTGGCGGAGAGCGACATGGCGCTGCTGCGGCCCGACCCGCGGGGCCGCGAGCACGCGCAGCAGCTGGAGCAGGTGGAGAGCCGGGTGGCGTGGCGCCGCGTCGGCTCGCTGGAGCAGCACGTGGTGGGCTACCGCGCCCGCGCCACCTCGATGTCGTTGTCGGCGCTGTCCCTGCTGCGCCGTCCGTGGATCATCCCCAGCCTGTACGGCGACCGGCTGAGCCTGCTGGTGGATCTTCCCAGCGTTCCCGGCGCTACGCGCGGCTGGGCCCGGCTGGCCGGCGTGCACCCGCTGGCCGCCGACCGCGACTCGGCCTATCGATTCACCGGCGGCGACACCGTCCAGAGCATCCGCATCGGGGGGCGCACCATCCCCGTGGTCCGCATCCACGTGGAGCCGCGGGCGGGGCGGGGCCGGCTGCTGCTGTTCCGCGGCGACCTGGACGTGGCGGCGGACCGCATGCAGATCGTGCGCCTGCACGGGGCCTTCGTGGCCGTGCAGGCGCACTCCGGCCTGCGAGCCCACGTGGAGCGGCTGGTGCTGCGCACGGCGGTGCTGGTGGACGTGGAGGAGGGCGAGCTCCGCCAGCGCTACTGGCTGCCCACCTACGAGCGCCTCGAGGTGCAGGCCGCGTCCAGCCTGGACGGCGGCTTCCGCCCCGCGGCGCGCATCGTCACCCGCCTGCGCGCGCAGGAGCTGGACACCGTTCCCGGGCCACCGTCCGCGCCGGCGCTGGCGGAGGCGGACACCGGGGCGGCGGCCGAGCGCCGGCTCAGCTATGCCCCCCGCGACAGCCTGGACGCCTTCGGCGGATGGGGAGAGGAGATCGGGGCCGCCTCCACCGCGGCGGCGGCGGCGGACTTCGACGACGTCGTGCGGCCGGGCGCTGCCCCCGGAGGGCCCCCGCGCGTGGCGTGGGGCGCGGCGGGACTGCCGGACGTGCTGCGCTACGACAAGGCGGAGGGCCTGTACACCGGGATGGCGGCGACCTGGGGCGCGGCGGAAGGGGCGCCCGGCGTCCGCGCCGGCGCGCATGCCGGCTGGGCATGGCAGGACCGCACGCCCCGCGGCGGCGCGGCGGTTCGCTGGCAGCGGGGGCGCTGGACGTGGGGAGCGGCCGCCCGGCGGGAGCTGGACAACACCAACGACTTCGTGCCCACACTGGAGGGGCCGGCCACCGTGGGCGCCCTGCTGGGCTCGGTGGACGACTACGACTACGTGGCGCGCGCGGCGGCCACCCTCTCGGCCGCGCGGTGGCTGGACGCGGACGGGCGGCGCGTGCTGCGGCTGGAGGTGGGGCCAGGCCGCGATGCCGCGGTGCGCAACCGGGTGACGCAGGGCATCGTGCGGCTGGACTCCGCGTTCCGTCCCAACCGGCCGGCGGCGGAGGGATCGTACGTGCGCGAGGCGGTGGCGCTGGAGGTGAACCCCGACGTGAGCGGCGACCTGCTGGAGCCTGGCGTGGGCCTGGCGCTGGCGTACGAGCGCGGCGACGGCGGGCTGCGCTGGCAGCGGGTGGACGCGCGCCTGGCCGCGCGGCACACGGCGGGTCCGCTCACCTACCTGCTGCGCGCGGACGCGGCGGCGCTGTTCGGGGGCTCTCCGCCGCAGAAGGTGATCGAGGTGGGCGGAAACGAGGGGCTGCCCGGCTACGGGTACAAGGAGTTCGGCGGCGACCGCGCCGTGCTGCTGCGCCTGGGCGCGGCCTACGCGCTGCCCGTGCTGCGCGCGCCCCTGCGCCTGCGCCCATGGCTGGCGCTGCCGGGGCCGTCGCCGGCGGTGACGGTGGGGCTGCAGGGGGGATGGACGGCGGCCGTGGCACCCGCCACCCGCGCGGCGCTGGCGGCGTTCGGGTTCCGGCCGCAGGCGCGGGCGTTCGATCCCACCCTGGCCCTCGCGCCGCTCACCCAGCCCACGGAGGGCGTCCGCGCCACGCTGGGCATCTCGCTGGACCTGTTCGGCGGCGGCATCGGCGTGGGAATCGCGCGGCCGGTGGATCACGCGGCTCCCTGGGGTCTGATCCTGGGATCGGCTCTCCAGTGGTGAACCCACCCTCCTGCCCGGAGGCGAGGACGAGGCCGACTTACGCGACGGCGAACGAGATTTGTAATGATCGTCTAATACTACTGTGTTAGAAACATCTTGACAATTGGGAATGTGAGTAGCAAGGTGTAGGAATGAACACCGAAGCAGCGGGCCGGCGGCGGTTCGAGGGCTACCTGGAGTGCCTGCGGAATGCGGTG
>JAQBQD010000161.1 GCA_028287185.1 Gemmatimonadota bacterium | reverse complement strand
GCCCGCGGGTCGCGCCGCATGGCCGCCGCCTCCAGCGCCGGCAGCCGCAGCGTGTCCTGCGCCCACGCATCCGCCGCCGCCGCGACGGAGCCTGCCGCGATCAGGGTCGAGACAAGGACGACGAGTCGAATCGACGTGCGCGTCATGGCCGCATCCCCCGCAGGACGAACTCGGCCAGGTACCCGCGGCGTTCTTCGATGAAATCGCGGAAGCCGTCGCCGCCGGTGCCCAGAAGCACGTCCAGCAGCGGCCGCGCGGCGAAGGGGAAGACCAGGAGCGAGACGAGGTTCACCAGGAACTGCTGGGCGCGCATGGGCCGCATGGTGCTCGTGGCGGCGGCCTCGTCGAGCTGCTCCTGCAGCTTCCCCAGCGGCGGCGCGCCGCCCCGCGCGAACATCTTCTGGATGCGCTCGGGGTTGAAGTTGGCCTCGGCCAGCACGTAGCCCGGCAGGTAGGGATGCGCGGAAAAGAACTCCAGCTCCGCCTCCACGACCGCGTGCACCTTGGCCTCCAGCGCCAGGTCCGAGCCCACGATGCCGAACACGCGCGGCATGATCTGCCCGATGGCGTGCTGGAAGACCGCCTCGGCCAGCCGCTCCTTGCTGCGGAAGTAGTAGTGCAGCAACGCCTTGTTGACGCCCGCCTCGTCCGCGATCTCCTGCATCCGCGCGCCGTACGTGCCGCGCTTCAGGAACACCGCGTGCGCCGCCGCCAGGATGCGCTCCTCCGCCGCGCCGTCCGCCTCGCCCTCTACGATTTCTTGTTTATCAACCATTTGGATCATCCGTTTAGTTTAACCATTTGGTTAGTACATGGTACGCGTCGTCCGCCCCACCGTCAAGCATGTTCGTCCGCGAGCGATTCGACCGCGATGAAGGAGCGGCCCGATCGACCACCAGTCCTCCACCGCCCGGCGCCGATCACCTCCCCGCGAGGAGTCCACGAAGGCGGACCTTTCTCCGATGGCGCCCCGGATTTCGACCCGACGGCGATCACGCCGACCCCGCTTCCCCGTGGAAACGCCAGGCGCCCGACTCTCGCCGGGCGCTCGCGGATTCAGCGAAGGTCCGGCAGCGCGGGCGGGGTCAGCGCGCGGACATCACGAACGTGTTGCCGTCGGGGTCCTTGAAGATCGAGCTGCTGCCCCAGCTTTCCGTCTTGGGCGGCTGCACGAACTCCACGCCGCGCGCGACCATCTCCTCGTACGTCTTCTGCAGGTCGTCGCACACGAAGCTCATGTTCATGAACCCGCCGATGCGATCCTCGTGGCCGCGCGGCGTGAACAGCACCAGCCCCGTGTCCGCGCCGGGAATCCGCAGCTCGATCCAGCGCTGGGTGCCGTCGAACGGCTGGTCCGTGCCGATGGTGAATCCCAGCTTCTTCGTGTAGAACTCCAGCGCCACGTCCTGGTCCCGCACGGGCACGCTGACGAACTTGATGCTCCTGATCACGGCTTCCTCCCCTGGCTGTCGGTGGTCTGGCGAACGGTGGGAAGATGGCGTGCTTTCCGCGGGCGACAAGGCGCGCTATCGTTGCCGTGGCAAGCGTTGCCACACCATCACGCGGCGGATACGGAGACGAGGACTTGGAGTGCCTGGAGATGGACGCGTACGTGCTGGACACGCTGATGCCCGACCTGGTGGGCCACGACCGCCAGCCGTCCGCCTACCTGGTCTACCTGTTCCTGTGGCGGCGCACGGACGGCGCGCGCGCCGACGCCACGCTCAGCCTGCGCGCCATCGCCGAAGGCACCGGCCTCTCCAAGCGCGCCGTGCAGGACGCCCTTGCCCGCCTGGCCGCCCGCCGCCTGGTGAGCACCGCCCGCGCCACCATCACGGCCACGCTCACCTACACCCTGCACCGCCCGTGGGCCGCGCGCTCGTTCCGCGAAGCGGCCGGCGCACCGTCCGCCGATCCCCGCGCCGCCACGGTTCCCGCGACGACGGTCGAAGGACGGCGAATGTGACCTGCCCTCCACCTGCACACGGCCGGGATGTACCCACCGCCGCTGCTTTCGCGGCGCGACCAGTCCCGCCCGCCGGTACAGCTCGCCCGTCGTGCTCGCGGCGGGGAGCACCAGGTCGACGTCGCGCCGCTGCAGGTAGGCGTGGATCTTCCGGGGCCCCCAGTCCGGGTGCGCACGCCGCGTCGCGAGCAGCAGCGCCGCCAGCTCGTCACCGATGCGCTGCGGTGAATGCAGCGGTGCCCGCCCGAGGTCCTTCAGTCCCTCCGCCCCTTCCTCCCGCCAGCGTTGGAGAATCGTGTAGCCCGTCTGGCGACTCACGTTGAAGCGCGCGCACAGCTCCTTCATGCTGAACACTCCCTCCTCCGCTTTCATCACGAACCTCAGCCGCTCTTTCTGCGGTTCCGTCCTTGTCCACGGCATCGTTCCTCTCCCGCATTGGGGCGAAGATTCTCTCGATTCCGTGTCCAGCATGTCGCCGGTCCGCTCTGTCAGCCATGTCCCCGGTCTATACCGTCCCGGCCCTCCGGGCGCGCATCCCTCACGCGGCTCCGCCGTCCCAATCCTCCGCGCACGGACAAGCCCGCTCCCGGAACCCCGAGAGCGAGCTTGTCCACCATGAGCTTCCATCATCCCGAAGTCCGCACCTCCATCGACTCGACGCGGGCGCCCTCGTCCACCTCATCGTCCACGCATCTCACCGCGCCGATCGGCGAGTCGCGGTCCAGCATCCACCGAACGTCACGTGCCGGGCCTTTCCATCTCGTCCGGCCGCCGAGCACGGAATCCGCCGACTGTCGCCAGAGTCCCGGAGGGGCGCCGATCCATCGGACGTATCGAACGACGCGACCTTCCAGCCGCTCACTGCTTCAAGCCCGCCGGGTCCAGCCGCACCAGGCCGTTCTGCATGTCGGACGCGAACAGGCGGCCGTCCGTGTACTGCACGCCCCACACGTACACGGGCTGCGGCAGGTCGCCCTGGTCCAGCGCGCGTCCCAGCAGGCGGCCCATCCTGGCCAGGTCGCACCGTCCGTCGGCGGCCTTCTGCTCCGCCGTGCAGGCGCCCAGGTCGCCGCGCAGGTCCAGGGCACGTATGCCGGCGTTGTAGTAGGCCGCGTACAGGGTGCCGCGCACCTCGTCCACGCTGAAGTTGTGCGTGCCCGCGCCATCGACGTGAAAGAACGCCACCTCGCGCGGGTGCAGCAGGTCCGCCGCGTCCAGCACGTGCACGTCGCCGGCGGACGCGCTGCCGATCACTCCCGGCTGCTCCTCGCCCGTGACGATCCAGCGCTTGCCGCCCGCCGCATCGTGCAGCCACCACACGTTGTGCACCGCGCCGCCCGTGACCGCCGCCTGCGCCATGCGCACGGGGCTCGCCGGCGATCCGCCCCGGCCGCCCCCGCCGATGTCCCAGATCCCCAGCCCGTCGTTCCACTCCGCCGTGAACAGCAGCCCGTCGCGCACGAACACGTCGTGCACGAACGGCCGGCCGATGGTGAGGGTCGACGTCTCCACCGGGTGCGCGGGATCGGACAGGTCCACGATCACCAGCTTGGCCGGCTCCGCGCCCTGCGGGTCGATGCACAGGAACGCGTACAGCTTGCCGTTCACCCGCTCCACCTGGGCCGTGTGCACGCCGGCCAGCGTGTTCTCGGTGGTGTAGCGGGTGATGAACGCCGGGTGCGAGGGATCGTCCAGGCCGTAGACGGCCAGCGACCCGCCCGCACGCTCCGTCGCCACCACCAGCAGGCGGCCGTCGTCGCTCACCTGCACGTCGCCGGTGGTGGTGGCGCCCTCCAGGTGCAGAGTGTCCACCAGCAGGGGCCGCGTGCCGGCCACGTTCCACACCTTCACCGCGTTGCCCGCCACGGTGCCGCGGCGGCCCCAGGTGCTGGTGTAGGCCCAGCTTCCGCGAACGTTCAGCTCCCCGGTGAAGCGCTCGGCCACGCACCCGAGCCCCAGCGAGCCCGCCGCCGTGGGCTGCGGGCAGGGCCCCGTGTCGATGGGGACGATGGCCGGACCCGTGCCGTCCGAGCTGCACGCCACCATCGCCGCCAGCGCGGCGGCGGCCAGGAACGGACGAGAGGTTCGGAACATCGGCTTCTATCGGTTCGGGTGATGGGACTCGTCGTGTCCGCCGTGCCCCTCGTGCGCGGCGGCGCCTGCGCTTTCACCGCCCGCTTGTGCGTCCGCGGCGCCGTAGCGGCCCATGCGCGGGTGCACCATCCCTGCCCCGACCCGCACCCCGGCCGACAGGCTCCAGATGCGCGACGAGCCGTAGAAGTCGGCGGGGATGAACACCGCCGGCCGCGCCTGCGCCACCGCCCACGCGTGCGTCGCCTCCGCGAAGGGCCGCAGCCGCAGCGCCCCCGCCGTCCACGCGCGGCTCACGCCCGCCGTCGCCAGCGTCCAGCGCGTGGTGCCCACGAGGTTCGCGTCGGCGTGCGGGCGGGGTGCGCGGAAGGGGTCCTCCAGCCGCTCCTCCTCGGGCCGCACCGTCCGTTCGCCGCGCAGGGCCAGGCGCCACGGGCCGCGGTCCAGCGATCCCTCCCCCAGCACGCTCTGGAAGCGGAAGCTGCGCCGGCTGCCGTTGTACTCGTCGCTGCGCGCCCACTCCACCAGCGCGTATCGCCCCGCCCGCGCCATCCGCAGCGACGCGCTCCACTTGCGCTGGTCGGGGCCCGCGCCGGTCGCGAACTCCGGCGAGGCCACGAACGCGCGGCTGGCCTGCGCCTCCAATCCGCCGGGAAGCGACACCGTCACCCGCCCCGCGCGCGAGTCCCCGAACCGTCTCCACACGGGCGGCGCGCCGGGGCCGATGGGCTCGTCGCCGCCGAACACCGATGCCTCCAGCAGCACGGGCCCGCGCCGGTAGCCGGCGGACGCCACCACGCGCTCCAGGATCTGCGCCAGGTGGTGGTTCACGGGATACTTCACGAACGGCCGCGACATGGGATCGTCGGTGCCGAACGGCACGAATCCCTTGCCGGCGGAGAGGGACAGCACCCCCGCGCCGTCCGCCCGCCCCAGCGCGTCCACGGCGGAAAGGACGGCCTCGTGCACGTAGGTGTGCGGGTGGCGCCGGTCCACGTACCCTTCGCCGTAGATGCCGGGGTCCAGCTCGCCCCGCCGCAGCGTCCATCCCTCCAGGTTCAGCGTCCCCGTCCCCACGACGTGCCCGCCCAGCGCGGACGCGTGCGCCATCACCGCCGGCTGCGTCAGGTACCCCTCCGTGTACGCGCGCCCGCCGAACGCAGGGCTCACCCGCGTCACCAGTCCCACCGCCTGCGCACCCACGCTCCACGCGATGCGCTTCGCGGAATCGGGCATCGACATCCCTTCCATCCCCTGCGCCGCCGCCCGGCCGGCGGTCAGCAGGGCGCCCGCCGCCGCCATCGCCGCGCATCGGCAGAATACCCCTCGACTGCCGGCCCGTCGGCGAACGATGGACGACCCGAGCTTCATCCCAGCTCCGCAGAGGGGTTCATCATCTTCCAGTGGGAGAGGACTGCGTTGGATCGCCGGATCGACGCACCAGAGCTCGCGGATCGACGTCCCGCCGACGATTCCGTCCCGATCGCGGACCTGTCCGTCCAGCGGAGGCGTCCGTGGATCGAAGCGAACCCGGAGGAAGCCAATCCATCCGTCCGATGGCGCGGTTTGCGGAACCCGTCGCCGCGCCGTCTGGTGTAACGCGCGAGGGCGCCCCCCGCTGACGGAGGCGCCCTCGGCAGGCGTCGGCCGGGCGGCGGCGCCGATGGTGCAGACGGCGGCTCACCCGGCGGAGAGCGACGAGTGAACGGCAGCCGTCACCTGCGCCGGCGGACGAGCGCGCCAGGAGCTACGAAAGCCGAACGCCGTAGCGGTCCAGCAGGTCCATCAGGCTCCCCATCTCGAAGCGCAGGCCGTGGCGCTCGGCGGCGGCCATCACCTTGCCCATGTCGGGCTTTCCCTTCGCGCCGATCGCCCGCGCCACCTCCGCATAGAACTCCTCGATGCCGCCCGGCGTCACGATCTCCAGGAACCGCACGGGGCGCAGCCCTTCGTTCCAGAAGGCGTGGCGCACGCCGGCCGGCTTCACCACGAGATCGCCGGGTCCCGCGCGCGTCACCCCGTCGCCCACCTGCACGGTCAGCGTTCCCTCCAGCACGTGCGTCACCTCCGTCTCGCGCGCGTGCGTGTGCACGGGCATGGCGACGTAGCCCGCCGGCAGCGTGTGCTCCAGCACGCTCAGCGCGCCGCCCGTGGACGCCGCCGGCACGCGCACCGTCGTGCGGAAGGTGCGGATGTCGACGGTCTGCGGCTCGGCGGCGGGCGCGCCGCTCGCGGTGAGGAGCTCGGTGGCGGACATGCGGCCTCGGTGGATGGGTCCGGATCTCGGTGCCGGCCGGCGGCGGCGGATGCCGCGGGGGCGGCCTGCCGCACAAGCGCAGGATGGGTGCCCGGCCGCATGGCGTCAAGCACGAAAGTCCGCAGGCGCGCCGCCGACCGACCCCGCCGTCCCGGTGCTGCGCAGGCTTGTTGGAGATGCCGGCGGCGGTGGGCACGGGTCCCCGCGGGAAAGGCGGGACGGGACGGATGGGCCAGCGAGGCGGAACCAGGCGCCCGCTGCCGGACCCGCCATCTCCTTTCGGTGTATCTCCTTGCAGCCGCGGCCCCGAGCACGGGGGCCGCGGTTTTCATTGCATTGCAAGCGGAGGATGAGACGACGATGAGCGACAGGGACTACATGGTGCGCGCCACCGCCCTCGGCGAGCGGGTGCGCGCCTTCGCGCTGGATGCCACGGACGTGGTGGCCGAGCTGCAGGCGCGCCACGACACCTCCGCGCCCGTCACGGCGGCGCTGGGGCGCACGGCGATGGGCGCGCTGCTGCTGGCGGCGGCGTCGCTGAAGGAGGAGGAGCAGCTGCTGACGGCGGACGTGCGCGGCAACGGGCCCGTGGGCCGCATCGTGGTGACGGTGAACGGGCGGGGCGAGGTGCGCGGCCTGGTCGGCAACCCCCACGCGGACGCCCCCGACGTGCGCCCCGGCAAGCTGAACGTGGCCGGCGTGGTGGGCACCGAGGGATACCTGGCCGTCACCCGCGACCTGGGCATGCGCGAGACCTACCAGGGCATGGTGGAGCTGCACTCGGGCGAGATCGGCGAGGACTTCGCGCACTACCTGCTGAAGAGCGAGCAGACGCCCAGCGGCGTGGGCATCGGCGTGTTCGTGGACGGCGCCGGGCGCACGGCGGCGGCCGGCGGGTACATGGTGCAGATCCTGGGCGGGCTGGACGACAACGAGCTGGCGGCCATCGAGGCGCGCATGGCCGCGCTGCCGCACCCCACGGCGCTGCTGCTGGAGGGCGCCACGCCGGAGCAGATCCTGGAGCGCATCTTCCCCGAGGGATACACCCCGGGCGACCGCTATCCGGTCTCCTTCAAGTGCCCCTGCTCGCGCGAGCGCTTCGAGGGAGGCATCCTGAGCCTGGGCGAGGCCGAGATCGAGCGCATCATCGCCGAGGAGACGGCGCCCGCCACCGAGGTGGTGTGCCACTTCTGCAACGAGAAGTACCACTTCGCGCCACACGAGATGCAGGCCATCCTCGACGCCTCGCGGTAGCGTCCGGCGACCCGGTCCACCGACCGGGTCCGATGATGGAGGAAGGCGCCCGGAGCGATGCTGCCCCGGGCGCCTTCCTGTCCGCCGGCGTCATCGGATGGGGGCCGCCGACAGCCGGTCATCGACCGACCGATCCGTAGCAATCTGCCCCGCTTCCGTTGGAGTCGCATCGCGCGGAGCGAACGCGAAGTCCCGCAGGCGCTTGCCACCTCCTTCCCATCCGCCGAGCATCCTTCGCTCCGCTCCGTATCGGCGGTACATTCCCGGAGCGAGCGGTCCTGCAGGAAACATTACAGCCCCGACGGCGTACATCGCCCCACGTCCGTCCGCCCTTCCGCCGCGCCCTGCCCGCCGCCTCATGCAATCCACCGTGCTGATCGTCGACGACGAGCCCAACATCCGCCGCATGCTGGGGGCCCTGCTGCGCGCCGAGGGCTACCGGGTGCGCGAGGCGGGCAGCGGCAAGGGCGCGCTGGCCGAGGTGATGGGCGAGGAGCCGGACGCCGTGCTGATGGACCTGTACATGGCGGACGAGACGGGGCTGGACGCGCTGCCGCGGCTGAAGCAGGCCGCGCCCGACCTGCCGGTGGTGATGATGAGCGGCAAGGCGTCGCTGTCCGACGCGGTGCGCGCGACCAAGCTGGGCGCCTTCCACTTCATCGAGAAGCCCCTCACGCCCGAGGCCGTGCTGCTGACGCTCCGCTCCGCCCTGGAGCTGCGGAAGACGCGCGAGATCAACCGGGCGCTGCGCGAGGAGCTGGGCGAGGACCGCGAGATGGTGGGCCGCAGCGCCGCGATGGAGGCGGTACGCGTCCTCATCGGCCGGGTGGCGCCCACGGACGCGCGGGTGCTCATCAGCGGCGAGTCGGGCACGGGCAAGGAGGTGGCGGCCAGCGCCATCCACCGCCTGTCGCCGCGCGCGGGCGGGCCGCTCATCCGGCTGAACTGCGCCGCCATCCCCCGCGACCTGGTGGAGTCGGAGCTGTTCGGGCACGAGCGCGGCAGCTTTACCGGGGCCACCGAGCGCCGGCGGGGGCGCTTCGAGCTGGCGTCGGGGGGCACGCTCTTCCTGGACGAGATCGGCGACCTGTCGCTGGAGGCGCAGGCCAAGCTGCTGCGCGCGCTGGAGGCGGGCGAGATCGAGCGCGTGGGCGGGTCCGAGACGATCTCGGTGGACGTGCGCATCCTGGCCGCGACGAACAAGGACCTGCGGGCGGAGGTGGCGGGCGGGCGCTTCCGCGAGGACCTGTTCTTCCGGCTGAACGTGATCCCCCTGCACCTGCCGCCGCTGCGCGAGCGCCGCGACGACGTGCCGCTGCTGGTGGATCACTTCCTGGCTCGCCATCGGGCCCGTACCGGCCTCAAGCCCCCGCGCCTGAGCCCCGCCGCCACGGAGGTGCTGGTGCGGCACGCCTGGCCGGGCAACGTGCGCGAGCTGGCCAACATCCTGGAGCGCCTGGCCATCCTGCACGCCGACGCCGAGGTGGGCGCGGGCGAGCTGCGCGGCGTGCTGGCGGGCTCGGGCCCGGCGCCCGCGGGCGAGGATGCGGCCGCCTACCGCGACGGCGACGAGCGCTCGCTGGCCGACCGCCTGGACGACTACGAGCGCCGCCTGCTGGGCGGGGCGCTGGACGCGGCCGACGGCAGCGTGGCCGAGGCCGCACGCCGCCTGCGTACGGACCGCGCCAACCTGTACCGGCGGATGCGGCGCCTGGGCATCGAAAGGTGACACCTGCGTCCCGCATGCGTGTCGCGGCGACACGTTTCCGCTCGTCCGCCGATTCTGCCGATGCGGCGAAGATGTTGTTCCGTATCGACATGCAGAATACGACGGGGAAGGCATGGCGCCTGCCTTTCGTCGGTGCGGACCCGCGGTCGCGGGGGACGCACTCTCACACATCCGGAGGGACGATGCGCAGGTACGCAATCCTCGGCCTGGCGGCGCTGGCCGCAGCCGCCCCGGCGCGGGCGCAGGGCACGGGGCGCGACTCGGCCGCCGTCGCCATCGCCGACGCCGGCCTTCCGCCGGAGACGGCGCGGCGGCTCACGGCGTTCTTCAACGACCCCGAGGTCATCCACTTCACGGGCCGCACCCGCATCCCCCCGGACCGCTCCATCGGAGGCGACGTGGCGGTGCTGGGGGGGCCGGTGACGGTGGGCGGCACCATCGACGGCGGCCTGCTGGTCATCGACGGTGACGTGAAGCTGCTGGAGGGCGCACGGGTGACGGGCGGCCTGACGGTGGTGGGCGGCGTCGTCAGCGGGCTGGAGCACGCCCGCGTGGGCGGCGAGGTCGTGGCCTACTCCGACCGCCTGGCCTTCCGCCGCGAGGGCGAGCGCATCGTCTACACGGGTCCCACGGAGGGCGCGGGCTTCCAGGTGGGGCACGTGCGGCAGGGGCGCGCGGACTTCGTGGTGGCCACGGGGCAGAGCTACAACCGGGTGGAGGGGCTTCCCATCACCTTCGGGCCCGTGATCGAGACGGTGGGCGCCAACCCGCTGCGGCTGCGCGCCAGCGCCATCTACCGCACCGAGGAGGGCACGGCCCTGGGGCCCGACCGCTGGGGCTACGACGTGCGGCTGGAGCAGTTCGTGGGCGGCCACGGGGCCGTGCGGGTGGGCGCCAGCCTGCGGCGGGTGGTGGACCCCATCGAGGCGTGGCACCTGAGCAAGCTGGAGAACGGCCTTTCCACCTTCTTCCTGCACCGCGACTACCGCGACCACTACGAGCGCAGGGGCTGGAGCGGGTACGTGATGGTGGCGCCGGAGGGCTCGCCCTTCTCGGCCACGGCCGAGTACCGCGACGAGCGCGACCGCAGCCTGCCCTCGGGCAGCCCGTGGACGATCTTCAAGAACGACGAGGCGTGGCGCGCGCAGCCGCTGGTGGGCGAGGGCGTGCTGCGCACCGTGGCGGTGTCCGGCGCCTACGACACGCGCAACCACCGCGGCGACCCCAGCACGGGGTGGTTCGTCTCCACCGAGGTGGAGCGCTCGCTGGGCACCGACCTGCGCCGCCCCGAGGCGGACGTGTACGGGCCCCTGGGCGCGCCGGGGGCCGTGCTGCCGGCGGTGGACTACGGCGGCTTCACGCAGGGCACCGTAGACGTGCGGCGCTACAACCGCATCAGCCCCACCTCGCGCCTCAACCTTCGCCTCCTGGCCGGCGGAGCGCTGGACGGCGGCGCGCTTCCCCCGCAGCGGCAGCACGCGCTGGGGGGCGAGGGGTCGCTGCCGGGCTACACCCTGTTCTCGCTGGACTGCGGCGCGCGCTCGCAGCGCTACGTGCGCGCCCGCGACGTGGGGCGCGGGGGCGACGAGCCGCCGCCGGCCTTCTACGCCGGCTACGGATGCGACCGCTTCGCGCTGGCGCAGGCGGAGTACCGGGGCAGCCTGCGCTTCCGCCTGCACTGGGACGCCGACGACGAGGGCGACGTGGCCAGCGACGGGGCCGAGGGCTGGCACGGCCGCCGCCGCGCCAGTTGGAACGCGGACTTCGCGTGGGTGGTGTTCATGGACGCGGGCCGCGGCTGGGCGGCCGCGGCGGGGATGGACGAGCCCACCGCCGTGGACGTGGGCCTCGGAGTGGTGCTGGGCCGGCTGGGCATCTATGGCGCCGTGCCGCTGGACGGCGGCGGCGGCGTGAACGTGTTCGTGCGCCTCAACCCACGCTTTTGACCCTCCCCCTTCCCCTGTCACGCGGCGCGCGCTTGGTGGCGGCGCTCCTGGCCCTCGCGGCCGGGAGCGCCGTCCGCGCGCATGCGCAGGGGCCCATCGCCCTCACCGTCTCGGGCACGACGGGGCGGCCCGCGGTGGCCGTGCGCGGGGTGCTGCGCGACGCGGCGCTGCGGGACGCGCTCGCGTCGGGGCTGCCGCTGCGCTTTCACCTGCGCATGGAGCTGTGGGAGAAGGGTACCTTCGACCGCCTGGCCGACGCGGCCGAGACGGAGGCCGCGCTGGTCCGCAGCGCGCTGGAGCCGGGCTTCACCCTGGAGACGGCGCACACTTCGCTGCCCATCACCACGCTGCCCGACGCGGAGCGGGCCCTGGAGCGCGCCTTCGTCTTCGACATGCATCCCACCGGGCGCGGGCGCTTCTACTACCTGGCCACGCTGGACGTGGAGACGCTCTCGCTGTCCGACATCGACGAGCTGCGCCGCTGGCTGCGTGGCGAGGCCCGCCCCGCCGTGCAGGGCCGCGCCCCCGTGGGCCGCGCCGTGGAGCGTGGCCTGCGCCGCTTCTTCGTCCGCCTGCTGGGCCTTCCCACCCGCCACTACGTCGTGAAGTCGCCGTTCTTCACGCCGAGGTGAGCCGGGGTCGGCAATCGGGTCAGGGTCTACGGGAGGGTGGATTCGATCGATTCGATGGGAGGGAGCCGTCGACGGAGGACGTGGATCCACAGCGACGGATCTCGAGGGCCTCTCGCGGCGCGGGAGGCCTTCTGCATTTCCGCGGACCTGGGTCCGACCGAGGGACGGGCAGGGCGTGGCGCGCGAGAGGTGCGCGTCTCCCTCCCAGTCGCTCCAGCGCCCGGCCGCCACCCTGTTCCCGAATCGGCCCGCCCCGCCATCCGTTCCCATCCGGGACCCCTCTTCCGTCGGCCCGCAGGGGGCGGGGAGTCGCCCGTCGGCGCGCTCGCCCCAAACGCATGTGTTCCGAACGGGGAATAGGCGGCGTTCCCGAATCGGAACACGCCGGAGAATCGCTGGGTGAACACGACGTGAAGCGACTCGCCACGGAATCGGACATTTCCTTGTAAGTGGCCCTTCTGTAATCGTTTGTATGATTAACAAACCGTAACCCTGCGTTCACGGCAGATTCACCCTGTGAGGCGAGATTCTAGCACGACAGAAGAACCCGGACGAGCAGGGGCGGCGATGGCCGCCCCTGCGTGTTTCCGGAAGGGAACCGCTCTCCCGCACCCCCGGCGAATGCCCGCCTCGCTGCTCCACGCCATGCGCCCGATCCGCCGCTCCCTGGGGGCGGCTTTCGTCGTTGCGGCGACGGTGGCGGCGGGACCGGCGGCGGCGCAGCTCACGTCGTTCCAGACCTTCGAGGGCGCCTACGACTACGTGGCGGGGGCGCAGACCCTCCGCACCAACAGCAACCCGGGCAACGCCTGCTCGGTGGCCGGCACCGCCACCAACACCTCGGTGGTCATCAGCGGCATCCCGGCGGGCGCCACTGTGTTCAAGGCGTACCTGTACTGGGGCGGCTCGGGCGGCACGGTGGACAACTCGGTGATCTTCAACAACACCACCTACGCGGCCGACCGCACCTTCACCAACACCTTCGCCTACAACGGCAACACGCTGCGCTACTTCGGCGGCGAGAAGGACGTGACGGCGGCGGTGACGGGCAACGGCACCTTCACCCTGCGCGGCCTGTCGGTGACCAGCGCGGACCAGACGGGCGCCCAGTACTGCTCGCTGCAGACGGTGTTCGGCGGGTGGGGCCTGCTGGTGGTCTACAACGCGACGGGGGCCACCCAGCCGCGCCGGATCAGCGTCTACGACGGGCTCTTTCCCGTCCGGCAGACGTCGCAGACCATCACCCTCAGCAACTTCCTGGCGCCGGCCGCCCCCGCGGGCCGCATCTCGGCCTTCGTGTTCGAGGGCGACCCCGACCAGACGGGCGACGCCACCAACACCGAGGGGTTCAGCTTCAACGGCACCTACCTGACGGACGCCACGAACCCGTCCAACAACACCTACAACTCCACCGTGAACGGCGCGGCCAACGTGTACGGCGTGGACCTGGACGCCTTCGACGTGGCGTCGCAGATCGCGGCGCGCTCGCGGACGGCCACGGTGACCTTCTCGTCGGGGACCGACCTGGTGCTGCCGGAGTTCATCGTCACCTCCATCGCCGTGTCCCTGGTGGACGTGACGCCCGACGGGCCCGCCGCCTTCGTGCGCCTGCCGGGCGTCTACAGCCAGGTGTTCGCGGTGGAGAACCCGTCGCTCTCGGGCGACAACTTCGACCTGCTGGCGCGCTCGGCCGACACCTCGGTGGTGCGCGTGGACTCGGTGAAGGGGACGGGGCTGGCCTCGCCCGCGCCGCGCGACAGCGGCCGCGTGCTGCTGAACGCGAACACCACCACGAACTACACGGTGTGGTACACGGTCAAGACGGGCACCGTGAACACCCAGAACGTCTTCTTGACCGCCCGCGCCGTGAGCCGCCCCACGCTGGCGAAGGACTCGGGGTGGGTGCCGGTGCAGCGGGTGCGCCCCACGCTGGGGCTGGCCAAGTCGGTGAGCCCCGGCAGCACGCAGGCGCCGGGCACCGACCTGACCTACACGCTTTCCGTGAACAACACCGGGAGCTTCGCCGCCACCGGGGTGGTGGTGGTGGACTCGGTGCCGCCGCAGGTGGCGTTCAAGGTGGGCAGCCCGGGCCAGGCGCTGCCGGCGGGCGTCACCTCCGCCACGGCCTACTCCAGCAACGGCACCACCTTCGTCTACACGCCCGTCTCGGCCGGGTGCGGCGCCCCCGCGGGCTACGACGCCTGCGTGAAGAAGGTGCGCTGGACCTTCACGGGCAGCCTGGCCGCGGACCCCGTGGCCTCGCTCGCCACCCTGACCTTCGTCGCCCGAATACGCTGAACCGTTCGGCGTTCCACCGCCGGCCCGAGGGGGCCGGCCCTTACAACCACCCGGAGGCACCATGAAGCTCCACTCCCGGATCGTGCTGGCCCTGGCGGCCCTGATGACTGCGGCCGCTCCCGCCGTGGCGCAGCGCGCGCCGCAGGGCAACCCGCTCACCATCACGGCCACCAACACCACGGCGGCCGCCGGCGCCGCGCGCGGCACCCGCCGCGCCGACGACCGCGTGCGCGGCGGCGACGTGATCCGCTACCGGCTGGCCTTCACCAACCCCGGCGCCGCTCCCGTGCGCCACGTGGTGATGGCCGACCCCGTTCCCGCCGGGCTGAGGTTCGTCGCCGGCAGCACCACCGCCAGCCGTCCCGACGCGCTGGTGGAGTACTCGGTGGACGGCGGGAAGACCTTCTCCGCCCACCCCATGGAAACCGTCGTGGTCGATGGGCGCCCGGTGACGCGCCCGGCCGCGGCGGAGCGGTACACGCACGTCCGCTGGACCGTCGAAGGCGCCGTGGCCCCGCACGCCACGGTGACGGCGGAGTTCGATGCTCGTTACGAGGCTGCGTCCGGTACGTCCGGCGCCGCGGCCGCACCCGCGGCCGGCAAGAGCGGCCTCTAGTTCCCACCCCCCCATCAAGGAACCCTGGACATGACGAAGACCATGCGGGCCATCGCCGTTGCGGCGATGGCGCTGGCGCCCTTCGTGGCGGGCCGCGCGCAGGCGCAGCTCACCCCGGAAGGCACCACGATCACCAACACGGCGACGGCCAGCTACACCGACGCCAACGGCAACACCTACACGAACGTGACGGCCACGGCCAGCGTCATCGTCGGCTTCCTGCCCGGCGTGGACGCGGCTTCGCCCGCCACCGTGACCCCGGCCAGCCCCAGCACGGGCAACTCGCTGGCGTTCACCGTCACCAACACCGGCAACGGCACGGACAGCGTCAACGTGGCCTTCTCGGTCCCGAGCGGCGTGGCGGTCACCGGCTACGTGGTGGGCGGCACGACGTACACCACGCTGGCCGAGCTGAACGCGGCGCTTTCGGTGCTGCCCGTCACGCAGGCCTCCACCGTCACGGTGACGGTCATCTACACGGTGGCGCCGGGCAAGGGCGGATCGACGATGCCGCTGACGATGACGGCGCACTCCATCCGCACGCCGGCCACGCAGGACCCGACCACGACGAACATCAGCCCGCCGGTGAGCGCGGCCGTGAGCGTGACGCCGGACGGCGGCACGGCCAGCCGCCTGCCCAGCAACGGCACGCAGTACTCCGAGACGTTCGTCGTCACCAACAACGGCAACGCGACGGACACCTACACCCTGCTGGGCGCCACCACGGGCGGCACGCTCACCCTGGTCTCGGTGAACGGCACGGCGGGCACCGGCAGCTCGGTGACCATCGCGGCCGGCGCGACGGCGAACGTGACGGTGGTCTACACCGTGGCGAACGCGGCCGCGGCGGGCACCACGGCGCCGCTCACGCTCACGGCGACCTCCACCAACAACGCCGCCATCAGCGACCCGGGCAGCTACACCATCACGGTGGTCAAGGCGCAGCTCACCATGAGCAAGACGGCCTACAAGGACGACCAGACCACCACCATCAACGGCACCACCGATCGCGTGCTGCCGGGCCAGTACATCCAGTACAAGATCGCGGTGACCAACGCCGGCACGGCCGCGGCGCAGACCATCTCGATCTCGGACCCGCTCCCGTCGGAGGTGACCTACCAGTCGGCCAGCGGCGACGCGGCGGGCTGGACCATCAGCACGGCGTCGGGCACGGTGACGGGCACGCTCACGGGCACGCTGGCGCCCGGCGCGACGCGGTACTTCTGGATCCGCGTGCTGGTCAAGTAGCGCACACGCAAACGAACGAAACGGGTTCCTGATGCCGCTTGAGCCGCTCCGCTCGCCCGCGCACGTGCGCGCCACCCTCCCGGTGAAGCTTGCCGGGTGGGCGGCCGTGCTGGCGCTGGCGTTCGGGGCGGCCCCGGCGGCGGGGCAGGGGGTGCTGGCCCCTGCCCCGGACACCCTGCGCTTCACCAACACCGCCTCCCTCGCCTACACGGGCGAGGACGGCGTGGACGGATCGTCTACCTCCAGCGTCTCGCTGGTGCTGGAGCAGCAGGCAGGGGTGGCGCTGGCCCCCCCCCGCGAGGCCGTAGTGGTGCCCGGCAGCCGGCGCGCGTTCGCGCACGTGCTGACCAACGCGGGCACCGGCCGCGACGCCTTCGCGCTCAGTGCGTCCTCGGCCCAGGGATGGGCGGCGGCGCTGTGGAAGGACGTGGACGGGGACGGGGCCCTGGGGCCGAACGACGTCCTCGTGGCGGGACCCCTCGCGCTGGCGAAGGGGCAGACGGCGGCGCTGCTGGTGGTGGTGGACGTGCCCGCGGGCGCGGCCGACCGCGCGCAGGTGTCCGTGCAGGTGAAGGCCGTCTCCGCCCTGAACGGCGCGGCGGAGATGACGGTGGAGGACCGCTTGACGGTGCACCTGCCCGTCGCGGCGATGGCCCTCCGCAAGACGGTGGACCGCCCCTGGGCCACCACGGGCGACACCCTGACCTACACGCTGTCGTGGGCCAACGGCGGCGACGGCCCCAGCGGCGACGCGGCGCTGGACGACGCGCTGCCCCGGGGCCTGCGCTACGTGCCGGGCTCGCTGTCCCTGGACGGCCGCGCGCTGACCGACACGGCGGACGCCGACGCGGGCCAGGTGCTGCGCGACGCGGCGCTGCACGAGACGGTGCGGGTGAAGGTGGGCCCGGTGGCGCCCGGCGACTCGGGCCGCGCCACCTTCCGCGCCGTGCTTCCCGCCGGCACGCCGGCGGGCGCGGTGGCCAACGTGGCGACGCTGGCCTGGGACACGGTCTCGCTCGAATCGCCCACGGCCACCACGACGGTGAAGTATCCCACGCTGCAGGTGCGCAAGGAGCGCATCGGGGCCGACACGGTGACGGTGGGCGGCGAGATCGTCTTCCGCCTGGGATACGGCAACCTGTCCACGGACGTGGCCGTGCGCGACGCGACGCTCACGGACTCGCTTCCCACCCTCCTCACCTTCGTGTCGGCCGACGTGGCGCCCGAGGTGGAGGGCCAGGTGCTGCGCTGGCATCTGGGCGACCTGGCGCCGGGGGCGTCGGGCACCATCACCGTGCACACGCGCGCGGGCAACCCGGGGCTGGACGGCGTGGCCTCGGTCATCAACCGCGTCGTGGCGCGCGGCGCCAACGCCGAGGCGGTCTCGGCCGCCGCGGCCGCGCTCCAGGTGACGGCGTTCAAGGGCGACGAGCTGCGGGTGACCAAGGCGGCCGGCGTGCTGGAGGCGGGCGCCGGCGACGTGGTGCCCTTCACCATCACCCTCCGCAACGAGGGCTTCGAGGCGCTGCGCGGCATCGAGCTGGCCGACCGGCTGCCCGAGGGCGTGCGCCTGGTGCCCGGCTCGCTGGCCGGCGCCGACAGCATGCGCGCCGCCGGCCGCGACCTGCGCATCTGGTGGAGCGGCCCCCTGGCCGGGCGCTCGCAGCAGGCGGTGCGCTACGCGGTGACGGTGATCGCGGCGCCGCGCACGGGCTCGCTGGTGAACACGGCGTGGGCCTGGGCCGAGCACGGCCTGGTGCGCAGCGACACAGCGGTCGCCCGGGTCAGCGCCCGCCGCGGCTTCGCCATGCAGCAGCGCGCCATCGTGGGCAAGGTATGGCTGGACAACGACGACGACGGGCGCCAGGACGAGGGAGAGCCGGGCGTGGCGGGGATGGAGGTGTGGAGTGCCGACGGGCAGGTGGTGACCACCGACCGCCAGGGCCGCTTCTCGTTCCGCGACGTGACGCCGGGCACGCAGCTCCTGCGGCTGGACACGCTGGGCGCCCCCCGCGGCTACACCGTGGCCGGCCGCGACGGCGACCAGCGGATGGTGC
The DNA here is from genome assembly GCA_028287185.1 of Gemmatimonadota bacterium. Taxonomy (GTDB): domain Bacteria; phylum Gemmatimonadota; class Gemmatimonadetes; order Longimicrobiales; family Longimicrobiaceae; genus JAQBQD01. Next base: position 69,436 of record JAQBQD010000161.1, on the reverse strand, counting down.
GGATGGACGGCTGGACGCTTCCCCAGGCCAGCTTCCGCCTGGTCCCCCGCGGCGGCGTGGTTCCCGTCGCGGAGTCCGGCGTCGTGCGGATGTCGCTCCCCGCTCCGACGACGGCGGTGGACGCCGGGCCGGTGGAGCGGATGGACGCCGCCGTGCCCACCGGCTTCGCGAGCATCCCGCTTCCCCCGCTGGACGCGGCCCCGTCCGCGAAGGCGAGCGTGGACGAGGCGCTCGCGTCGTGCCCCATCGGCGGCCCGGTCGCCTCCGTGGAACTGGCGCGCTCGCTGGTGACGGCCTCCCGCGCGGCTCCGCGGACGCCGCCCGTGCGCGTCGCACCGGGTGGGGGACCGTCCGCGCCGCCCGCGCCGGTGCCGGCCGCCGCGAACGGTTCGACCGAACCCGCCGTGCCGTCGGTGATGACGGGCGCGGCGACGGCCTCCGCGCTTCCGGCGAAGGCGGCCGCGGACACGACGGGCCCGCGCGTGGCGCCGCTGCGGTCGGCGGAGGACCGTGCGGCCGAGGTGCGCGGCGAGTTCTCCACGGGGCCCTCCGTGCGCATCGTGGCGCCCGCGGACGGAGCGGTGGTGGGCAGCAACCGCCTGTACGTCGGCGTGCGCGGCGAGCCGGGGGCGGCGGTGAAGGTGTTCGACGGCGCGCGCCAGGTGGGCGAGGCGACGCTGCGGCCCGACGGCGCCATGGACTTCGTCAACGTGGAGCTGGCGCCCGGGCCGCACCGCCTGCGGGTGTGGATGCAGAGCTCGTGGGGCCGCGAGCGCTGGGACAGCGTGGCCGTGCACCGCTCGGGCGAGCCGGCGCGCATCGAGGCGCTGGGCGAGGTGCAGGTGATGCACGCCGACGCCCGCGACACCGTGCGCGTGGCGGCCCGCGTGCTGGACCGCTGGAACGTGCCCGTGGCCGACCGGCCCAAGCTGACGGTGGAGTCGCGCGGGGTGAGCGCGGCCGCGATGGACGCGGACGCCAGCTCGGTGGGCCTGCAGGTGGCGGTGGGGGCGGACGGCACGGTGACGGTGCCGATGACGGCGGGGCACGAGGTGGGGCCGGGCACGCTTGCGCTGTCGACGGGAAAGGTGCGCCAGCAGGTGGCGCTGCGGGTCTTCCCCTCCACGCGCGCCCTGATCGCCACGGGCGTGGGCCAGGTGGGCGTGGGCGCGGCGCCCGCGTCGTTCGGCGCGGTGACGGTGCGCGGCGCGGTGGGCGGCGAGACCTCGCTCAGCGTGAGCTACGACTCGCGCCGCGGGCAGAACCAGGACGACTTCTTCGGGCGGGGATACGACCCGCTGGACGAGAGCCGCTACCCCACGTTCGGCGACGGCAGCGAGCGGCGGGTGCTGTCCGCCTCCACGCAGGCGCTCTCGGCGCGGCTGGAGCGCGGCTTCAACTGGCTGGAGCTGGGCGACATCCGCACCACGGGCTTCGGCGGCGGCGACCAGCTGGGCGGCTACCAGCGCTCGCTGACGGGCGTGGGCGGGCGCGTGGCGACGGGCCCGGTGGTGTGGCGCGCCTTCGGGTCGCTGACGGACCAGGCGCTGGCCCAGCGGCAGATTCGCGGCGACGGCACCTCGGGGCCCTACCGCATCGGCGGCAGCGTGCGCCCCGGCACCGACCGCGTCTCGGTGGAGATCCGCGCCCGCGACAACGCGGCGCGGGTGATCGGCACGCAGCTGCTGCAGCGCTTCGTGGACTACCAGATCGACTACGGCACGGGCGAGATCCTGCTGGAGCGTCCCGTGCCCGCCGCCGACGCCGAGGGCAACCCGGTGTACGTGGTCGCCACGGTGGAGCGCCGGTCCGGCGGCAAGTCGCAGCTCGTGGGCGGCCTGCGCATGGAGGTGGACGCCCGCCGCTGGCTGTCGTCCGCCAAGCTGGACTCGCTGGGCGTGGGCGTGTACGGCGTGCACGACGCGGCCGAGAACGGCGGCGTGAACGTGCGCCGCGAGCTGCTGGGCGGCGACGTGCGCCTGCGCCGCGCCGGCCTGGAGGTGGGCGGCGAGCTGCTGCGCTCCGCCACCGGCGACTCGGCGGCGCTGGCCGGCCACGCCGACGCCTCGTGGACGGCGCCCCGCGACCGCGCGAAGCTGAGCGCCCAGTGGATGCGCGTGGGCGCCGGCTTCTCGGGCAGCGCGGACCCGCGCCTCAGCTCGGGCCTGCAGGAGATCCGCTTGGCGGCCGAGGTGAAGGTGGCCGAGGGGTCGCGCCTGGAGCTGTCGCACCAGCGCGAACGCTTCGACCAGTTCGGGGTGCAGCGCCAGAACACGCGCCTGCAGCTCCAGCAGACGGTGATGGGCCGCACCATGACGGCCGAGGGCGGGATGGCGACGGACGTGCAGGCGGACGCCTCGTCCTCGTCCGCCGTCGCCAAGGTGGCGTTCTCGCCCATGGACCGGGTGGACGTGTGGATGGAAGGCACCCGCAACCTGCAGACGGCCGCGCCGGGACAGCCCGCGCCGTCACGGCCCAACCAGGTGGGTGCCGGCGTCGCCCTCCGCCTGCTGCCGCGCACCAAGCTGGAGATGTCGCATCGCTGGGTGTCGCAGCAGGGCGACTCGGCCGTGCACTACCAGCTCACCTCGCTCAACCTGCGCACCGAGGCCTTCCTGGGCGGCCAAGTGTGGGGCGGGCTGGAGCGCACGCAGGACGGCCGCTCGGACCACTACGTGGCGCTGGGCTGGGACCAGCACCTGCAGCTCGCCGGCGGCTGGGCGCTCAGCTCCATGTTTGAGCGGCGCTTCGGCGTGAGCAGCGCGTCGCTGGCCGACCCGGCGCGCGCCCTGCCCTTCGCCCAGGCCGAGCCCGACCGCTGGTCCGCCGGGCTGGGGATGGACTGGCTGCCCGCCGACGGCCGCCCGCGCGTGAGCGCCCACGGCGAGGTGCACGACGGGCGCGACACCCGCGGCCACCGGATCGACGTGGCGGGCGACGCGCCGCTGGGGCTTTCGGTGGCGGTGCTGGGGCGCAGCGAGTGGCTGCAGGAGTACCACCTGACGGGCAGCGGGCTGGAGCAGAGCCGCCGCGACCGCTCGCTGCTGGGCCTGGCCTTCCGCCCGGTGTGGAGCGACGCCGTGAACGTGCTGGCCAAGGCCGAGTGGCGCCGCACGCTGAACCCCATCGGCACCTCGGGGGTGCTGGGCGCCGCGGGGCAGGACGCGCGCCTGATCGGCAGCGGCGACGTGGTGTGGACGCCCGGGCTGCACGGTGAGGTGGCGGTGCGCTACGCCCTGCGCTGGACCCTGTCCGACCCGTCGCTGCCCGGTGTGGCCTCGCTGGGCGCACGGACGCAGTTCGGCGGGCTGCGCGTGGAGCATGACCTTCGCGGCCCCTTGCGGGCGCGGCTGGACGCGCGGGTGATGACGGTGGGCACCGGCAACCCCTCGGAGTGGAGCGGATCGCCGTCGCTGGTGCTGCGCGTGGCCCGCCAGCTCGACGTGGAGGGCGGCTACCGCTTCGGGAACCTGTTCGACCCCGACTTCGGCAACGGCGGCCACGGCTTCTTCGCCACCCTGGGCTTCCACTTCACCGAAGGCTCGCTCGGCGACGCAGCCGCCTTCTGGCGCCAGCGCATCGCCCACAGCCAGTAGCCGTACCGGTGGACGTCCGCGGCGGACGGGTCCGCATCGGCCGACCGTCCCGTATCCCCCGTGACCCGTGGCGTGGTCCATCGAACGAGCGCGGCATGTCGATCAGGCGGTCGACCCGACCCGCGTCCATCGTCGAAGCCTGTCAAGCAGTCCAGCCGGCGTCCGCCCCGACGCTACCGCCGGAACACCATCTCGCGGACGCGGCGCGAGGCGTCGCCCACCTGCAGGGTGATCGCGTTCTGGGCGACGGTGGCGCGCTGCCCGCTCCAGTCGCCGCCGTTGGGGTCCAGCACCACGGTGTCGCCGCGCATCACGTAGTCGCCGGCCATCTTGAAGACCCACGGGTACTCGCCGTTGGCGTCGCGGGCCGTGTAGTCCAGCACCATCTCGTAGCGCCCGCCGTTCAGCGACAGGTGCGTGCCGGGATGGTAGGTGAACGAGGTGCCGTCCGCGAAGTCGAGCGTGCCCGGCATGGCCACCTGGTTCGCCCGGTCCAGCCGGTAGTCGCCCTGCGCGTTCGGCGCGGCGGCGGGCTCCACGGGCAGCGGACCGCAGGCGGCGGCGGTGGAGAGCAGGGCGGCGGCGAGCAGGGCGAAGCGGCGCATGGCGGGATCCGCGGACGGGGGTGGGCCGGTCCGGCACGAAAGCCGGCTTCCGGCTCCCTGTAAGGCAGGGCGCGCGCCGCGGGCGGCAGACTATCTAAAGCGTTGTCGGTGAGTTGTTTAGGCGGATCTTGCACGGCGCAGTGGCCGGTGGAGTCTCGTACACGAACTGTACGGCGTTGTCGGGCGATGCCTGCAAGTGCTTGCAGGACGGCGGTTTGGTGGATCGTGTCCGCGGATTGTGCAGCGCATCGCCCTGGCGCGAGAAGACGGGTGACGGGCAGACGGGCAATGGGCCGGCGACCGCGAGTGCGGGGCGGGCCATCGGAAACCGAAGACCGAGGGAATGAAGATGCAGTTCGCGATGCAGGGAGCCTTCGGGTCGTCCGCCGCGGCGGGCGCGGTGGAGCGGGACTGGTCCATCCCCGCGGGCGGAGCGGGCGGCGCACGCGGATCCGAGGCGCAGGCGCGGCCCGAGCGCGCCTCGCCCGATGCCCCCGCGCGGCGGCTGGTGGCCGTGGCGGACGACGATCCCACCATCGCCATGGCGCTGGAGGTGTGGCTGGAGCACCTGGGCTACGAGCCGCGCGTGTTCAGCTCGTGCGACGCGCTGCTGCGCTGGACGCAGACCGACGCGCCCCCCGTCGCCGCGTTCGTGCTGGACGTGCAGATGGAAGGCCGCGGCGGCCCGGAGACGTGCCTGGAGATCAAGCGCATCCCGGCGTACTCGGCCACGCCCGCCGTGCTGGTCAGCTCCATCCCCGCCGGCGAGCTTTCGGCCAGCGCGCAGGAGGTCGGCTCGTCGTGGGTCTCCAAGGACGGCCGCATGCTCGGCAACCTGGCCGCCTGCCTGGCCCGCGTCGTCCGGTAGGCCGCGGCTCGCGACCGGAAGCGAGCATCGACCGACACGCGCGATCGTTACGCGTGAACAAGAAGAGGGGCGCTTCCCACCGCGGGACGCGCCCCTCTTCGCGTTCGCGTCATCGAAGGCAAGCGGTGGATGATCCGCGATCGATCGTCAGCGGCAGACGCCCGCCCTCGACGGTGCCGGCGGACGGGAGATAGGCGGAGGATCGGCAGCGGCGGCCATCACGACCGCGCGGGATTCGGACCAGCGGTGCTCGGCGTCGTAGCCGGATGCATCGTCGATCCATGGCCGAAGGGCGGCCGATGCGGATTGGTGGATACAGGTGGGGTGCCGCCCGATGCGCGCCGTCCGACTTCCGTGCGGCACATCGTCTGCGCTTCCGTGGATGGAGATGCGGACCATCGACCGACCAGACGGGGAGCGCCGATGCCGGCGAAGAACGGGGACCTGCACGGAAACGCGCCCGACCAGTGCCCCGTGGCGCTGGTGCTGATCGACGTAGTGAACGACATGGAGTATCCGGGCGGCGACCGCCTGTACGAGCAAGCCATGCGCATTGCCGATCCCATCGCCGCGCTGCGGAAGCGGGCGAAGACGGCGGGGATCCCGGTGGTCTACGCCAACGACAACTTCGGCCGCTGGCGCTCGGACTTTCGCCAGGTGGTGGCGCACTGCCTGGACGACGACGTGCGCGGCCGGCCCTTCGTGCAGCGGCTGCGGCCGGACCAGGACGACTACTTCGTGCTGAAGCCCAAGCACTCCGCCTTCTTCGCGACCACGCTGGACACCCTGCTCGCCTACCTGGGCGCGCGCCGCCTGATCCTGGCCGGCGTCACGGGCGACACCTGCGTGCTGCTCTCCGCCGGCGACGCCTACTTGCGCGACTTCCACCTGCACATGCCGGAAGACTGCATCGCATCCATCGACCCCGCCGACAACTCCGCCGCGCTGGCCTACATGCGCCGGGTGATGGACGCGGATACGACCCCATCGAGCGCGCTGGACCTGGACGCGTTGAGCAGCACGTCCGGTGCGGGAGACGATCCGTAGCGTCGGGGGGTCGGGAGGGACGAAGCGGGCGGCAGGGGTGCGGCGGACGCGCCGTCGCTGCGCTGCCCGGGACGGTCCGGCGGCTCCGGGACCAGCGCACCGGACGATCCGGCACGTCCGATGGCTCGGCGACTCCGGCGTGAACGTTACGTGAAAGCCCACCGCTTTGCCTGCCCGTCGGCCCCCTTTCAACCGTCGGGAACCTCATCGCCGCACGGCGCCCTTGATCCGCCGGGGCCGCGCCGGTATGCTTCGGGACGAGGGATGAACGACGGAGCTTTCCAGAGGGAGCGAACGCATGATGGACGACACGGAGCCCTGCTGCGACTGCGAGTGCTGCAAGGACGGCTGCTGCGGCGGCGACTGCTGCTAGCACCCGGACCAGGACCGCGCGCACGAAGACGGCCGCCACAGGACTTGGCGGCCGTCTTTTCATTGCGGCCGATCCGCCCGGAGCGGCGTCTGCTCGACCGTTCGCCGTCCCTCGCCCGCATCCGCTGGCGCCGCCGGGCAGCGCGCGTCCGCGGCCCGCGTGGGAGCGGGCGGGATGAGCGCGCCGCCGTCCGGCGGCGGGGCCGGGTGCCCGGACAGCTGCGCGACCTGGCGCAGCAGCAGGGCGCTCACGACGCCGCTCGCCGAGCCCAGGCTGTGGCCGCCGCGGGTGACGAACACGGTGACGTTGGGCGTGCCGATCCGCTCGCAGACGGAGCTCCCGTCCCCCTGTCCGTGGACGCACAGGATGGGCAGCGCGCGCAGCCGTCGCACCTGGGGAAGCGTGGCGTAGCGCGGCCCGACGACCTTGCCCACCCAGTGACCCAGGTGGAACTGGAACTCCGCGTCCCCGCTGAAGGCCAGCAGCGCGACGCCCGCCACCCGCGCGCGCAGGTCCGGCGGCAGGCGGTTCACCATCAGCGGAAGCACGTCCGCGCCGAACGAGTATCCCACGAGAAGGACGCGCTCGCGCCGCCATGCCGGAAGGTAGTGGCGCAGCACGCTTCCCAGCGCCGCGGCGGCCTCGTCCGGCGAGCGGCGGTGCGAGTAGTAGCTCAGGCTGTTCCACCCGACGACGGGAATCCCCTCGGCCGAGAGCCGCGCCGCGACGTCCCTGTCCAGCTTCGCCCAGCCCCCGTCGGCGGAGAGCAGCACGACGAGCAGGTCGCCCGGCACGCGCGCGCGCGCCGGCACCTCGATGAGCGGCAGGGTGCCCACCGCGGTGCCCGGCTGAACCAGGTCGGCGCGCGCGACGGAGCGCGTGGCGAGCGCCGCGAGCAGGGCGGCCGCGGCGGCGCGCAGGGGAGGGCGGCGGAGGACGGTTTGGAGCACGGCTCCACGGGAACGAGGGGGTCCTGCACGACAGCGGAGAGCGGCCGGCCTGGCCGCTCTCCGCTGTGCTCGGGCGGCGCGAACGCCGGCGCCCCACACGTCCTCCTGCGTGGTGGGCCCGCCCGCGGAGCGCGGGCCGGGCATCGTCCGCCGGGGCGGCTCCGGAGGGAGCGGCCCCGGCGGGACCGCAGAAGCTATCCGCCGCCCGCTGTCCCCAGCATTACATTCCGGGCCGCGGCGGCGGAGGCAGACGCGCCCTCGCGGCACCGATCGTGCGGAAGGGCAGACGTGACCGCATTGACAGCCGGCCCCGCGCGCGGCTAACTTGCGGCCATATTCGAGAAGGGGAGTAGTCCACCGGGGAGAAACCCGGCGGCCGGATCGTCAAGACTGCGGGCACCCCCGCACGGTCCGGTTGGGACGCGAGAGCGGGATGACCGCTTCGTCAGGGCGAGACCTTCGTCAACCGGAACCGGCAACGGCATTCCGACGACGAGGTCTGCGCCCTTTTTCGCGCGCGGTGCGCACCCTCGGACCGGAGCACGCGGCCCGAGAACCGAGGAGGAGACTTGGTGCATTCCGTCTGGCCGTGGGCGTTGTTCGCCGCGGTGGTGCTGGTTCTGCTGGCCGTGGACCTGGGCGTCTTCAACCGCCGCGCGCACGTGGTCACCATGCGCGAGGCGGGGCGCTGGAGCGCGCTCATGGTGGTGCTGGCTCTGTGCTTCTGCTTCGGCATCCACCGCTTCGCCGGGCGGGGGCCTGCGCTGGAGTTCCTGACGGGATACGTCATCGAGCTGGCGCTCTCGGTGGACAACATCTTCGTCTTCGTCCTCCTCTTCACCTACTTCAAGGTCCCGCCCAAGCACCAGCACCGGGTGCTGTTCTGGGGCGTGCTGGGCGCGCTGATCATGCGCGGGCTGATGATCGCGGCCGGCGCGTTCCTCATCGCGCGCTTCCACTGGGTCATCTACGTGTTCGGCGCGTTCCTGGTGGTCACGGGCGTCCGCATGGCCACCAGCGACGAGATGCAGGTGGAGCCCGAGGCCAACCCCGTCCTCAAGCTCGTCCGCCGCGTGCTGCCCGTGAGCCCGCAGTACGACGGCCAGCACTTCTTCACCCGCATGGACGTAGCCGGCCGCCTGCGCCGCGCCGCCACTCCGCTGTTCGTGGTGCTGATCCTGGTGGAGACCACCGACCTGATCTTCGCGGTCGATTCCATCCCCGCCGTCTTCGCCGTCACGCGCGACCCTTTCATCGTCTACACGTCCAACGTGTTCGCCATCCTGGGACTGCGCTCCATGTACTTCTTGCTGGCCGGCGTGGTGAGCAAGTTCCGCTTCCTGAAGCTGGGCCTGTCCGCGGTGCTGGTGTTCATCGGCGGCAAGATGCTGGCGACGTTCTTCCACTACGAGATCCCCGTCGGCATCTCGCTGGGCGTCGTGGGCGCGCTGCTCGCCGCCTCCGTCGCCGCCTCGCTGCTCATCCCCAGGAAGCCCGCCGTCCCTCCCGCGGGCGCCGCCACCGACGCATCCCCGCCCACCGGCGCCCCGGACGGCACCGCGCCCCCGGCCGACTCCGAGGCCCCCGCCGGCCGCAGCCCGACGGACGCCTGATCCGCTCCCGGCTCCGCGTTTCGAGCGAACGCCGCGTTCGCATCACAGGAAGAGGCCCGATGTGCGGCGCGGCGGGGATCGTCGCGTCGCCTCGTCCTCATCCGCCGCCAGCAGCGTGCGGGCGCGGCGCCCGTCCGCTCACTTCGCCGACGCGGATCAGACCGGGCAGACGCACCCGCTCCGGCTCTTCAGGCCTTCACGATGCACAGCTTCTTCCTCGGCCCGCCTCCCGAGGGACAAGCATGCAGCGTCGGCAGGAGAAGCCGAATCCATCAGCTTTTCGGTGACCGACTGCTAGTGGCCGCGCACGGCGTGCGGCTGGTACGGCGCCTCCAGCGCGGCCATCTCTTCCGCCGTCAGCTCCAGCTCCACCGCGCGGATGGCCGTCTCCAGGTGGTGCTCCCTGGTGGCGCCCACGATGGGAGCGGTGACGCCGGGCTTCGCCAGCAGCCACGCCAGCGCCACCTCGGCCGGTGCGGCTCCGCGGGCGTCCGCCACCGTCTGCAGCACGCGCACCACGTCCGCGTCGCCGGGAGCATCGTACAGCCGGCCGGCGAAGTCGTCGTTGCCGGCGCGCACGGTGGCGTCCAGCTTCCCGAAGGCGTCCGCGCCGCGAGCCAGCGCCCCGCGTGCCAGCGGCGACCAGGGGATCACGCCCAGCCCCTGCGCGCGGCACAGCGGGATCATCTCACGCTCCTCCTCGCGGTACAGCAGGTTGTAGTGGTTCTGCATCGACACGAAGCGCGCCCAGCCGCTGCGTTCCGAGGCGGAGAGCGCCATGGCGAGCTGCCAGGCGTAGCCCGAGCTGGCGCCCAGGTAGCGCACCTTGCCCTGGCGGACCAGGTGGTCCAGCGCGGCCAGCGTCTCGTCGATGGGCGTGGCGGGGTCGAAGCGGTGGATCTGGTAGAGGTCGATGGCGTCCACCCCCAGGCGGCGCAGGCTGTCCTCGCACGCCTGCACGATGTGCTTGCGCGACAGGCCGCTGCCGTTGGGCCCCTCGCGCACGGGAAAAAACACCTTCGTCGCCAGCACCACCTCGTCCATGCGGGCGTACTCGCGCAGGGCGCGGCCCGTCACCTCCTCGCTCACGCCGCGCGAGTACATGTCGGCCGTGTCGAAGAAGTTGATGCCCGCCTCCACCGCGCGCCGGAAGAAGGGCCGCGCCGCCGCCTCGTCCAGGACCCACGGCCGCCACTCGGGAGTGCCGTAGCTCATGCACCCCAGGCAGATGCGCGACACCGACAGGCCCGTGCCGCCGAGCTGGGTGTACTTCATGGTCGTTTCCTCCGGTCAATGGGCCGCGCCACGGAATCCCTTCCGCCGCGCCTGGCGGGCGATATAACGGACAGCGGTCGGCGGGCACAAGGCCGGGTCGAGGCTCCCTGCCAGCACCGGCGAAGGCCACGGGCGGATGAATCCGCGGCAACGACTGCGCGAAGCCACCCTGCGGAGGCTGGCTCCGCGCGGAGGAAACCTCCTCGCTGCACGCCCGTCGTGCCGGCGCGGCGGGATGGTTGGCGTGGGACGGCGATGGGGTGGATTGGTGACCGTGGCGGCATCCCAACTTTCGCGCACGGCGGCCTCCGTAAGGGGTAGTTGAAACCGCGGCTGAGACGGCGCGAAACCTACCTTCGCGGGTTGGCGGCGGTGCCGGATGAAGTTTCCGCGGTACGCAGATGGCGCGCGCGCGGCGAGGCCGTTCGCGCAGAAGCGCGGGTGGGCTAGAAGACGATGCACCGCGGCCATCAGCGAATCGCCAGGCCCGATCACCGGGCGATTCAGACTGGGGAGGGCCGGCGAGTGGTGCGCGCCGGGGCGGGGCGTCCGCACCATCGCTTCGCATCCCCTGAACGCCCCTTTTGCACCTCCGACGGAACCATCGACGATGCACGCCGACCTCCTCTCCCCGTGTGGAATCGCATCGCCGGAAGCGCCTCTTGTGATCCGCCGGCCACGCTCGCTTTCCTGCGGCTCCCGATGATGCCCGGCCCGCCGATCGGCCCCGCGGGGCTGCTGGAGTGGTTCGGCGGCATCGACGTGTACCTGTTCGACCAGCTTCTGAAGGGGCGTCTGGCTCCGGGGATGGAGGTGCTGGACGCGGGCTGCGGGGCGGGGCGCAACCTCGTCTACCTGCTGCGCGCCGGCTTCCGCGTCGCAGCGGTGGACGCGGACGTCGACGCCGTGGCGCGCGTGCGGGCGCTGGCGGCGGAGCTGGCGCCTTCGCTGGACGCCGGCCGCTTCCGCGTGGCGGCCGTGGAGGCGCTGCCGTTCAGCGATGCGGCGTTCGACTTCGTCATCAGCAGCGCGGTGCTGCACTTCGCGCGCGACGAGGCGCACTTCCGGGCGATGCTGGGCGAGATGTGGCGCGTGCTGCGGCCTGGCAGGGTGCTGTGGGCGCGGCTGGCGTCGGACGTGGCGATCGAGCAGGCGGTGCGCCCCCTGGGCGGCCGCCGCTTCGTGCTGCCCGACGGCAGCGAGCGCTTCCTGGTGGACGAGCGCATGCTGCGCGCGGCGGAAGCCGAGCTGGACGCCCGGCCGCTGGACCCGCTGCGCACCACGCTGGTGCACGGCCGGCGCAGCATGACCACCTGGTGCATCCGCAAGCCCGCGGGCTGAGCCGCGCGCGGATGTAGAACGACGACGGTGCGGACGGCACCCGGTTGCGTCGCGGGCCGCACCGGGCACGGAGATCGCACCTGCGCCGCCGCCCCGTGGGCGCTCCCCGTGCGGAGGGCCGGCGGGGCGCGTTAGGTTGCACGGGCCGGCCGGCGACGGCGCGGCGCACCCATCGAAAATCCACGGGCACGGGCGAGCGGATGGCGGACGGACGGGACAGGCCGGGGGCGGATGCGCGGGCCACCGCGGACGCGGCGCAGGCGGCGGCGTCCACGGGAACGGCGGGCGGGTCGGGGGCGGGGGCGTCGGCGCCGGGGGGCTTCGGGGCCAAGCTCAAGCGGCTGGGGTCGGAGTCGCTGGTGTACGGGCTCAGCTCCATCGTGGGCCGCCTGCTCAGCTACCTGCTGCAGCCCTACTACGCGCACCAGTTCGACCCGGCGCAGAACGGCATCCAGAGCGTCGTCTACTCGTACATCCCCATCATCTCCATCGCGCTGTACCTGGGGATGGACGTGGCGTACATGCGCAACGCCGCCCAGGTGAAGGACGCGCCGCTGGCCGACCGGCAGCGTGCGTTCAGCATGTCGTTCGGGATGGTGCTGGCGGTGGGCGGGGTGATCGCGGCGCTGGCCTTCGCCGCCGCGCCCTCGCTGGCCCCGTGGGCCCGGCTGGACGCGTCGTCGTTCCGCTACATGATCGCCATCGTCTACACGGACGCGCTGCTGGCGGTGCCGTACGCGCACCTGCGCATGACCAACCGCTCCATGCGCTACGCGGTGCTGCGGCTGCTGTTCGTGGGCGTCAGCGTGGGGCTCAACGTGGTGCTCATCGGCACGCTGCACCACGGGGTGGAGTCCATCTTCCTGGCCAACCTGGCCGCGAACCTGGTGGTGCTGGCGCTCTTCCTGGGCGAGATTGCCCGCCTGTTCCGCCCCGCGGGGCTGCGCGGGGCCGCGTGGAAGCCGCTCTGGAAGTACGCGCTGCCCATCATGCCGGCCATGCTGGCGGTGATGCTGGTGGAGAACGGCGACCGCATCGTGCTGAACTACCTGCCCGAGCACGTGGCGTCGTCGATGTACCACATGACGTCCAAGGACGTGGTGGGCATCTACGGCTTCAACTACAAGCTGGGCGTGGCGATGCTGCTGGTGGTGCAGATGTTCCGCATGGCGTGGACGCCCTTCTCGCTCCAGCACGCGAAGGATCCGGGCGCGCCGCAGCTCTTCTCGCGCGTGCTGACCGCGCTCATGCTCATCTGCGGCGCGGTGTTCCTGGGCGTGTCGGTGCTGCTGCCCACCCTCACCAGCATCCCCGCCGTGCACCACTACGAGAAGGCGGCGTACTGGCTGGGGCTGCCCATCGTGCCCGTCATCCTGCTGGGCTACGTGTTCAGCGGCGTCTACACCGTGGTCACCGCCGGGCTCTACATCGAGCGCAGGACGGGCGTGCTGCCCTGGATCGCGGGCGCGGGGGCCGTGCTCAACCTGGGCATCTGCATCTTCGCCGAGTCGCGCTGGGGCATGGTGGGCGTGGCCGCCGCGACGCCGGCCGCGTACGCCGTGATGGCGGCGCTGGGGGCGTGGCAGTCCAACCGCGTCTATCCCGTCCCCTACGAGTGGGGCCGGCTGCTGCACCTGGCCGCCATCGTGGGCGGCCTGTACGCGGCGGACTGGTGGATCGCGTCGAGGGGCGTGGCGCCGCTCTCCGCCGCCGGCGTCGGCGCGAAGCTGGCCCTGCTGGCCGCCATGCCCGCCCTGCTCTTCGCCACCCGCTTCTTCCGCCACGGCGAGTGGGCCGCCCTCCGCGCCATGCTCCCCGGCGGCCGGCGGCGCACGGCGGCGGCGTAGCATCCACGGTCGATCGATCCGTGATCGACGGAAACTGCACGCACCGGGACACGGTGCGGGATGAGCCGTGCCGCCCGTCGTATCGAGGCCCGTCCACCTCCCTCCGCCGACGTTGCTCAACCACGGACCCGTCGATGGAAGACGACCTTCCGCCGCCGTCGTCCGAAGAGCCGACGATGCCGATGTAGCGCCGTCCGGACCCCCGCCGGTTGCTCGCGGCGCCGCGGGGTGCCACACTTCAAGGGGCCGGCGGTGCCACGGGGGCGCCGCCGGCCCCTCGCGTTTTCCCTCGCGCATGCGAAAGGAGCCGTCCGTACCTTGGCGATCTCGATGAACCCGTGGCGCGGCCTGGACGGCCTTCCGCGGGAGATCTGGGCCCTGGCCGGTGCCACGCTGGTCAACCGCATGGGCACCATGGCGCTGCCCTTCCTGGTGCTGTACCTCACGCGCTCGCTGCACTTCCCGGCCGAGCGCGCGGGGCTGGTGCTCACGGCCTACGGCGCCGCCAGCCTGCTGGGCTCGCCGCTGGGCGGGCGCCTGTGCGACCGGCTGGGCGCGCTGGCGGTGATGGTGGGCTCGCTGGTGCTCACGGGCGCCACCCTGCTCGCCTTCCCCTTCGTGCACACCTTCGCCGGCGTGCTGGCCATCGCCGTCGTGTGGTCCGTCACCAACGAGGCGGGCCGGCCGGCGAACCTGACCGCCATGACCAGCCTGGTGCCGCCCGAGCAGCGCAAGGCCGGCATCGCCCTCATCCGCCTGGCCGTGAACCTGGGGATGAGCATCGGGCCGGCGGTGGGCGGGTTCCTGGCGGCCGTGTCGTTCCGCGCGCTCTTCGTGGTGGACGCCGCCACCTCTCTGGCGGCCGCGCTGGTCTCGTGGGCGCTGCTGCGGCGCACGGTGCTGCGCCGGCGGCTGGCCGTTCCCGCGGGCGAGCACGGCGTGCACCACGCGGGCGTGCTGCGCGACCGGCCCATGCTCTTCTTCCTGGCCTCCGTGGTCCTGGTCTCCGCCGTCTTCTTCCAGCACCTGGGGCCCATGCCGCTCTTCCTGGTGCGCGACCTCCACCTGCGCGAAAGCACCTTCGGGATGCTGTTCGCCGTCAACACGGTGCTCATCGTGCTGCTGGAGGTGCCGCTGAACCTGGCCACCGCGCACTGGGCGCACCGCACCTCGCTGGTCGTCGGCGCCGTGCTGGCGACGGCCGGGTTCGCGGGGCTGGGGCTGGTGACGGGGGTGTGGACGGCGGCGGTGACGGTGGTGGTGTGGACCTTCGGCGAGATGATCCTCTTTCCCTCCATGAGCAGCTACGTGGCCGATGTGGCCCCCGCGCGGCGCCGCGGCGAGTACATGGGCGCCTACTCCATGGCGTTCGGCATCGGCTTCACCGTGGGGCCGGGGCTGGGCACGTGGGTGATGGACCGCCTGGGGCCGGGCGCGCTGTGGAGCGGCGTGGCCGTCGTGGGCCTGGCCGCCGCGGGGATGATGGCGCGCACCGCCGCGCACGTGCCCGCGCACCGTGCCGCCGCGGGGGAGGCGGCCGTGGCGTGAGCGGCCACCGCCGCGTGCGCCCCGGCGAGGGGCGCTCACCCTTCGTGGAGATGTCGCGCGCCGAGTGGGCGAAGCTTCGCGGCGCCACGCCGCTCACGCTCTCCGAGGCCGACCTGGCCGAGCTGAGCGGGGTGAGCGAGGAGGTGTCGCTGGACGAGGTCACGGAGGTGTACCTCCCCCTCTCTCGCCTGCTCAACCTGCACGTGGCCGCCGCCCAGGCGCTGTTCCGCGCCACGGACACCTTCTTGGGGCGCGTGGCGGCCAAGGTGCCGTACGTCATCGGCGTCGCCGGCAGCGTGGCGGCGGGCAAGAGCACCACCTCGCGCGTGCTGCGGGCGCTGCTGTCGCGCTGGCCCGACCACCCGCGCGTGGACCTGGTGACGACCGACGGCTTCCTCTTTCCCAACCAGGTGCTGGAAGAGCGCGGCATCATGCGCCGCAAGGGCTTTCCGGAAAGCTACGACCTGCGCCGGCTGGTGCGCTTCCTCAGCGAGCTCAAGTCGGGCCGCGAGCGGGTGGAGGCGCCCACCTACTCGCACATGGTCTACGACGTGGTGCCCGACCGCGTGCAGGTGGTGGAGCGGCCCGACATCGTCATCGTCGAAGGCCTCAACGTGCTCCAGAGCGGCACGCCGGGCGTGGACCGCAGCGCGCGCGTCTTCGTCTCCGACTTCTTCGACTTCTCGCTCTACATCGACGCGCCCGAGGCCGACCTCAAGCACTGGTTCGTGGAGCGCTTCCACCATCTTCGCGAGACCGCGTTCCAGAACCCCGAGTCGTTCTTCCGCGACCTGGCGAAGCTGCCGGACGACGAAGCCGAGAGGCTGGCGCTGGGCATCTGGCGCGACATCAACGGCCTGAACCTGCGCGAGAACATCGCCCCCACCCGCGAGCGCGCCCGGCTGATCCTGGAGAAGGGCCCCAACCATCGAGTGAGCCGCGTCCGCCTCCGCCGTCTCTGAGCCTCGACGGAGGGCGCCGGCGAGAAGACCTTGGGCGAATGCCCGCTACGCGGTCACCGCGCTCTATTTTGCTGGCGATCAAACAACGATCGCCAGCAAAACGGAGCCGGCCGGGAAACAGCCCCCGTCCGTCTCCGCCCTTCGGGTCACGATCGCTTTCGCAACCGCTCTCCGGGACGCGCCTCTACGCCCTTGGTGTCCTCCCGGGGATCAAACCGGGTTGCAGAGGAACGCTCCGGAACCGGAAGCGGGGAAGCTCTGGAGGCAGCACCGGAATCCGCGAGAGAACCGGAAATCGTGGTACATCCTTGATGTTCCGGAAGCGCCGACCGCATTCCAGCCGCGGTGATCCGGACGTTGCCGCCTGACCCGTCCCACCAGCGATCCCACCCCCGCGTCAAGACCGCCCCCTGCACGCGGGTCGCTGGCGCTTTCCGACACGCCGCCGCGCTCCCCCGCCGCGGCTTCGGGGAGCTGCGCGGCGAGATCGAGAATGATCTCCCCTTCCCTTCCGCCAAAGCTGAAACGCGGATAAGTGCACGCAAGACGGACCGCGAGGCGCCTCCCGTCCCGCGAAAATGTATGCGAAAACTGCCGACTACCCCGTGTCCCGCCGTTGGACGCGGAATCCCGCCACACGCAAAAACACCCGGCCCCGCTCGGACGCCGCCCTGCGAAGGCAGGGCAGTACGTCGTTGCAGGCCCGGGTTTCAACCCGAGGCACGGTGCAGACCTCGGCTTTCCGCTACGCGCCCCTCGCCGAACCGATCACGCCGGTGGGGTCGTCCCCTAGCCCTGGAACCGATACCCCGCCTTCCGAATCGTCAGGATGTGGCGCGGGTGGGCGGGGTCGTCCTCCAGCTTGCGGCGCAGCTCGGCCACGTGCGTGTCCACCGTGCGGCTCAGGATGGCGGCGCGGTGGCCCCACACCTCGCGCATCAGCTCCACGCGGCTGGCCACCTTGCCGCCGCGGTCCATCAGCGCCAGCAGCAGGTCGTACTCCTTGGGCGTGAGCTGCACGCTCCCGCCCGCGCGGGCCACCGAGCGCGCATCGCGGTCCACCTCCACGCTGCCGAAGCGGTCGCGGGCGGCGGCCACCGGGGCGGCGCCGGCGGCCGTGCGGCGCAGCAGGGCCTCCACACGGGCCAGCAGCTCCAGCAGCCCGAACGGCTTGGTCACGTAGTCGTCCGCGCCCAGCCGAAAGCCGCGCACCTTGTCCGTCTCGTCGCCCTTGGCCGTCAGGATCAGCACGGGCACCGCCGCCCCCTCGCGCCGCAGCTCGTGCAGCACGCGGTAGCCGTCCATCTCGGGCAGCATCAGGTCCAGCACAAGCAGGTCGGGCGCCCACTCCAGCGCGCGCGCCAAGCCCGAAGCGCCGTCGCCGCGCACCTCCACCTGGTATCCCTCGATCTCCAGGTTGTTGCGCAGCCCGAACGCCAGGTCCGGGTTGTCCTCCACCACCAGGATGCGCTTCATACCGCCGCCTCCTGCGCGCGCTCCGCCCGCTCCGGCGCATCCGCCGCCTCGGCGCTGGGCGCCAGGGGAAGCTCCACGACGAAGCGCGCGCCCCCCGCCGCGCCCTCCTCGGCCCAGGCGCGGCCGCCGTGCAGCGCCACGAGCTCGCCCACCACCGCCAGCCCGATCCCGCTTCCCGCCACGGCGGATCCCGCGTCGCGCTCCAGGCGGTAGAAGGGCGCGAACACCCGCTCCCGGTCGCGCGCGGGAATGCCGGGGCCGCGGTCCTCCACCCACACGCGCGCGCGGTCGCCCACGCGGGCCAGGCCCAGCACCACCGTCTGGCCGGGCGGGCCGTACTTCACCGCGTTGTCCAGCAGGTTCAGCAGCACCTGGCGGAAGGCGCCGCGGTCCACCACGGCCGGCACCCCGTCCTCCAGCGCCACCGCCACCTCCGTGCGCCGCGAGCGCGCCAGGGGGCCGAACGCCTCCACCGCCTCGCGGGCCAAGCGGGCCAGGTCCAGCGGCTCGGGCGCCAGCCGCACCGCCCGCCGCTCCGCGCGCGAGAAGTGCAGCACGTTGTCCACCAGGTTCGAAAGCCGCCGCGCCTCCTGGTCGATGATCTCGATGGAGCGCGCCCGCTCGCCCTCCGTCCGCACCCGCCCCAGGCGCAGCGTCTCGGCGAACATGCGGATCTGCGCGAGCGGCGTGCGCAGCTCGTGCGACACCCCGGAGACGAAATCGGACCGCAGCCGCGAAAGCTCGCGCTCGCGGCGAAGCTGCAGAAGCGCCGTCGCCACCAGGCCGGCGGCGAGGGTGAAGAGCCCCAGCAGCACCGGCAGCCGCGAGCGCGGCAGCCCGCCGATCACCAGCCGCTCCGCCGCCGAGGGGCGCAGCGCCACGCGCACCACCAGCCCGCCGAACTGCTGCCCCAGGGTGTCCGTGGCGGCGAAGGTCGCGGGGTACTGACGCGGCGAGCGCAGCACCTCGCGCCCCGACGCGTCCGTGGCGACGAGCGAGATCAGCGAGTCGTTGGGCAGGCCGCGGGTGAGGGCGCCGGGAAGCAGGTAGGGGCTGGGAAGGATGCGCTTGAACGCCGCCCGCACGAAGTCGCGGGGCGCCGTCTCGAAGCCGTAGATGAGCGCCGGCACGCCCGCCTCGTCCCGGCGCAGCACGTAGCCCACGGCGCGGTCGCGGCCGGCGATGTGGCCCACCAGCGCCTGGAACTCCCAGCTCGACTCGTCGCGCACGCGGTGCCGGTACCAGGCGCGCACCGTGTCCGCCAGCCACGCGCGGAACGCCGGCGAGGGCGCCTCGCCCGTGCTTTCCATCGATCCGTCGCGCAGGTCCAGGCGAAAGTAGCCGCGCACCGAGTCCAGCGCGAAGCAGGTGCGGCACTCGGGCATGTGCGCCTTGTGCAGCAGCACGGGCAGCGGCGGCGGCGACTCGCCCCTGCGCACGTGCACCTCCTCGAACGGGTACACGCGCATCCCGGTGACGTTGGCCACCCCCTGCTTGGCCATGCGCGACACCAGGAACGCCGACACCGCCGAGTAGTCGCGTAGCGCCCCCTCGGCCGTCGCGCGGTGCGAGCGCGCGGCCACCTGCGCCTCGTACGCCAGCGCGCCCGACAGCGCCAGCGCCAGCAGAAGCAGCACGATCACGACCGGCGAGCGGGCGCCGGGAGGGGGACGCTTGAGGATCACGTTCCGTTTCGCCAGGAGTTCTCCGCGAATGGCGCGAAGGGCCGCACCGTAAGCATACGCCCCCCCGGCCGCAAGCGGTGGACCGGGCGTCAGGGCAAGGTCAGGAAGTCGTCAGGAGGGCCGGGAGGCGGACGACACGCCACGCGTACGATACGCGCGGCGTGCGGCGCGCGCGAGTGGCGGGACGTACATTCGGCTCGGCGAGGCGCCGGCAGCCCGCTCCACCAGGCGCGCACCGTACGCGTCCGCATCCGAACCGCGCCCCAACGCGCACAGGTATCCCATGAAGCTGACGACGGGGTGGGTCGACACGAGCATCGGGGATCTGCTCGGGCAGCTTTCCCACCTCCTCGATCCGTTCGGAGCCGTGCTGGTCACCTCGGTGGACAGCACGACCGACCTGCGCCACATCCCCGTCGTATCCGGGATCGTCCGCCGACACCCCGAGTGCCGGTTCGTGGACGGCGCGCTGCTCGCTCCCGGCGCCCTCCTCACGCGGGCCGTCCACCTGCCGAGCCTGTTCACCGGCTTCGACGAGCTGTGGTGCTTCGACGTGTGTCCCGGCCCGGGCGTAGGAGTGCGCCGCCGGCTCGCCGGACCCCCGAGCCAGGGCACGGACGACGAGCCCGCCGGCCTCGCGGACTGGATGCGGGCCTCGGGCTGCAGGCTGGGGCTGGGGGACGGGTTCGGGATGAGCTACGCCACGTTCGACGAGGAGATCGCCCGCATGCTCGAGCGGTCCGTGTAGGAGCGCGCAGACGCGGTGCCGTCGAAGACCGGGCCGGCCGCGCGTTCATCCGCGACGCGCCGTCCGGAGAACGTCGGCGAAAGGGCGCTCGCAGGGGCGGCCGGTCGCCGCTACGGATGCGTCTCGGGCGTCGCGTCGCGGCGGGGTCGGGAGGCCGGGGTGGCGGGCTCGCGGCGGCGGACCGCCTGCTCCATCCGGTCCCAGTCGCCCAGCATGGCGGCCGCGCGGGACAGGTCCACCAGCGCGGAGGGCGGCACCAGCGGGTCTTCCAGGTGGCGGATGACGCTCCAGGCGCGGGACCACGCCTCCTCGAAGGTGGGGCGGTCGCCGGCGCCGGCGGCGGCGCGGGCCAGCAGGGCCAGGGCGCCGGCGTTGTCGCGGGGCTCGCCCTGCCGCTCGGCCACGCGCTTCAGCACGGGCACGGCGCGCGTGAACTCGTCGCGGGCCACCCACAGGCGCGCCAGGTCCAGCAGCAGCACGGGCAGGCGCGGGTGCCCGCGGCCGTATGCGCGCACCGCCAGGCCCGCCATGCGCTCGGCCTGGGCGTGCTCGCCGCCGTCGCGCGCCAGCAGGAACAGCAGGTGCCACGCGTCGCCGCGCACCTCCGGCACCCCGAAGCGGCGGGCGGCGCGCACCGATTTCAGCAGGTGGCGGCGCGCGTCTTCGGCCCTTCCGCGGGCGCGGAGCAGCTCGCCCAGCGCCAGGTACGCGCGGGTGTAGGCGGCCCACCCCTGGCCCCGCCGCGCCACCCCCACGCCGCGCCGCAGCCACGACTCCGCGCGCTGCAGCCGGCCCTGGCGCAACGCCATGCGCCCCACCTCCACCGCGGGGTCGGGATCGTCCGGGCAGGCCAGCGCGGCGGCCTGCGCGTACGACAGCGCCGTGGTGCCGCACCCGCGCTCCTCGGCCCAGCGGGCCACCTCGGCGCAGACGGTGGCGAGCAGCGCGGGGATGGCCGCCGCGGGATCGGCCACCAGGGCCGCCACCGTGGTAAGCGCAAGCTCGACGCCCACCTCGGGCCGCGCGTCGCGGATGCGCTCGAAGCGAACCGGCGCGGCCCCGTCCTGGAACAGCCCCGCCCGCTGGCCCTCGCCCGCCTCGGCCCACAGCAGCACGTCCCGCAGCGACTCCCACAACACCAGCCCCAGCTCGCCCGGCACCTCGTCCAGCACGTGCGCGCCCTCCAGCGTCTCGTGCGGCTCGCGCAGCAGCGCGGGCGGAACGCACCAGCGTCGGGCGGCGGGCCCGCGGTCGGAGGGCGTGCTCATGGCTCGGCGTGCGGCTAAAGTGGACGGTGGATACACCCTCCGCAGACTACGCCTCACAACCGGAAGCCGTCAATCCTTTCGTCGCATGCCGTGCGAAGGCCGCCACGCGCCGTAGTACGGTTTGGAGATGCTGTACCACCGTGAGTGGCTTCTTGGGTGCGGGGCCATTAGCTTGCCGCGTACCGTCCATGCCGTCCACTTATCCATCACCCGAGAGGTCTCCCATGATGCACGTGCGACCCGCCCTCGCCGCGTTCGCCCTCGCCGCCTTGCTGGCCGCCTGCGACGCCGGCCGCTCGCCCACCGATCCGGGCTTCCGGAACAGCAAAGCCGCCCCCGGCGACAGGGCCGGGAGCGGCGTCACGATGCACGCGGACAACGGCGGCACGTACGGCTCGGGCTACAACCTGGATCCCTGCCTGGCCAACACGGGGACGTCCAGGGACTGCGCGTCGTTCGACAACGGGGGGACGTACGGATCGGGATACGATCTCGCGCCCTGCGTGAGCAACACGGGTAGCGCGGGCAGCGGATACAACGCCCCGGGCATGTGCCCGCCGCCCGAGAGCACCGGCTTCGGCGGGAGCGGCTATCTCCGCACGCCGACCCGCGGCGGCCACGCTCCGATCGCCCCCGCCACGAAAGCGGCTGCGAAGGGGCCGCACGCGGACGACACCACGCCCCCGCCGTGCATCCCGCCCGAGGAGAACGGCGGGACATACGGCTCGGGCTACAACTACTGCCCGCATCCGTAGGGTCTATCCGGACACGTCGGGAACGGAGCCCGTTCCGGCACCTCGGGCCGGAGCGGGCATCCTCTCCACGCGCTCCAGCAGCGCCTGG
This sequence comes from Gemmatimonadota bacterium, assembly GCA_028287185.1. Taxonomy (GTDB): domain Bacteria; phylum Gemmatimonadota; class Gemmatimonadetes; order Longimicrobiales; family Longimicrobiaceae; genus JAQBQD01. The sequence goes on along the minus strand of JAQBQD010000161.1, from coordinate 47,391 downwards.
GTCACGATGTCGATGGCGCTTCCAGCGGGTGGTACGGTATCCACGTCGCCCTCCCGGCCGGCGCGGATGGACTCGATCAGCCGCTCCGCCAGGCCGACCACGGTCACGTTCTCGCGCTCACGGGCCGCTGCAAGCGCGCGCGTCGCCAGGTCCGTCGCGCGCGCCTCCTGCTGGAACGATCGAGCCCCTTCGGCCAGGTGGTAGAAGCAGCTTGCCGCCCGCTCCGCATCGCGAACGGTGTAGCGAAGCACCTCCTCGCTCGCCCGCTCGTAGCGGATCTTGTCCCGCACGGCGGCTGCCGAGCGCGCGATCGTGGCGAGGGCGAGCATCCGGTGCGGACCGAATTCCATCTTGGGAACCGCCTTCTCCAGCATGGCCAGTGCGCTGGAGAAGTGGCCGCATCGCAGCCAGAGGAAGGCCACGTCGTGCGCCAGCTCGGGCAGGCGCACGTGGCGCCGCGGATACAGATCCACGGCCTTCTGCGCGTGCTCCACTGCCTCGGTCAGCTCGCCTGCGTGGATCGACACCGCCATCAGGTCGTGCTGGACGGCCGCGGCAAGGGAACGCTTGCCCACCCGCAGCGCGGCCCGCTCCGCCTTGCCGAGATGGTCCTTGGCGGCGGCGAACCGCCCCAGGTCGTTCTCCAGGTTGCCGTATCCCAGGTGGGCGATGGCGAAGTCGATCTGGTTGCCGGCGCGGCGGGCCAGGCGCTCGGCGCGGCGGAACCACAAGGCGGCACGGCCGGCGTCGCCCACGTGGCGGCAGGTGCGGCCGGCGGTGTAGCAGCGGGACGAGCGGTCGGGCTCGATGCGGGCGGCCGCCTCGGCGAACTGGGCCGCCGTCTCCTTCATCCCGTGCTGCTCGGCCCACCGCATCACCTGCTCGCAGGCGTCGGCCACGCGAGCGGGCACGGCCAGCTCGGGCATGGCGGACACCTGCACCAGGCCGGCCACGGGGTCCGCCAGCTCGGGCACCTCGCGCAGCGTGTAGGCCAGGGCCTCGGCCTGCGCCCGCCCGCGCGGGTGGAACAGCCCCTCGCGCCGGTCCGCCGCCGCCCACAGCAGCACGTCCGACAGGCACTGCCAGAACAACAGGCCCAGCGGCCCGGCGTGGTCGCGCAGCACGGCCAGCTCGTGCCGCGGCAGGCTGGGCACGGGGGGCACGGGCGAGTAGCGGCCGTGCCCGCGAGGCGAGCCCTTGGGCCGCGCGGCGGCTGGCGTGGGGGCGCGGCGCTCGGCGCGCGCTGCCGGATCGTGGCTCATGTGCGAGTGCCTCGTGGTCGGCGACGGTACGTCCCGAAAGGACGCAGCATAAGCGCACATTCCGTTTGCCGCCAGATGGTGGCGTTGCGCGCGCCGGGGTGGCTCAGGGCCGAACGGAGTTCCCCGCGCCGGCGCGAGCGAGCCGCACCATGGGATTGGACGTCCAGCGCTGAAAGCCCGCATGTGGCTGGATGTCGCGGCGTCCGAATGCCGCCGCCACAGCAGTCCCTCCAGTATCGACGTACCGGCGGGAACGATCCACGGTGCTGAACGGCGGAGGATCGGAGGATGCGGTGAAGCGGATTCGCTCTCTATCCGCAATTCGGAAGGAAGTCAAAGCGCCAGGCGGCGCGCGCGTGAATCGACGGACGGCCTCTCCGACCGACGGCGCACGGACATCGACGGCGGCCGGCGTACGGGCTTCCGCGGCATGATATCTTCGGACCGATGCATCGTGGGATGGCGGCGCCGGCCGGGGGGCGGGCGCCGGGGCGTGGACACGGCGAGCGGGGGAGCGACGATGAGCGGAGCGTTGGACGGAGTGGCGGCGCGGAGTGGCACGTTCCTGCTGGGCGGTGACCTGCCCGTGCACCGGCTGGGGTTCGGCGCCATGCGCATCACGGGCCCCGGCATCTGGGGCGAGCCGCGCGACGAGGCCGAGGCGCGGCGCGTGCTGAAGCGCACGGTGGAGCTGGGCATCAACCTGATCGACACGGCCGACTCGTACGGCCCGCACGTGAGCGAGCGGCTCATCGGCGACACGCTGCATCCGTATCCGCAGGGCCTGGTGATCGCCACCAAGGCGGGCCTGGAGCGCGCGGGGCCCGACCAGTGGTCGCCCAACGGCCGCCCGGAGCACCTGCGCCGGGCGCTGGAGGGAAGCCTCAAGCGGCTGCGCGTGGAGCGCATCGACCTGTACCAGCTTCACCGCATCGACCCCGACGTGCCGGTGGAGGAATCGCTGGGCGTGCTGACGGACGCGCAGCGCGAGGGCCTGGTGCGCCACATCGGGCTGTCGGAGGTGAACGCCGAGGAGCTGGAGCGCGCGCGGAAGAGCGCCACCATCGTCTCGGTGCAGAACCTGTACAACCTGGGCGACCGCAAGTGGGACGGGATGGTGGACCTGTGCGCCGAGCAGGGCATCGCCTTCATCCCCTGGTTCCCGCTGGCCGCCGGCAAGGTGGGCGAGAAGGGCGGCGTGCTGGACGAGGTCGCCCGCCGCACGGGCGCCACGCCGTCGCAGGTGGCCCTGGCGTGGCTGCTGCGCCGCTCGCCCACCATGCTCCCCATCCCCGGCACCGGCTCCGTGAAGCACCTGGAGGAGAACACCGCCGCCGCCGCCGTGGAGCTCAGCGACGCCGACTACCAGGCGCTTACGGAGGCCGAGGAGGGCCCCCACCCGGCGGCCTGAGAGCCGCCACCCTCTCCGCAGCGGGAGAAGGCGAGCGCTTCATGAGCTTCGTGTGGGATCTTCCCTCCGCGCGGGCCCGCCGTTCGCCCGGAGGAAGATTGTAGCTCCAGCCACGGGGTTCATCCCCGTGGAAGGCGCCGGCCCACGCTGGACCCTGGGTGACGCGCAGGTCGCGTTGGACACGCCCACCCATCAGTTCGGCGCCCGTCCCGGATGTCGAGGCGGGCGCTTCGCTGTTGGTGCGCGCGGGACCCTGGCGCCTCCGGCTCGCCCGGCGTCCGACACTTCCGGTCCCGCGGCAGCGCTCACCGCACCAGCTCCCAGGCCAGGTGCTCCAGCTCGGGCGCGATCAGCCGCTCCCAGGCCAGGCGGACGGCGGCGGGCGAGCCGGGCACCGAGAACACCACGCACCCGCGGTACACGCCGGCCGTGGCGCGCGACAGCATGGCCGCGGCGCCCACCTGCTCCCACGACAGCATGCGGAACAGCTCGCCGAAGCCGGGCAGCGTCTTCTCCAGCCGCCGCGACAGCGCGTCGTAGGTGGTGTCGCGCCGCGCGATGCCGGTGCCGCCGTTGAACACCGCCACCTGCGCCGCGCCCGCCGCCTCGTCCAGCGCCGCCTCCACCTCCGCCGGCTCGTCGCGGATCACCCGGTAGGCGGCCACCACGTGCCCCGCTGCCTCAGCCGCCTCGTGGAGAAAGCGGCCGTTCACGTCCGTCTCCGCCGTCCGCGAGTCGCTGACGGTGACGACCGCCAGGCGCACGGGCCCGCGCTCCGCCGCCGCGCGGTGGTGGGCGTCGCTGCTGGAAGCGCTCATCGGTCCTCGTCTGGTGGAAGGGGGCCGGCCGCGGGGTGCCGGGTGCGAAGCGATCCGGCGGCCGGCGCGCGGCGTGCGGTTGACGGACTCCATTGGCCGGCACGCGTCGGCGGAGCATCGCCCGTCGACCTCATCACGTGCGCGGCGGACGGGAAGCCGCCGCGCCCGTCCATCACCCGCAACCCCCCCATCTGCCGGAGCGCGGCGTCGGGAGGGCGCGGGCTCGGTCGGCCGCATACGGGATGTGCCACCCGGCGCGGGCAGCGTCAAGGGCGGACGGGTACCGCCATCGGGCGGCCGAACGGATTCCATTGCGGCGGAAGGCGCGGGCTGTAGATTCTTTCGTACAGACCGGTTTCCCCATTCCTCCGAAACACCTGGCGCGCCGACCGCCTTCCGCGCGCCGCGAAACCCCTGGAGCCGTGTCGATGAGAGCGTTCTTCCGGACCGCAGCCGGGGTCTTCGCCGGGTTCTCGCTCCTGTCCCTCATCGTCTTCAGCCTGGACGGCCTGCTGTCCGCGGCCGGGGGCGCCGAGCGCGAGTCGGCGTTCGCGTTCGCGGCCATGGCGTACGGCTTCCTGATGGTGGGATTCAGCGCCTACCGCCGCGCGGGCAACGTGCCGGCCGGGCCCGCCTTCCTCATCCACGCCGCCTCGTGGACGCTGTACCTGCCCATCTTCCAGATGACCCGCGGCGCGCCCGAGGCCGACCTGGGGTACGCCGTGTTCGCGCTGGGCGTGGCGCTCAACGGGGTGTCGCTGGTGCACTTCGCGGCGGCGCTCGCGTACCCGCGGCAGGCCGTGGGCTGGCTTCGCGGCTTCGCGGCGGCGTACGCGGTGGCGCTGGCGCTGTGGGTGGCGCAGGTGGCCGCCGTGGTGGGCGGCTCGCTGGGCGCGGCGGCGGCCGTCGGCGCCGTGTTCAAGGTGGCCGACGGGCTGGCCTTCTTCGGCAGCCTGGCGCTGTTCGCGGCCGGTTGGCGGGCCACCGCCAGCGCGCGCGGCCGCAAGCAGCTGGTGTGGGCGGGCGCCGGCATCCTGCTGGGGCTGGGGCCCGCGTGGCTGCGCGCCGTGCCCGTGGTGGGCGCCGGCTTCGCGGCCGAGGTGCTGCCCCGCCTGCAGCTCGCCGACCTGTTCTGGGTGCTCATGCCCGTGGGCTTCTTCTGGGCCACGGTGCGCTACAACCTGTTCGACGAGAACCGGCTGAAGGTACGCGCCCAGGCACTGGCGGTGGACCTGCTGCTTTCCAGCAACGTGGACGAGGTGTCGCGCCGCTCGCTGGGCGCCCTGGCCGACGACTTCGAGCTGCGCGGCGCCGCGCTGTGGGCGCTGGACGAGGTGGGCGTGCCCGCCCAGATCGGCGGCGACCCCGGCGTGGGCGACCCGGCGCGGGTGGAGGCGGTGCTGCGCGGCGGCCGGCCCGACCGCGAGCGCACCGCCGCCCGCAGCCTGCTGGTGTATCCCATCCGCTACCACGAGGCCGTGGAGGCCGCGCTCTGGATGGAGCGTCCCGCCGCCGACCCCTTCGAAGAGGGGCACGAAGGCTACCTGAACCTGCTGGAGTCGCCGCTGGGCATCGCCCTGCACCTGCGCCGCGTGGACGACCGCGTGCGCATCGCCGCCGAGGAGCTGACGGCCCTGGCGCGCGAGGTGGACGCCGTGGCGGGCGAGCTGCGCGTGACGGGCGAGAGCGTGACCGCCGCCGTGCAGGAGGTGAGCGAGGGATCCGCCAGCCAGACGGAGGACTTCCGCAGCATCGCCGAGGCCATCTCGGGGCTGCGCGCCAGCAGCGTGGAGATCGCCCGCCGCCTGCAGAGCGCCGACCAGCTGGGCGGCGAGACGCTGGGCCGCTCCGAGGGCGCGGGGCGCGACGTGGAGATGCTGGTGGCGCGGGTCAAGAAGGGCTCCGAGCGCCTGATCGCCGTGGAGCGCGAGGTGCACACCCTGCGCGAGCGCAGCGGCGAGATCGGCGCCATCAGCACCGCCATCCACGACGTGGCCGAGCAGACCAACCTGCTGGCGCTGAACGCCGCCATCGAGGCCGCGCGCGCCGGCGACCACGGCCGCGGCTTCGCGGTGGTGGCGGACGAGGTGCGCAAGCTGGCCGAGGGCAGCGCCCAGTCGGCGCTCCGCATCGGGCGCATCGTGGCCCAGGTGCGCGACGAGATCGCCCTGGTGGCCGACGCCATCAGCGGCGCCCGGGGCGACATCGCCGAGGGCGCGGGCGGCGCCGACCGCGCCGCCGACGCCCTGCGCGAGAGCATCACCCAGGTGGCCCGCCTGCGCGACGAGATCGCCCAGGTGGCCGTGCTCACCGGCGAGGCCCAGTCGCGCAACCAGATGATCGCCGACGCCGTCACCCGCGCCACCGACATCAGCGAGCAGAACGCCGCCGCCGCGCAGGAGACCGCCGCGGCCACGCAGCAGCAGCTCGCCTCGCTGGAGAGCGTGGCCGCCAGCGTCAAGGAGCTGTCCAGCCTGGGCGGCAAGATGTTCGACCTTCTCCAGACCGACCGCGCCGACCTGGACGCCGGCCCCGGCGCGCCCGCCGCCGCCCCCGTCGGCGCCTGACCCCGCGCCGGACGCCGTCCATCTCCCGACCGGCCCCACCCCGGACCCGCAGAGGCCCATCCCGATGACCGACTCCGCGTACGACGCCGCGCCCTCCCCCGATCCCCGCCCCTTCCCCGTGCTGGCGAAGGTGGGCCTGGCGCTCGCGGCCGTGGCCGGGCTCCTGCTTCTGGTGTCCGGTCCGGGCACCCGGGCGGGCGTGTGGAGCTTCATCACCGGGCTCACGCTGTTCAAGTACGGCGCCTACCTGGCCGTGCCCGCCGCCGTCGTCTGCCTGGCCGCCGCCCTCGTCACGCGCCCCGGCACCGGGCGCCGGGGCTTCGTGCCCTCGCTGGCGGCCGCGCTGGCCATCGGCGCCGCCTTCGCGTTCGTCTTCGTGCGCGTCTCCTCCGCCCGCGGCGCCCCGCCCATCCACGACATCACCACCGACACGAAGAACCCGCCCGCCTTCGTCGCCGTGCTCCCCGCGCGCCGCGAGACGGCGCTGAACCCGCTGGGCTACGAGGGCGACTCGGTGGCCGCGCTCCAGGTCAAGGCGTTCCCCGACGTGAAGCCCGTGATGCTGGCCCTCTCCCCCGACTCCGCCTTCGCCGTGGCGCTCGGCGCCGCGAAGGCGATGGGCTGGGAGGTCGTGGACGCCAACCGTGGCGAGGGGCGCATCGAGGCCACCGACCGCACCTTCTGGTTCGGCTTCGCGGACGACGTGGTGATCCGCGTCATGCCCGCCAGCGGCATCTCGCGCGTGGACGTGCGCTCCGAGTCGCGCGTCGGCCGCGGCGACGCCGGCACCAACGCCGCCCGCGTCCGCGCCTACCTCGCCAGGCTCAAGCCCTACGCCGCCGTCGCCGGCTGAGGTCGTACCCAGGTCCGCGTCGACACGCCCGCCGGGAACCCGCCGCCCCCGCCGCGGCTTCCGCACGAAGGCCCGGAGCCCGGCCGCTGTCCAAGCGCGCCGCCTCCGGGCCTTCCGTCCGGTGGTGTATCGACCAGGCGGACGCAGTATCTTTCGTCGTATGGTTCGACGCGACCCCCGCGTTGCGCCGACGCCGGCGGCCCCGCGAAAGGCCCCGCACGACACCCCCCATCTCCTGCGTGGGGAGAAGCGGCCGGGGTGAGGGCCACACGCCGTCCGCACCCATCTCGTCGTCCGAGCGATCCACCCACCGGAGCCCCGCATGCACGAGCACTACTACCACTCGCAGGACCTGCCGCGCTTCGGCGAGATCGGCAAGGACGCGCCGCACCTGGCGGAGAAGTTCTTCGCCTGGTACAACGCCGTGTTCGCGGAAGGCGCCCTCACCGAGCGCGAGAAGTCGCTCATCGCGCTGGCCGTGGCGCACGCGGTGCAGTGCCCGTACTGCATCGACGCCTACTCGGCGGACTGCCTGGCGAAGGGCTCCGACACCGAGCAGATGACCGAGGCCGTGCACGTGGCCGCCGCCATCCGCGGGGGCGCCTCGCTGGTGCACGGCATCCAGATGCGCAACCACGCCGAGAAGCTGGGGATGTGAAGCCGATGGGACGCGTCCTTCCCACGCTGCAGAAGCGCCACGCCCCCCTCTCGTCCGCCGCCTCGCAGCGGGCGCGGCTGGCGGGCGTGCCGCTGGCGCGCAGCTTCGAGGACGCGCTGGCGGGCGCCGGGCTGTATCCCCTGCGCGCTACGGGCATCGACGTGTTCCAGGTCAACGTGGGCCGCAAGTGCAACCAGACGTGCCGCCACTGCCACGTGGACGCCGGGCCCGACCGTACCGAGATGATGCCGGACGACGTGATGGACCGCTGCCTGGAGGTCATCGAGGGCACCGACATCCCCACCGTGGACGTCACTGGCGGCGCGCCCGAGCTGCACAGGCGCTGGCGCGAGCTGGTGGCGCGCTCGCGGGCGGCGGGCAAACGGGTGCTGGACCGCTGCAACCTCACCATCACGCGGCTGCCCAACTACGCCTACCTGCCCGATTTCTTCGCCGAGCACGGGGTGGAGGTGGTCGCCTCGCTCCCGCACTACCGGCAGAAGGGCACCGACACCCAGCGCGGCGACGGCGTCTTCGAGGAGAGCATCGCGGCGCTGCGGCGGCTGAACGAGGTGGGCTACGGCCAGCCGGGCACCGGGCTCGTGCTGAACCTCGTGACGAACCCCGTCGGCACCTTCCTGCCGGGCGGGCAGCAGGCCATGGAGCGCGACTGGAAGGCGCAGATGCGGCGGCTGTACGGCATCGAGTTCAACGCGCTGTACACCATCACCAACATGCCCATCTCGCGCTTCCTGGACTTCCTGCACGAGGGCGGGGCGGTGGAGACGTACCTGCAGCGGCTGCTGGACGCCTTCAACCCCGCCGCGGCGGCGGGCGTCATGTGCCGCAACACGCTCTCCGTGGGGTGGGACGGCACGCTGTACGACTGCGACTTCAACCAGATGCTGGAGCTGCCCGTGCACCCGCACGCCCCGCAGACGATCTTCGACTTCGACCTGGCGAAGCTGGCGGAGCGGGAGATCGTGCTGGGCCCGCACTGCTTCGGCTGCACGGCCGGCGCCGGCTCCAGCTGCGGCGGCGCGACGGCGTAGCTTCGGCGGACGGATTCGACGGATTCGACGTCGACCGGAGGCTTGGGCGAATGCCGGCTGCGCCGTCACCGCGCTCTATTTTGCGGGCGATCAAACAACGATCGCCAGCAAAACGGAGCCGGCCGGGAAACAGCCCCCGTCCGTCTCCGCCCTTCGGGTCACGATCGCTTTCGCGACCCCACTTCCGCGCCGTAACGACCTCCCCTCGCCGGCTGCGGGCGAGGCCTCGGCAGCGGGATCCGACAGCCGGCGCGGCTCACGCTCGTACCGACGACGTCGTCAATCCCCGGGCGAGCGGCGGGCGTGACCTCCGGCGTCCGGTCCCGCGGCGCGGCGGAGGTGGAACCCGGCGGGGCTCGCGTGGGGTATGCATCCTTTCGCGTGCGCGGGCCGCGGCCCGGAAGCTGCCGGGATGCGCGCGGGCCCGAACGCGCGGGCGGCCCAAGGGTAGCAAGCAGGACCGGACGGCGAACCCGCCTCCGCTCCCCATGACGGCAACGATCCGGCAGCGGTGCGCCTCGCCGCCTCCGTGGTATCCAAGGAAGGACGCGATCACCATGAAGAGACCCGTGACCCTGAAGACCTGGAAGCGGCAGGCGGTGGCGCTGGCCGCCGTGGCGCTGGTGCCGGTGGTGGCCGGCGGCTTCGTGCTGCGCTCGCACGGCAGCGACGAAGGCGCCCGCATCTTCCAGGAGGTGATGAGCCTGGTGCAGAACCGCGCCGTGGAACCCGTCGCCGAGGACTCGCTGTACGCGCACGCCGCCCGCGGCCTGCTGCGCAACCTGGGCGACCCCTACGCCGAGCTCTTCTCGCCCGAGGAGCTGGCCAGCTTCTCTCGCGAGTCGCTGCGCGGCTCGTACGGGGGCCTGGGCGTGCTCATCGAGCAGCAGGGCGACACCGTCACGGTCATGAAGGTCTACCCCAACACCCCGGCCGCCGGCGGCGGGGTGCAGGCGGGCGACAAGATCATCTCCATCGACGGCGAGTCGGCCATCGGCTGGAAGATCGACAAGGTGTCCGACCACCTGATGGGGCCGGCCGGCACCACCGTGGCCGTCACCTTCGCGCGCTACGGGCTCACCACGCCCATCACCTCGCGCTTCGCCCGCGCCTCGGTGCACGTGCCCGCGGTGCCGTACACGCTCATGCTGGCGGGCGGCGTGGGCTACGTGCCGCTGCAGCAGTTCAGCAACACCAGCGGCGAAGAGCTGGAGCAGGCGTTGCGCGAGCTGAAGGGCCGTGGCGCTCGCTCGTACGTGGTGGACATCCGCGGCAACAGCGGCGGCAGCGTGCAGCAGTCGGTGCAGATCAGCAACCTGTTCCTGCGCGAGGGCCAGCAGATCGCCACCGTGCGCTACCGCAACCAGCCCAACGACGTGTACGTGGCCGACAAGGCCCCGCTCATCGCCGGCGAGCCGGTGGTGGTGCTCACGGACGGCTACGCCGCCTCGGCCAGCGAGATCGTGGCGGGCTCGCTGCAGGACCACGACCGCGCGCTCATCGTGGGCCAGACCACCTTCGGCAAGGGGCTGGTGCAGGACCTGTATCGCCTGGACAGCGGGTGGGCGCTCAAGCTCACCACGGGCAAGTGGTTCACGCCCAGCGGCCGCACCATCCAGCGCCCGCGCAAGCTGCTTGCCGACGGCCGCCTGGTGGTGGACACCGCCACCATCCGCGCCGACTCGGTCAGGGGCAAGCCGGTGTTCCACTCCGATGCGGGGCGCACCGTCTACGGCGGCGGCGGCATCACCCCCGACGTGGAGGTGAGGCCCGACACCCTGACCCGCGCCGAGAAGGAGTTCATGTCCGCCGTGGCCCCCAAGGCCCAGCAGACGTACCGCGTGCTCAACGACTACGCGCTGCAGCTTCGCGGCACGCTCACGCCGGGCTTCACCGTCCGCCCCGAGTGGCGCAGCACCTTCTTCCAGCGCCTGGTGGCCGCCGGCGTGAACGTCAAGCGCGAGCAGTACGACGCCGTGACGCCGCTCATCGACCGACTGCTCGAGGACAAGCTGGCGACGGTGGCCTTCGGCGACTCGGCCGCCTTCCGCCGCGGCATCCCGCAGGACGTGCAGCTGCGGCGCGCGCTGAACCTGCTCCAGGGCGCGACCACGCAGCAGGCGCTCTTCGTCCGCGCCGCCGCGGAGACGGCCCGCCCCGCCCAGCGCGCCGCGGCCGCCACCCGGCCCGCCACGCACTGAGCCGGGCGCAGATCGACAGGAGGCCGGCAGGCGGCAGGTCGATCGAACCGAGGGTGAGAAGGAGGAGGGGGGCGGGGACCGGCAAGGTCCCCGCCCCTCTCGCTTTCCGGGGATCCACGCCCGCCCCGCGGATCGCTCCTCCAGGCGAACGCGCTGCCACCTGCCGTCGCGGTGGCACGACCCACCCGGCACGCTTCGCGCAGGTACCTTTCACGACGTTTCGGATTGCGATAGATTAGGAGTGTGATCATCCGGCGCCCCGCAGCCGGGCGGTGCGGAGATCACGGGGCGTAGTACGCGCCTTACCGAAATGTCAGTGTCCGCGGTGTCCCCGGGTGCACGCCACCCGCATCTCGCCTCCGCCCCCGCGGAGGCGCCCACCGGAGCGAAGGAGGACGCGATGAAGAAACTGGCCCTGGACCTGGACGCGCTTTGCGTGGAGACGTTCGAGACGGCCGCCCCGTCGCTCGCGGCCCGCGGCACGGTGCGCGGGCAGGCGTACGACACGCAGTCGTGTCCGGGCGTGTCGTGTGCCCGCACCTGCGGCATCCCCATCTCGCCGGACTTCGCGGGCGACCGGGCACCCATCTCGTACATCGGCAACTGCTGCGTCTGATCCACCCCCCCGCGCCGGCCGCCCGCCAGGGCAGCCGGCGCTTCCGTTTCGGCCACGAGGAGCACACATGAAGAAGCTGAGCCTGGACCTGGACGCCCTGCGGGTGGAGAGCTTTGCCACGGCACCGGCGGCCCATTCCCGCGGCACCGTGCAGGGCAACGCGTATCCCACGCAGTCGTGCCCCGGCGCGTCGTGCCTGCCCACCTGCGGGATCGTGCTCTCCCCCGGCACGGTGGCGCACGACGACTACTCCGTCGGCGGCCCCTGCTGCGTGTGACGACCGTCCGCCGCGGCTTCCCGCCGCGGTCCCGGAAAGACCTCCACACGTGAGAGGAACCATGAAGAAGCTCGCGCTTCACCTGGACGACCTGGCCGTGGAGACGTTCCGCACTTCGCCCGACGCGGCCCTCGCGCGCGGCACCGTGCGCGGCGCGGAGTACAGCTATCCCGCGTACTGCGCGCCCACCATCGGCAACCCGCCGGCGACCACGGACCTGCGCGGCGAGGGCCTCGCCAGCAACTCGTGCCCCATGATGTGCTGCCTGTAGCGGCGCCGCCCACCCCACGCACCACAAGGAGCAGGACGATGAAGAAGCTGACCCTGGAGCTGGAAAGCCTGTCCGTGGAGTCGTTCGACACCACCGTCGCCGGGCAGGACGGCCGCGGCACCGTGCACGGCCAGGCATACACCGTCTATCCGCAGCTCAGCTGCGGCTTCACCTGCGGCGCGCAGCCGCGCGCCGAGGGGCTCGACATCATCAAGACGCAGGCCTGCTGCGTCTGAGCCCGGCGGGCGGAAGGCACCACGCAGGGAGGTCCGGCACCGCGCCGGGCCTCCCTTCGCGCGTCCGCCGACCCATAGTCGACCGGCGGTGACGCAGGTGCCCGGGGGGCGGTAGATTGGTGGCGCGGCGTCCCTCGTTCCGCGGACGCCCGTGGACCGCACCGGCAGAGGGCGAGGCTCCCCCATGTGCCTGATCCTGTTCGCCCACCGCGCGCACCCGCAGCATGCGCTGGTGGTCGCCGCCAACCGCGACGAGCTGTACGACCGCCCCACCGCCGCCGCCGGCTTCTGGGCCGATGCGCCGGACGTGCTCGCGGGCCGCGACCTGCGCGAGGGCGGCACGTGGATGGGCGTCACGCGGGCCGGGCGCTTCGCCGCCGTCACCAACTACCGCGAGATGCCGCTGTCCCGCGACGGCAAGCGCTCGCGCGGGCACCTGGTCGCCGGCTTCCTGCGCTCGCTCGCGTCCCCCGCCGCCTACGCGGAGGAGCTGGCGGCGGACGGAGATGCGTACAACGGCTTCAACCTGCTGGTGGGCGACGGCGCGTCGCTGGCGTACGTCTCCAACCGCGGCGCCGGGCCGCGCGTGCTGGCGCCGGGCGTCTACGGGCTGAGCAACGCGCTGCTGGACGATCCCTGGCCCAAGGTGGTGCGCGGCAAGGCGGCGCTGGCCGATGCCCTCGCCGGTCCCGACGACGAGCTGGAGGCCCGCCTCTTCGCCGCCCTCGCGGACCGCGGCGTGGCGCCCGACGCCGCGCTGCCCCAGACGGGCGTGGGACTGGAGCGGGAGCGGGCGCTGTCCGCGCCCTTCATCGCAACGCCGCAGTACGGCACCCGCTGCTCCACGGTGCTCATCGTCCGGCACGAAGGCCGCGCCACCTTCGCCGAGCGCCGCGTGACCCCGGGGGTGGACGCGATGGAGGAGTCGCGGTTCATGCTCGACCTTCCATCGCACGTCCCATCCTCCGTCGTGATCGCATGAACGTCTCGCGTCCGCATCGGCCGACCCGATCCGCATCGACCTCGAAGTCCGCGGCGAGGGTCGCACCGCGGTGGATTCGACGGATTCTCACGGCCGCCGCGCTCCTCGCGTCCCCCATCTCCGTCGCCGCCGCCGCGCAGCGCCTGGCGCCCGATCCCTGCGCGGGGCAGCCGGACGCGTTCGCCTGCCGGCAGCGGCGCGAAAGCCGGGCGATCGATGCGTGGCCCGACCGCGTGCGCCGCACGGGCAGGGACCTGTCGGTGCGGCTGGACAGCGGCCGTGGGCTGACGCTGACCGATGCTGCCGGCACGCGCTCCGCCGCCGCCGACAGCGCGGGCGCGAAGGCCGTGGACTTCGTGTTCCGCGACTACGTGCCCCGCGCGAACGTATACGTGGTGGAGCTGGCGTACGCGGATGGCGGCGGCTTCCTGATCGTGGACGCGGCGTCCGGAGCGCGCGCGGTGGTGGACGGCGAGCCGGTCGTCTCGCCCGACGGCCAGCGCTTCGTGGAGGCATCGCAGGCGGGCGAGCGGAAGGCGGCGGCCAGCGAGATCTCCGTCTGGCGCTTCGAGGGTGGGGGGGCCGTGCGCGAGTGGACCTTCGCCCCGCCGCGGGACGCGCCGTGGGACCCGGCCGATCCCATCTGGATCACGCCGTCGTCCATCCGCTTCACCCGCCGCGTCAGCGACCGCGCGGGGTTCAGCTTCTCGGAAACCGCCATGCTCCTGCGCCGCGCCGCCGACGGCTGGCACATGCAGCCCGCGCCACGGCCGAGTCCGCCGTCACAGCCGAATCCGTCGAGCCCGCCGTCTCCAGCGAATCCGTCGAGTCCGTCGAGTCCGTCGAGTCCGTCGAGTCCGTCGAGTCCGTCGAGTCCGTCGAGTCCGTCGAGTCCGCGGGCACGATAGCGAAGCGGGGAAGCCGCCGCGTGTGCGTGCTTCCCCGCTTCGATGGACCGATCGACAGCCGACGAACCGGCCCGCCGCGTTTCGCCTGCGGGCTACGGGCGTGGCGTGGTGCCCGTGGCCCCGGCGGCCGCGCCTACAATGCGGGCGCCGAGCACCTTTCCGGCGGTGTCGACGACGTACTCCACCGTCTGCCCGGCCTGCGTGCGCACCTGGCGGACGGTCTGCCCGGCCTGGTTCGTCGTCTGGCTGATCGCCGGCAGGCTGGTGAGGGCGCCCAGGGTGCGCGTGCTCACCACGCCGCCCGCCGTGTTCAGCGTGCGCTCCACCAGGCGGCCGCTGGTATCCAGCGTGGTCTGCACCGTCTGGCCGAGCGTGTTCACCGTCTGCGTCAGCACGCCGCCGGGCTGCGTCAGGTTGCTGAGCGTCTGCCCCAGCGCGCCCACCGTCTGGCTCACCACGCCGCCGGGCTGCAGCGCGGTGCTGGCCACGCCGCCCACGGTGCCCACCGTGTTGTCCACCGTCTGCAGCAGCCGCGTCAGGATCTCGGGGTTGCGGTCGATGGTGGTGAGGGTGCGGTCGATGATGGCGCGCACGTTGTCCAGCCGCACCACGAGCATGACCTGCGCCTCCACCCCGCTGATGCGCAGGTTCACCCGGTCGATGCCCACGTCCGCGCCGGCGTTCAGCGACAGCAGGTTGGCCAGCCGCGCCTCCAGGTTCAGCCGCGCGCGCAGGTTGTTCACCTCCAGGTTGATCTCGCGCACCTTCAGGTTGGGCACGTTCAGGAACACGTCCGGCTGCCCCTGCGCCTGGTAGGCCCGCTGCACGTCCGCGGGCATCTGCCCGGTCGCGTTGGCCGCCGCGGGCGTGGTGTCGCGCTGCGCGGCCAGCGGCGCCGCGAGCAGGAGGGCCGCCGCCGCGGCGGGCAGCGGGGCGAGGCAGCGCATCATGGGTTCGCTCCTGTGGGGGTCGGTTCGGTGCCGCCGCGCGGGCCGGCGGGTGGACGGGCGGTGGTGTCGGCCGCCGCACGGACGGCGGCGGTGTCGAAGCGCGTCAGGATGCGCAGGTCCAGCGTCACGTCGTGGTACGTGCGGCCCGGCTGCAGCGGGTGCGGCAGGTTGGTGCGCACCACGCACGACACCGTGTCGCGCGCGCCCTGCCCGGGGAAGCTCGCCCGCACGTTCTCGGCGCGCTCCACGCGAACGCTCTGCGCGTGCACGTGCGCGACGATCGCCACGTCCGCGTTCGCGGCGGTCGGCGCGGTGCCCATGCTGTCCACCAGCGCGCAGCCGCCGGACCCCCACGCGGTGTCCGCCATCGCCAGGCCGGAGCGCGCCTCCACACGGTGGGGCGACGGGGACGCCGATCCGCGCCCGCCGCACGCCACCATCGCCACCAGGCACACGCCGGCGAGGACGCCCGCCGGCGTGCGAATCGTTCGGATGGTTAGACGCTGCCCTGCGCTGCCGGTCGGCACGGTCGGCTCCTCGTCCGCTTGGCTGCACGCGCGCACTCCCGGCCCAGGGTCGCGGGTGCATCGCGGCCGGCCGGTCAAGACACGTGCCACGTGCGGCCCTCCACCATCCCCACGAAAAGCTGTGACGACGAGCGGGCGGAACGATGGATGACGTCGTGGAAGCGCCGGGCCTCGGTCCCGGGATGGACGGCGGCGGACGCCCCCCGCTGTCCATCATCGTCCCCACGCTGAACGAAGCGGACGGCATCGCGAACACGCTGGCCGCGCTGGCACCGCTGCGTGCCCGCGGCGTGGAGGTGGTCGTCTCGGACGGCGGCAGCACGGACGGCACGGCGCAGATCGCGGCGCCGCTCGCGGACCGCGTCGTGCACGCGGAGCGGGGACGGGCGAGCCAGCAGAACGCGGGCGCGGCGGCGGCGGCGGGCGGCGTGCTGCTCTTCCTGCACGCGGACACGCGGCTGCCGGAGGGGGCGGTTGCGCTGGTGCTCGACGGCCTCGCGTCCGCCGGCCGCGGCTGGGGGCGCTTCGACGTGCGGCTCACCGGGCGCGGGCCCCTGCTGCGCGTGGTGGAGCGGCTCATCTCCGCGCGCTCGCGCCTGTCCGGCATCGCCACGGGCGACCAGGCCATCTTCGTGCGCGCGGACCGGTTCCGGCAGGTCGGGGGCTTTCCATCCATCCCGCTGATGGAGGACGTGGCGCTCAGCCGCGCGCTCAAGCGCCGGGGCCCGCCGCTGTGCCTGCGCGCCGCCGTGCTCACCAGCAGCCGCCGCTGGGAGACGCGCGGCATCTGGCGCACCATCCTGCTGATGTGGCGCCTGCGGCTGGAGTTCTGGCTGGGCGCGGACCCCGCGCGCCTGGCGGAGCGCTACCGCTGACCGGACGAGGGAGATCGGGATCGGTCGGCGGGGATCATCGGTGGAAACGCGAGCAGGCCCGCGACGCAGAGTGCGCCGCGGGCCTGCTCTTCATCCATCGACCGACCGTTCGGCCGTCGAGGCGGCGCCTACTCCGCGGCGTGCAGCCCGCGGATGCGGCGGTCCATGCGCAGACGGTGCAGGCGGCCCACGCTGGGAACCCAGACGCGGCCCTGCAGCGGCATGCCGGCCTCGTCGGGCGTGTGGCTTCCCTTGCGGCAGTTGCAGGCCTGGCAGGCGGCCACCACGTTCTCCCAGTGGTCGGGCCCTCCGCGGGAGCGGGGCAGCACGTGCTCTCGCGTGAGGCGCAGGCCCGCCTCGTACAGCTCCTTGCGGGTGCGCAGGCAGTACAGGCACCGGTCGCCGTCGCGCAGGAACAGGTTCTCGTTGGTGAGCGCCGCGCGCCCGTAGAACGAGGCCGGCAGCCGCGTGTAGCGGAACATGGCGATGGAGACGGGCGCCGCAATCGTCAGCCCGGGCGAGCGGAAGACGATGCGCGGGTGCTCCTCCACCGTGTACGCCTTGCCGAGGAACACCTTGGTCAGCGCCTCGGTCACCGGCACCTCGGCCGTGGGGATCATCTCCGCGTTCAGCACCAGCGTCCGCATCGTCCGCCTCCGCTCCGTTTCCGGAGCCCGTGGGTGTGCCGGCCCACGGGGGGGCCGGCGGCTCGTCGAAAGGCTCTCTCCCGCCTGCCGCGCCCCGGGGGCACGGATCGCGTCGCAGGTCCGCCGCGGAAGCGAACGGAGCGTGTGACGGTGGATGAGGATACGAAAAAAGCCGCGTGCCTCTTCGTCCCCGCGTGCAGCGGACGGACGGGCGGACGGATGCGCTGGGTTGCGCTGCCGGCCTGCCGAAAGAGGGACGCGACTCCCGTGAACGCCCGGAATCTACCGTTTACCGCCGCATCGTCAAGCCCCGCCGCCTCCGCCCTCGCCGTCCGCCGACCACGCGCGCCACCCGGGCGGCAGGTCGGCGGCCTCGTCCACGTCGGCCAGCTCGTCCAGCAGCGCGGGCTCCATTCCCGCCGCGTGAAGCCGCTCGGCCGTCCGCGCGAACACCTCTCCGGTGCTCCAGGGGATGCCGTCGAACACCTCGGGCACGGGCCGGCGCAGGCCGAGCAGCCAGTATCCACCGTCCCGTGCGGGTCCGAGCACCGCCGGCGCGTCGACCAACAGCCGGAAGGCGCGCCGCAGGTGATCGGCCGTCAGGTCCGGCAGATCCGATCCGATGACCACCACGCGCCCGGCTCCCGCCGCAAACGCGTGCTCGAACGCGGCGCGCAGCCGGTCGCCCAGGTCGCCGCCGGCCTGCGGATGGTACTCGGCATCGGCGCCCAGCCACGCGGCGACGGCATCCCGCGCGTCGTGCGGCGTGTAGTGCACGTGGACGCGGGCGGCGGGGGCGAGCGGGAGGGCCGCGGCGACCGCGTGCTCGGCCAGCCGGCGATAGACGCGGAGCGCGGCGTCGGGGCCGATGGCGGCGGCCAGGCGCGTCTTCACGGCGCCGCGGACGGGGGCGCGCACGAAGACGAGCACCGCGTCGGCGGGCGGCGCGGGCTGGGGAGGGGCGGGGGGTGGCGAGGGGTGGGTCAGGCTTCGGTCAGCACGCCGGCCAGCGCGTCGACGTCCAGCTCCGTGTCCAGCGACATCTCGGGATGCGCGGACAGCCCGCGGGCGGCGTTGAAGGCCTCGATCATGCCGCGCAGTCGGTCCATCACCCGCGGCGCGTGCTCCACGTCCTCGTGCGAGAGCAGCAGGCGCAGCTCGCACGGGCCGGTGCGCGCCAGGCAGTCGGCGCTGCGTATGCCCTGCGCCAGCCAGCGCCCCAGCTCGGGCATCACGTCCTCGGCGGCGGGCGCGAAGGTGACCGTGATGAGGCCCAGCGGAAAGCCGTAGCGCTGCGCCCGCGCCGACATGCGCTGCAGCTCGAGCCGCAGCGAAAGGGTGTTGTGCAGGCCCGTCTCGGGATCGGCGAGCGTACGCTTGAGGTGCTTGTCGGAATTGGGCATGGGAGGCGTTCTCCTGCGGTGGCGCACGGCGGCGGATGGGGTGCGCCACCGGCTGCATTGTAGCGTGGAGCGCGGCGCCGGGCCAGGGCGGCGAGCGTCGCGTGTGGCGAGGTCCGGCGGGGTCCGACGGAGGCGGATACGGACGAGGGTGGGACGATGTAGCGGAGCAGCGAACGCACCCGCTCCATGAGATACCGAACGCCGGTCGCACCGCGCCCGCGCCCACGGCGCATCGATCCGGTTGAGTCAAACTAACCTGGAAACACCTGTGCGCCAATGATCGGGAGCGATGGGTTCAACGCATCCGCAACGCGTGGACCGGGCGCCCCGCGTCGCACCGCCGCCTCCCCCGCCGAGACCCGCCCGTCACCGGCGGATGGATCGCACCAGGGGATGGACCCCCCGGCTGGAACGATCACCGTCTTCCGGACGGGGCGCCTGGCGACGACGTCCATGGCTCGAGCGGGGAAATTCGCGTGGATCGAACGGTCGACGACGACCCTCCACGGATGCTTCGGAGGCGGCCGGTCAGAGATCCTCCGTGAGCGTCAGGTCGTACGGCCAGCGGTCGTCGCTCGGCTTGGTGCAGGTGACGAAGCAGCGGTGCCGCAGCAGCTCGGCGCGCTCGCCGGCGGAGAGGTGGTCGTCCACCGCCGCACCCCCGCCGCGCGCGGGCTTGGCATCCACGTTGTAGTGCAGCCGTCCATCCACCGCGTAGTCCCGCCGGAACGACGTGCGCCACTGCGAGTTGCCGCCCCAGCCTGCGCTCAGGTCCTGCACGGGCCGGTGGTTGCGCGCGTACGCCCAGTACAGCGTCGACCGCTCGGCGACGTCCTTCCGCACGTGCCGCGGTCCCGCCGCGACGCGACATCCGGCGCGGGAGACGAGCAGCGGGCCCAGGCGCAGGGCGGGCCAGTGCGCCTCCTCGACCCTCGGCGGCGCGTCGTCGTCCGGGAGCTGATCGACCGTCACGACCTCGTGGTAGAACGGATGGAAGCCGGGGTGATCGACCCTCTCCAGCCCGAGCGTCTCGGCGAGATGCACGTACTCGCCGGTGCCGATGGCCGCGACCGTCCATGACGGATCGGCGGCGCGCGGTGCAAGGGGAAGCTGCAGGAGCTGGAGGACGCGCGACAGGGCGTAGAGGCGCCACAGCTCCTCGGTTTCCGTGGACGGGATCGGATCGCCCCGGCGGGTGCGGACGGAGTCCAGCCAGCGGCGCTCGCCATCCGCCGCGCGCAGCCATGGGCGGACGACGTCGTCGTACATCGCGTCGCCCTGGTACTCCAGGATGTCGTCGTGAAGCCGGCGATACGGCTGCTGGTCCGTGTGCATCCTGGGCGCCTTTGCGTTGCTCCGGTCGAAGAGGCTCCGGTCGATACGAACAAGGACCGAAGTCGGATGACATCCATCGATGGATCGAGGCTCGGCGGGCGATGCGC
Source organism: Gemmatimonadota bacterium (assembly GCA_028287185.1). Lineage (GTDB taxonomy): Bacteria > Gemmatimonadota > Gemmatimonadetes > Longimicrobiales > Longimicrobiaceae > JAQBQD01. Next base: position 27,435 of record JAQBQD010000161.1, on the reverse strand, counting down.
GGCCGACGCCCTGGCGTGCTCCGTGCAAGCGGCGCGGTGGCAGGCACATCGCCCACCCGCTACCCCACCGGCCCGACCATGCGAATCGACTCCGCCTTTGGCGAGGGCAGGATCACCGGCGCGGCGCTCGCCCTGGCCGGCGCGCTGGGCGCCGCGTGGGCGGTGGATGCGCGCAGGCGCGGCAAGGAAGCACGGTCGATGCACCGCACGCTGGTGGACCTGCTGCTGAACGCGCTGACGGCGGACGACCCGTCCACGGCGCGGCATTCGCGGCGGGTGGCGGACCTGAGCTACGCGCTGGCGGCGGTGTGCGGCATGCGCGGGCGGGAGATGGCCACGCTGCGGGTGGCCGCGCTGCTGCACGACCTGGGCAAGATGGACGACCGCTTCGAGGAGATGGTGCGCTCCAGCGAGCGGCTGACCCCGGCGCAGCGGCGCGAGATGGAGGACCATCCCCACGAGAGCGCCCACATCATCGGCCCGCTGGAGAAGCTGCACCCCGGCATCGGGCGGATCGTGGCGTCGCACCACGAGCGCTGGGACGGCACGGGCTACCCCGCCGGCCTGCGCGGCGAGCAGATCCCCCGCGAGGCGCGCATCATCTCCGTGGCCGACGTCTTCGACGCGCTCTCGCAGCCCCGCAGCTACCACGACGCGCTGCCCGTGGGCGAGGTGCTGGCCAAGCTGCGCGAGAGCGCCGGCACCCAGTTCGACCCGGAGCTGGTGGCGCTGGCCGGCACGCCGTCCGTGATGGAGCGGTGGAGTGCCATCGCCCGCGACGGCCTGCGCTGCGAGAAGGCCGAGCGCGCGCGGGAGAAGGCGCAGTCCGACGCGTCAGAGGCCCGCCAGCGCGCGTGACGCGGGCTCCGCCGCGGCCACCGCGCCGCGGGGGAGCCAGAGGGTGAACACGGCGCCGCGGCCCGGCTCTCCCCCCACCGTCAGGTCGCCCCCCAGCAGCCGCGCAATCTGCCGGCTGATGGCGAGCCCGATCCCGCTTCCGTGCACCCGCTCGGGCGACAGGCGGTGGAACTCGGCGAAGATGCGCTCGCGCTCGTCGGGCGGGATGCCGGGCCCGCTGTCGCCCACCTCCAGCACCACCCACCCCGCCCCGCGCTCGCGGCGCTCCTCCAGCCGCACCTCCATCCGCCCGCCCCTGGGCGTGTGCTTCAGCGCGTTGCTCAGCAGGTTTCCCAGGATCTCGCGCACCCGGCGCCCGTCGGTGTGCACCGCGTCCAGGTCGTCCGCCAGCGACAGGCTGAGAGTGAAGCCGCCCGCGTCCACGGCCGCGCGGTAGTCGTCGGTGGCCTCGTGCACGAGCTGCGCCAGGTCCGTGGCGCGCCGGTCGATGCGAAGCTGGCGCGCCTCGGCCTTCGCCAGGTGCAGCAGGTCCTGGATGATGCCCACGCATTCCTGCGTGACGCGGCGGATGCGGCCCACGAACACGAGCTGCTCGTCGGGCATGGGGCCGCGCACCCCCGCCTCCAGGAGTTGAGCGTAGGCGTCGATGGCGCCCAGCGGGTTCTTGAGGTCGTGGGCGACGCCGCGCAGGAAGCGGCCCTTCTCCTCGGCCACCGCCTCCAGCGCCAGGCGCCGCCGCTCGGCCTCCTCCGCCAGCCCCAGCGCCTGCTCGTTCAGCGCCCGCAGCCGCCCGGCCACCCGCGCCAGCCCCACAACGGAGGCCAGCGCCACCGCCACCAGCCCCACCGCCAGCAGCATCCGCACCTCATCCAGGTGCCGCAGGCGCTCGATGCGCCCGTCCTCCACGCGCGTGATGGCGCGGTCCAGCCCGGCGCCCGCCTCCAACACCCGCTCGAACACCCGCTCGCGCCGCACCAGCAGGGCGCGCACCTCGGCGGCGGGCCGGCCGCGCAGGGAGGCGGGATCGCCGGGAAAGCGGTGCCACTCGTCGGCGCGCGCCCGCAGCGTGTCGTACGCGGCCGTGGCTACGGCGCCCAGGCTCACCGCGAGGGGCTCCAGCTCGCGCGCGGTGCTCACCTCCTCGTCCCTGCCCTCCCGCTCGTCCTGCACGAACGAGGTGTCCTCGAACAGCAGGTTGCCGCGCTGCGCCGACATCTCTCGCGCCAGCCCCGTCTGGAAGCCGTTCAGGTGCGCCCGCGCCTCGCCCACGGTGGCCAGCTCGGCGCGCAGCACGTCTGTGCTCCGCTGCAGGGCGAAGAGCGCCGCCACCAGCGCCAGCAGGGAGCCGATGGCAAGCACCAGCGGCGCCAGGTTGCGCCAGGCCGCCCGCGTCCGCGAGCCGTCCCCGCCCATCGCTCGGTCGTTCGCGGGAGCGCTCACCGGCGGCGCTCCGCGCGCATGGGCAGCCCCCCGCGCGGGCGCAGGGTGATGCGCGGCTCGGTGCCCACCGCGTGCCCGGGCAGCGGCCGCAGGCGCCAGCGCTGCGCAAGGGTCGCCAGGACCAGCGTGCCCTCCAGCCAGGCGAAGTGCTCGCCGATGCACTTGCGCGGCCCGCCGCCGAAGGGAAAGTAGGCGTAGCGGTGCAGCCCCGCCTCCATCTCCGGCGTCCAGCGCTCCGGCAGGAAGCGGTCGGGATCGGGAAAGAACCGCCCGTCCCGGTGCGTCAGCCAGGGGCTCATCAGCACCACCGTCCCGGCGCGCACCGTGTATCCGCCGATCTCGAAGTCCTCCAGCGGCTCGCGCCCGATGGCCCACGCCGGCGGGAAGAGGCGCATGGACTCGGCCAGCACGGCGCGGGTGAAGGGCAGGCGCGGCACGTCGTCCGGCGCGGGCGTGCGGCCGCCCAGGACGTCCGCCAGCTCGGCGTGCAGGCGCGCCTCGGCTTCCGGATGGGCGCCCAGCAGGTGCCAGGTCCAGGCGAGGGCGTTGGCGGTGGTCTCGTGGCCGGCCAGGAACAGGGTGAGCGCCTCGTCGCGGAGCTGCTCGTCCGTCATCGCGCCGCCGTCCCCCTCCTCGTCGCGGGCGGCCAGCAGCAGCGACAGCAGGTCGCCGCGCTCGGCGGAGCCGCCCCGGGCGCGGGCCTCGGCGATCATGCGGTAGATGGTGGCGTCCAGGCGCGCGCGGGCGCGCTTCATCCGCAGGGTGCCGGGCACGGGAAGCCGGTCCAGCAGGAAGGCGAACGGGTTGCTGAGGCGCGAGAACAACCCCAGCGCGTCGTCCAGCGCGCGGCCGATCTCGTCCGCCTCGTGCCGCACCTCGGCGCCGAAGAGCGTGCGCGCGGCGATGGCGAGGGTCAGCCGGTTCATCTCGCGCGCGGCGTCCAGCGTGCCGCCGTCCGTCCATCCTGCGTCCGCGCGCTCCGCGAAGCCGGCCATCACGGCGCCGTACGCGTCCATGCGACGGCGCAGGAAGGCGGGCTGCGCCATGCGCCGCTGCCGCAGGTGGAAGTCGCCCTCGCTGGTGAGCAGCCCCTGCCCCAGCAGCGCGCGCGAGCGCTGCAGCGCCAGGCTCTTGATGAAGTTGCGGTGGCGGGTGACCAGCACGTCCTGTACGTGGTCCGGGTGCCCCAGCAGGTACATGCGCCGCGGCCCGATGCGGAACACCGCCACGTCGCCGTGCCGCCGGTGCACCCGCGTGAGGAACGCCGGCGGATCGCCGCGAAAGGCCAGCAGCGTGCGGCCGGGAATGCCGCGGCCCGGGCCGGGAGGGTCCGGCGTGGCGGCGAGTGCGCTCATGCGGCCTGGCGTGGGGAACCGCCCACCCCCGCGTTCGCGCGGGCGGCGGGACGGTCCGTGGGTCCTTTTCCAATGTACACCACTGGAGACGCGGAAGTTGGCCCCGCGCCGGGCGAAAGTGTAGCGACGCGCAGGGGCGACGTTCGGCGGGATCGCGGGGATTCGGGCGGGGACGATTCGGATGAGGCGGAGATGCGCGGCGGCCAGGCCGACGGGGGGATCGGGAGATCCGGATCCGAGGCGTCCGCGCGAAGCGTTCCGCCCTGCGTGATGCCACGAGGACACCGGACATGCCGATGGAGATCTACCCGATCCCCAGGTCGCCCTGCTCCGCCCGCGGTGGACCGGTCGACGGAGCCACCGGCGCGGCCGCCGCCTGCGTCTCGATCCACCGGCGGATCGCGGTGAGGACGTGAGCGCGCTGCTCGGGAGTCAGCTCCACGCCGCGGGGGATCGCGTGCCACCTGGCGAGGCAGCCGCGGCAGCAGGTGCCGGTGGCGTGCTGCGCGAGGAACGCGGGGTGCCCGCGCATGGGCGTCTGCTTGCCGTCGTTCGGCGGCTCCGCGGGCGCCAGCCGTTTGGCGATGAAGTCCGCCGCGTGCTCCATCACCGTCTCCAGCCCGCGGCTGCGCAGGTACTCCGCCTCCTGCGTGCGCAGCCGGAAACGGCGCCGGAAGTCGGACTTCGCCAGCGCGCCGAACACCTCGTCCAGGTCCCGCATCCCGCTCGTCCTTTCCTCGCTCGTCCCATTCGATCGACCAATCCCCGTCGCGCCTTCCCACTCCGGCAATCGGCGGTGGATGGAAACGCGGCGGGGCCGCTCCCGCAGGAACGGCCCCGCATCTGCCGATACACCTCACCGGCGGGCCTGCTCCGCACGCAAGCACCTCCGCCGGAACGGCCTTACATCCCCTCGCGCGCGGCCTCCAGCAGCCCGATCAGCGCGTCCAGCCGCTCGGGGCCGAGGTGGTGGAGCTGGCGGGCGTGCAGGTCCAGCACCGGCGCATCCAGCGGATCGACCACGGCGAGGCCCGCGGCGGTGATGCGCGTGCGCACGACGCGGCGGTCCTGGCCGCAGCGCCAGCGCTCCACCAGGCCCCGCTTCTCCAGCCGGTCCAGCAGGCGGGTGACGTCGGGGTCGCGGGTGATCATGCGGTCGCCCACCTCGCCCGCGGTCAGGCCCGGCTCGCCCGCGCCGCGCAGGATGCGAAGCACGTTGTACTGCGTCTGCGTCAGGTCGTGGGCCTTCAGCAGCTCGGAAAGGCCCGCCATCAGCGCGTTGGAGGTGCGCAGCAGGTTCAGGAAGGCCTCCTGCTCCACGCTGCCCACCGGCTTGCTCTGCTTCAGCTCGCGCTGGATCCGACCCGTCATGGCACCCGCCCGTTCGCTGTCCGCCCGCGGCCACGGCCGCTGGGGCCCGGCATCCGCGCGCAACGATGGCCGCGGTTCCGGAGACAGTCAAGGGAAACCGCAGGTCAGCAGGATTCTCTGGTCGGCGGTTATCTCCCCGGAATCGGAAACCTCATCTGCCGGGACGCGAACGGCCCGCGTCGACAGCCGACGCGGGCGGTTCCGTCGACGTCCCACGGTGCACTGGCTCCCGGCGATCGTGACGACCCGCCGCGGTCAGGACTACGGCGTCGCCGATGCGGGGAGGCTGCGGTACACGCGGCCGTCCATCACCACCGCCACGCGCTCGCCCAGCGCGAACCAGCGCGCCAGCCGCGGCGCGCGCTGCAGCAGGGCGAAGTAGGCGTCGCTGCCGAACCGGACCTCCGTCACCGGCAGCCCGGCATCGGCGCGGAGATCCGCGTCGGTCCACACGCCTCCGCGCAGGTAGAAGGTCTTCTCGCCCACACGGCGTACGCCGGCCGCGGCGACGGAATCGACCGTGACGGCGTCCTGCTGCGCGCGGTCGCGGCGGGACTGCTGCACGGCAGCCTGCCCGCTGGTGGTGACCACCGCCTCCAGGCTCACGTTCGGCGCGGGGGAGGAGGGCGGGGGCGGCGGCGCGGGCATGGGCATGCCGCCGGAGGTCCGGCGCTGCAGCGCACCCGCGTCGCCGTTGCCGGAGAAGGCGTTCCGGTCCTCCATCCCCGGTTCCACCGCCAGGAACGAGGTGTAGGGGGTCACGATGCCATAGCGCGTGCCCAGGTCCACCACCTCGTCGCGCAACTCGCGGGCCTCGCCGTGGGTGCGGATCTGCTCCATCAGCCACCCCACCCGCCGCGTGGCCCACAGGCGCGGCAGGAAGTCGTTGGCCTCGGCGCGCAGGGGAAAGCGCATTCCCGCGTAGGTGAAGGTGCGGCGCTCGCGGCCGGCGGTGCCCGTGAGGCGCAGGGCGACGTCGCGCAGATCGGCCGGGTTGCGGTAGCGGCCCACCAGCGCCACCTGGCTGCCGCGGAACAGGTCGGGCAGGGCGCGGGGATACACCAGGTCGGTGCGCACGCCTCCGGCGTCCAGCGCCAGGTCGGTGAGCACGGGGTGGTTCACCTTGTCGAAGAAGCGGCTGACCTTGGCCTCCAGGTCCTCCTGCGGCTCCACGTAGTCGGCCGTGCCGCCGTTCTCGGCCGCCACGCGGTCCAGCAGGCGCGTGTTCACGTCGTATCCCACGCCGAAGCTGAACAGGCGCAGGTGCCCGCCGGCCGCCGCGCGCACGTGCGTCAGGATGCGCTCCGGGTCCGTCTCGCCCACCGTCGGCAGGCCGTCGGTGAGGAACACCAGCAGCCGCGGGCGGGTGCCGTCCGCGGGAAACTGGCGCAGCGCGTCGGTCAGCGCCTCGTCGATGTTGGTGCCGCCCGTGGCCGTCAGGCCGCGCACGAACTGCACGCCGCGCGCGCGGCCGGTGGCGTCGGCGCGGATCAGGCCCGTCTCCATCAGCCGCGTCTCGCCCGCGAACGAGATCACGTTGAAGCGGTCCTCAGGCCCCAGCCCCCGCACCCCGAACTCCAGCGCGCGCTTGGCCTTGTCGATCTTGCCCTCTTCGCGCATGGAGCCGCTGGTGTCCAGCACGTACACCACGTCCTTGGCCGCGTACTCCCGCTCGGTCGCGTCGCTGCGGGGGCTCAGCAGCAGCAGGAAGTAGCCGTCCTTGCCCGGCTCGCGGTAGGTGACCAGCGACGCCGCCACGTCCCCCGCCGCGGGCGAAAAGAAGAGCTGGAAGTCGCGCCGCTCCGAGCGCCTCCCCGTCTCGAAGCTCACCGTGGCGCGCCGGTCGCCCTCGCCGCGCCGCACCTCCACGTCATGCGTGGGCGAGTAGACGGCGCCGATGGGACGATCGCCGCGGATCTCCACCCGTGCCGACACCCGTTCCGGCGGCGCGAAGCCGCGGCCCGTTCCCAGCGCGTAGCGGTAGCCCACCGTGCCGCCCTCGGCCGCCAGAACCTGCGTATAGGTGATCTCCAGCTTCTTGGTGCCACGGGGCGGGATGGGAAAGATGCTGGCCTGGAACAGGTCCTGGCCCGCGTACTCCAGCAGCCCCGGGTCGCGCCGCCGCCGCACGATGCCGTCGTAGATGCGCCGCGCCTCCTCGCGCGAGCGCACCTCGCCGGCGATGCGCCGCTCGCCGTCCCAGATGGCGAACTCGGCGATGGAGGCGCGCTCGGGGATGGGGAACAGGTACGTCCCCTCCAGCGTCAGGTCCGTCTCGTTGCGGAACACCTGCGTGACGTGCGTGGTGGCCACCTGCCCCTGGATGCCCGTCTCCACCTGCACCGACTGCACGGGCAGCACGTTGGGAAACGGCGGCCTGCCCGGAACCCACGGCCGGCAGTCGCGGCAGCTGGGCACGATGATGCCCTGCGCGCGGAGCGGAACGGCGGCGGGGGCGAGCAGGACGAGCGCGGCGAGCAGGGCGCGGAGTCGCATGGGGGATGCTCGGGATGGGGATGGAAGCAGGCGCCTGCACTGCTCGCCCGGACGGGACGGCGGGCCCGCATGACAGCTTCTCGTAAGGTTGATACTCCGGCCCTCGCCCTCGATGTTCCGCCGCGGGCCGGCGGGCTCTGACATTTCGCTGACGTGGAACGGCGCGCGGCGGGTGTCTCTGACATGCGGGCGATCGTCGAGCGGCGGTCGTCGTCGGGCGAGAGCCGTGGGGGACCGCCGGGATGCCGGTGCCGCGCGAGGAGAGCAGCGGGCGCCCGGTGGCCCTTCGGGTTTCCAACCCGCGGGCGGGGCGCCGCGCGCTCCTCCGCCACCCGCGCAGGCGTCTGGGTGCGCGCCGCCGCAACGTCCCAACGCCCATCGCGAAGCGGATGTAGTTCCTGGGTGAGCGGCGGCCCGTCCGCGCCCTCATCCACCGAACGACCGCAGGGACACGCGCCCGGTGCCGCCGATGAACCCGATCTCCCCGTCCCCACCCTTCCGCCGCCGCGCCGGCACCGCCGCCGCCGTGCTGCTCTCCGCCGCCGCGCTGGGAGCCGCCTTCATTCCCGGGCGTGCGCTGGGCGGCTCGCTGCGTCCGGTGCTCGTCCACCGCGCATCCCTTTCGCCGACCGTCGACCGGGCTGATGCGCCGCGCACGGACACGGCGTTCGCGCTGCACCTGCTGCGCCGCGCCACCTTCGGCGTGCGGCCGCGGGACCTGGACGAGGTGCTGCGGATGGGGCCGCAGGCGTGGCTCGACGGGCAGCTTCACCCCGAGCGCATCGACGACGCGGCGCTGGACGCGCGGATCGCGCAGTTTCCCGCCGCATCCATGACCGTCGCGGACCTGTACGCCGCGTATCCCCAGCCCACGCGCCAGCAGCGGGAGGCCCGCGCCCGCGCCGACTCCGCCGCCGGTCGCCCGTCCGGCCGCGTGATGCGCGACTCCGCGCGGATGACGGCGGCGGCGCAGGACGGCGGCGAGTCGATGTCGGCGGATTCTCGGGCGATGGAAGGCGCTGCGTCGATGTCCCCGGATGCGCGGAACGCGGTCGGCCGGCCGGAGATGCGGGCGAACCGGCCGCGCGGAAGCCGTCGCCCCGCCACGCCCGCCGGCGGCGCGGAGGCGGGCGAGCAGGGAGGGCGCGCGGCGCAGGGGCCGCAGCGCATCCTGTTCGACCTGGCGGGGGCCAAGGTGCAGCGGGCCGTCTACTCCCAGCGGCAGCTGCAGGAGGTGATGACGGACTTCTGGTTCAACCACTTCAACGTGTTCTGGGGCAAGGCGGCGGACCGGTACCTGGTCGCCGACTACGAGCGCACGGCCATCCGCCCCCACGTCTTCGGAAGGTTCGAGGACCTGCTCCTGGCGACGGCGCGGCACCCCGCGATGCTCGTCTATCTCGACAACGCGCAGAGCACCGTGCCGGACTCGCTGAACCCGCAGGCCGACCGGCGGGACGCGATGATCACCCGCTGGCGCGGCCTGACGCCGGCGCAGCGCCAGGCGGTGATCCGCTCCGGCCGCCTGACGGAGCCGCAGGCGCAGATGCTCGCCGTCGCCGAAACCGCGTCCGCCGGCACGATGGCGCGCCGCCGGACGCGCGGGCTGAACGAGAACTACGCCCGCGAGCTGATGGAGCTGCACACGCTGGGCGTGGACGGCGGATACACGCAGCACGACGTGGGCGAGGTGGCGCGCGCCTTCACCGGGTGGTCCGTGCAGCTCCCGCGTCGCAGGGGCCGCGGCGCGCTGGAGATCGACCCCGCCTTCGTCTTTCGCGGCCCGATGCACGACCAGGGGGAGAAGACGGTCCTCGGGCACCGCCTGCCGGCGGGCCGCGGCGAGGAGGACGGGCGCGAGGTGCTGCACCTGCTGGCGACGAGCCCGGCCACCGCGCGCCACATCGCCCGCCAGCTCGCCGAGCGCTTCGTGGCGGACGATCCCCCGCCCGCGCTGGTCGAGCGCCTGGCGCAGACGTTCCTGCGCACCGGCGGCGACCTGCGCGAGGTGACGCGGGCGCTCTTCCTGTCGCCCGAGTTCGCGGACCCGCGCCTGCGCACGTCCAAGGTGAAGACGCCGGTGGAGTTCGTGGCCGGCGCCCTGCGCGCCACGGGGGCGGACGTGGGCCCCTCGCGCGGCGTGCTGCAGGCGCTGCGCGGCTTCGGCCAGGTGCCGTACCTGTCGTCGCCCCCCACCGGGTATCCCAACCGCGACGAGGCGTGGACCAACAGCGGCGCCATGCTCAGCCGCATGAACTTCGGCCTGGCGCTCGCCGCGGGCCGCATCGACGGCGCCGCGCCGGACCCGGCCGTCTTCTTCCTCGGAGGCATGCCGCGCACGCTGGACGACGCCGCGCTGCGCCGCATCGTCCAAGCCGTCCTGCCCGGACCCGTGGACGAATCGCTGCTGAGGACCCTCCATGAAGACCTGTCGTCGCAGAACGACCCCGATCCGCGTCGGCAGGCGGCCCGCGCGCTGGGCCTCGTCCTCGGCTCGCCCAACTTCCAGCGGCGCTGAGCTGCGGTTCACGGAGAGAGCCATCGATCGAACGAGGCCGGATCGAAGCCGAACGCGGAGCCGAAGTGGAATCGATCGAGCTCCGGACGATCGAAGCAGAAGATCGACAGAAGGGGAAGCATCCGTCCGAAACCGAGCAGGAGGCACCACGATGGGATCGATGAACCGGCGCGTGTTCCTGAAGAGCGGCGCCATGGCCCTGCTGGCGATGGGCATGCCGCCCGAGTTCGTCACGCGCTCGCTGCTGGCGCAGACCACGGCGGGCGCGCGCAAGAAGACGCTCGTCTGCATCTTCCAGCGTGGCGCGGTGGACGGATTGAGCATGGTGGTGCCGTTCGGCGAGAAGGCCTACTACGGCGCCCGGCGCGGCATCGCCATCGCCGATGCGTCGCGGGCGTCCGGGGCGCGGGCGGCGCTGGACCTGGACGGCTTCTTCGGCATGCACCCGTCGCTTGCGCCGCTGCACGAGCTGTACGGCCGGCACGAGCTGGCGGTGGTGCACGCCACCGGCTCGCCCAACCCCACGCGCTCGCACTTCGAGGCGCAGGACGTCATGGAAAGCGCCTCGCCCGACGGCCGCGCGCGCGACGGGTGGCTGAACCGCGTGCTGGCCGCCACCCCGTGCGCGGACTGCACGGGCCGCACGCTGGCCGACCCGCGCGCCCACGCCGCCGACCACGCTGCCGGGCAGGCGGGCGCCGCGGGGGGAGGCGAGGCGCTGCGCGGCATCGCCATGGGCGCCAGCCTGCCGCTCTCCATGCGCGGCGCCGCGCCGGCGCTGGCCATCGGCGATCTGGACCGCTTCGGCGTGGCAGGCGGGCGCGACGCATCGCTCTCGGACACCTTCCAGCGGATGTACCACACCGGCGCGGGCGACGCCGTCACCGGCGCGGCCGACGAAGGGCTGGAGGCCGCCGCCCTGCTCAAGCGCATCGACCCCAGCCGCTACCGGCCGCGCGACGGCATCGCCTATCCCGCGGGCGACTTCGGGCGCAGCCTGCGGCAGATCGCGCAGCTCGTGAAGGCCGAGGTCGGCGTCGAGGTCGCGTTCGCGGACCTGGGCGGGTGGGACACGCACGTGGCGCAGGGCGGGGCGGACGGCCAGCTCGCGCGGCGGCTGGACGAGCTGGCGCGCGGGCTGCGGGCGTTCTACGACGACCTGGGCGACCGCATGGGCGACGTGGTGGTGCTCACCATGAGCGAGTTCGGGCGCACCGTGGCCGAGAACGGCACCGGCGGCACCGACCACGGCCACGCCAACTGCATGATGGTCATCGGCGGCGGCGTGGCGGGCGGGCGCGTCTACGGCGAGTGGCCCGGTCTGGCGCCCGAGCAGCTCAACGAGGGCCGCGACCTCAAGGTCACCACGGACTTTCGCGACGTCTTCGCCGAGGTCGCCGGCCGCCACCTGGGTGCCCAGCACATGGACCGTGTCTTCCCCGGCTACACCGTCGATCCCCACCGCTGGCGGCGGGTGCTGGGGTAGATCGAAAGCTGTTTGGGCGAATGCCCGCTTCGCGGTCACCGCGCTCTATTTTGCGGGCGATCAAACGACGCTCGCCAGCAAAACGGAGCCGGCCGGAAACCGCCCCGTCCGTCTCCGCCCTTCGGGTCACGATCGCTTTCGCAACCGCCCGGTGGACAGGCCGGCGGCCTCCATCGCCCAGCGGTCAAACTCGACCATCGAGCGCAGGCGCTCGTCGACAACGGCAGAGGGGTGCGCGGCAGGCTGCCGTGCACCCCTCTGCTTTCCCGCGTACCGTCGCGGCGACGGGCGGCTACCTGCCGCCGGAGACCTGCTTCTGCGCCTCTGCCTTCATGGGGGGCAGGGCCTGCTCGTGCTCCTTGTACTCGGGCAGACCGCGCTTGATCTGCGCATCGTACCCGGCCAGGAAGCGCTGGTAGAACCCCTTCGCGGCGGCCGTGTTGCCCATCGCCTTCTCGGCCTGCGCGGCGGTGAACAGGCCGAAGAGGTGGGCGGGGTCCGCGGCCAGGATGGTGTCGGCCTGGGCGCGCGCCGCCTTCCCATCGCCCGCCACGAGCTGCAGGATCGCCAGGTGGTAGTGGCCGTCGGCGTCCAGGCTGGGCACGCGGCCGTACGCCATCAGCGCCATCGGCATGAAGCGGGTGCTTTCCGTGGTGTCGCCGCGCGACACGGCCTGCATCACCCGGTTGAACAGGCGGTCCGCCGCCTCGCGTGGCGGCATGCTGGTGACGTCGATGGAGCGCGGGTCGCCGCCGCCGGGCGCCGCGCCGCCGCCCGCGAAGGGCGCCGCCGGGGCCTGGGCCATGGCGCTCGTGGAGCCGGTGGGCACCTCCGGCTTGTCCGTGCCGCTCATGCGGGGCCACAACAGCACGCCCGCCAGCGCCACCAGGGCCACGCCGGTGATCAGCCACGGCAGGTTGCCCGCGGGGGACGAGGCGGCCGCCGGCTCGCCCGCGGCGGCGGAGCGCCCGCACTGGTTGCAGAAGCGCGCGCCCGCGGGAAGGCGGTTGCCGCAGTCGCGGCACTCCGCGTCGAGCGCCACGCCGCAGTCGGCGCAGAAACGGCCCGCGGCGGGCTTGCCGCAGGACGGACAGGACTGGCTCATCGAGTAGGGTCCGGGTGTGCGGGAGCAGGGGTAAAACCGAAGCGCAAATCTACGCCCGGCGCCAACTTCGCTCAAGGGTGCGGGGGCGTGGCTGCCCTCCGCTGTGTCGAAATCGGCACGGGATATGCCTCAGGTGTTCCTCCCCAGCCCGCCCGGAATCCGACAGCCCAAGCAGCGCCGAGGACCCATGGTTCGCGCAGCCGAATCCGCCACCGCCCGCCGCACCGAAGCGCCCGCGCGGGACTTCGCAGCCCCCGGCGACCCCCGCCGCGCCCCGCGCCCGCGCGCCCTGCCGCCGCTGGAGCCCAGGCCCGACGCCGCGCAGGAGGCCCGCGCCCGCCTCATCCTGCGCCTGGCCGCCGACCGCCTGCGCGAGCTGCGCGACGACGGCGTCACCTTCGGCTACATCGCCCGCATCTACGACGTCCCCCCCGAGACCATGACCCGCCTCTACGACGACCTGGTCCGCCCGCGCGGGATGAAGTAGGCGCGTTCAAGGGCTCGCGGCGGCACGGGCCCGGCTCACCTGAGGGCGCTGTCCAGCATCCGACGTCCCTCGAACGCGGGTCGTTGAAGGGCTGTGGAATCGGAGAAGGCCCGACGCTCGTGCGCCGGGCCTTCCTTGCACTCCGCCGTGCCTCATCCGGGCGCCAAGCTGGAATCGTGTTCCCCGCCTCCCTCCCTCGCCTCAGTCCGCCGCGGGCACCGGGTCGCCGGCTTTTGCGGGAATGGACTCCGCGCCGGGCGTCTCGGGGGCGTCGCGGGTGAAGCGCTCCATCCCCAGGCCCAGGAAGATGGTGCCGAACACCAGGCCGGCGCTGGTCCAGAACGGGTACGGCGTGCCCAGTGCGTCGAAGGCCCAGCCCGCCCAGATGGGCCCGATCACCCGCGCCGCGCCGCCGAAGCTCTGCTGCACGCCCATGTACAGCCCGCGCTCGGTGGGCTTGATGATCCGCGACAGGGTGGCGGTCACGCAGGGGAAGGTGAACGCCGTGCCCAGCGGGATCAGCGCCATCACCACCGCGAGCGCCACGAACTTGAGCGGGATCGTGGTGCTCCCGGCGCCGAACGACGGCAGCAGGAACGACCAGCCGTTTGCGACGGCCAGCGCCTTCACGTGCACCTGGAAGGGGAGCGCGAACGAGCCGCCGAAGCGCCAGGTCATCGGCATAAGCGCCAGGCCCGCCGTGAGCAGGATCTGCCCCAGCCGCGACAGCCGCGCCTCGCCGAAGCGGTCCACGGCCTTGCCCAGCACGAAGGCGCGCACCAGCACCGAGATGCCGCCATTCCAGGCGTACGCCCACCCGATGGTCTGCGCCGTGATGCCGAAGCGCTTGTTCAGGAAGAGCGCCAGCAGGGCCGTGAACCCCGAGAAGGCCCCCATGCCGATGGCGTAGATCCAGATCATCCGCGGCGCCGGCTCGCCCGGGTGCGTGATCACGCGAGCCACCACCGTGCGCGGCTTCACGCGGGCGGAGGCGGCGCCGGGCGCGGCCATCACCCGCGTCTCGCGCAGGTAGACCCACGCGAAGCCCATGTTGGCCACGCACAGGCCGGCGGCCAGCAGCCCCGGCGCGTGCACGCTGAGCGCCAGGCTGGCCGAGCCCAGCAGGGGCCCGATGGTGACGCCCAGGTTGGTGGCGGCGGAAAGCCATCCCAGGCTCTTGGCGCGGTCCTTGGGCTCCGTGGCGTCGGCCACGTACGCCTGCACCACGCCCGTGGTGCCTCCCCCCGCGCCCTGGATGAGGCGCGACAGCAGCAGCAGCCAGATGGACTGCGCGAAGGCGAAGGTCACGTACGCCAGCGCGCTCGCCCCCAGCCCCACGAGCAGCGCCGGCCGCCGGCCGTAGCGGTCCGAGACGCGCCCCCACAGCGGCGCGCTCAGGAGCTGGGCCAGCGAGAAGGCGCTCACCAGGATGCCGACCACGATTCCGCCTGCGCCCAGCTTCATGGCATAGAACGGGATCAGGGGGATCACCATGAGGAGACCCACCATGTCCACGAACGCCGTGACCATCAGGACGATGAGCTTGCCCAGGCGAGACCTGCCGGCGGAAGGGTGGGGAGCGGCCCCGCGCGGAGGGGCCGGGGCGCCGGGAACGTAGCGGCGGCGGCGGGCCGGCGTCAACGCGCCCGGGCGGCCCTTGCGGCAGGCGCCGCGCGGTGGCACCGTGGGGTCCGGCCGCACCGTACCCGGCACGCTCCGGCGCGGTCCCAGCCCCACGGAACCCGGACATTCACCATGATCCGCAGCGCCCCGGCACGCCCTCTCGCCGCCGCCGCCCTCGCCGCGCTCGCCGCCGCATGCACGCCCGCGTGGACGCCGCCGCCCGCCGCGGGCCCCGCGACTCCGGCGTCGGCCACCGCTGCCTCGACCGCCACCGCGCCGCGGCCGTCCACCGCCGGGCCGCACACCCGGGCGGAGCGCACGGGCTACCTGGAGACGTCGCGCTACGCGGACGTGGTGGCGTTCCTGGACTCGCTGCGGGCGGGCGGCGCGGCCATCCATCTCGATACGCTGGGCTTCTCGCCGCAGGGGCGCGCGATCCCGCTGGTGATCGCCTCGCGCCCCCTCGTGCGGACGCCGGAGGAGGCGCGGCGGCTGGGGCGCCCCATCGTGTACGTGCAGGGAAACATCCACGCGGGCGAGGTGGAGGGGAAGGAGGCGGTGCAGGCGCTGCTCCGCGACCTCACGCTCGATCCCCGGCCCAACGTGCTGGACTCCGTCGTCCTCGTCGCCGTGCCCATCTACAACGCGGACGGCAACGAGCGCTTCGCGGCGCAGGCGGTGAACCGTGAGGAGCAGAACGGGCCGGAGCGGGTGGGCGAGCGGGCCAACGGGCAGGGGCTGGACCTGAACCGCGACTACGTGAAAGCCGAGGCGCCCGAGACGCGCGCCTCGCTGGCGGCGTTCGCCCGGTGGGACCCGGACGTGTTCGTGGACCTGCACACCACGGACGGCAGCTACCACGGCTACGCGCTCACCTACGCCCCCTCGCTGACGCCCGCCGCCGGCGCGGCAGGCGCCCTTACGCGCGACGTGCTACTGCCCGAGCTGCGCCGGCGGATGCGGGCGCGGCACGGCTTCGAGACCTTCGACTACGGCAACTTCACCCTGGGATACGGGGACGACGTCAACACCGACACGGTGAAGCCGGGGTGGTACAGCTACGACCACCGGCCCCGCTTCGGCACCAACTACGTGGGGCTGCGCGGCCGCGTCTCCATCCTGAGCGAAGCCTTCTCGCACGACCCGTTCGAGCGTCGCGTGGCCAGCACCTACGCCTTCGTGCGCGAGATCCTGTCGCTGGCGGCGGAGCGCGGCCGCGAGCTGGCGGCGCTCCGGCGGGCCCAGCCGGCGCGGGACGTCGCCATCCGCAGCATCCTGATCCCCCACCCGCCGCGCGGCCCCGTGATCGCGGAGGACCTGGCGGCCACGGGCGACAGCTCGCTCACGCAGCCCGGGGTGCCGCGCGGGCTGCGGCGCACGGGGCGGTTCCGCACCCTCAGCATCCCCGTGGCCGACCGCTTCGTGCCCACGCTCACGCGCCGGATGCCCGCCGCGTACGCGCTGGCGCCGGACGCGACGGACGCGGTGCGCCTGCTGGCGCTGCACGGGCTGCGGGTGGATACGCTGCGGGCCCCGTGGCGCGTGCGCGGCGAGGCGTTCGCCGTGGACTCCGTGGTCCGCTCGCCGCGCGAGTTCCAGCGCCACCACGAGGTGCGGCTCGTGGGCCGATGGACCGAGGTGGACCGCGTGGTGCCCGCGGGGTGGCTGGTGGTGCGGACCGGCCAGCCGCTGGCGACGCTGGCGGCGTACCTGCTGGAGCCGGAGAGCGACGACGGGCTGGCGACGTGGAACGTGTTCGACGCGGCGCTGCGGCCGGGCGGCGAGTTCCCCGTGCTGCGCGTGCTGGAGCCCGCCGGCCGCTGACGCCGCCGAAGTTCTTGCGGGGCGCCCGGGCGGCGTCTAGCTTGGCAAGTGTAATCCTGACGACGGTGGACAAAATGAACGGGAGCCTGAGGAGGCTCCCGGCGGCGGCGGACCTCCCGAACGCGTCTCGTTCGAGGTGATCCGCCGCCATCTGGCGTTCCGCCGCAAGCTGGCGACGCTGGACGAGCTGGCCAAGGAGATCCACATCTCCCGAAGCGCCGTGGACAAGACGCTGAAGGAGCCCATCAATCCCGACAAGAACCTCCAGAAGCTCACCGAGTGGTTCGTCCGCGACCGGCGCGCCCTGTACGGCCCGCTGCAGGGCGCCGACCGGGTCATCCAGCTCCTGGACACGCTGGACGTCCTGCTGCCCCAGGAGCGGGCTGAAGCCGCGAAAGAGCTCGCCGACGCGTACCAGACCATCCTGGGCAAGCGCAAGGCGCCCATCCCGCCCTGGGTGGACATGCTCCGCCAGACGCGACCCGAGGACCTGACTGGCGAGGCGCCGGGGGACCCGCCCAAGCGGAAGAAGGGGAGACGGAAGAAGGAGGGCGAGTGATGGCCCTCCCCCGGCGGGCTGAGACCCGCCCACTCTCTCCCGCCAGCGGGTGAGGGTGGGTACTTCATGATTCTCGCGCCGGATCATCCTTCCGCGCCTGTGCCCTGGTTTCCGCGCAGGCGCGATCCGTAGTTCGAAGCCGGTAGGTTCATCCCTCCGGACCGTGATAGAATCCGGCCTGTCTCTCGATACCGCGTCGACGCGGTATTCGGCCGCTGATGACTTCTCGCTCCCGCGTCCTCGCGTGCTTCCTCTCCATCGACCGTTGCTGCTCGATCACACCTCGTTGATCGTGTCACCCGTCGATCGCTGGTCCCGCGACTCCCCATCACGCCGACGTGATCTCCCCTGCGTGAACTCGCCGCGTTATAGCCCTTGCGGAGCGGGTGGACAGAGTGTACGTTCTACAGTGTACACCTGACGATCCTGGACAAAGTGGACGGGAAGATGCCGATCCGCCGCACGCTCCCACGCCCGACCTGGCGCCGGAGCGGCTCGACCATGACACGCTGGTCGAGTACGTGCGCTCGTGGGCCATCTTCCGGCTGAAGGCGACGGGCGCTTCGCTGCGGGAGCTGGAGGAAGAGACGGACGTCGCCAAGAGCTCCATCGACAAGTTCGTGAAGCGGCAGGCGCTGCCCAGCAAGATCTGGCCGAAGCTGAGGGTCTGGTTTCTCAAGGACCGGCACGCGAGGTACGCATCGTTGCAGGACTCCGGCGAGATGGCGCTGCTGATCCTGGAGTCGCTGGCCAACCTGCCCAGCGACCAGCTCGCCGCCGCGCTGCTGCGCACCGCCGACCACTACGAGGAGCTGCACCGCCAGGCGCGAGCGCCCTACCCCGAGTGGATCGAGGGGCTGCGCTCCCTGGCGCGCGACGGGCTGCCCGGGCCCACGGCCGCCTCGCCGGAGTATCCGGTGCCCAGGCGCAGGGGACGCAAGAAGAAGGATCCCGACGCGCGGGCGCCCGGCCACCGCCCGGACCCGCGCGACGAGGAGTGATCCTCCGCTCGCTGGCCGCCGCACGAACGAGAGCCGCCCATCGCACATCGCGACGGGCGGCTCTTTCGCGTTCCACGGAACCCGGCTCCAGCGGCCGCTGGCCGCCAGCGGAGGTCAGAGCTTGGGGAGCTCGATGGTGCGGCGGGGCACGATCTCGGCCTTCATCAGCAGCAGGAGCAGGCCGGGAGTGTCGTGCGAGAACCAGCCCTCGGGGATGGGGCTCATGCGCCGCTTCTCGTCGCCGCAGTCGAAGGTGAGCCAGCCCGTGGGGTGGCGTAGCGGAAAGCTGCCCACGCTGCCCGCCGCCGGCAGCGTGTCCCACACCCGCCACTCGCGACCCGTGCGGTCCTTGAACTCGCGCAGTGCCATGGCCTTCCATCCGGTGCGGCACCAGGCGGAGCGCGCGGGCGCGCGCTCCGGTACTGCATCCATCCACCTCCACGCCTCCGGCCCAACCGCCGCCTCGCCGCAGCGCGTGGCCTCCGCACCCCGCACGATAATGCAATCGCGCGGGGAACAGAAGGGGGTCGTTCGCGGGTCCCTTAAATCCGGGGAAAACCTGAGATGATTGACATCTGACCTAGGGTCATCTATCATCTGACCAGCAGTCACTTGTATCGTCGAGGAAACCGAAGCAGGCGCGGGCGGATGCAGCGAGCACGGTCCAGCGAGGAGAAGCGGGAGCGGCGGGGGGCCATCCTGGACGCGGCGCTGGCGGCGTACGAGGCCGATCCGTCGTTCGCGGCGTTCACCATGGACGCGCTGGCACGGGCGGCCGGGCTCGGCAAGGGCACGCTTTACCTGTACTTCCGCACCAAGGAGGAGGTCTTCCTGGCGCTGGTGGACGCGCGCTTCGGCGCCTGGTTCGACGAGATCGACGCCGGACTGGACGAGGACGGCGGTGGGGCGTGGACGGGCGGCCGCGCGGCCGCGGTGCTGATGCGCAGCACGCGCTGGCATACCACGCTCGCCCGCCTGCTCTCCATCCTCGGCACCGTGGTGGAGCACAACGTGCCGTTCGAGACGGCGCTCGCGTTCAAGCGCGGGGTGATGGCGCGCGCGCACGCCACGGGCGAACGGCTGGAGCGCCGGCTCCCGTTCCTGCGCCCCGGCCAGGGCGCGCGCCTGCTGGTGTGGCTGCACGCGATGGTGATCGGCCTGTGGCAGCTACACGAGCCCAGCGCCACCATCCGCCGCATCATGCAGGACCCCGCGCTGGAGGGCGCCCGCGTGGACTTCGGCCGCGACCTGGGCACGCTGCTTCGCATCATGCTCCGCGGGATGCAGGCGGAGGCGGAGGACGAGGCGAGCTGAGCGGCCGACGTCCGAACCGCCGAGCAGCCGAAAACGCTGGTCGGCAGGCGTTCATCCGCGCGGGCACCATACGCCGCAGGCGAGCCATCGAACGCGTATGTGGCCGTGCCGTCAAGGGTCGCGGATCATCGCAGGCGTCGGAGGATGTTGCTCGCCGGCGGGGGTGGGAAAGCGGCGACGGGCCGTGTCGGCGGATGGAGGTGGATGCGCGTGGATGATGGGCGGAGGCGAACCCGTACGGTCGGGCCGACGATGGAAACCGGGGGCGGACTGAGATGAGCATCGGGAACCGGCAGGCATCCACCGAGGACCTCCAATCGCTGCAGGAGGCGGAGGACGCGGCCGCCATCCGCCGCGCGGGCGAGGTGTTCGCGCTGCAGCGGGCCAACCGCTGGAACGTGGCGCAGACGACGGCGGCGCAGCGCATCGCCAAGCTGAAGCGGCTGAAGGCGGCGATCGTCGCGCGGCGCGGTGAGCTGGCGGAGGCCATGCGCGCGGACTTCGGCAAGCACCCGGCCGAGGTGGAGGTCACGGAGATCCACCCCGCGCTGGATGAGGTGAACCACGCCATCCGCCATTTGAAGCGATGGATGAAGCCGTTGCGCGCGCCCACGCCCGTGCTGCTGACGGGCACCTTCAGCGAGCTGCGATCGGAGCCCAAGGGCGTGGTGCTGATCCTCGCTCCGTGGAACTACCCGTTCGGCCTGATGGCGGCGCCGCTGGTGGCCGCCGTGGCCGCCGGCAACTGCGCCGTCCTGCGCCCCTCCGAGAAGGTGCCGCACACGTCCGCCGTGGTCGCGCGGCTGGTGGCGGACGTCTTCGACCCCGCCGAGGTGGCGGTGGTGGGCGGCGGCATTCCGGTTGCCGACGCGCTGCTGGAGCTGCCGTTCGACCACGTGTTCTTCACCGGCAGCACGGCCGTGGGGCGCAAGGTGATGGCGGCGGCGGCCCGGCACCTGGCCAGCGTCACGCTGGAGCTGGGCGGCAAGTCGCCGGTGATCGTGGACGAGGAAGCGGACGTGGCGGCGGCGGCGCGGCGGGTGGCGTGGGGCAAGTTCGTGAACGCCGGCCAGACTTGCATCGCCCCCGACTACGTGCTCGTCCACCACTCGCGGGAGCGCGCCTTCCTGGATGCGCTGAAGGCCACCATCGCGGCGTTCTACGGCGCCACCGAGGAGGAGCGCCGCCGCACGCCGGACTTCTGCCGCATCGTGGACGCGGGCGCGCACCGCCGGCTCTCGGCGCTGCTGGAGGCGTCCCTCGCGGCCGGTGCGGTGGTGGAGACGGGGGGCGCGAGCGACGCGGCGGAGCGATACATCTCGCCGACGGTGCTTTCCGGCGTGGCGGAGGACAGCCCGGCCATGCGCGACGAGATCTTCGGTCCCATCCTGCCCGTGCTGGCGTACCGCCGGCTGGACGACGTCATCGAGACGGTGCGGCGCGGGGGAAAGCCGCTGGCGATGTACCTGTTCTGCGGGCGGGCGGAGAACCGCGAGCGGGTGCTGCGGGGCACCACGGCGGGTGCGACGGTGGTGGACAACGTGCTGCTGCACTACGCCAACCCGCACCTGCCCTTCGGCGGCGTGGGCGAAAGCGGCCTGGGCAGCTACCACGGCGAGTTCGGCTTCCGCGCGTTCTCGCACCAGCGCGCCGTCATGCGGCAGCGCGGCAGGCCGCTGGTGGAGATGTTCTATCCCCCGTACGCCCGGCGGATGCGCGAGCTGGCCGCGGCGATGGTGCGGCGGATGGAGTAGGCCGCCGCGTGCCCCGCCCCGGGGCCTGTTCCGCCGCATCCGTTTCGCGCTCCCGCCTGCCGGAGGTCGCGGCTCCGCCTTCGAATCCACGTTGTCGCTGGACCTCTACCGGTGCTTGTTTGCGATCTAAGTAATTGCAGGTACGGTGTTTGCGTTGGTCGATCACCCGCGGTCGCGGCTCGCGCGGCGCGCTGAATCGAACCAAGGAGGGTGTGATGACCTCGATCCGGAAGCGACTCGTCTCGGCGGCGGCCATCACGACGATGCTGGTGGGTGCGGCGGCCTGCGGAAAGACCGCGCCGACGGAACCGAACCTCATCGCCGCGCCCCGCGACACGTCCGGGTTCATCCCCCCGGCGCCCCTCGTGCCCATGCCGTAGGCGCCCGCGGCGGATCAGATCACCGAAACACCGAGCGATCCGGGGTCCCTCTCCAGGCGAGAGCGGACCCCGGAGCGCGTCCGACAATCTCCTTCCCCGGGCCGCGCTTACCCGTCACCAGCACACCTGTCGGCAGGGATCGGGGGCCTGGAAGTGGGGTGGGGATGGGCGGATGAATCCGCGGATCCGCAGCGACGACGCGGAGCCTCCCTGCGGAGAGCTGGTCCGACGCGGATCAAGGGTACGCACGGCACGCACGTGGTTGCGGCGCGGCGAGGGCCGAGCACGTCCGTGGATTCCTCAGCCAATGGCAGGCAAGCGTTCGCCCACGGCCATTCCCACCGACGGCGCGCCGGGCGCCGTCGGGCGTCGGACCTGGGTTCATCGGGCGACAGAGACCGCGTCCGCGTACCTCGTCCCCTGCGAAGACCGGCGCGACCGGCGAGCCATCGCTCCGAGCCTCGGGATGAATCCCGGGGCTGCAACCGCGTATCCGCCCACCTCCGTGGGCTCGCTCCTCGCGGGTCCGGGGGTGGAGCGTTCAGCGGACGTCCTCAACACCCACCCCGGCCCCTCGCCGCACGGTCACCACATGCGTTCCGGCGCACCCTTGATCCGCCCTGGAGCCAGCCTCCGCAGGGAGGCTTCGCGTGGTCGTCGCTGCGCATTCACCCCCCGTAGACACGGCTACGGGATCAGCAGCACCTTGCCGATGCTGCGGCGGCTTTCGAGGAAGGCGTGGGCCTCGGCGCCGTCGGCGAGCGGGAAGCGGGCGGAGACCTCGACGTGCAGGCGGCCGGTGCGCAGCCACTCGAACAGCTCGGCGGCGCGGCGGATGCGCTCTTCGGGGCCGGTGAGCACGTTCCACAGGTCGCCGCCGGACAGGGTCTTCGACTCGTCCATCAGCAGCCGCGGGTCCACCGGGTCGGGATCGCCGCCGGCCATGCCGTAGAACACCACGTGGCCGCCCACACGCACCGCGCGCAGGCTGTCGCCCAGCGTGCGGCCCACGGAGTCGTACGCCACGTCCACGCCGCGCTGGCCCGAGAAGGCGTGCGCGGCCGTCACCCAGTCGGCGGTGTAGAGCGCCACGTCGTCCGCGCCGGCGGCGAAGCACGCGCTGCGCTTCTCCTCCGTGCTGGTGAGCCCCAGCACGCGCGCGCCCACGCCTTTTGCGATCTGCACCAGCAGCAGGCCCACGCCGCCCGCGGCCGCGTGCACCAGCGCCGTCTCTCCCGGCGCGAGCCGGTGGCTGTCGCGCGCCAGGTACTGCGCCGTGAGGCCCTGCAGCAGCACCGCCGCCGCCGTCTCCGCGCTCACGTCGGGCGGCAGGGGAATCAACCGGTCGAGCGGCACCGCCACCTGCTCGGCGTTCGCGAAGGGCGCATCGGCAAAGCCCACGCGGTCGCCGGGGCGGAAGGGCGCCGGCCCGCCGCCCGCCGCCGGGCACACCTCCACCACCACGCCCGCGCCCTCGTACCCCGCGATGAAGGGCGGCGCGCCCACCAGGTGATAGTCGCCGCGCCGCCGGTACACGTCCGCGAAGTTGAGCCCGATGGCCTCCGTGCGCACCCGCGCCTCGCCCGGCCGCAGCACGGGGTCGGGCACGTCGCGGTACTCCAGCACCGCCGGACCGCCGAAGCGGTCGAACACCAGCGCCTTCATGGGATGCGTCGCGTGTGGCGGGGAGCTGATGCGGGAGGAGCCGCCGATACGATAGGGGCCGACGGGGGAGATGGACAGCCCGGCGATGGAACACCGGATGATGGATGAAGAGAAGCCCGCTGGACGCGGGCTCGCCGTAGTGCAGCGGTGAGGACGCGGACCGAGCTATGAGCCCGGCTCGACGAGCGCCGCCGGTGCATCCGCATCGGCGGACGCGCGGTCCTCCGGGCGGTCCCCGCCGATCTCCGGGCGGACGCGGACGGCGGTGCCGGTGGCGACGATCAGTAGAACGGAGTCGTTGCTGCCCATGACGTTGTAGGTGAGGCTCGTGGCGATCACGGCGTTGGCGCCCAGCGCGGCCGCCTGCTCCTTGATCTCCCGCAGGCAGCCCTCGCGGGCGTAGCGCAGCATCTTCTGCGTCGTCTCGCTGCGGCCGCCGAAGCCGTCCACCAGGTTGAGCAGGACGTCGCTGAAGATGCTCATCCCCGCGACGTGCTCGGCGCCCACCACGGCGACCGTCTCCTCGACCACGTGCCCCGCCAGCGAGGGCGCCGTCGTCACCACGACACGGTCCGTCTCGGCCGCGAAGGTCGGCGACCGGCGCCGGGCGGCGGCCGCGTCCTCCAGCGCGTGCGACGGACGGTTCCGCGCGGCCTGGGCCAGCGCCTGCTCGCGAAGGCGCGCGCGCTCGGCGCGGAGGCAGTCGTCGCAGGTGGAAACGCGGAACCCGGTCTTCGCCCCGCACGTCTTGCAGGTGGCCATCGGTCGAGCTCCGCGAAAGAGGAGTCATGCGTCCGCGCGATCGACGGCGGACGAACTCTCCTACGCGGGGGACGCGGCGGACGTTTCGACGAGGAGGTCGGCGGCCGTTCAGCCGCGTCCTCGATGCGCCGGGAGCCCCTGCGTGCTTTCGATGCGGAGGCGGCGATCCGGAAGTCGCCGCGGCTCCCCCTGATCGCGTGCGGCTACGGCCCCGTGCCGTCGTCGCGGCGCAGGACGATGGCGGGAAAGTGCAGGCGGCGCAGGATGGCGGCCAGGCGAACGGCGACCACCACGATCATCGCGATCGGCCCCGCGAAGTCCGCGTCCATCCCCGCGGCGCGCAGGCAGACGTAGGCGGTGCCGCCCAGGATACTGGCGGTGGCGTACACGTCGCGGCGCAGGATGAGGGGGATCTCGCCGCACAGCAGGTCGCGCAGGATGCCGCCGGCGGAGCCGGTCATGGCGCCCATCAGCACCACGATCACCGGCGACAGGCCCAGCGCCTCGGGCACCTGCGCGCCGCTCACGGTGAACAGCGCCAGCCCCAGCGCGTCCGCCACCAGCAGCGTCCGCCGCGGCACCGGCTGGGCGCGCGCGTAGACGACGGTGAGGAGCGCGGCGCCCACGATCACCAGCAGGTAGAGCGGCTGTTCAGACACCGGCGGGCGGCGGCGGATCGGGAGGAGGGTGGCGGACGAGTGGAGCCGCCGGGGGCCCAGCGCAGTTAGGCACGGCGGTATCGTGGCTTACTGCGCGCGCAGCCCGGCCCCCGCCTGCGGGGGACGCGCCCAAGCCCGTCGTGAGCCGTTGCCGTTTCCGTGGATCGACGACGAGGCGACGTCAGGGACGTCGGGAGGCTTGCTCGTCCGCGGGTGGATGCGTATATCGTGGGGGAACCCATGAAAATACACGTCCTTTCCCGGAGCGAACGCATGAACCCTCCGCTGCGTCTGGCTGTGCTTCCGCTGCTGCTGACGCTGGCCTCGGCCGCGCGTGCGCAGGCGCCTGCGCCCAGCCCGCCGGACTCCACCGGGGGCGTGCGCTTCCGCAGCCTGGGCCCCAGCGTGGCGGGCGGGCGAGTGGCCGCGGTGGCGGGCGTTCCGGGCGACCCCAACACCTACTGGGTGGGCGCGGCGGCCGGCGGCGTGTGGAAGACGACGAACGGCGGCAACACGTGGGAAGAGGTGTTCGCGAAGCAGCCCACGGCCTCCATCGGCGCCGTCGCGCTCGCGCCGGGGAACCCGAACGTGGTGTGGGTGGGCACGGGCGAGGGCAACCCGCGCAACGACATCACGGGCGGGCACGGGGTGTTCGTCTCGCCCGACGGCGGCCGGAGCTGGCGCGCGGCGGGGCTGCCGGAGGCGGGGCAGATCCCCCGCATCGCCGTGGACCCGGGCGACCCGGACCACGCGCTGGTGGCGGCGCTGGGCAAGGTGTGGGTGCCCAATGCCGAGCGGGGAATCTTCAGCACCCGCGACGGCGGCCGCACGTGGAAGAAGGCGCTGTTCGTGAACGACACCACGGGCGGGGTGGACGTGGCGTTCCAGCCCGGCAACCCGCGCGTGGCCTTCGCGGCGACGTGGCAGATGCGGCGCTTTCCGTGGGAGATGGTGGACGGCGGCCCCGGCAGCGGGATCTGGCGCTCCACCGACGGCGGCGACACCTGGACGCGGCTGCACGGCGGGCTGCCGGAGGGCGTCGTGGGCCGCATCGGCATCGGCATCGCGCCGTCGAATCCGAATCACCTCTATGCGGTGGTGGAGTCGCGCGAGGGGTCGCTGTACGAGTCCACGGACGCGGGCGACCACTGGCGGCGGGTGAGCGCCAGCCGCGCGTACAGCGTGCGGCCCTGGTACTTCAGCCAGGTGAACGTGTCGCCCGAGAACGAGAGCCACGTCTACTTCGCCTCGTTCAACCTGATGGAGAGCACGGACGCGGGGCGCACGGTGAAGCCGGTGGACCCGCAGATCCACCCTGACCACCACGCGCTCTGGATCGACCCGGCCGACCCGCGCCGGATGATCCAGGGCAACGACGGCGGCGCCTTCGTGACGGCGGACGGCGGGAAGAGCTGGCGCTTTCTGAACAACCTGCCCATCGAGCAGTTCTACAGCGTGGCGCTGGACAACGCGACGCCGTACAACGCCTGCGGCGGGCTGCAGGACAACAACGGGTGGTGCGGCCCGGCGTCCACCGCGGGCGGCGGCAGCGTGCCCATGGCGCGCTGGCTGTCGGTGACGGGCGGCGACGGGCAGTACGTGGTGCCGGCGCCCAGCGACAGCAGCATCCTGTACCTGGACTCGCAGAACGGCGCGCTGCAGCGGCTGGACCTGAGGACCAACGTGTCGCGCAGCATCCGCCCCTACCTGCTGACGGTGGAGAGCACGCCGGCGGCGGAGCTGCGCTACCGCTTCAACTGGACGACGCCCATCGCCGTCTCGCCCACGAACGCGGACGAGGTGTACGTGGGCGCCAACGTGGTCTTCAAGTCCACCGACGGCGGCCAGGGCTGGACGCCCATCTCGCCGGACCTGACGAACGACGACAAGTCGAAGCAGCGGGTGAGCGGCGGGCCCATCTACCACGACATCAGCGGCGCGGAGACGTACAACACCATCCTGTCCGTGACGCTGGCTCCGACGGACGCGAACGTGATCTGGGTGGGCACGGACGACGGCAACGTACAGGTGACGCGCGACGGCGGGCGCACCTGGACCAACGTGCGGCCCCACGGCCTGCCGCCGGAGGGGCGCGTGTACCAGGTGGGGGTGTCGCCCTTCGACGCCGGAACCGCGTTCGTCACGCTGGACCGCCACGGGCTGGGCGACGTGCATCCGTACGTGCTGCGCACGGCGGACTACGGGCGCACGTGGACCCGCATGGACGCCGGGCTGCCGCAGGACATGCCGGCCCACGTGGTGCGCGAGAACCCGAACCAGCGCGGGCTGCTGGTGCTGGGCACGGACAACGGGCTGTTCTGGTCGCGCGACGACGGCGCGCGGTGGACGCGCTTCGACGGCTTCGGGAACGCGCCGGTGTGGGACCTGAAGTTCGCGCCGCGCACGCACGACCTGGTGGTGGCCACGCACGGCCGCGGCATCCTGATCGCCGACGACGTCTCTGGCCTGGAGCAGCTCACGCCGCAGGTGGAGCAGTCCGCGTTCGAGGTGTTCCGCCCGCTGCCGGCCGTGAGCTTCTACGGCCGCTCGCCGTCCGCGGTGGAGCCCACGCTGTTCGAGGCGCCGAACGCCCCGCGTGGCGCCGTGATCAACTACTGGCTGGCGCAGAAGGCGGCCGGCGGCGGCGCGCGGGGTGGGTCGAACGGTCCGGGGAACGGCGTCCGCGGGGCGGTGGATTCAACCGGGTCGGCCCGCGGGCCCGCGGGTGCGCGGCCGGCGGCGGGCGCTGCCGGAGCACCGGGCGCGGCTCCGCGAAAT
>JAQBQD010000160.1 GCA_028287185.1 Gemmatimonadota bacterium | reverse complement strand
GTACGCGCCGAGGGCGGCGGCCGCCAGCGCCGCCAGGGCGGCCGCGCGGGGACGCCGCCGTCCCGCCGTCGGCACCTGCGCGGAGAAAGTCGGGAGATCGGGATCGTTCGCCATGGCAGACCTCTCCAAGCAGGTGGACGTGCAGCCGGGCGCGGGCCCGGCGGGGATACACACTCCGTGGACGCGCCTGCGTGCGCGCGGGAACAGCCTGTGGGTGCCTCGCCGGCCGCGCGCTGGAGGCCGGGCATGCCCCAAACCTCCGCGCCGCCGGGGTTCGCGCGGACACGCCGCACGAACCGCACGGCGACCCGAAAGCGCCATGCAACCCACATCTGACACGTTCAGACGTTACAGTGCCGCCAACAAGCCTCCGTGTCAAGAATCCTGACGTTCACCGCTCGTCCAGGCCTTCCATTCCCTGGCTCCGCGCAGCGGACGTTGCAGGCGGCAAGCGCGCGAACGGGAGCGGTCCGCATCCCCACCCCATTCATCCCACACACGATTTTCCGCCTTTTCCCGCGGCGGCACCCACCGCTCCCGACACGGACCTCCGCCGCCTGTGCCGCCCGCTTCGATGCGCCGCGACCGGCCGCGAGCACCACCGGCCGCGCCGCGAGAAGCCGTGGAGCCCGCGACGGCGGACCTCGGGTCGCCGTTGCCGCAAGTTCATCCGCCCGCAACGCTTTGCCGGCGCGTCAGCCGTCCCGGTCCCACCTCTGTCCGCCTTCCCTCTCCGACCCGATCGCATGGCGGCGCGGACGAGGAGTCCCGCCGGGGTGCGGTTTATGCGCAGGGGCGCGCGTTGCCGCGGTGCACCGAGGCCGCCGCGGCCGTCACCGGAACGTCGAGGAGGATGAAGATGCGCGTGCTGGCACTTGCCATGATCCCGATCTCGCTCGCCGCCTGCAGCGCCACCGTGAAGCCCAACGGCGGCGTGGCGGTTCGGGGGATGCACGTGGAAACGGAGTGGAAGGCGAACCTGGTGGGCACCGGCCCCGCCGCGGGCCTCACGGGCGACGCCCATGCCGTCACGGACGGCGGCAAGAGCGAGGTGACGCTGAACCTGGCGCACGGAACCGCGGGCCGCGCCTACCCGTGGCACGTGCATTCGGGTGCCTGCGGCTCCGGCGGCCCGGTAGTGGGTCCCGCGGCCGCGTACCCGCACGCCGCCATCGGCCGCGACGGCAAGTCCACCGCCAGCGCGCACCTCAACTTCCCGCTGCGGAGGGACGCTTCGTACTACGTGAACATCCACGCCTCCAGCAGCCAGATGGGCAACATCGTCGCCTGCGCGCCGCTCACCCGGTAGCCGCCGGCGCATCGAACGGCGGCGGGGGCGAGGAGCATGATGCTCTCCGCCCCCGCTCCGTGTCGCTCACGATCAGCCGCCGGTGGGAAGGCTCCGGATCGGGGTCGAAGCCCATCCAGCGAACGGATCCACGACCCGCCGTTCGTCGACATCTCGCCTGGACGAGCTACTTCGGATGTCCCGGCGCCGGTGCGGCGTGTCCCGCCGGTGCCGCCTTCGCGCGCGGATGCGCGGGCGCGGAGGTCGGGCTCGTCGCGACCGCGGGATCGGCCGGGGCGGTGGCCGGCGCGGCGGCGGGCGGCGGATTCGGCGCCGCGGAGCCGGGCATCACCCAGTCCCTGCCCAGCACCACGCTGGCGTCCAGCACCAGCGTGGTATCCACCTGCGTCGCGACCGTGGCGACGTGGAGCGACTCCGCCACCTCGCGCGCGGCCCGGACGTCGCGGGTGCGGGCCAGCACGCGCGTGGCGGTGCCGTCGGGCGGACGCGCGTTGCCGGTGCTCACCACGTCGAAGCCGCGCTCGCGCAGGTAGCGCATGACGTCCTTCGCCAGCCCGGGGCGGCCGGAGGCGTTCAGCACCTCGACCTGGATGCGGTCCGCCGGGGGCTCGGGCACCGCGCCCGCGGGCAGGGACGCAGGCGCGGCGGGCGAGGCCTTTCCCGCGACGCCCATCACGCTCGACGCGAGCAGCCCGAGGACGACGAGGCCCAGCGCCGCCAGCCCCAGGTTCTGCAGCCGCCTCACGGCGCGCCTCCGCACACGGCGCGGTGGAACTCCAGCGTCAGGGGATGAACGGCGCCGCCCTCCTCCACGTGCCGCACCCGCGCCTCCACCACGTCGCGCAGCACCGCGTGCATCTCCGCCGGCATGCGCGCGCGCAGCGACGCCGTCCACGCGACGTCGAACGTCCGCCCGGGCTCCATGAAGTCGGCCAGGTACAGCGCGCGCCCCAGCCGTCCGAAGCAGGCGCAGCCCAGCGTGTGGTAGCGGATGGCGTCCAGCATCTCCTCGTCCGCCTCGCCCGCCAGCTTCTCCGCCGCGGCGGGGCCGTGCAGCAGCAGTGGATGCAGGTCGCGGAATGCAGGCGGCACCAGGGGGCGCAGCGCCTCCGGGTCCGCGTCGCGCAGGGCGTCGTGCAGCCATCCCGCCGCGCACCAGCGGTCCGCCTCCGCCTCCGAAAGCCGAAGCTGCTCGGCCCACGCCCGCAGCAGCGCCGCCACGCGGCCCATGTGCGCCAGGCGCTTGGGCTTCACGCAGGTCCACGCCGGCAGCTCGCCGCGGGCGGCGGCGCGCAGCAGGGGGCTGGGCACGGACACGTTCGGTTCCGCGGCGGTCATCGCTCGGTCGTGCGGGGGCCGAAGGGAGACGAAGGAGGCTGGCGGGCGCGCGACGGCCCCCGCACGGGCAAAGGTGCGGGGGCCGCGTCCCGAGCGCCAGCCCGGCGTCAGGAGGCGACGGCCTTGAGCGCGTCGCGGGAGATGCGGTTTCGCTCGTCCACGAAGACGACGTTGGGGCCGTACGCCTCCAGCTCGGCCTCGTCGTACTGCGCGTAGCTGAGGACGATGACCGTGTCGCCCGGCTGGACCAGGCGGGCCGCCGCGCCGTTCAGGCAGATCTCGCCCGCGTCCGGCACGCCGGGAATGACGTACGTCTCGAACCGCGCGCCGTTGTTGACGTTCACCACCTGCACCTGCTCGTACTCCCGCAGGTCGGCGGCCTCCATCAGCACGGGGTCGACGGTGATGGAGCCCACGTAGTGGAGGTCCGCGCCCGTGACCGTGGCGCGGTGGATCTTGGACTTGCACATCGTGCGAAGCATGGCGCTCCTCCTCGCTGGTTTCAGCCCTCCACGGCGCTCGATCCGCGGAGAACGACGCGGTCGATCGACCGAGCCCGCACTTCGATCAGGCGAGAACGGCGTTGTCGATCAGCCGCGTGCGGCCGACGCGCGCCGCCACGGCCATCACCGAGCCCGGAACGGCCCGCGCGACGGGCGCAAGCGTTCGCGCGTCGAACACCTCGCCGTACTCCATCTCCACCCCGGGCGCGGACATCGCGCCGCGCAGCACCGCCCGGAGCGCGCCGCCGTCCGTCTCGCCGGCGGCGAACAGCTCCGCCGCGCGTCGCAGCCCCCGCGACAGCGCCAGCGCTCGGGCCCGTTCGTCCGCGGACAGGTAGACGTTGCGCGAGCTGAGGGCCAGCCCGTCCGCCTCGCGCACGGTGGGCGCCACGTCCACCGCCACCGGGAGATCGAGGTCGTCCACCATGCGGCGGATGAGCGTCGCCTGCTGGAAGTCCTTCTGCCCGAAGACGGCCACGTCCGGCGTGAAGGTTCCGAAGAGCTTGGCCACCACCGTCAGCACGCCGCGGAAGTGCCCGGGCCGGCTGGCCCCGCACAGGCGCTCCGCCATCCCGTCCTCCGGGACGACGGTCACGCGCGGCTCGCCGTGGGGATACATCTCCTCCACCGACGGCGCGAACACCAGGTCCGCGCCGCGCCCGAACGCCAGCTCCACGTCGCGCGGCAGGTCGCGCGGATAGCGCGCCAGGTCCTCGCCGGGGCCGAACTGCAGCGGGTTGACGAAGACCGAGACCGCCACCCAGTCCGCCACCTCGCGCGCGCGGTCGACGAGGGTCAGGTGGCCCTCGTGCAGGTAGCCCATCGTGGGCACGAGCGCGATCCGCTTCCCGGCCGCCCGTGCGGCGCGGACGGCTTCGCGCACCTCGGCCCGCGTCTCCGCCACGCGCGCCCCGCCCTTCACCACGGAAAGGAGGGGCGCGGCTTCGGCGGCAGGGGCGGGATCGGCCACGAAGGCGACGGCGGCTGCGGTCCGGGCGCTCATTCGAAGGTGTGCTCCTGCGCGGGGTACTCGCGCTCCTTCACGGCGCGCACGAAGGCGCCCACGCCCTCGGACGCCAGCTCGCCCACCTCGGCGAAGCGGCGCAGGAAGCGCGGCTGGAAGCCGGGGTTCAGCCCCAGCATGTCGTGCAGCACCAGCACCTGCCCGTCGCACTCCGCGCCGGCGCCGATGCCGATGGTGGGGATGCCGACCTGGGCCGTGACGGTCCGCGCGATCGCGCCCGGCACCAGCTCCAGCACCATGGCGAAGCAGCCTGCCTCCTCCAGGCGGCGCGCCTCCTCCAGGATGCGGCGGGGGCCGTCCTCGTCGCGCCCCTGAACGCGGACCCCCGTCACGTTCACCGACTGGGGGGTGAAGCCCAGGTGGCCCATGACGGGGATTCCGGCGCGGACCAGCGTCCGCACGGTCTGGGCGATCTCGTCGCTGCCGCCCTCCAGCTTCACGGCGGACGCGCCCGTCTCCTGGAGCACGCGTCCGGCGTTGCGGAGCGCCTCCTGGGGCGAGATCTGGTACGTCAGGAAGGGGAGGTCTACGACGAGCAGGGCCCGCTCCACGCCGCGGCGCACGGCGCGGGCGTGGTGGATCATGTCGTCCAGCGTGACGGGCAGGGTGGAGTCGAGCCCCAGCACCACCTGCCCGAGCGAATCGCCGACGAGGATGACGTCCACGCCGGCCTGGTCGACCAGCCTCGCGAAGAGGTAGTCGTACGCCGTGAGCGACGTGATGGGATCGCCACGCCGCTTCATCTCGCGGAGGTCGGCCACCGTGACCCGCCGCGCGCCATTCCCGCTTTGAGTGGACATACAGGGCCTCGTTGCAGTGCCCCGGTCGTCCGCGCGTCAAGTTGTGGACAGCGCCCGTCCGGGGCGATCCATGTCCGTTCCATGCGGGTTGACGTGGCGAAAACGTAACGAGATCTTGACCGGGTGTCAAACCCGATTCGGTGGGATCCAGCCCTCGCCCGCGGCGTCGCCGCGGAGCTCGACCGCCGCCTGGCGGGCCGCTCCGCGCACCCGTCTCCGCGCTTCGACCGCGACCGCTCGGCCACGCTGCCGCTGGACCGCGGCGAGGCCCTGCGCTTCGACCTGCACCCCGACGCCGGGTGGGTGCGCGTGGTGCCCCGCCCCGCCGGCACCGAGGCGCTGGCCCCCACCGCCCGCATCGCCCGCGTCTCCGCGCCGCCCGACGAGCGCCTGCTGCGCATCGACCTGAAGGAGGGCAACCGCTTCAAGGGCGGCAGCCGCACCCTGGTCGTGGAGCTGCACACCAACCAGTGGAACGCGCTGCTGGTCGATTCCACGGACCGCCGCATCGTCTCCCTTCTCCGCACCCGCGACGCCGGCGGCCGTACCCTCCAGTCCGGCGCCGTCTACGCGCCCCCCGGCGGCGAGCCGCGGTTCGGCGCGCAGAAGGCGACGCGCGAGGAGGCGTGGGCGTTCTGGGAGGCGACGCTGGCCCCGGTCGCCCTGCCCGAGCGCGGCGCGGCCTTCCTGCGCTGGTTCGCCGATGCCAGCCCGCTGAACGCCCGTCCCATCCTCGCCCCCGCCCTGGCGGACGACTCGCCCGCCGCGCTCCTCGTCGCCTTCGAGCGATGGTGGGCGCTGCACTCCCAGCGCGAGGCCTTCCCCGTCGTCCTCCGCTCCGCGAAGGGCCTCCAGCCCTACGTCGCGCCTCTCGACGGCGTGCCGTACGACGCCGCGCCTTCCCTTCTCGACGCGATGGAGGCCGTCGCCGGCGCGGCGGAGCTGCCCGACGCTTCCGCCGGGGCGCAGGACGGCGCGCGGCTGCTGGCGCTGGCGGGGAAACGGGCGGCGGGGCTGGAGCGCCGCATCGGGAGCCTGCGCAAGGAAGGCGAGCGCGCGGGCGAGGCGGACCGCATCCGCAAGGTTGCGGACCACCTGCTCTCGTATCTCCAGTACGTGACGGAGGGCGCCTCGTCCGCGCGCCTGCCGGGGTGGGAGGACGGCGTGGAGGTGGAGGTGGCGCTGGATCCCGCGCTGAAGCCGGTGGAGAACGCGCGGCGGATGTACGACGAGGCCGGCCGCCGCGAGCGCGCCGAGCAGCGCCTGCCGGAGCTGCTGGCGAAGGCGGAGGAGGAGCTGGCGCGGTGGCAGGCCGCCGTCGCGCAGGCGGAGTCCGGGGACGGGCTTCCGCCCTGGGCGCTGCGCGCGCTGGCGAAGTCGCCACCGCAGAAGCAGCGGTCCGGCGGGGCGCCTGCGCCGCGCGTGCCGTATCGCCCGTACCGCACCTCGGGCGGGCTGGAGGTGCGCGTGGGACGCACCTCGCGCGACAACGACCGCCTCACCTTCGGGCACTCGTCGCCGGGGGACGTGTGGCTGCACGCGCGGTCGGTTCCCGGCTCGCACGTCATCCTGCGCTGGCGCGACGGGGACGCCGCGCCGCCCGCGCGGGACCTGGAGGAGGCGGCGGTGCTGGCGGCGGTCTTCAGCAAGGCGCGCGCGTCCGGCACCGTCGCGGTGGACTGGACGCGCCGCAAGCACGTGCGCAAGCCGCGCGGCGCCCCGCCCGGCAGCGTCACGCTTCTCCAGGCGCGCACGATCTTCGTGGAGCCAGATCCCGCCGTCGAGGAGCGCCTTCGCGAACCCGACACCGAGCCCGCATCCCCCGACTGACCGAAGCCGCCGCTCGGCACCGGGATGGGGGCTTCGGCTTCGGGCGCCGCTCCCTCCCGGTCGACCGAGTCGGCAAGTTGTGTCCGAATTCGGAACGTCTCTTGCGGCGGGAGGCGCGCATCCGCCGGCGAGACGTCGGGGAGCCACGTGGCTCCGGACGCTCGCCTCGGTGCGATCCCGTCGACCGGCGACGGCGCCCGCGACACCCAGCCGCGGACGGCGGTTCCCACATCCCAGGAGGCTTCGATGAGAAAGCTCAAGCTGGAGCTGGACACGCTGGCGGTGGAGTCGTTCGAGACGCTGACGCCGCCCGTGCTGGAGGGCACGGTGTTCGGCAACGACGACGCCACCAACCGGGGCTCGTGCGTGTACTCGTGCGTGACCTCGTGCGGGCTGGCGATGGACGCGGCGTGCACCTGTCCGGTCGCGCGCGGCTGACCGTCGGCAAAGGCGGACGAAGAAGCGGGCCGGCGCCTCGAAGGAGGTTCCGCCCGCTTCTCATATCAGCCTCCGGCGCCGCGTCTGTCCCCGGGTGCGCTCAGGCTCCCCCCGGCGGAGCTTACGTCCACGGCTCGTCCGCGCTGGGCCCGTAGATGGAGGGCACCTTCGCCCCGGCGACGCGCAGGTAGACGGAAAGCTGGCCGCGGTGGTGGATCTGGTCGTAGATCATGCCCCACAGGAAGTCCAGCTTCGGCACGTCGCCGAGGGTCTTCGGCGCGGTGAAGAACTTCACCGTGCCCGCCAAGTCCTCGTCCGACGCGTCGCGGACCAGCTCCACCACGGTCCGGTGGCGCTCGTCCAGCAGCTGCGCCACGCCCTCGATCGTGGGCGGAAGCTCCGGCTGCGCCGGCGGCGGCGAGGACCAGTCGAAGCCCTCCGTCATGGCGCGCTCGGCCAGCCACTGCTCCAGCACGAATATCTTCACCAGCTCGCGCGCCGACATCGACTTCTCGCCGGGCCGCAGGTCCAGCTTGTCGTCGGGATACCCACGCAGCACGCGGAGCGTCGTCTGGTGCTCGCGCTCGAACACGTCCAGGAAGTGCTGCCGCGGTGAGCGGCCCGACGAGGCGTCGTCCGTGAACATCGTGCCCGCCATTCGATTCCTCCATCGATGCGAGTCGCAGGTCCAACCGGTGCGCGCCCAATCTTCCGCCCCCATCGGCCAGACGCAAGGGCGCGGAGGGGACGTACGCGAGCATCGTCGGCGCGTCGAATCTCCCGTCTATGTGCGCGAAGGGACGGCACTCCAGATGAGCGCCGGCCCTTCGGCCGGTCATGCTGCGGCGCCCGGCTCCGCACACGCTGTCACGGATCGCCGCGGCTCGCCACACCGGCCACGATTCGGTTCTCGGTGAAGTACGTGGCGTAGGCACGGATCACGTCGCCCCCCGGTGGCTCGATCCAGGCGAATCGTACGCCGCATACGTCGCGAGGTCGTCCGGCCCCCCGCGGCGCGCTGGTCGTCGACCCGCGCAACCTGCGCCGCCTCCGGCGGTGAACGCCGGCACGTGGGATCGCGACGCCTGGGCGGTGCCTACGCCAGCTCGGTGAAGCGCGCGATGTAGGTGTTCAGGCGGGCGGAGACGTCGCCCAGGGCGTCCACCGTGCGCTCCACCTCCTGCAGCGTGGCGGCCTGCTCGTTGGCGGACTCGGCCACCTTGGCGGCGCCCTCGCCGTTCTCGCCGGCGATGCGTGAAACGGCGGCGATGTCGTCGCGCAGGGCGGCCAGGTTCTCCTGCTGCTCGCGGGCCCGCGCGGCGATGCGCGCCGTGAGC
Organism: Gemmatimonadota bacterium; assembly: GCA_028287185.1. Classification (GTDB taxonomy): domain Bacteria; phylum Gemmatimonadota; class Gemmatimonadetes; order Longimicrobiales; family Longimicrobiaceae; genus JAQBQD01. The sequence goes on along the minus strand of JAQBQD010000160.1, from coordinate 72,838 downwards.
TCCCCCGCCGTCTGCGCGGCCGACACGATGCGGTCCACCGACTCGAGCGCGGACTGCGACAGGTCGCCCACGCCCGCCAGCCGCTCGGCGCCCTGCCGCATGCGCTCGCGCGCCTCCACCATCTGGCCCGAGACGGAGTCTACCATCTCCTGCGCGCGGACGGCGGTGCGGGCGCTGTTGTCGGCCAGCTTGCGCACCTCGTCGGCCACCACGCCGAAGCCGCGGCCGTGCTCGCCGGCGCGCGCCGCCTCGATGGCCGCGTTCAGCGCCAGCAGGTTGGTGCGCTCCGAGATGTCGGCGATGGAGCCCACCAGCGCCGAGATCTGGTCCGAGGCGCCGGCCAGCCGGGCGATCTCCAGCGCCTCGCCGTCCACGAAGTCGCGCAGCTCCACCAGGCGGCCGATGGCCTGCACGATGGCGCCGCGGTTCTCCGCCGCCAGGCGCCCCGTGTCGCGGCTGCGCTCGGCCGAGTCGGCGGCGTCCTCCGCCATCTCCGTCGCCGAGCCCGCCAGCGACGCCGTCACCTCCAGCCCCAGCGCCGTGCGCTCGCCCTGCTCCGCGATGCGCTCCGTGATGCGGACCGCGTGGGCCGCCACCCCCTGCCCGCTCTCGCGCAGCGCCGAAAGCCGGCCGCCCAGGCGGCGAAGCTCGTCCTCCAGGTCGATGGCGCTGTCCGTCATGGGGCGCACCAGCGAGTCGAGCTGGAAGGCGATGGACACCTGCCGCCCGAAGCGCTCGATCAGCCGCACCTCGCCCGGGCCGTAGATGCGCGTGCGGTGGTGGGCAAGCTCCAGCACGCCCAGGGGGATGCGCCCGTAGCGCAAGGGCTGCAGCACGACGGAGCGGACGGCGCCGGGATCGGGCGTCCGCACGTCGTGGTGGGCGTCGTCCACCACCACCGGGCCCTCGGCCGCCAGCGCCGCGCCCCGCAGCCGCGCGAACGACGCCGTCTGCGCGGCGGACGCGCCCGCGGGGTACACCGGCACCAGCGCGTCCGGCGTGGCGCCCGCGTAGATGTGCAGCCAGCGCCAGTCCACCAGGCGGTCCGCCAGCACCTCGATGCGCCGCAGCGACTCGTGCAGCGGCATCCCGGCGGCGATCACCGTCTCCATGGCGATCACCTTGCGCAGCTCCTCCGCCGCGATCGCCTCCATCACCAGGTGCCGCGCCAGCAGCCCGGCGACGCCCACGAAGGCCAGGATGAAGGCCCAGCCGTAGTCCACCCCGTAGTAGGTGAAGGCCACGCCCACGGTGATGGAGGCCGCGATGCCCAGCGCCGCCGCCTTCACCTCGTAGCGGGTGATGACGTTCCACTCGTCGCGCGTCAGCTTGCCGCGGTACGCCAGCGAGAAGTAGAACAGGCCGCGCGAGAAGGTGAAGTAGGCCAGGAAGTAGCCCACGACGGCCGGGATCGCCTGCACCCCCAGCACCATGCCGGGAGAGAGCGGCTGGTCGGCGTCGGTGCGCAGGCCCATGGCCGCCAGCGCCGCCATCAGCACGCCCGCGGCGCCGACCGCGGGAAGCACCTCGCGGCCGGCGTTGATGATGGTGGGAAAGAGCTGCTTGCGGCGGGACAGGTCGCCGGCCAGGGTTCCCAGCGCGGCGGCGGCCACGGCGGCGGCGGGCTCGCCCAGCAGGGTGAGGGCGCCCACAGGCACCACCGTCATGGTGACGTACGAGAACTTGGAGAGGGCCACGGCGCCGTAGCGTAGCAGCGCCACCGCCACGATGCCGAACGCCACCGCCTCCAGCGACCGCAGGCTAAAGCCCTCGCGCAGGCCGTCGTACACGAAGGGGCCCACCGCGAAGGCGAAGATGGCCGCGCCGCCGTAGGTGAAGGCGCGGGACAGGATCTCCGGGAGAAGCTCGTACCTCCGGGCGGCCACCCGCTCAGCCACCCGGGCGCGCCATCGCGGCGCGCAGGCCGCGCACGAACGGGCGCGCCTCGTCCACCCCGCCCCGGGCCAGCGCCTGCACCAGCGCGCTGCCCACCACCACGCCGTCCGCCACCTGCGCCACCGTGGCCGCCTGCGCCGCGTCCGAGATCCCGAAGCCCACCGCCACCGGCACGGGCGAGACGGCGCGCACCGCCTCCACCTGCCGCGCCAGCCCCTCGCGCAGCTCGGCCTGCGTGCCGGTGACGCCCGTGCGCGACACGTAGTACAGGAACCCGCGCGACGCCGCCGCGATCCGCGCCACCCGCGCCGGAAGCGTGGTGGGCGCCACCAGCCGGATCAGGTCCAGCGCCGAGTCGTCGAATCGCCGCTCCGTCTCCGGGTCCGACCCCACGGGCAGGTCCGTCACCAGCACGCCCTGCGCGCCGGCTTCGGACGCATCGTCCAGGAAGCGGTCCAGGCCGTGGCGCAGGATGGGGTTCAGGTACGAGAAGAGGACCACCGCCGTGTCGTGCTCGCGGCGGAAGTCGGCGAGGGTCCTGAGCACCCAGCGGAGGTCCGCGCCCTGGCCGATGGCCTCGAACGACGAGCGCTGGATGACGGGCCCGTCCGCCAGCGGATCGCTGAACGGGACGCCGATCTCGATCACGTCGGCGCCCTCCTCGGCCAGCATGCGCAGCACGGCGGGCGTGTCCGCGGGCGAGGGATGCCCCGCGGTGACGTAGGGCACCAGCGCGGCGCGGCCCCCGGCGGCGCAGGCGTCGAACACGCGCGCGAGGGCCGTGCGGGGCTCAGACGAAGTAGTCGCCGACATTGATGCCGTATCGTTCCGGGTCGGTGGTCTTGATGACGGTGCGGAGCGGCTTGCCCGTGGCCGGGTCCAGCTCGGACAGGTCCACCGTGCGCGGCGGGTCCACGGGCACGCCCAGGGAGTCGTAGATGATCTTCACCACGGGCTGGTGCAGCAGCTCGGGGCGGGGGTTGGGCGCCGCCACCACGGCCATCTCGAAGGTGTCCAGGATGACCACGCTGCCCACGGGGTAGATGCCCGTCATGCTGACGAAGGCCTTCACCACCAGGGGGTCGAAGCCCCGTCCCGGGTTGTCGCGCATCTCGCGCAGCACCTTGTCGGGGGGCCAGGGCTGGGACTGGTAGCTGCGCTTGGTGGTGGCCGCGTCGAAGCCGTCCGCCACCGCGACGATGCGCGAGAAGAGCGTGGGGGCGCGCGGCCGCACCGAACGCGGATAGCCCGTCTGGTCGGTCTTCATGTGGTGCTCGTAGGCCAGCAGCATGGCCCGGAGCGGCACCTCGGTGAGCCCCCGCATGCCGAACATCACCAGCATCCCCTCCGTGGGGTGCTCCTGCATCCCCCGCGCCTCGTCCGCCGTCAGGGGGCCCGCCTTGTTCACCACCTCGTGCGGCATGCGGATCTTGCCCACGTCGTGCAGCAGCGCCCCCAGCCCCAGCTCGTAGAGCTGGTGCTTGTCGAAGCCCAGCTTCTTGCCCAGCGCCACGCTGAAGATGCAGACGTTGACGCAGTGGGTGAAGGTGTACTCGTCGTAGTCGCGCAGCGTGGTGAGGCCCACCAGCGAGGTCTCGTTGGAAAGCACCTGGTCCACGATGCTCTGCACGGCGCGCTTCACGGGACGCAGGCTCACCCCGCGCCCCATCCGCATCCCCGTCATCACCTCGCGCGCCACCGCCACGGACTGGGCGTAGGTGCGCTTGGCCAGGCGCTTGGCATCGTCGTCGTCGTGGGGAGCGTCGCTTTCCAGGCTGGGGCCCACCGCCACGTGCAGCACGGCGCTGCGGTTCAGCCGCTCGCTGAACACGTCGAAGGCGTCCTCGGCCGCGGGCTCGGTGAGCAGCACCGATAGGAAGGCCGTCCACTCCGCCCGCTGCACGCCGCGGAAGAAGTCGAAGTGCCCGATGCCGTGCCGCGCCAGCGCCCGCCCCACGGCGCCGAAGGTGGCGTAGCTGGCCAGGTCCACCCGCAGCCGCACGTCGTTGACGAAGAAGAAGTTGCCGACGTAGCGGACGGACAGCTCCTCTTCCAGCGCCAGCAGGTCGCCCACGATGGCCTCCATCTCGGCGAGCGACTTGCCCACCGTCTGGTTCTCCATCGGGTAGAGCTGCAGCGAGCGCAGGCAGGTGGCGAACGCGAACAGGAAGTCGCGCCCGCGGCGCATCACCTCGCGCTCGTCGCCCGTGGCCAGGCCGCCGTGCGGGGCGGGCTGCGGGGCGGGCACCGCCGCCGCCTGGGGCATGGGCTCGCTCACGTCTTCAACGACCGCAGCGCGCGTCCCACGGCGCTGCGCACCACGGGGTCGGGGTCGGCGGCGGCGGCGGCCAGCGAGCGCTCGGCGCTGGGGTGGCGCACGCGGCCCAGGCCCAGGGCGGCGCAGGCGCGCGTCTCGGGCGTCTCCCGCCGGCCCAGCCAGTTCTTGCCGTTCAGCATGCGCTCCAGGAGGGGCACCGCGGCCTCCCCGGCCAGGGCGCCGTACGACTCGAAGAAGGCGATGCGCTCGGTGAGGTCGGACTCGCGCAGGCGCTTGGAGTCCAGGGCCGCCTCCAGCTTCGGGCGCGCCGGGGTGAAGCGGTTGACGGCCAGTCCCCGCGCCGCGGCCACGCGCACCTCACGGTCCCCGTCCTCCAGCGCCGCCTCCAGCGCCGCGGACGACCCGGGAGTGCGCAGCTCCTGCAGCGCCTCCACGGCGGTGACGCGCAGCCCCGCGCTCTCGCGCGCCAGCAGGCGGGCCACCTCGGGCGCGGCGGCGGTCACGCGCAGGCGGCCGGACAGCCGCGCGGCGCCCGCGGCCACGGCGTCGTCCTCGCTGGCCACCAGCTTCACCAGGTGCTCCTGGTTGGCGCCGCCCAGGCGCTCGGCGGCGCTCTGCACCACGCGGCGCACCGCCTCGGCCGTGGCGATCTCGCCGGCGCGGAGCAGGGGGCCCAGCGCCTCGGGCGGAAAGAAGGCGAAGAGCTGCTGCAGCGCCGTCTCGGACACGGACGCCCCGCCCTCCTCCACGATGCGGATCAGCTCCGTCACCGTCTGCGGATGGGCGAGCTGGTCGAAGAGCGCCCGCAGCGCCCGCAGCACGTTGGGCGTCAGCCGGCCGCCGGTGGCGATGCCCACCAGCTCGCGCATCAGGTGCGCGGCCGTCTCCAGCTCGGCCGCCCCCAGCAGCGTGGGCAGCACGTCCGAGAGGATGACGACGATCTGCTCCTGGCGTGCCGGCTGCCCTTCCTCGAGCCGGTCGAAGAGGGCGTTCAGCACGTCCATCCACAGCGCCCGGTCCTGCTCCTTCTTGAGCTCGGCCGACAGCAGCCGCAGCTCGGCCTCGTCCAGGAAGTACAGCGCCTCCTGGAAGTCCTCGCGCGACACGGACGACACCACCTCGGGGTCCTCGCGGGGCGGCTCGTCCACCGGGCGGGGGGAAAGGCCGGAGGCTGCGGGCACCTCCACCCCTTCGTTCAGGGGCTCCACGTAGCGGTACTGGAAGTGGAGCCAGTCGTGGTCCCAGAGCAGGGTGAGCAGGTCCTCCTCGTCGCGCCGCACGCGCTGGATGCGCGCCAGCAGCTCCACGAAGTGGGTCAGCTCCTCGGCCTCGAAGCCGGGAAAGAGCAGCAGCTCGCGAATCCCGTCCTTGTACAGCAGGAAGGCCAGGTCCTCGGAGCGTTCCTCGGAGTGGAAGACGGTGTGGCCCTCCCACGTCACGTGGTGCTCCTCCACCCCCAGGCGCAGGTGGTCCAGCTTGTCCCAGAGCGCCGCGGTCCGGGTCCGCAGCGTCTCCAGGAAGCGCTCCAGCGCGGGGCCGCCCCCCTCGTACAGCAGGTGGGTGCGCAGGGCCTTGGCGAAGCCGCCCACCACCTCCTTCACCTCCGGACGCATCCCCTCCACGGCCGCGTCGGCCGGGGGGGAGGAGAGCGCGTTCAGGAGGGACTCGGTCATGGGCGGCGGGAAGGGCGTGTCGGGTCGGGTGTGGATACTGGGGCGCGGGGCCCCGCCATGCAAGCCGCGCGGGTCAGGCCCCGCCGGTCATCTCGGCCACCTGGGCCACGTCCTTGTCGCCGCGGCCGCTCAGGCAGACGACGACGGGGCCGGCGTCCCTCCAGCGGGCGCCCTCGCGCAGCACGTAGGCGATGGCGTGGGCGCTCTCCAGGGCGGGGATGATCCCCTCCAGGCGCGCCAGCCGGGCGAAGGCGTCCAGCGCCTCGGCGTCGGTGACGGACGCGTACTCGGCGCGGCCCTCGTCGCGCAGCCACGCGTGCTCGGGCCCGACGCCGGGATAGTCCAGCCCCGCTGAGATGGAGTGCGCGGGCGCCACCTGGCCTCCCTCGTCCTGGAGCAGGTAGGAGAGGCAGCCATGCAAAACGCCCGGCTTCCCCGCGGTCAGCGTCGCCGCGTGGCGCCCGGAGTCGAGCCCCTCCCCGGCCGCCTCCACCCCCACCAGCGCCACCTCGGCGTCACCCACGAACGGGTGGAAGATGCCGATGGCGTTTGATCCTCCGCCCACGCAGGCGATCACCGCAGCGGGCAGCCGCCCCTCCTTCTCGAGCACCTGCCGGCGGGCCTCGCGCCCGATGATCGCCTGGAAGTCCCGTACCATCCGGGGATACGGGTCGGGGCCCACCACCGAGCCGATGATGTAGTGGGTGTCGGCCACGTTCGTCACCCAGTCGCGGATGGCCTCGTTGGTGGCGTCCTTGAGCGTGCGCGTGCCGCTGGACACGGGGCGCACCTCGGCCCCGAGCAGGTTCATGCGGTACACGTTCAGCGCCTGCCGCCGCACGTCCTCCTCGCCCATGTAGACGATGCACTGCAGCCCGAACAGGGCGCACGCCGTCGCCGTCGCCACCCCGTGCTGCCCGGCGCCCGTCTCGGCGATGATGCGGCGCTTGCCCATGCGCCGCGCCAGAAGCACCTGCCCCAGGGCGTTGTTGATCTTGTGCGCGCCGGTGTGGTTCAGGTCCTCGCGCTTCAGGTACACCCGCGCCCCCCCCGCCTCCGCGCCCAGCCGGCTCGCCAGGTACAGGGGCGTGGGGCGGCCCACGAAGTCGCACCGCAGCGCCTCCAGCTCGTCCCAGAACGCCTCGTCGGCCGCGGCGTCGGCGTACACCTGCACCAGCTCGTCCAGCGCCGTGATCAGCGTCTCGGGAACGAAGCGCCCGCCGTAGGGGCCGAACCGGCCGTCGTGGACCGCCGCGGGGGCGGGTGCGAAGAGGGACATCGGGGGTGCGCCTTGAAGGTTCAGGAGCGCGGCCGCGCGGCGGCCACGAAGGTTCGGATCGCTTCGGCGTCCTTCACGCCCGGCGCGCTCTCCACGCCGGAGCTGACGTCCACCACGTCGGGCCGCAGCAGGCGCACGGCCTCGGCCACGTTGCCTGGCCGCAGCCCGCCCGCCGCGACCAGGCGGGTGCCGCCGTCGAGCGCGGCGCGGAGGGCGGCCACCTCGGCCCACGGGAAGCGGGCCCCGGTGCCGCCGTGGGCGTCGGGACTCCAGCCGTCCAGCAGCAGCGCGTCCACGGCCCCGCTCCACCTCCCCGCCGCCGCCTCGAACTCGGCGCCCGTCCGCGGCCGCACCGCCTTCCACACGGTGAACCCAAGCGACCGGAGGTCCGCCGCCAGCTCCGGCGTCTCGTCGCCGTGAAGCTGCAGGACGTCGAGCCGCGCCGCCTCGCCCGCCCGCCGCAGCTCGTCGCCGGACGCGTCCACGAAGACGCCCACGCGCCGCGCGTCCAGCCCTCCGGCGAGCTCGATGATCGTTGCCACGGAAACCGTCCTGCGGCCGCCCGGGGCGAGGATGAAGCCGAGGTACGAGGCGCCCGCCCCGACCGCCGTCTCGGCATCCGCGCGCCGCGTCAGCCCACAGATCTTTACCTCCGGAAGGGCCTGGATGTTCACGCCGGCCGCACGCCAGATGTTTTCCGCCGTCCCACGAGCGCCGCCGCGGCCGCGCGCACGTCCGGCTGCCGCATGAGCGACTCGCCCACCAGGATGGCGTCGATGCCCGCGGCGCCCAGCCGGTCCACGTCCTCCGCCGAGCGGATGCCGCTCTCGCCCACGTACGTCACCGAGGACGGGACACGCGGAGCCAGGTGGACGCACAGCTCCAGATCGGTCGTGAAGGTGTCGAGGTCCCGGTTGTTCACGCCGACCAGGGTGGAGCCGGCGGCGAGCGCGCGGTCCAGCTCCTCCGGCGTGTGCGCCTCCACCAGCGCGTCCATCCCCAGCTCCCACGCGAGGCCGAGGAGGTCTGCGAGCAGCCCGTCGCCCAGGATGCGGACGATGAGCAGCACGGCGTCCGCGCCGGCGCCCCGCGCCTCCCACACCTGCACGGGATCGACGACGAAGTCCTTGCGGATGAGGGGCAGGCCGACGGCGGCGCGCACGTCGCGGAGCGCATTGAGCCCGCCGCCGAAGAACTCGCGGTCGGTGAGGACGGAGAGCGCGGCGGCGCCCGCGGACTGGTACGCGCGCGCCACCTCCGCCGGATCTGCGCCGGGGCGGATCTCGCCGGCGGAGGGCGACCGGCGCTTCACCTCGGCCAGCAGCCGCACCTCGTGCGGGGAGCGCAACGCCGCGGCGAAGGGTCGCGCGGGGGGCGCATCCTTCGCGGCCGCAATGAGTTCCGCGCGGTATGGCAGGATGCCGCGAACCTCTGCGTGCTTGACGGCGACGATCCTGTCCAGAACCCCGGAAGCCAACGCCATGAAATCCCTTGCGTTTCGGTCGATCTTCGGATATTGTATTCGGTGCCTGTTCGGACCGCAACCCTGAGCGCCCCATCGGGAGACGTCATGGCCCTGACCAAAAAGCAGCGGCAGATCCTCGACTACGTCGAGAGCTTCGTCGAGTCGTACGGCTACTCCCCCTCGTACGAGGAGATCGCCCGCTACTTCGGCTACAACTCCCTGGCGACGGTGCACGAGCACCTCACCAATCTGGAGCAAAAGGGTTTCCTGCGAAAGAACTACAACAAGAGCCGCTCGCTCGAGGTGGTGCGCGCCGAGGTGGGTGCGCTGGCCGTGGAGCTGCCCCTGCTGGGCACCGTCGCCGCCGGCCTTCCGCTGGAGATCTTCCCCGAGCAGGAGTCGGTGTCGGTCCCGCACGACATGGTGAAGCGGGGCAACAACTACGTGCTGCGGGTGAAGGGAAGCTCCATGGTGGACGAGCAGATCCGCGACGGCGACTACATCATCGTCAACTCGCGAGAGACGGCCGAGAACGGCGAGATGGTGGTGGCGCTGGTGAACGGCGACTCGGCCACGGTCAAGAAGTTCTACCGCGAGCGCGACGGGCGCATCCGCCTGCAGCCCGCCAACGAGACCATGCAGCCCATGTACTTCCCGCCCGAGGCGGTGCAGATCCAGGGCATCGTGGTCGGCGTGATCCGCAAGTACTGATTCGCACTCCCCTTCCCCACTCCGCAGCGGCGAGGCAGCGCAGATGAAGACTCCCGAGACGACCCCGTTCGTGGTGGGCCGCATCGCCAAGGACGGCCGGCGCATGCTGGTGCTGGACCCGGCGACGCCGCCCCCCATCCCCGGCCCCTGGGACCTGCGCGCCGTCTTCGCCGCGTAGGGTCCGACGATCGAGCGTCCCTCCCCCGGAGCGTCGGAGGACGTTGGAAACCCAGCCGACCGCCGTCGAGCTTCCGAAGGCGGCCGGGTCGATGGAGCAGGGACGGAGAGCGATGGACGGAGGTTTCGCGGCGAAGGCGGCCGCGCGGTGGGGACTCCATACGGGCGGGCAGGAACTGCAGGAGCGCCCTCTACGTGGCCCGGGTGGCCTCGCGGAGGGCGTTCAGCTTTTCCCAGCCCAGCCCCGCCTCGAGCGCCTCCTCCGCGCGGTGGACGCCGTCGACGAGGGACGGTGCCAGGCCGCCGAGGTAGATGGCGGCACCCGCGTTGAGCAGCGTGGCCGCGCGGGACGCCCCGCCCAGGCGCCCGCGCAGCACGTCGACCACCTTGCGGGCGTTGTCGTCGCGCTCGCCGCCGGCCAGCTCTTCGGCCTGGAAGCCGCTCCACCCCAGTGCCTCGCGCGGGTCGAAGTCGTAGACGGTGACGGCGCCGTCCTTCAGCTCGTGGATGCGCGTGACGCCCAGGGGGCTGATCTCGTCCATCCCAGGCTCGCCGTGCAGCACCAGGGCGCTCTCGTGCCCCAGCTCGCGGAGCGCGCCGGCGATCAGGTCCAGGAGCGCGGGGTCCGACACGCCGACCACCTGGCGGCGGGCGCCTGCGGGGTTCGTGACCGGCCCCAGGACGTTCATGATGGTGGGCATCCCCAGCTCGCGGCGGATGGGGCCCACGTGGCGCATGGCGGGGTGGTGCAGCGGGGCGAACATGAATACGATGCCCACCTCCTGCAGCACGCGCGCTTCGCGCTCGGGGGACAGCTCCAGCCGCACGCCCAGCGTCTCCAGCACGTCCGCGCTGCCGCAGCGCGAGGTGAAGCTGCGGTTGCCGTGCTTGGCCACCCGCACGCCGGCTCCGGCGGCGAGGAGGGCGGCGGCGGTGGAGATGTTGAAGGTGGTCAGCGCGCCGCCGCCCGTGCCGCAGGTGTCGACCAGGGGGAGGGACGCGTCCGCCTCCACGGGGACCATGGCCCGGCGCAGCGCGCGCACGCCGCCGGCGACCTCGGCCGGCACCGCGCCGCGCACCCGGATGGCGACGAGCAGGGCGGCCATCTGGACGGGGGTGGCGGAGCCCTCCATCACCGCCGTGAAGGCACGCTCCGCCTCGGCGGCGGTGAGCGGCCGCACGGTGGCGGCGCGGATCAGCTCTCCGAGCGCCAGGTCCGGCGGCGGAACGACGATCGCGTCCGTCATCCCTCGGCCGGCTCTCCGAACAGGCGCTCGGCCAGGCGGGCGTGGTCGGCCACCAGGCCCACGCAGAGCGCCACCAGCCGGAGCTGCTCCAGCTCGGAGTTGTCGATGGTGCCCTCGCGGAAGTTGGTGAGGTTCAGAACGCCCAGCACGCGCCCGCGGCTGATGAGGGGCAGCGAGACGAAGGCGGTGCCGGTGTACCACTCGTCGCCCACGGTGGGCAGCGCGGCCGCCTCGTCCGGGTCGCGGACGACGACGGCGGTGTTGCTGCGCGCCACCTCGCCCGAGATGCCGCGGCCGACGGGAATGCGCACCAGGCCGTGGTCCACCTCGCTGGGAAAGCCGACGGCGGCGCCCACGCGTAGCTCCGGCGGCCCGCCGCCCGGGGAGAGCAGCAGGATGGAGCAGCGGTGCCCCTCGAACGCCTCGGCCACGGTGCGCACGATCTCCGCCGCCAGCCCCGGCGCGTCGATGCCGGCCGCGTTGCGCTCCAGGAGCTGGCGGAGAAGGTAGAGCAGGCGCGTCTGCTGCTTCACGCGGGTGCCGCGCCGGTCCAGCTCGACGTGCGCGTCGATCAGCATCTCGGTGGCGCTGCCCGCGGCGCTCTCCATGGCCTCCAGCTTGAGCCGGCAGGCGTCCAGCGCGGCCCGGGCGTCCTGGATCTCGCGCTCCTGCACCCGCACCCGCTCGGACGAGCTGACGGCCAGCGCCGAGATGCCGCCGAACATCCCCGGCCCGCCGCGGAGCGCGTAGGCGCGCCCCAGGCACAGCTCCAGCACGTCGCCGCCGGCCTGCATGGACTCGTCGCTCTTCTTCGGCAGCCACCAGCGCCGCGGGGTCGCCAGCAGCAGCACCCCCAGCCAGCGCCCCTCGTGCGAGACGGCGCGCGTGCGCACCCAGTTGCGCTCGGGGTCCAGCCCGGGAAGCAGGTCGCGCAGCACCCACGCGGGGGCGCCGTCCGCCGGGCGCAGGGGGCGGTCGCCGCCCGCGTCGTCGGCCAGCAGCGAGTGGATGCGCGCGGGCTCCACCGAGATGGGCCCGTCCTCCACGTCGCCCGCGCCGTCGGCGGCGGTGGACCAGCGGTGGACGAGGGTCTCGGTGGCGGCGTCGTACTCGGCGAAGGCGACGCGGCGCTCGCCCCGCTCTCCGGAGAGGACGGGAAGGAATCGCCGCAGCACCGTGTCCGTGTCCACGGCGTCGTGGAGCCGAACGGAGAAGCGCATCTTCAGGTGGGGCTGAGAGCGGTCTTCGGGCTGGGGGCTGATGGCAACAATAGACCCGCCCGCCGGTGGTGTCAATCGAAGGAACGGCTGGTTACGGCTGCATGGCGCTCGCTTGACACTGCGCCCCCCACCCCTAGTTTCCGCGCCCATGGACTCCGAATCGCACCGCATCCGCTTCACCCTGCACTACGACGGCCGCGCCTTCCACGGGTGGCAGGTGCAGCCCGACCAGCGGACCGTGCAGGGCGAGGTGGAGAAGGTGGTCGCCCGCCTCGTGAACCAGCCCTGCACCGTGATCGGCTCGGGCCGCACGGACCGCGGCGTGCATGCGCTGGGGCAGGTGGCCGCGGTGGACGTGCCCGTGCGCTGGAGCGCCAGCGCGCTGCGCCGCGCCATGAACGCGCTGCTGCCCGACGACGTGTGGGTGGCCGACGCGGAGCCCGCCGCCCCCCGCTTCCACCCCCGCTACGACGCCCTCGCCCGATCCTACGTGTACCGCCTGGGCCTGGCGCCCGAGGCGGACTCGCCCTTCCGCGCGCCCTTCTGCTGGGCGCTGGCCCGGCCCGTGGACCTGGGCACCATGGAGCGCGCCGCCGCCCGCATCGTGGGCGACCACTCGTTCAAGGCGTTCGCCAAGGCGGGCCAGGAGGAGCGCGGCGACCGCTGCACCGTGACGGAGGCGCGCTGGGCCGAGTGGGAGGGCGTGGGCCTGGAGTTCCACGTCACCGCCAACCGCTTCCTGCACCACATGGTGCGCTACCTCGTCGGCACGATGGTGGACGTGGGCCTGGCGCAGCGTCCCGTGGAGGACCTGGACGCCCTGCTGCGCGGCGACGCCGGCAAGGAGACCTCGCCGCCCGCACCGCCGGAGGGCCTGTTCCTGAACAACGTGACGTATCCGACCGGGCCGGCGCTGGCGCGGCCGCGGAATCCGAGCGGGCCTCGGCTGGTGAAGTAGGGGCTTCACCCGCAAGCGGGAGGGGGTAAGTACGGCAGGGGTTCCTCCGGGGATCGAAGTTCGGTCCGGGTCGATGGTTCGGTGCGTGGTGGGGATCGCTCGACCGCGCGCGGCGTGAGGCTTCGTCGACGGAGACCCGCCATCCCACGCGTGGCGGTGAGCGACGGCGGGCCACCACGTCGTTCTAGGCTTCGTGGCGGAGGGACAAGTCGTCGAGGCCGCATCGGCCGGGGCTTCCGCGGAGATCGGGGCGCCAGCGGTTGGACGCAGGCGCATTCACATAAAGTAGAGGCAGTGATGTCCATCGACCGATACAGCAACCCGCTGACCGAGCGGTACGCGTCGCCCGAGATGTCGCTCATCTTCTCGGCGAAGTTCAAGTTCGGCACCTGGCGGCGGCTGTGGCTGGCGCTGGCGGTGGCGGAGAAGGAGCTGGGGCTGCCGATCCCGGACGAGGCGATCGCGGCTCTCGGCGCGCACCTGGACGACTTCGACCTGAAGCGCGCGGCGGAGTTGGAGCGCCAGCTCCGGCACGACGTGATGGCGCACGTGCACCACCTGGGCGAGCAGGCACCCGAGGCGCGGGCCATCATCCACCTGGGCGCGACGAGCGCCTACGTAGGCGACAACACGGACCTCATCCAGCACCGCGAGGCCCTCAAGCTGGTGCGGACGCGGCTGGTGGCGACGGTCGCCGCGCTGGCGGAGTTCGCCGCGCGGTGGCGCGACCTGCCGACGCTGGCGTTCACGCACTTCCAGCCCGCGCAGCCGACGACGGTGGGCAAGCGCGCGACGCTCTGGATCCAGGACCTTCTGCTGGACCTGGAGGAGATCGAGTTCCGGCTGGACGGCATGCGGTTCCTGGGCGTGCGCGGGACGACGGGCACGCAGGCGTCGTTCATGGACCTGCTGGAGGGCGACGGCGAGAAGGTGGAGCGGCTGAACCGCCGGGTGGCGGAGAAGATGGGCTTCGACAAGCTGTACGGTGTCTCGGGCCAGACCTACACGCGCAAGACGGACGCGGCCTGCCTGGCCACGATGTCGGGCGTGGCGCAGTCGGCCAGCAAGTTCGCCAACGACGTGCGCCTGCTGTCGCACCTGAAGGAGGTGGAGGAGCCGTTCGAGGAGCAGCAGATCGGCTCCTCCGCCATGCCGTACAAGCGCAACCCCATGCGCTGCGAGCGGATGAACGCGCTGGCGCGGCACGTGATCGTGCTGACGGGCGACCCGGCGTTCACCACGGCCAGCCAGTGGTTCGAGCGCACGCTGGACGACTCGGCCAACAAGCGCATCGCGGTGCCCGAGAGCTACCTCGCGGTCGATTCCATCCTGCTGCTGATGCACAACGTGGCGTCGGGGATGGTGGTCTATCCCGAGATGATCCGCCGGCGGCTGATGGAGGAGCTGCCCTTCATGGCGACGGAGAACCTGATGATGCGCGCCGCCAAGCGCGGCGGCGACCGGCAGGACCTGCACGAGCGCGTGCGCGTGCACTCGGTGGAGGCGGGCCGCGAGGTGAAGATGCACGGCCGCCCCAACGACCTGATGGACCGCATCGCCGCGGACCCCGCGTTCGGCGTGACGCGCGCGGAGCTGGAGGAGGACCTGCGCCCGGAGCTGTACGTAGGCCGCGCACCGCAGCAGGTGGACGAGTTCCTCGCGGAGTGGGTGCAGCCCGTGCTGGACCGGTACCCCGAGGCCCACGGCGGCGCCGCGCCGGAGCTGCGGGTGTGATGCACGGGCGTTCCCCGCGCGGAACGATGGATTTCGGGCAATGACTCGATTCCTGATGGATTCGCTGGGATGGTAGCGGCGCGGACGGCCGCCGCTCGTGGGAGGCGCTCGCCTGGGGTGGCGGACCTCCGTAGCCGCGGGTTGGAAACCCGGGGCCGCCATAGGAGAAAAGTCCGACTTCGCGGACTCGCGGTGAGCAGCGAAGTTCTCCGCCGGGCGCTGACGCTCGGCTCGGCTGTGCCCGACCCGCGTGGACGGTGGAGGCCCGGATCTCGCGAGGTGTCATCGACGGTCCCGTCCGTTCGCGGTTCCCGCGGATGCGGACGGGACGCCTGCTTTTGTCATCCATCGATCAACCGCGCTTCCGGAGCCTGATGAGCGACAGCACCTCGCCGCCGGTGTCGACCGTGGATTCGCCGTACGCGGAGCTTCAGCGCGAGCTGCGGCACATCGCGACGCTGCAGTCCATCTCGGGAACGCTGGGGTGGGACCAGGAGACGTACATGCCGCCCGCCGCAGCGCCGCTGCGGGCCGAGCAGCTTTCGGCCGTCTCGTCGCTGGCGCACGAGCGGCTCATCTCGGCGCGCGTGGGCGAGCTGATCGCGGCGTGCGAGGCGGACACGGCGGTGACGGGCGACGAGGACGAGGCGGCCAACCTGCGCGCCATCCGCCACGACCACGAACGCGCGACGCGGCTGCCCACGTCGCTGGTGCGCGAGCTGGCGGAGGCGTCCGCGCTGGGGATGCACGCGTGGCGCGAGGCCCGCGAGCGCAACGACTTCGCCGCCTTCGCGCCGCACCTGGTGACCCTGCTGGGGCTGAACCGGCAGCGCGCGGAGTGCATGGGCGTGCCAGAGGGCGGCGAGACGTACGATGCGCTGTTGGAAGACTACGAGCCCGGGATGCGCGCCGCCGAGCTGCGCCGCGTCTTCACGGCCCTCCGCGGAGAGCTGACGCCGCTGATCCGCGCGGTGGCCGAGTCGCCGCACAGGCCCGACACGTCGTGGCAGAGCATCCCGCTCGCGGTGGAGCGGCAGGCGGCGTTCAACCGCAGCGTGCTGGAGCGCATGGGGTTCGACTTCTCGGCCGGGCGCCTGGACGTGTCGGCGCACCCGTTCTGCGAGTCGCCCGGGCCGGGCGACACGCGGCTCACCACGCGCTACTCCGAGGACGAGCTCGCCGGCGCGCTCACGGCGTCGATGCACGAGGCCGGGCACGGGCTGTACGAGCAGGGGCTGCCCAAGGCGGCGCGCTTCGGCCAGCCGCTGGGCGAGGCGACGAGCACCGGCATCCACGAGAGCCAGTCGCGCATGTGGGAGAACTTCGTGGGGCGCGGGCGGCCGTTCTGGGAATGGGCGCTGCCGCAGATGAAGCGCGACGTGGAGGTGCCCGCGGTGCAGGCGCTGGACGTGGAGACGGTGTGGCGGGGGATGAACGTGGTGGCGCCCAACCTGGTACGCATCGAGAGCGACGAGGCCACCTACAACCTGCACATCATGCTGCGCTTCGACCTGGAGCTGGCGATGCTGTCGGGCGACCTGGCCGTGGCGGACCTGCCCGGCGCCTGGAACGACCGCATCCGCGCGGACCTGGGGCTGGAGGTGCCCAGCGACGCCATGGGATGCATGCAGGACATCCACTGGTCCATGGGTGCGTTCGGCTACTTTCCCACGTACACCCTGGGAAACCTGTACGCCGCGCAGTTCTGGGCCACGATCCGCGCCGAGCTGCCGTCGCTGGACGAGGAGATCCGTGCAGGCGATTTCGCGCCGCTGCTGGGCTGGCTGCGCGCCAACGTGCACGCGCACGGCCGGCGGTACACGGCCCCGGAGCTGTGCCGGCGGATCACCGGCCAGCCGCTGAGCCATGAGCCGCTGATCGCATACCTGCGGGAGAAGCTGGGGCCGATCTACGGGGTGTGATGGTCGGTCGGGCGGTCGGGCGGTTGATCGATCGGTGGATGGGAACCCGGATCGGGATCAGCCGATGGATCGACGGAGGGGAGCGCTTCCGGGTGGAGGCGCTCCCCTCTGTGTTCTCGGGCGACTGCCGTCGAACCCAAAGTCGACGGGCGACTACAGTCGCTGCAGCGGACACACGACGTCTGCCTTCGCAGACTGCAGGCTCCGGCGCGGCGCCGCCGTCACCGCGCGCGCCGCCGTCGTCACCGCGCGCGGCGGGGGTCGTGCTGACGACCCGCGGAGCGGCTGGCGTTCGGCCGATGCTGGGGGATTGGCCGTGCGTGGGTCAGGCGACGTCGTATTCCTTGAGGAGCCGGGTCGTCTTCACCTCGGCGATGCGGTTGAGGAGCTTGCCGGCTTCGTGGTCGTCGCGCAGCGTCTTGGTGAGGGTGATGGCGCTGCCGACCACGAACATGAGGCCCATCGCCAGGTAGCCGCGGATCCACGCCTCCACTGGCAAGAAGACGATGCCGGCGATGTTGGCGGCGAGAGCCAGCGCGAACGACGCGCGAACGAAGAAGAGCCACGAGGCGGAATCGCGCTGGATGGCCGGGCTGTCTTCCATGGGGTCCTCCCGAGGTGGATGACGGACTGCGTATCCCACGCAGTCAATATCCCTCCTCGCGACGCCACGCATCCACCGCGGGGGCGGCGTAGCATCGAACACCCGATGGCGTAGTTCCCCGCCCCACCGGGGCGACGTAGGGCTTCGGAGCTGGCAAACCGGAAGCCGCGCGTCCCGTCCGGCTGCGATCCGGATCTCGCTCCCTGGACGAGGGCCGGAGCACCGGATCGCAGGCCGGCGGACCGGGGGCACCGGCTCAATGCTGCGCGCCGGCCGCCGGCGCGGTGGCGAGCGGGGGCGCGGACGCGGGCTCCACCAGGGGCTTTCCGCGCATGACGTACAGGGAGGCCTCCAGCACCATGGCGGCGGTGTTCACGTTGGTCGCGCCGGAGATGCGGCCGTTGTCCTCGAAGACGCCGGCGCCCCAGCCCTCGGACGTGCGGGCGCCGGAGACCATCTGCAGCGCGCGCCAGGTGTACGGGCTGGGCAGCAGCGCGTGCCAGCCGAAGGCGGCCTTGGTGCTCACGGTGCGCGGGGTGTCTCCCGGGGGGGCGCCCTCGGGCGGCTCCACCTTGAACGCCTCGCCGTCGGAGTAGACCGAGTAGTAGAGGAAGTACGGCGGGCGGTTCAGCGCGTCCTCGCTCACCAGCGTGACCTTGCCCGTCTGCCGGAAGCGGGCCTCCTGCGCGGCCAGAAGGCGCCACGACAGCTCGCGCATCTCCGGCGTCCATCCCATCTCCAGGCCGGCCATCAGGAAGGGCTCGCTGGTGAGCTTGCCGCCGCGCTTGTCCATCAGCAGCGGCACCCCCAGCACGGTGATGGGATACGTGTTCTCGGCCAGGCTGAGCGCCCGGTCCGGCCGGTGCTGCCAGGCGGCGTAGCCCATGGCGGAGTACTGCTCGTAGCCGATCTTGCCCTCCTGGTAGCGCCGGGCGCGGCGCGAGCGGGGCGCCACGTCCTCGCCGCTCAGGTACCCGTCGCGCACGAGCCGGTCGAACGCGAGGCGTCCCACCACCTGCTGGACGTCCGCGTGGTACTGGGGCTGGTTGGCGTCGATCACCTTCAGCGCCACCAGCAGGCGGCCCAGGTCCAGCGCCGACCAGCCGTAGCCGCGGTCGGCGCCCTCGCTCTCGGTGCCGTTTCGCCCGGCCATGGCGCCGGTTCGGGTGTCGTAGTTCTTGTTGAACGCCGCGTTGTCGTACATGCGCGTGGTGGCCAGCGTGTGCAGCGCCAGCCGCATTCGCCGGTCGTAGTCCGCCGCCGGCACCAGCCCCAGCTGCCCCGCCGAGTAGAGCGCCAGCAGCCCGCTGCCGATGTCCCACATGGTGGTGAAGTGGTAGTTGGCGACGGAGTTGACCAGGCCCGACGAGGCGTTGGTCTGCCGGTCCACGTACGTCCACGCCGTGCGGGCGGCGTCCTGGAAGAACTGCTTCTCCGCCCCCGCCATCGGCAGCGACGATGCGGCGGCGTCCGCGGCCGCCGCGGGCGCGGTGGAGACGGGCGCGGCGGGGGGCCTCGCCCGGGGCGTCGTCCGTTGTGCCCCCGCGGCATGCGAGGCGGACAGGGCGAGCCCGAGCGCGAGCGCGCCGACGACTGTGTATCTCATGGGATAGGGTAACGCTGGGTGTCGGGCCGCAACGCCGGAAAGCGCGCCGGACGAGCCGGTCGGTTCGATTCGGCCGCGGAGGAGATTCCGCCGCCGCCGGGCGCAGAAGCAAGCTCCAGACCACGGCGCGCGCCCGCCTCCCTCCGCCGCCGCGCCTCCGGCGACGGATCGGCCGAGGCGATGCAAGCGATTTCACCGCATTCACTTCCGTCTACAGAGGGGAACGCAGGTTTGCGCCCGGGTTGCATTTCTCCGCAACTTTCGCGGAATGCGACACGGATGGGAGGCGGACGCCATCCGGGGCTTCGCCGAAAACAGCCAAATTCCAGTGGGTTAACGAGTTACGGAAGCCGGGCCCGCGTTCTGCACGTCCACCCGGCGTGGTCCCGCCCGGCTTCCCTCCGCCTGGGCACCTGACGAGAAACGGCAAACCCGCCGAAAGCCGGGGACGCAAAGCTCCGAGGCTACCGCGAGCGCCCCACCGGGCGCCGCCATGCCGGTCGAGCCGCCGAAGCAAGGTGTCGCCCCGATGTCCATCTTCCGTACCCGGCTTGCCCTGGCCGCCTGCGCGGCCTCGCTCTTCCTGGCCGCATGCCAGGACTCTTCGCCCACGGCCGTGCAGCCCGCCGACACCGCCACCAAGAAGCAGCCGGCGCCCGCCCCGGCCCCGACGCCCTCCCCGACTCCGTCCAGCGCGCAGCCGTTCTACGCCGGCGCGTACCTGGGCGACGCGGCCACGACGCCCGAGGCGGTGGCGGGCGCCATCGCGTCGTTCGGCCAGCTCACCGGCAAGCAGCCGGCGCTGGTGAAGAGCTTCCACACCATCGACTGCGACTTCGGCGCGGGCGGCTGGTGCGGGCGGCTGGTGCGCAACGTGGCCGCGACGGGCGCCACGCCCTACCTGGCCATCGACCTGCGCTGGGCCGGCGCGCCCGCCACGGGGCTGCTGGACGCCATCGCCGCGGGCAGGGCGGACGCGGCCATCACGGCGGCGGCGCGCGGCATCGCGGGCGTGGGCGGCACGGTCCTGCTGGAGCCGGGGTGGGAGATGAACGGCAACTGGAGCTACGCCTGGCAGGGCACCCAGAACGGCGGCGACGCCGGGGCCCCGGCCCGCTACGTGGCCGCCTGGCGCCGCGTGGTGACGCTGTTCCGCGGGGCCGGCGCCACCAACGTGCGCTGGGTCTTCAACCCCAACGTCGGCAACCCGCTCACCCACGCGGCGACGGGCGCGGCGAGCTGGAACTGGTACGCCAACTACTATCCCGGCGACGCGTACGTGGACTACGTGGGCGCGCACGGCTTCAACGGGCCGGCGGTGTGGGGCGGCGCCTGGCAGGACTTCGCGGCGATGACGGACGGCGCCGCCGCCGACCACATGCTGTCGGACCTGGCGGCCCGCTACACCAAGCCCATCATCATCGGCGAGTTCGCCACGCAGGAGGGCACGGCGGGGCAGAAGGCGCAGTGGATCAGCGACGCCTTCGCCCGCATGCGCGCCAACCCCCGCGTGGTGGGGTGCATCTGGTTCAACGCGAACAAGGAGGCCGACTGGCGCGTGGAGTCCAGCGCCGCCTCGCTGGCCGCGTACCAGGGCGCCGTCGCCGCGCCCGGCGTGCAGACCGCCTTCCAGCCCGTCACGCCCTCGCTTTCCCGCCTCGCCTCGCGGTAGCCGCGGGCCACTCCCCGCGGCCCCCGCGCGAGCCCCCACCGCCCGCCGCCCGAACGGCGTCCGCCCGGCTCCCCGCCGGTCGGACGCTGTTTGTTTGCGCCTGTAAATTCCTGGAAAGTAAGGGAGATGCAGGGAAACGGGCACGGTTCTGGCAAGGCCCGCCCGTGCACCCGGAGCACGGCTCTTCCCCGGACGGCGGCGCCCGCCGACCCCTCCGGGAGATGGACCGCACCCGACAAAAGCACACCCGCCGCGAGGCGGAGCCGCAGAGCCAGGGGTCTCCCGAAGGTGGGGAGACGGCCCAGCCGCCGAAGGTGAGACGCATGGCCGAATCGAAGATCCAGACACCGCCGTACGGGGGGGCCAAGCCCTACAGCCGCCGCCCCGCCAACGCGGTTCCCCGCCTCTCCCCCTGGCAGGAGCGCGCCGTCCGCGCGGTGGCCGTGGTCACGCTGGCGTACTGGACGTACTACATCGCCTGGCGCTGGACGAGCACCCTCAACACGCACGCACTCTGGTTCTCCATCCCCCTTGCGCTGGCCGAGACCTGGGGGCTGCTGACGGCGTTCGTGATGACGCACTCGGTGTGGCGCATCCGGCACCGCACGCCCGTGGCACCGCCCCCGGGGATGTCGGTGGACGTCTTCATCACCTGCTACGACGAGCCGCTGGAGGTGATCCGGCGCACGGCCGTGGGCGCCCGGTCCATCCGCTACCCACACAAGACGTGGCTGCTGGACGACGGCCGGCGGGACGAGGTGCGGTCGATGGCCGAGGCGCTGGGGGTGGGCTACCTGACCCGGCCCACCAACGAGCACGCCAAGGCCGGCAACCTGAACAACGCGCTGAAGCACACCGACGGCGGCTACATCCTGCAGCTCGACGCCGACCACGTGCCGCTGCCCCACATGCTGGACCGGCTGCTGGGCTTCTTCGCGGAGGACCCCGGGCTGGGCTTCGTGCAGTCCCCGCAGGACTTCTACAACACGGACGGCTTCACCTACGACGTGAGCGAGACGGGCCAGCGCATCTGGGAGGAGCAGCGGCTCTTCTTCGGCGTCATCCAGCCCGGCAAGGACCGCATCAACGGAACCTTCTTCTGCGGCTCGTGCGCGGTGATCCGGCGCGCGGCGCTGGACGGGATCGGCGGCTTCTCCACGCACTCCATCACCGAGGACATCGAGACCTCGATGAAGCTGCACGCCGCCGGGTGGCGCTCGGCCTTCTACGGCGAGAGCCTGGCGTACGGGCTGGCGGCGGGAAGCGCGGTGGCCTTCCACACGCAGCACCTGCGGTGGGGCCAGGGCGCCATGCAGGTGCTGAGGAAGTACAACCCGCTCACGCTGCCGGGGCTGACCCTGGCGCAGCGGGTGTCGTACTTCGGCTCCCTGACGGCGTACGTGGGCGGGCTGCAGAAGCTGGTCTACTACGCGGCGCCCATCGTCTTCTTCCTCACCGGCACGCTGCCCATCAAGGCGCTGAACGCCGAGTTCCTGGCGCGCTTCCTCCCCTTCCTGGTGCTTTCGATCGCGATGGGCGAGGCGCTGGGGCGGGGCCGCAGCCGCACGATGGTGGCCGAGCGCTACCACATGGTGAAGTTCTGGACCTACACCAAGGCGGTGCTCAGCATCCTCCGCAACAAGCCGCTCACGTTCAAGGTCACGCCCAAGGGCCCCGGCCACGTGCCGTTCGCCACCTACGCGCCGCACGTGACCCTGATGGCGCTCTCCGTGGCGGCGGTGGCGTGGGCCACGCTGGCGTCGCGCTTCGGGTGGATGGGATACGGGGGACAGGGGTGGGGATCGACCGCCTTCCGGACCAACGCGCTCTGGCTGGTGGTGAACTTCGCCTTCGCCGCGCAGGTGGTGCGACTTTCGCTGCGGGTGCGCCAGCAGCGCGCCGACCACCGCTTCCGCGACCGCTTCCCGGTGACGGCGCGCGTGCGGGGCATGGGCGGCAAGCTGCGCCCCTCGCTGGGCATCGCCGAGGACCTGAACCCCGGCGGCATGGCCTTCCGCCTGGGCACCGAGCTGGCCGAGGGCACCGCCGTGAAGCTGACGCTGCCGCTCAGCACCCGCAGCGTGGAGGTGCGGGGCACGGTGCTGCACTGCGAGCGGGTGGAGACGGCGGGAACGCGGGTGTTCCGCTGCGGGGTGCGCTTCGACGCCATGCCCGTGAACGCGCGCGACGCCATCGAGCTGCACTGCACCCAGCACGCGGTGCCCAGCGAGCAGTCGCAGTACCACATCGGCTCGCCGCTGCTGGTGCGCACGCTGGAGTGGATGCGCAACGTGCGCCGCGACCCCCGCCGGCGCGTGCGGCTGCCCGCCCGCGTGGCGCTGCGGGGCCGCGAGCAGACCTCGCCCGCCACGCGCGAGCACGCCGCCACCCTGGAGGAGCTGAGCCGCAACGGGGCGCGGCTGGTGATGAGCCACCCCGTGAGCCCCGGCACCCCCATCACCTTCCGGGTGCCGGGCACCAAGATCCAGCGCTCGGGGCGGGTGGTGTTCTCGCACGCCATCGAGACTCCCATCGGCGTCCGCTTCTCCGTGGGGGTGGAGCGCGACCGCCCTTCCCGGCCCGCCCCGTCCACGGAGCGTAGCGTCACGCGCGCCGCGCACCGGGCGGGCGGCGCGGTTCCCATCGCGCGGCTCTTCGCCGTGCGGCGCGGGGCGGCGGGCGCCACGGCGATGCCCCTGGAGCCCGCCCGTACCGACGAGGCGCGGGGCAGCGGAGCGCGCAAGACCTCGAACGGATGAGCACGGGCATGCGGCAGGCGGCAGTGGGCGCGGCGGAGCGCAGGCGGCCCGGGGCGGGCCTGGTGGTGGGCACCTTCCTGTACGTGTGGCTGATGGTGGGCTTCTTCACGGGCACCGTCGTTCTGGTGGGCCCGGTGAAGTGGATCACGGCCGCCGTGCACGCCGGGGGCGGGTCGCAGGGATTCGAGAACGGGCTGCTGCAGGCGGTGATCCTGGCCTACGTCGTGGCGTCGCTCTTCGTCACGCGGTGGCTGGTGGGGCGCATCTGGCGCTCGCGCTCGGCGGGCGCACGCCTGGGCATTCCCGCCGTCGCAACGCTCCTGGCGGGCGCCTGCCTGTGGGCGTGGTCCGATCCCGGGCGCATGCTGGCCAGCGTGGGCGGCACGTCGATCCGCAACGTGTCGTCCGTCTCGGGCGCGGAGTTCCACTTCGGCGCGTATCCCGACCGCGAGGCGCTCAAACGGCTCAAGGAGCAGGGCGTCACCGAGGTGATCTCGCTGCAGAGCCCCGCCGTGCTCCCCTTCGAGCCGCGCAGCATCGCCGAGGAGCGGAAGAACGCGGCCGAGCTGGGCATCCCCTTCGTCAACGTCCCCATGATCCCCTGGGTGAGCGACAACGCGGCGGCGACCGCGAAGCTCCGGCAGATCGCGCGCACGGGCAAGGGGCGCTTCTACGTGCACTGCGGGTTGGGGCGCGACCGCACCAACGTCGCCATGCGCATCATCCAGGGCGCGGGCGCCGAGGTGCACGCCAGCCGCTCGCTGCACCACGCCAGCACCTTCGCCGAGCGCCGCACGCCCTTCGCGCACGGCTCCGTGTACCGCCTGGACGACGGGGTGTGGCTGATCCCCCGCCCCAACGACGCAGAGCTGGCGGGCTACCTGCTGGCGGGCCAGGTGAAGGAGGTGGTCTCGATCATGGACCCCGCCGACACGGCGCAGCGCAGCTGGATCCAGGCGCTCCGCACGCGCATGGCCGGTGTGGGCGTCGCCGTGCGCGAGATGCCGCTCAAGGCCGGGCAGGACGCGAAGGCCGCGTACGTAGTGCGCCAGGTGCGCGCCCTGCCCCACCCCGTGGCCGTGGTGGCGCCGCACACGCAGTGGGACAGGCCCTTCCCCGGCACCGAGCCCGCCGACCTGTTCCGTGCCACGTACGCGCGCATCAGCGGCGTCGCGCCCAGCCCCAACATGGGCGTCGCGGTGCCCACCACGTCGCCCGGCGCCCCGGTCGTCCCCGCCTCCCCCGCGGCGCCGAGGCGGTAGAGCCGGCGGGTGGTTGGATGGATACCGCAGGGAGGGCCGCCGGAAGCGATGCCGGCGGCCCTCGTGCGTTTCGTCCGTGATCAAACCTGCCGTCACCCGTGCGACGGAGGTCCGCCTGGTGCCTCGGGCTGCGATCGGTCCACGCCTCCGGAGCATCCCCGCGACCGCCCGCACCGGGACCCGATCAACCGAACCAGGCGGCTGCCGGCGGAGGCGCGATTGTAGTTCCAGCCAGGGGATTCATTCCCCTGGAACGCCCCCGACACACAGCCTGCCACTCGCATCGATCTCACAGGTCGATCTCGCGCATCATCTCGCACCGATCTCGTACGCCGATTCCGCACATCGATTCTGAACGCCGGTTCCTCACGTCGAGTCCGCACGCCGATTCCGCACGTGGATTCCGCACATCGCGTCCGCGGGTCGATTCGCGCGTCGATCCATTCGAGCGGGACGGATGTCGATCAAGATCAGAACAGCCCGAGCTGCTCCCTGGGTCCGGGGCGGAAGAACGCCTCGGTCGAGAGAGGAGGCGCGCTTTCCAGCAGGCCGGCCTTGCGGACGGCGACGTGGAAGAGGGACGCGGTCTGGTCGGCGAAGAAGCCCTCGCCGCGGCCGCGCTCGCCGAAGGTGGAGTGGTACAGCTTGCCGCCGCGCATGGAGCGGATGCGGTGCAGCACCTTGTCCTTGCGATCGGGAAAGTGCGACCCCAGCCACGCCTCGAAGAGCCCGGCCACCGCGTACGGCAGGCGCAGCATGACGTAGGTGGCGTACCGGGCGCCGGCGTCGGCGGCCGCCTGGAGGATGCGCGGCATCTCGTGGTCGGTGAGGCCGGGTACGACCGGGGCCACCATCACCCGCACCGGGACTCCCGCCTTCGCCAGCGTCTCGATGGCCGCGAGCCGGCGCGCGGGGATGGAGGTGCGCGGCTCCATCACTCGCTGCAGGTCGTTCTCCAGCGTCGTCACGGAGACGCAGACCATCACTGCGTGGACGGAGGCAAGCTCCGCCAGCAGGTCCACGTCGCGCGTGACCAGGTGGTTCTTGGTGATGATCGCCGTAGGGTTCCGGAAGCGGGCCAGCACCTCCAGGCAGCCGCGGGTGATGCGCAGCTTTCGTTCGATGGGCTGGTAGGGGTCGGTGACGCCGCTCATCGCCACCACCTGCGGCGTCCAGCGCGGCGAGGACAGCGCCTTCTCCAGCAGCTCGGGCGCGTCGCGCTTCACCACGATCTTGGTCTCGAAGTCCAGCCCCGCCGAGTATCCGAGGTACTCGTGCGTGGGCCGCGCGAAGCAGTACGCGCACCCGTGCTCGCACCCGCGGTACGGGTTGATGCCCACGTCGAAGGACACGTCCGGGCTGTCGTTGCGCGAGAACACCTCGCGGGTGTGGTCCGTGATGAGCTGCGTGCGGGGACCGGCGTCGGCGTCCCCGTCGTCTTCGCCCGTCCACTCCGGAGGCGGATCGGGCACGTACTCCAGCGCCTCGAAGCGGTTCTTGGGATTCGCCGCCGAGCCGCGGCCGCGCAGTGGGATCAGGGTCATGCCAACCGCCGGTTCGGGTGATGCGAATGCCGAACATTACCCGAAAATAGCCGGCGGGTTCCGATCCGGAGGGTTGGGGAGGGGGTACTCGGATGGAGATACGGAGGCTTGCGGTCCGGCCTTGGTTCGGGAGAGCATCGGCGGGTGGTGTCGGATGCCACCGGCGGCTGAAGCCGCGACAACCACTGCCCGAAGCCTCCCTGCGGAGGCTGGCTCCGCGCGGATCACGTTTCCGCGCGGCACGCATGGGGCGGCGGCGCGGCGCGGCGCGGGCGTTCGCGACGGGGAGGATTGTCTGCGCCGCTGCCGACGACGGGCCGGCGCCCGCCGGCTACGAGCAGAATCGCCGGGTTCGCCGATCCAGTCGACAACAGTTGAGGGTGCCGCGGCTCCTGCCCCGGCACCCTCGTTCACCCGTGTGCCGCCTCACGCGTGTCCTCGTTCACCCGCCCACCCGGCACGCGTTCGCCGCTCGCCGCCCCGTCCTGACGCTCAGGAGTCGCCGGGGGCCGGATCTCCGTCCATGATCGTGCCGATCGTCGTGGCGATCGAGGCCATCTGCAGGTCCCGCCGCCGGGCCCAGCGCGGAAGGCGAAGCATGTTGGAAAGCAGTGCCGCGACCCCTGCCGCGCTGATCATCCACGGGACGAACACGGCCTCCTGCAACCCACTGCCCATCACCAGGGCTCCGAACGCGACCGCTCCGGCCGCGACCCCGACGGTGCCAAGCGCGTTCAGCGAACGGGCGTTGCCGTTGATCGTGCCCAGCCGCAGACGGTATCCGGTGGCGGACGGCTCGATGCACGCGTGGAGGTTGCCGTTCACCCACTCCCGCAGCCCGCCCTGGGAGGAAACCCTTCCCCGGGCTCCAAAGGTGGTGCGCAGCTCGCCGACCAGCCGCTCCCACTCGGAATCGGTCAGCGCCCTCGGCAGCGGTACGATGCGGCCCACGCCGATCGGCATGCCCAGGGACGTGCGCTGCGGCAGCTTCACGGTGCGGGCCTCCACCGTCGCCGCCGCGTGGGCGACCGCGGCCGGCTCCAGGCCGACTTCCTTGCCGATGGCCTGCAGGTTGGCGAGCGTGAGCCCATCCGCGCCGGAAACCGGCGTCGGCTCGTTCCCTCCGCCGCGAGCCGCCAGCCCAAAGATCTCCCGGACCTCGTCGTCCCGGTATGTGCGTTCCATCGTCATCAGCTCCAATCCCTCAAGTTGGACAGGCGAACGGTGTCACGGCACAGCCTTCCCCGCAGCAGCCGCCCGCCGGCGCCGGTCTGGAACGCCGGCGAGAAAGGTAGCGGACAAGCAGGGTGCCGAATAGCAGCTGCGCGACGTTACGGTGCGGAACGACTCCCGGTTCCAACTCCCCCGGAGCCCGCCTCCGAGCGTACCTGTACGCTGGATCTGCCGGCTCCGCGCGGGCGCTCGGAACGGGGTTGCCGCCTCCGCCCTACCTCCGTCCGCCGGGACCGTCGCGCCGCGGGGATCGAGCCCTCGAAGGCGGGCGGGTATGTGGCTGCAGCCCCGGGGGCTCCAACCCGTGGGCAGTGCCGGGGCGCCCGCAGACGCGCGCCGCTCGATGGCATCCATACTTGCCGCCGCCCTTCGCCCGCCTACCTCCGCCCGCGCAGGTTCCTCGCGCGGTGCAGCGGGTTCTCCAGCAGGTGCTTGGGGATGAAGAGGACGATGCAGAACACGAAGAGGGCCGCGGCGTTGCCCACGGCCAGCACCGGCCAGCTCCGCGTGGCGGTGAACACCAGGGTGGAGACGAGCGAGACGACGGCGGCGAAGAGGCCCAGCAGCAGCCGGCGCACCATCAGCCCGAAGCTGCGCTCCACGTGCGCCAGGTCGCGGGGGTGGGCGCGCACGCGAAGCTCCTCGCGCTCGGCGCGGCGCACCACGTCGTGCAGGGCGCGAAGGGTCTGCTGTGCCTCGTCCAGCAGGCCGCGGGCGACGTCCTGCGGGTCGCGCGCCATGCCGCGCAGCAGCTCGCCGCGCATGCGCTCCACCACCGGCTTCACAGCCTCCATCCCCACGAAGCCCGGGTCGTAGCGAAAGCCGATGCCCTCCAGCAGCGCGCTGGCGCGGAAGAAGTAGACCAGCTCCTCGGGCAGCATCAGCGGCCAGGTGTAGAACGCGTCCAGGATCTCGGCCACCATCTCCTGGATCTGGCGCTGCGAGTAGTCGCGCGCCCGCTGCACGATGGTCAGGATCTGCCCCGCGGCGTCGCGGATCTCGCTGCGCGACACGTCGGGGTCGATCATCCCCAGCTCGTACATGCCGGCGATGATGCCCTCCACGTCGTCGCGCGCGGCGGCCAGGGCCAGGCGGAAGATGCGCTCGCGGGTGGCGCGCTCGATCCGCACCACCATCCCGAAGTCCAGGAAGACGACCGTGCCGTCCGCCTCCACCAGGATGTTGCCGGCGTGCGGATCGGCGTGCAGGGTGCCGTCCACCAGCATCATCCGGAGGTACGCCTCCACCAGCGTGTCCATCAGCGCCGGGAACGAAAGCTCGCCGCGGGCGAAGCGCTCGTGCAGGCGGTCCACCTTGGTGCCGTGCACGAACTCCGTCACCAGCACGCGGCGGCGGGTGAAGGCGCCCAGCACCTCCGGCGCGCGCACCCGCGCATCGCCCGAGAAGTGCGCGCGGAACCACTCCGTGCTGCGCGCCTCCAGCCGCAGGTCCAGCTCCTCGCGGATGTGCTTCTCGAACTCGCGCACCACCGTCGTCAGGGCGCGCACGTGGTGGTTGGGGAAGAGCACGTTGAGGTACCACAGGATGCGGAACGACACGTCCAAGTCCACCGCCACCAGCTCCTCCACCCCGGGGCGGATCACCTTCACGGCCACGTCGCGCCCCTCCGCCCGCGCGCGGTGCACCTGCCCGAGCGACGCGGCGGCCAGCGGCGCGCGGTCGAACGCCTCGAACACCTGGGCCGCCGGCCGCCCGAACTCGGCCAGGATCACCGCCTCGATGGCCTCCACCGGCAGCGGCGCCACGGCGTCCTGAAGCCGCGCCACCTCCGACAGATAGGGCTCGGGCAGGATGTCCGCGCGGGCGCCGAACACCTGGGCCAGCTTGATGAACGTGGGCCCCAGCCCCGCCACCGCGTCCACCAGCCGCCGCGCCCGCCTTGCGTGCACCGCCGCCGGCAGCTCGCGCGGCGCGCCGAACACGATCCAGCGGCGCCGGTCGCGCAGGAACGCGACGACGAACGGCGTCAGCGTGAAGACGATGCGCCAGAACCGGCGCGTGCGGCCGGCGGTTCCCGTCGCGGCGAACGCAGGCGCAGGCTTGTCGCCGCCTCCGTCAGCTTCAAGCGGATCGACCCGGGGTGCCCCGAACGGCGACCCGGCGGACGGAGCCCCATCGGAGCGCGGCACGTCGGAGGACCGCGCGTCGGCGGAAGGCGCCGATGGTGGAGGGTTCGCCGGAGGTTTCGCGCCGGCATCCGGCTCGGCCGCCGCAGGCTGCGGGTCGACCAGGGGATCATTCATCGGAACCACGAATACGACCCCGCCGGTTCACGGGTGGATGGAAGCCTCCGTGCTGATACCCCGCTGACGGCGGCATCGTCCCCCCGACGATCGAGGCGGACCGATGATGCCCGTCAGGCCGGCGGAGGCGCCACCGTCGGCATGGGGGCGTCGTCGTGCATCAGCGCCCAGAGCAGGGCCAGCGCGATCCGCCCGATCACCAGCGAGAAGTAGAGCGCCACCCACGAATGCGAGGCGAAGCCCGGACGAACCGCGCGACGCCGTCCACGTGCACGTAGGCCAGCGTGGTGCCGACGTACAGCATCGCCTCGGCCAGCAGCAGCACCAGTACCCCGCGCGGCCGCCAGCGCCAGGCGAGAACGGCCAGCACCAGCACCAGCAGCAGCGCCACGTCCGGCACGGCCAGCGCGGGATGCCAGAGCGGGGCGGGCAGCAGCACGTCGCCCCCGTCGCGGTGCAGGGTGTACGGGTCGCGCATCACCTGCCCTGCGAACAGCAGCGCGGACGCGGTCGTCAGCATCCGCAGGGCGACGAGGTTCGCGCGCGGCGCAGGCTTCGGAGCCGACGGCTGCACCGTCACGCCGCCCCTTCCTTCTTCGCCTGCACCCAGCGGCGGACGTTTCCTTCCAGCACCGTCAGCGGAAGCGCACCGCTACCGAGCACCACGTCGTGGAACTCGCGGACGTCGAAGCGGGGCCCCAGCTCGCGCTCGGCGAAGGTGCGCAGCTCGCGGATCTTGAGCTGGCCCTCCTTGTACGCCAGCGCCTGCCCGGGCCACGCGATGTAGCGGTCCACCTCGTTGGTGATGTTGAGCAGCGTGAGCCCCGTGTTCGCCGACATGTAGTCGATGGCCTGCTGCCGGGTCCATCCCTTGTCGTGGATGCCGGTGTCCACCACCAGGCGGCAGGCGCGCCAGGCGTCGTAGCTCAGGTGGCCGAAGTACGAGTACGGATCGCGGTAGAAGCCCGCCTCCTTGCCCAGGCTCTCGGCATAGAGCGCCCATCCCTCCACGAACGCCGTGAACCCCGCCACGCGGCGGAACTCGGGCACGTCCACCAGCTCCTGCGCCAGC
Source organism: Gemmatimonadota bacterium (assembly GCA_028287185.1). Lineage (GTDB taxonomy): Bacteria > Gemmatimonadota > Gemmatimonadetes > Longimicrobiales > Longimicrobiaceae > JAQBQD01. The sequence continues at coordinate 42,262 of JAQBQD010000160.1, read as the reverse complement.
GCGATCTGCAGGTGGTGGCCCGGCACGGCCTCGTGGAACGACAGCGACTCCATCTCGTACGTGGGCCGGCTCTTGAGGTCGTAGGTGTTGACCCAGTAGGTGCCCGCGTGCGTGCCGTCCGGGCTTCCCGGCCCGTAGTACGCCGTCGTCGTGCGGGGCGCGATGTAGTCGGGGATGGGGCGGATGCCGTACGGAAGGCGCGGCAGCCGGCCGAACAACGTGGGAAGCTGGCCGTCCATCCGCTTGAGGATCACGCTGTAGCGCTCCATCAGCCGCTCCGGCGTGCTTACGTAGAACGACGGGTCGTCGCGCAGCTTCTGCACGAACTGCGGGAAGGTGCCCGTGAAGCCGGTGGAGCGGATCACCGAGTCCATCGCCGCGCGGATGCGCGCCACCTCGGACAGCCCCGTCCGGTGCACCTGCTCGGGCGTCACGTCCAGCGTGGTGAACTCGCGCAAGCGCGCGGCGTAGTACGCCCGCCCGTTCGGCAGCGCCGACGCGCCGATGGTGGACCGCGCGGCGGGGATGTACTCGCGCTGCATGAACCGAAGGAAGTCGCGGTAGCCGGCCACGACGGAACTCGCCACCGCCTCGCGCCCCGCGCGCTCCAGCCGTGCCCACGCGCTGTCCGGGACCGTGGCGGGGAAGGAGGCGAACGGACGGTACAGCAGGCTCTTCGTGGGATCGCTCACCACGTGCGGCGCGATGCTGGCCTCGATCCCTTCGACGGACACGCGGGGCAGCACCATCCCCTCGCGCATGCCCTGCCGCATCAGCTCCACAGCGTCTGATACGCCAGCAGGTCCGCGAAGCGGCCGCCGGCGCCGGCGGTATGCTGCCCGCGGACGGCCTTCCGCTCGGCCTCGACCGCTTCGGCGCACCAGGCCAGCTCGGCCTTCTTGGCAGCGACGATGCGCAGGTGGGCGCCACGCACGGGCAGCAGCAGCGCCGCGCTCACCAGCACGAGCGCGGACGCGAAGACGACGCCCAGCATCGGGGTGAGCCCGAAGTCCACCGAGATGAGGCCGTACATCGCCAGCGGCCCGACGGCCAGCAGGCCGTTGTTCAACCCCTGCTGCGTGAACGGCACGAGCGGAGACAGGTCGAAGAGATCGATCTTGACCTGCGCGGAGATGCGCGACAGGCGGGCGGACGACGCGAGCAGCACGTGCGTGAAGACGCCGAACCAGACGCCGATTCCAAGGCCCGGAACGCGGTGCCACCACACCTCGGGCGACCACGACGCCGGCTGCCACCAAGCCAGCACCGTGCGCCCTGGCTCCGTCAGCGACGGACCCACGATCGCGCCGAGGAGGCCGATCGCAACCAGCAGGTACAGGCCCGGCGAGGCGAGGCGGACAAGGCCCGAGCGCACCTCCCCATGCTCGGCGTCGCTCCACGGCAGGCGCGGACGCAGTGCGTCCAGCGTCCGTGCCGTGCGCTGCAGGACAGACGCGGTCGCCGCCGGGAAGTACGCCATCAGCAGGCAGTGCACGACCGCGATCCGCAGGTCCTTCCACGAACCGTTCGGGCCGACCGGGATGCGGCCGAGCAGCGTCTGCACCGCGAGCAGCGCCGCCAGCAGAGCTCCCGCGGTGCCCAGCCAGATTGCCCACGGCGACCAGCGCATCAACCAACCGCCGGCCGTCGGTTCCACATCGGCGGACGACGCGTCGGCGGCGGATGAGCGGGGAGCGGTGACGACGCGGGCGCGGGATGGAGACACGGGTTCGATGCGGCGAAAGGACACGGTCGAACGTGGCCGCCATGCCGGATCGTCCGAAGACTCGGGACCACGGAGCGGCGGCAAGGGCGGATTCGCAAGATAGAACGGCCCTGCGCACACCGCGAGGGTGTCCGCTCGGTCGCAACACGGGCGGCGAGGGAGGTCATTCGCCGGGAAGCGCCTGGCTGACCGCCGGCCCGGTCGGAGCCTCGTGATTCCCCCTGTCTTCACGCGCTCTTCGGCGCCGCCGCTGGCCGGGTCTTCCGTTCGTTCAGCCGACCCCTCATCGGCACCCGCCGCCGACCTCTCCCGGGTGGGCTCGCCGGCGGCGGAACGCGCCATGGTGTCCGGCGGAGGACGGAGAAGGGCCCCGGGGCAGCTTGCCGCGGGGCCCTCGTGGTGCCGGATGGTGGAGAAGCGCGGGCTCAGGCCAGCATCTTCCTCACCTCTTCCGTCAGTCGGGGCAGGATCTGGAACAGGTCGCCGACGATGCCGTAGTCGGCCACCTTGAAGATCGGGGCCTCGGGGTCCTTGTTGATGGCCACGATGAAGCGCGACGTGCGCATGCCCGCCAGGTGCTGGATGGCGCCCGAGATGCCGACGGCGAAATAGAGCGTGGGGGCCACCGTCTTGCCCGTCTGGCCCACCTGGTCGCCGTGCGGGCGCCACCCGGCGTCCACCACGGCGCGCGACGCGCCCACGGCCGCCCGCCCGCCGAACGCCGCCGCCAGCTCTTCCAGCAGCTTGAAGTTGTCGGGGTTCTGCAGGCCTCGGCCGCCGGAGATGACGATGGGCGCCTCGCCCACGTCCAGCTTGGCCTCGGCCGCCGCCCTGATCTCGCGCACCACCGCGCCGAAGTCCGCCGCGTTCACGGACACGTCCAGCTTCTGCACCTCGCCGGCCTTGGCGCTCTCCACCGGGGTGAAGACGTTGGGGCGCAGCGAGACGACGGCCGGCTTGCCGGCAAAGCTCACCTTCGCGAACAGCTTGCCGGCGTACTCCGGGCGCGTGGCGACCACCTGCCCGCCCCCCACGTCCAGCGCCGTGGCCTCGCTGGCGTAGCCCACGCCCAGGCGGGCGGCCACGCGGGGCGCCAGGTCCTTGCCCTGCGCGGATGCCGGGAAGAGCGCCGCGTCGCAGCCGTGCTCCTTGAGGAAGGCGGCCAGCACCGTGGTGAAGCCCTCGGCCGAGTAGTGCGCGAAGGCGTCGCTCTCGCCCACGAACACCTTGTCGGCGCCGAAGCCGCCCAGCTCGCCCGCGGCGGCGGCCGAGCCCGCGGGCCCCAGCACCACCGCGTGCACCTCGGTGCCCAGCGCGTCGGCCAGCTTGCGCGCGGCGGTCACCACCTCGTGGGCCACCTTGCGCACCTCGCCGTCGCGCGACTCCGCGAACGCCATGATTCCAGCCATCTGTCGTGCCTCCGTTGTCGGTTCGCGGTGTCGGTTACAGGACCTTGGCTTCGTTGCGCAGCAGCCGGAGCAACTCCGGCACCGCGTCCGGCCCCTCGCCGACGATGCGGCCCGCGGACCGCTCGGCCGGGTACGACAGCTTCTCCACCTTCACGCCGGACTCGCCGCCCGCCGCCGGCTTCTCCTCCAGCGGCTTCTTCTTGGCGGCCATGATGCCCTTGAGCGACGCGTAGCGCGGCTCGTAGGCGCCCTTGGTGAGCGTGATGGCGCAGGGCAGCTTGAGCTCCACCACCTCGGACCCGCCCTCGATCTCGCGCGTGGCGGTGGCCTTGCCGCCCTCCACGCTGAACTCGGTGACGGCCGTCGCCGCGGGAATCCCCAGCAGCTCGGCCACCATGGGCCCCACCGCCTGCAGGTCGTCGTCGATGGCCTTCATCCCGAAGAGCAGCAGGTCGTACTCGCGGCCCTTCACCTCCTCGGCGATCACGCGCGCCACGGCCAGGCCCTCCAGCGGGCCGGCGCTCTTGAGCAGCACGGCGGCGTCGGCGCCCATGGCCAGCGCGGTGCGCAGCGTCTCGGCGCTCTCGCCGCCGCCCACGGACAGCACGGTCACGTCCCCGGCGCCGGCGGCTTCCTTGTGCTTCAGCGCCGCCTCCACCGCGAACTCGTCGTACGGGTTCAGGACGAACTTCACGCCGGCGGTCTCGATGGACTGCCCGTCGGCGGCGATGCGGACGCGCGCCTCGGTGTCCGGGACGCGCTTCACGCAGACGATGCTCTTCACGCGCATCTCCTTGAATCCAGGGGGAGAACTCGGAAGCCGATCCCGGAGGCTCCGAAGCCCGACATTCTAGCGTCCCACTGCCGCGTCCGGCAAGCCCGCGGCCCGACGTTTCCCCATGATCCATCTGCATTTCCAGCGAACGAACGACTGTTCGGGGGGGATGCGAAATAGGATCCCGCAGATGCCGGATGGCCATCGTACGCCGTTGGGCTGGAAGCTTGGGGCCGCCGTAGGAACCAAGCCCGCCGTCGCGGGCTCCGTGCGGGCTTCGGCGTGGAGCTGGGCGGCCGGGTGTCTTCCAAGTCGGCGGAACACCACGGATCGGGGCACATGCGATTCCCACGCCGGGCGGGATCCGGTGAAAGTAGAACCCTCCCCCGAGCGGACGGGAGAGGGTTCGATCTGATGACGCTTCGAGAGACGGTCGACGCTACGGCTTCGGCCGATCCGGTCGCGCCGGGGGAGCCGGAGGGGTCGTGCCACCGACGCCCGCTCGACCGACGGAGTCGCCCGCGGCGCCCGGGCCCGGCGTGGCGGCGGGCGACGACAGCGAATCGGACACCTCGTTCGTGCTGCCCGCCACGACGGAGGAATCGGGGATCCCCATCTGCCGCGCCTCCTCGGGCGAGACCGCCTTCGCCTGCTCCTTGAGCTGCTCCGACGACATGCCGCTCACGCCCGGGCCGCCCGCCGTGTCGGCGGCGGCGGTGGAGCCGGGGCCCTCGGAACCGCCGGACGGCTTGCACGCGGCGGCCAGGACGAGGGCCGCGGCGACGGAGGAAAGCAGCGGCAACGCGGATCTGCGCATCACGGGGCGCTCCGGAAGGCGGGGATTTCGGACGTGCTTCGTCGGGATCTGGCTACAGCGAGCCGTGGAAGTCGCGGATGCGCTCCACCACCTCGCCCGTGCGCTCCCAGTGCGGCAGCGCGCCCGTGGGCAGGCCCACGATGCTGACGTTGGGCCGCGACTCCATCTCGGGCAGGTGCGTGAACGACTCCAGGCGCCGGTCCTCCACCGTGCCGTGCACCAGCAGCACGGGCTGGCGCAGGCGCCGGAAGGTGTCGGCCACGTCGTCCGGGAACAGGCGGCCGCTCAGGAAGTCGTCCAGCGGCCGCGAGGCGCCGTCCACGCGTGCCGTCTCGGCGCCGTACTCCACGAACGACTCCGGCACGCCGTACTCGCTGCTGAACAGGTTGTCCTTGGCGAAGGCGTACAGGTTCTCGGGCGTGGTCAGGCGGTCGTAGAAGGCGCGCTGCACCCCCGGCAGCGTGAACAGCAGCCGCGCCCACCCGCGCCCGATCTCCATCGGCTCCTCGCCCAGCCCGGCGGGCTCGATGCCCACGAGGGAGCGGACCAGGTCCGGCCGCCGCCGCGCCACCTCGGCCGCGTACGCCGCGCCCAGGGAGAGGCCCACCACGTCCGCGCCGCCGGCCGGGCGCACGAGGGTCTCCAGGAAGTGCTCGAGCTGGTCTTCGAGCAGCTCCGGCGTGTAGTCCAGCTCCGGCCGGTCGCTGTGCCCGAAGCCCAGCCACTCCAGCGCGTAGATGGGCCGGTCCGTGTCGCGCGCAAAGGCGCGGACGAGCGGCCGCATCTCGTGCGCCGAGGCGACGGCGTTCACGGAATGCAGGAAGACGAGGGGGCGGCCCCGGCCCTCGCGGCAGTAGTAGGCGTAGTGGACGTCGCCCCAGGGCACGTAGTCGATGCGCAGCCCCAGCGCGTTCGGCAGCTCGGTCGCCGGCCGCCGGCGCCCGCGCGAGGCGCCCATCAGGTACACGCCGTACGCGGCGATGGCGGCCGCGGTCAGCCCCGCCGCCGCCTTCGCGGGGGTGCCGAAGCGTCCGCCCTTCGCGTCCCCGCCCTTGCCCTCGCCGCGCTTCCCGGCGTCCTTCGCGTCGTCCGTCAGCGTGCCGTCCTCCGTCCGCGGCTTGGCCTCGTCCTTCCCCCGGTCCGCCATCTCTGCAATCCCCGTGCAAACGGAAAGGCCCGGCGGCGACGCACCGGGCCAAGAAGTCCGAACCAGCTGCGTCCCCGCCCCCCTGCCCCTAGCGGAACAGCGAAGCCGGCGCGGGCGAAGCCGCCACCGGCGCCGGCTGGCGCCACAGCGACAGCGCGCTCTGCTCGGCCCAGCGCATGGGCACCGCGCCCGCGAAGAACATCGCCACCACCACCACGCACGCCGCCAGCACGGCCGTCCGCGCCGCCAGGGGCAGCCCGGCGCCCGCGTGCCAGCCCTCGGAGCGCGCCGGGCGCATGTACATCACCACGATCACGCGCAGGTAGTAGAAGTACGACACCAGAGACGCCAGCACCAGGATCACCGCGAGCTGCGCCTGTCCGCCCTCCACCGCCGCGCGGAGGATGTAGAGCTTCCCCAGGAACCCGGCGGTGAGCGGGAAGCCGGCGAGGGACAGCAGGAAGATGGAGAACGCCGCGCCCAGCCAGGGCTTCTCCAGCCCCAGGCCCGCGTAGTCCTCCAGCGTCACCCGCTCCTCGCCGTCGCGCGAGTTGGCGATCACGATGCCGAAGGCGCCCGCCGTCATCACCGTGTAGGCCAGGATGTAGAACAGGAAGGCCGCCTTGCCCGTGTCCCCGCCCGAGAGCAGCGCCACCAGCAGGTAGCCGGCGTGCGCGATGGACGAGTACGCCAGCATCCGCTTCACGCTGCCCTGGGTGAGCGCGACCAGGTTGGCGCCCACCATGGTCACCGCCGCCAGCCACCACACCACCGGCACCCACTGCGCGCCGGCGTCCGCGAACGCCACCGCGAAGATGCGCACGAACGCCGCGAACGCCGCCGCCTTCACCCCGGTGGACATGAGCGCCGTCACCGGGGTGGGCGCGCCGTCGTAGGCGTCCGGGGTCCACATGTGGAAGGGGATGGCCGCCACCTTGAACCCCAGGCCCACCAGGGTGAGCGCCATCCCCGCCATCAGCAGCCGCTCGTGGCCGTGGTCCGTCCCGGTCCCGAGGGTCTCGGCGATGTAGGTCAGGTTGGTGGAACCCACCGCGCCGAACACCAGGGCGATGCCGTAGAGGAAGAAGCCGCTGGAGAAGGCGCCCAGCAGGAAGTACTTGAGCGACGCCTCGGACGAGCGCGGGTCCATGCGGTCGAAGCCCACCAGCACGTAGATGGGCACCGACATCACCTCCAGGCCGATGAAGGTCATGATCAGGTCGCGCGACCCGCCCATGAGCATCATCCCCAGCGTGGCGAACAGCACCAGCGCATGGAACTCGCCCTTCATGATGCCGCGGCGCTCCAGGTACCCCATGGAGATGGCGATGCAGAGCGCCGCCGCGACCAGGTACACGAAGTTGGTGAAGGTCCGGAACCCGTCCACCGCCACCATTCCGTTGGCCGACACGTCGCGCAGCCCGAAGAGCGCCGTGTTCGCCAGCGCCGTCGCCGCCAGCACCGCCAGCGTCAGCACGGGGATGGAGCCGCGCGAGGGCTCGGAGCGGTCGCCCTTGTGGATCACGTCCACGATCAGCACCAGCATGGCGCCCAGCGTCAGCACGATCTCGGGCAGCAGCGCCCAGAAGTAGTGCGTCTGGCGGGCCAGGTCCAGCACCTCGGGGCGGCCGAGCGCAGCAAAGAAGCTCATGGTCGTTCGGTTTCCCGGCTTACGGATTGGGGGCGGCCGCCGCGACGTCGCCCATGGGCTGCATCGGGGGCGCCAGGCGCGTGGACTGCGTGGCCAGCAGGCGCAGCGCCGCCGGCTCCATCCGGTCCAGGAACGGCTTCGGGTAGATGCCGATCCACAGGATGAGCACTACCAGCGGCAGCAGGATGGCCAGCTCGCGGCGGTCCAGGTCGGGGATGTCGCGGTTGGCCGGCGAGCGCAGGGCGTTGAACGCCACCTTCTGCACCATCGGCAGCATGTAGTAGGCGGCGAAGATCACGCCGGTGCTGGCGAGCAGCGCCACGTACGGGTGCGTCTTGAAGGTGCCCAGCAGCACCAGGAACTCGGACACGAAGCCGCTCGTTCCCGGCAGCCCGATGCTGGCCATGGCCGCGAACACCAGCATCGTGGCGAAGACGGGGATGGAAGCCGCCAGCCCGCCGAAGTCCTCGATCTCGTAGCTGTGCCGGCGCTCGTACAGCATGCCCAGCAGGAAGAAGAGCATGGGCGTCGAGAGCCCGTGCCCGATCATCACCATCAGCGCGCCCTGCAGGCCGATCAGGTTGTACGCGAAGATGCCCAGGATCACGAAGCCCAGGTGGGCGACGGAGGTGTAGGCCACCAGCTTCTTGGCGTTGGGCTGCACCGCGGCCACCATGGCGGCGTAGATGATCCCGATGACCCCCAGCACCATGGCCCACTTCACCGCCCCGGGCGCGTGCGCCGCGTCGGGGAAGAAGGGCACGGCAAAGCGGATGAAGCCGTAGGTGCCCATCTTGAGCAGCACGCCGGCCAGGATCACCGAGCCCGCCGTGGGCGCCTGCACGTGCGCGTGCGGCAGCCAGGTGTGGAACGGGAAGATGGGCACCTTCACCGCGAACGCCAGCGCGAAGGCCAGGAAGAGCAGCGCCTCCTCGCGCGCCGAGAAGGCGGCCAGCGGGTTCATGAAGTCGAAGTACGAGAACGACGACATGCCCGTGACGGAGTGCACCCGGAAGTACACGTACAGGATGGCCACCAGCATGAGCAGCGAGCCCGCGGCCGTGTACAGGAAGAACTTCACCGCCGCGTACACCCGCTCCTTGCCGCCCCACACCCCGATCAGGAAGTACATGGGGATGAGCACCAGCTCCCAGAACACGTAGAACACGAACATGTCCAGGGCCACGAAGACGCCCACCACGCCGGCCGTGAGGGCCAGCAGCATGGCGTAGAACGTCCGCTGCCGGTCGCGGATGTAGGTCCACGAGCCGAGCACCATCAGCGGCAGCAGCAGGGTGGTGAGCAGCACCATGAAGAGCGAGATGCCGTCCAGCCCGATGCGGAAGTGGATTCCCCAGTCGGCGAACCAGGGGGCGTCCGTGCAGTTCTGGAACGGCACCGTCAGCTGGCTGAACGCGAAGGGCAGCCCCTCGTTCTGCCGCCCGATCACGGACTGCGGGCAGGTGCCCGTCGGATCGAAGGTGAAGAAGAGCGGGACCGAGACCAGGAGCTCCACGATTCCCACCACCAGCGCCGTGGCGCGCGCGGAACGGTCGCCGACGAGCCAGGCGGCCAGCGCGCCCAGCAGGGGAAAGGCGATCAGGAAGGTGAGGATGCCGGGTCCCTCGTACAGATGCTTCAGGAAGTCCATTGCCGTCCGGATGCGTCAGGTGTGCACGAAGGCGTACAGGACCAGCGTCACGCCGATCAGGATCGCGAAGGCGTAGGTGTTGACCTGCCCCGTCTGGAAGCGGCCCAGGGCGACGCCCAGCCACTCCGACATCTTGCCGCCAAAGTCCACCAGGCCGTCCACCACGTAGCGGTCGAAGCCCGCCTGCAGGCGCGAAAGCCAGCCGACCGTGCGCACCACGACGCGGTCGTAGAGCTCGTCCACGTAGTACTTGTGGTAGAGCACGCGCTCCACGCCGTTCGCGTACGCCGGCTCCTCGGCCGCCGTGCGCAGGGCGCGCCGCGACAGCATCGTCCAGGCGAGCGCCAGGCCGCCCAGGCCCAGCAGGATGGCGACCGCGATCGGCACCGCGCTGGGCTCGACGGCTGCGCCGGCGATGCCGTTGGCCTCGGCCACTTGGTCGGCGCCAGCCAGAACGGGATGCAGCCAGCGGTGCAGCGCCTCGCCCTGTCCGAAGTCGAACCAGCGGACGATGGGCACCTCGCGCTCCACGTTCAGGAAGCCGCCGAAGGTGGAGGCGAGGGCCAGGACGACGAGGGGCAGCGTGAGCGTCCAGCTCCCCTCGTGCAGGTGCTTCCGCTCCTCCTCGCCCGTCCGGTTCTGCCCGAAGAAGGTGTAGATCATCATCCGGCCCATGTAGAAGGCCGTCATGAAGGCGGCGATGCTGAGCGCGCCCCAGATCAGGCCGAACCACAGGGTGCCGTCGATGCCAACCTTCGCCAGCCCGGCGGCGAGGGGAAGCTGGCCGTGCGCTCCGTCCCAGGCGGCGCCCGTGATCTCGTCCTTGGAGAAGAAGCCCGCGAAGGGCGGCACGCCCGCGATGGCCAGCGTGGCGATCCCCATCGTCCAGAAGGTCACCGGCAGGTAGCGCCGCAGCCCGCCCATGTTGCGCACGTCCTGCGCGTCCATGTCGCTGTGCGTGTGGTGCAGCGCCTCGTGCATGGCGTGGATCACCGCGCCCGAGCCCAGGAAGAGGCAAGCCTTGAAGAAGGCGTGCGTCATCAGGTGGAAGACGCCGGCCACGTACGCCCCCATCCCCACCGCGGCGAACATGAAGCCGAGCTGCGAGACGGTGGAGTAGGCCAGGATCTTCTTGATGTCCCACTGCTTGAGGCCGATGGAGGCCGCGAAGATCGCCGTCGCCGTGCCCACGAGCGCGACCACCAGCGAGGCCACGGGCGCCATCGTGAACAGCGTCGCCGAGCGGGCCACCAGGTACACGCCCGCCGTCACCATCGTGGCCGCGTGGATCAGCGCCGACACGGGCGTGGGGCCCGCCATGGCGTCCGGAAGCCAGACGTAGAGCGGGATCTGCGCGCTCTTGCCGGCGGCGCCCAGGAAGAAGAAGAGGCACACCGCGGTCACCACCGCCCCGCCGAACGCCATCTGCGCCGGGGCGCGCTCCATCACCTCGGCGAAGTTCAGCGTGCCCAGGTTGGCGAAGAGCAGGAACATGGCGATCAGGAACCCGAAGTCGCCGATGCGGTTGACGATGAACGCCTTCTTGCCGGCGTCCGCGTTCGCGCGCTCCTTGAACCAGAAGCCGATGAGCAGGTACGAGCAGAGCCCCACGCCCTCCCAGCCCACGAACATCAGCGGGTAGCTGGCGCCCAGCACCAGCGTGAGCATGAAGAACACGAAGAGGTTCAGGTACGCCATGTAGCGCGGGTACCCGGGGTCCTCCTTCATGTAGCCGACCGAGAAGACGTGGATCAGCGAGCCCACGCCGGTGATGACCAGCGTCATCAGCATGGAGAGCTGGTCCAGCTGGATGGCGGCGCCCACGCGCAGCGCGCCGGTGGGATCGTTCACCGGCATCCAGCTCCAGTACTCGTGCACCCACGCGGTCTCCGGGTGCGCGGCGAGCATGCGCAGGAAGTTGACGACCGCCACCGCGAAGGCGGCGATCAGCACGCCGGGCGCGATGAAGCTGGGCAGCGTGTGCGTGGCCGGCTTCGGGCCGTGCCCGTGCGCGTCGTGCCCGTGGGCGCCGTGGTCGTCGGCGTGGGCGGCCGGATGCGCGTCGTCGCCGTGCGCGTGGTGCTCCTGCTCGCTGGGCTCGTGGTGCGCGTCCCAGTGCGGGTCGCCCACGGGGGGCAGGGCGGGCAGCGCGCGCCGGGCGGCCGTGATGGAGAGCAGGCCGTTCAGCACGAAGCCCAGCAGCGGCAGCGCCAGGATGAGCCACGGGGCGAACGCCGCGAAGCTCTCGCCCGCCTGGCCCGCGGCGGCCGAGGTCGCGTGGACGGCGGCTTCTTGAAGGAGGAGCATCACGAGCTTACCACCGGAGGAGGCTGAAGTTCTTGATGTCCACCGACTCCTTGTGCCGGAAGACCGAGATGATGATCGCCAGCCCCACCGCCGCCTCGGCCGCCGCGACGGCGATCACGAAGAAGACGAAGACCTGGCCCTGCACGCCCGAGCGCGGCGAGAACGCCACGAAGGCGAGGTTCACGGCGTTGAGCATCAGCTCGATGCACATGAACAGGATGATGGCGTTGCGCCGGATGACCACGCCGAACGCCCCGATGGCGAAGAGCAGGGCGCTGAGCCCCAGGGCCTGCTCCAGGGGGATCTGCTGCACGTCACACCTTCCGCTTGGCGAGGACGACGGCGCCCACCACGGCCGCCAGCAGCAGCACGGCGGTGAACTGGAGCGGCACCATGTAGTCGGTGTACAGCGGGATGGCGATCACCCCCACCGTCCCCCGGTCGGCCGTCTGCGCGGCCAGCGAGGCGGGGCCGGCCACGTGGCCCAGCGGCGCCGGCAGCTCGCCGGAGAAGGCGCGGGCCAGCAGGGCGGCGATCACCAGCGACGTTCCGCCGGCCACCACCTTCCACACGTGGCCGCGGATGTCCGGCTCGTAGTCGTTGCCCAGGTTGAGCAGCATGATCACGAAGATGAACAGGATCATGATGGCCCCGGCGTACACCAGGATCTGGATGATCCCGATGAAGAACGCCCCCAGCAGCGTGTAGATGGCCGCCAGGCAGAAGAAGGTGGCGATCAGCCAGATGGCGCTGGCCACGGGGTTCTTCCGCGTCACCGTCAGCAGCGCCGACGAGACGGCGAGGACGGCGAAGAACCAGAAGAGGATGATCATCGGTGCGTTGGACGGGGTTCGGCGCGGCGGCTACTCGCCGGCGGGATCCGAGGGATCCCACAGCAGCGTCGACGGGTGCGTCTGGCTCATCAGGCGGTCCAGGTCGTACACGAAGCTCGCGCGCGTGTACTCGGCGTTCTCGTAGTGCTGGCCCACGTGGATGGCCTCCACCGGGCACACCTCCTGGCACATCCCGCAGAAGATGCAGCGGAACTCGTCGATCTCATAGACGATGGGGTAGCGGTTGCCCTGGTCGTCCTCGCCCGGCACCAGCTTGATGCAGTTGGCGGGGCAGACGGTGGGGCACAGGCCGCACGCCACGCACTTGGGGCGCCCGTCCTCGTGCGTCTCCATCACGTGCGTTCCGCGCCAGCGCGGGGAGATGTGCTTCTTCTCCTCGGGATACTGGAGCGTGAGGGTCGACGTGTCGCCCGCCGACTTCGTCATGTGCCGGAAGGTGAGCGCCATGCCCTGGAGGGTGGCCCGGATGTACGACGACTTCCGGACCGGGCGCTTCATCACGCGTACGGTGGCTGCCATGTGGTCAGGACTCCCCGCGCTCGGCGGTCTGCAGTTCGATGGCGCGCAGGCGGGCCGTCTGCTTGGCGCGGGCGCGGCGCTCGTCCAGCGATCCCGTGGCGCTCAGGGTGCGGCCGCGGTCCATCGCCCACACCACCACGGCCAGCATCGCCACGTTCACGACGCCCAGGACGCCGCCGTAGACGGGCACGAAGCCCAGGGCGCGCTGCTCGAAGGTGACGCCGGCGGAATCCAGCGCCAGCACGGTGGCGGCGGTGACCACCACCGCGGCCAGGGAGGCGGGCAGCATGATCTTCCACCCCAGGTCCATCACCTGATCGTAGCGGAAGCGCGGCACCGTCCAGCGCACCAGCATGAAGATCACGATGAAGACGAAGGTCTTGATCGCAAAGCTCAGGAAGGTGACGAGGGTGATCCAGAGCGCCGGAACGTTGCCCACCCACCGGCCGTCCACGAAGCCCAGCATGTCGTCCCGCTGCAGGAAGGGGATGTCCCACCCGCCCAGGAAGAGGGTGGCCAGCAGCGCGGACACGGTGAGCACGTGCGCGTACTCGGCGATGAAGAACATGGAGAACTTCATCGACGAGTACTCGGTGTGGTACCCCGTCACCAGCTCGGACTCGGCCTCCGGAAGGTCGAAGGGGAGACGGTTGGTCTCCGCGAACGACGAGATCCAGAAGAAGGCGAACGAGACGGCGAAGGTGAAGAAGAACCAGGTGCCCATGCGCTGCTGCGTCCAGACCACCTGCGGCAGCCCTACGTTGCCCACCACGAAGAAGAGGCTCATGAGCGACAGCCCCAGCGCGATCTCGTACGAGATCATCTGCGCGCCGGCGCGCAGGCCGCCCAGCAGGGCATACTTGTTGGAGCTGGCCCACCCCGCCATCACGATCCCGTAGACCCCCAGGGACGAGAAGGCGAGCAGGAAGAGGATGCCGACGGGCAGGTCGGCCACCACCATGGGCATCACGCCCCAGCGCGTGGGCATGGGCGCCGCGAAGGGAATCACCGCGAAGGTCACCAGCGCCGGGATGATGGAGAGCATGGGCGCCAGGGTGAAGAAGACGCCCGCGGCCTCGCCGGGGTGGGTCTCCTCCTTCAGGATGTTCTTGAGCCCGTCCGCCAGGGGCTGCCCGATGCCGCCGGGGCCCACGCGGTTGGGACCCATGCGGTCCTGCATCCAGGCGCTGATCTTCCGCTCCAGGAGCGTGAGCAGCGCCACCACGACCATCACCACCGTGAAGGTGAGGACGACCTTGACGACGGAGCTCACGGCATAGGCCGTGTCGCTCATGTCCTGGACCGCCTGCACCGTGCCAGCCTGCATCATCGTGCGCGTTGGGTCTGGAGTTCCCGGAGCGGCGGACGGCCCGCCGGCTCCGAATGCGGAAAGGCCGGTCCCGCCGGCCTTCCCTCCCCCGCCCGCCCCCTCGTCGCGAGGGGGTGGTGCGGGCCCGGTCTCGTCATCCGCTCAGTCGCCCGCCTCGGCCAGCGCCCCGAGCTGCGGCAGCACGCGGCCCATCGCGCCCAGGTCGTCGTATCCCAGGCCCGCGAACCCGGCGCCCACCGCGCCCAACGCGGCGAAGGCCTCCGCCGCCGTCCCGGGCACCTGCGCGTCCTCCGAGATGCCCGCCAGCAGCACCCCGAGCACCTGCCACGCGGGGCGCGCCATGCCCGGCACCTGCAGCGCGGGCCAGAAGCGCTGCACCCGGCGCTGCACGTTGGTGAACGTGCCCTCCATCTCGGCGAAGGTCGTGGACGGCAGCACGAAGTGCGCGTTGCGTGCGGCGGGTGAAAGGAACTGGCCCACGTAGACGAAGAGAGTGGCCCTGGATCCGAAGTCCGCCGGGGCGTCCGCCAGCTCGTCCCCGAGGACGAAGATCACCCCATCGTGGCCCGCCACGTCGTCGATCCCGCCCGTGCCGTCTGTGCCACCGGCGCGCGTGAAGGCGAAGGCCTCCGCCCCGGCCACGTTGGCCGCGCGGTCGGTGCGCAGCTTGAGCGTGGGAAAGCCGGGAAGCGGCACCTCCTCGCCCGTCTCGCAGCGGAACACGCCCGTGCCGCCGCCCACCGTCTCCAGCACGCGGCGTAGCGTGCCCAGGTCCTCGTTGGCCGCGAAGGGCGAGACCACGGCGCGGACGCCGGCGGTGGAGTCGCGCAGCGCGTCCGCCAGCCGGGTCAGCGCCTGCGACCACGAGACGGACACGTGGCGGCCGCCGTCCATCACCAGCGGGGCCTCGATGCGCGCGCCGCGATTGATCCACTCGTAGTTCAGGCGGCCGTAGTCGCACATCCAGTGGTCGTTCACCTCGGCGTTGGGCCGGGGCTTGATGCGCATCACCTGGTTGTCCCGCGTCTCCAGCCGCACGTTGCACCCCTGCGAGCAGTTGGGGCACACCGAGGGCGTGCGGTCCAGGTCCCAGGCCCGGGCTTTGTGCAGGAAGTCCTTGCTGACCAGGGCGCCCACCGGGCAGAGGTCGACGATGTTGTCCGCCCAGAGGTTGCCCTCCAGCCCTTCCTCGAAGAAGGTGTCGATCACGGCCCGCGAGCCGCGCTGCACCACCGTGAGCCGCTCGTCCTGCGCGACCTCGCGCATGAAGCGCACGCAGCGCGTGCACATGACGCAGCGGTCGGCATAGAACAGCACGTCGCCGCCGAAGTCGTCGCGGCCCAGCACCCGCTTGGGCTCCTTGCCGCGGCCCATCGCCGGCCCCTCGGCCGAGATGTAGTCCTGCAGCTTGCACTCGCCCGCCTGGTCGCAGACCGGGCAGTCCAAGGGGTGGTTCACCATGTAGAACTCCAGCACCCCCTCGCGCGCCTGCAAAGCCTTCTCGCTCTGGGTGTGGATGACGTTGCCGTCCGCCACCGTGCCCGAGCACGAGGGCACCAGCTTGGGCACCTTCTCCACCTCCACCAGGCACATGCGGCACTGGGCCGGCGCGCTCAGGCTGGGGTGGTAGCAGTAGTGCGGCACGTCCACCCCGGCCATGGCGGCGGCATCGATGATCCGCGTTCCCTTGGGAACGGTGATCTCCATGCCGTCGATGGTGCAGGTGACGGTCTCCGGCGCGTTGCTCGTCTCGGCCACGGGGCCTCCTCGTAATGTACTTCGCTCGGGCCGTGGGGCCCTGGTCGGCTCGCAGGAAGGCCGCGGCGTGCGCAGCCCCGTGAATCTCTCAGCCCGGCGTCCGTCGACCGGGATCACCGGAAGAGCGGTGCGCGGGTACCCTGGCGGAAGGTTCTGCCGTCGACCTCTCGGCATCGTCGCGACGAGGCTTCCGCACGTGGTCCTCGATCGATCCGCGGATGGCGGAGATCGGAGGACCGGGAAGGTTCCGTGAGCTACCGCGCGGCGAGGGCCGGCACGGGGGCCATGAGCGCCTCGTAGTCGCCGCGGAACTTCTCGATCGACGACGTGATGGGGGCCGCCGCCGCGTCGGACAGCACGCAGATGGTCTTGCCCGACATGTTCTCGGAGATCTGCAGCAGCGTCTCCAGGTCGTCCGGCTGGCCGCGCCCGTTCTCGATGCGGCGCAGGATCTTGGCGGCCCACGTGGTGCCCTCGCGGCAGGGCGTGCACTGGCCGCAGCTCTCGTGGGCGTAGAAGTCCACCATCCGCCGCACCTGCTTGACGATGTTGGTGGTGTCGTCCATCACGATCACCGACCCGCATCCCAGCATGGTGCCGGCCGCCGCCATCGCCTCGTAGTCCATCCCGATGTCCAGCTCGTCGCCCGTGAGGATGGGCACCGAGCTGCCGCCCGGGATCACGGCCTTGATGGGCCGGCCGCTGGGCGTGCCGCCGCAGACGTCGTAGATGAACTCCTTGAAGTTGAAGCCCAGCGGCACCTCGTAGTTGCCGGGGCGCTTCACGTGTCCCGACACGCAGAAGAGCTTGGTGCCCGTGCTCTTCTCCGTGCCCCACTGCTTGTACCAGGCCGCGCCGTTCAGCACCACGTGGGCCGCCGCGATCAGGCTCTCCACGTTGTTCACCGCGGTGGGAAAGCGGAACGCGCCCGAGATGGCCGGGAACGGGGGCTTCATGCGCGGCTCTCCGCGGCGCCCCTCCAGCGAGTTGAGCAGCCCCGTCTCCTCGCCGCAGATGTAGGCGCCCGCCCCCAGGTGCAGCGTGATGTCGATGTCCACGCCCAGCCCGAACACGTTCTTTCCCGCGTACCCGGCCTCGTACGCCTCCTCGATGGCGCGCGCCATGATCTGCGCCGCCTCGAAGAACTCGCCGCGGATGTAGACGTAGGCGTGCTCGGCGTGGATGGCGTACGCGCCCACCAGCAGGCCCTCGATCAGGGCGTGCGGCGTCCAGCGCATGAGCTCGCGGTCCTTGAAGGTGCCGGGCTCGGACTCGTCCGCGTTGCAGACCAGGAAGTGCGGCTTGTCCGTCTTCTTGGGCATGAAGCTCCACTTCACGCCCGTGGGGAAGCCGGCGCCGCCGCGGCCGCGCAGGCCGGACGCCTTCACCTCGTCCACGACGGCGGAGCGCTCCATCGACAGCGCCTTGCGGGCCGCCTCGTAGCCGCCGCGGGCCTCCCATCCCTTCAGCGTCCGGGCCTCGGGCTCGCCGAAGTGCTTGGAAAGGACGCGGGTCTCGCTCGGGTGGATGTACGGGTACGCCATCGCCGCCTCAGGTGAGCTGCGCCAGGACCGCCGGAACGTCCTCGGGGCGGACGTTCTCGAAGTAGCGGTCGTTGATCTGCACCGCCGTGGGGAACCCGCAGGCCCCCAGGCACTCCACCTCGATGATGGTCCACAGCCCGTTGGCCGAGGTCTCGCCCACCTCGGTGCCCGCGTGCTTCAGGAACTCCGCCAGCACCGCGTCGCCGCCGCACAGGTTGCACGAGATGTTGGTGCACACCTGGATCAGGTGCTTCCCGACGGGAGCCAGGTTGTACATGGTGTAGAACGTCGCCACCCCGCGCACGTAGGCGGGCGACAGCCCCAGCTTCTGGGCCACCTCGTCCAGCGTGGCCGGGGACAGGAAGCCGCGGACCTCCTGCGCCATGTGCAGCGTGGGGAGGAGCGCCGCCTGCCGGTCGGGATAGCGGCTCAGCACCTTCTCCAGGCGGTCCTCGTAGGGGCCGCTGAAGATGGGCGCCTCGGGGTCCTTCTCCGCCACCTGGTACGGGAGCGTGCCGGCGACGGAGGCGTGGCCGCCGTCCTTGGGCCGGATCCCGACGAAGGAGAGGCCGCGCACGTCGTCTTCGGTGAGCTGCGTGAACTCGCCGGTGTCGCCCGCGAACCCCGGGTTGGCGGCCGCCACGGGCCACGACTCGGGGTGGAGGTCGTCGTTGGGGTGCCCGCTCATCGGTCGATCTCTCCCAGCACGATGTCCAGCGACGCGTTGACCGCGATCACGTCCGACAGCAGCGCGCCCTCGATCATGTGCGGAAGCGCCGCGATGTTGATGAACGAGGGGCCGCGCACGCGCCAGCGGACGGGCTTGGCCCCGCCGTCCGACACCACGTACATCCCCAGCTCGCCCTTGCTCGACTCCACCGAGAACCACGATTCGCCCACGGGGGCGCGGACGCCCTCCATGACCACCTTGAAGTGGTGGATCATCGATTCCATGTCGTTCATCGCCATCGTCTTGGACGGCAGGATCACCCGCGGGTCGTCCACGTTGATGGAGCCGCCGGGAAGGCGCTCGATGAACTGGTGCAGCAGCCCCACGCTCTGCCGCATCTCCTCCATGCGGCACAGGTAGCGGTCGTAGATGTCGCCGTGCTCGCCCACCGGGACGTCGAAGTCGTACGTCTCCATGTCGTAGTACGGGCGGTCCTTGCGGACGTCGTACGCCACGCCCGAGGCGCGCAGGTTGGGCCCGGACAGCCCGAAGTTCACCGCGTCCTCGGCCGAGATCACGCCCACGCCCTGCGTGCGTCCCACCCAGATGGCGTTGTTGGTGAGCAGCGTGTCCACCTCGTCCAGCACCTTCGGGAACCCCTTCAAGAAGGAGTTGAGCTGGTCGATCCACCCCGCCGGCAGGTCGGCCATCATCCCGCCGATGCGCGTGGACGAGGTGGTGATGCGGGCGCCGACGTACGACTCGTGCAGGTCGTAGATCAGCTCGCGCTGCTGGAAGGTGTAGAGGAAGACCGTGAAGGCGCCCAGGTCGATGCCCGTGGTGCCCAGCCACAGCAGGTGGCTGAAGATGCGGTCCAGCTCCATGCAGATGAGCCGCACCACCTTGCAGCGCTCGGTGACCTCCACGCCCATCAGCTTCTCGACGGACATGGCATAGGCGCAGTTGTAGATGAGCGGCGCCAGGTAGTCCATGCGGTCCGTGAGCGGGACGATCTGGTTCCAGTCCCGGTACTCGCCCAGCTTCTCGAACGAGGAGTGCAGGTAGCCGATGTGGGGGATGCAGCGTACCACCGTCTCGCCGTCCAGCTCCAGCACCAGGCGCAGCACGCCGTGCGTGGCCGGGTGCTGCGGGCCGATGTTGATGAGCATGTGCTCGCCGGCGATGTCCTGGTGCGGGTGCGCCACCTCGCCCGCCACGGGCACCACGGGCGCGTGCACCAGGCTGCCGCCGGCGGCCAGCTCGGGGTTCCGCGTGACGTTGTAGACCACTCTCCGAAGCGCCATCAGCCCGCTCCTCCCATGCCGCCGAATTGTCCCTGGCTCCCCGCCTCGCCCGGGGCGAAGGGCTCGGGAAGCGCCTGCCCCAGCGCGTGCGCGATGCGCAGCTCCTTCTCGGAGTAGTGGTCCTCCGTCTTCTGCGCCAGCGCGCGCCGGGTCTGCTCGGC
This sequence comes from Gemmatimonadota bacterium, assembly GCA_028287185.1. GTDB lineage: Bacteria > Gemmatimonadota > Gemmatimonadetes > Longimicrobiales > Longimicrobiaceae > JAQBQD01. The sequence continues at coordinate 22,639 of JAQBQD010000160.1, read as the reverse complement.
ACGCGTGAAGCGGCCGCGCAGGGGGAAGTCCTTCCGCAGCGGGTGGCCCTCGGCGTAGTTGTAGGGCATGAGGATGCGCCGCAGGTCGGGGTGACCGCGGAACACCACGCCGAACATGTCGTACGCCTCGCGCTCCAGCCAGTCGCTCGCCCGCCACAGGTGGTACACGCTGTCGACCTCCAGCGCGTCCAGGGGCAGCGTGGCCTTCACCCGCAGGTTCAGCTTGTTGGGGATGGACCAGAGCTGCCAGACCACCTGCAGGGTGCGGCCGTTGCCGTGGTCCACGCAAGTCAGGTCCTGCAGGAAGTCGTAGCGGTGCGCCGGGTCGTCCTTCAGCCACCCCAGCATCTCCAGCACGCGCGCCGGGTCCACGTACACCACGTGCTCGTCGCCCGCCACCAGCTCGTGGCGCAGCACCGCGTCGCCGAAGCGCTCGCGGAGGGCGTCCACGCTGGGGTGCGGCGGCAGCCCGGCCGCCGCGGGGGGGGCCTCGGTCTGCCCGGCCTGCGAGGGCGTGGGGCCGGAGTCCAGGCCGTCCAGCCCCTTCTTGAAGGCGTCGTTGCTCATCGTCGCGCGGCCTACGGGCGCCGGTCCGACGCGCGGACCATGGCGCCGGTGGAGACCAGGCCGCTGGCGCGGTTCTGGTTGGTGGAGTTGCCGAAGGGCGCCGTGATGTCCTCGATCATCGGGTCCGTCAGGGCGGAGGCGCTTTCCGGCAGCAGGTCCGTGCGGCCCCACTCGGCGCGGCTGGTGGGGGCGCTGTTGCGGATCTTCTCCTGGATCATGAGGATCCCGTAGATCAGCCCCTCGGGCCGCGGCGGGCAGCCGGGCACGTACACGTCCACGGGGATGATGGTGTCGATCCCCTGGACCATGCTGTAGACGTCGAACACGCCTCCGGAGCTGGCGCAGGCGCCCATGGAGATGGCCCACTTGGGCTCGGGCATCTGCTCCCAGATGCGGCGCAGCACGGGCGCCATCTTGTAGCTCACCCGCCCCGCGCAGATCAGCAGGTCGGCCTGGCGCGGCGAGAAGCTCATGCGCTCCATGCCGAAGCGCGCCAGGTCGTACCGCGTGGCCGCCGTCGCCATCATCTCGATGGCGCAGCACGCGGTGCCGAACGGCATGGGCCACAGCGAGTTCGTGCGGGCCCAGTTCACCACCGCGTCCAGCTTGGTGGTGAGGAAGCTGGGCTGCCCCGAGAAGAGGCCCCCCTGGGGAGCCTCGGCAGGGCCTGTATGTACGGGCAGTGCGCCTTCGTTCAATCCCATTCCAGCGCTCCCTTCTTCCACTCGTAGATGAGCCCGACCGTGAGGATGAAGATGAAGATCCCCGCGGCCGCGAACCCCGCCCAGCCCAGCCGGCGCGCCGACACGGCCCAGGGCAGGAGGAAGATGGTCTCCACGTCGAAGACGATGAACAGGATGGCCACGACGTAGAACTTGACCGAGAACCGCTCGCGCGGGTTGCCGAGCGGCGTCATCCCCGACTCGTAGGGCGCGGACTTCACCTTCGTCGCCCCGCCCGGGCTCAGCACCGTGGACAGCACGACCATGAAGATCGCGTTGACCACGGAAAGGGCCAGCAGGACCAGCAGGGGGACGTAGGGCCGCAGCATGCGTCGCGATCTCCCGACGAGAGTTTGTGAAATCCTTCACTTGCAGGAAGACGGCGCAAGATACACCGCCGCCGCGGCCAGTGTCAAGCAGACGCGGAGCCCGTTTCCGCCCTTGCCGCCGCGCCTCCTCGGCCCTAGGTTCCCGCCCCTGCGAGCTTCCCGGTACCCCCGCCTGCAACGCCCGTTCCTACGGCGTACCTTCGGGCGCCGCGCGAGGCCGGACCCGCCCTCACGACCCGCGACGCCGCGCTCCCGATGAGCATCAAGCCCGACCACTGGATCCGCCGCATGGCCCGCGAGCACGGCATGATCGAGCCGTTCCAGGACGCGCAGGTGCGGCAGGGCACCATCTCGTACGGGGTGTCGTCGTACGGCTACGACATGCGGGTGGCGCGCGAGTTCAAGATCTTCACCAACGTCAACAACGCCATCGTCGACCCCAAGGCGTTCGACGACAGGTCGTTCGTGAACTACGAGGGCGACGTCTGCATCGTCCCCCCCAACTCGTTCGCCCTGGCGCGCTCGGTGGAGTACTTCCGCATCCCGCGTACGGTGATGACGCTCTGTGTCGGGAAAAGTACGTACGCGCGTTGTGGGATTATTACAAATGTGACCCCTTTCGAGCCCGAGTGGGAGGGATTCGTAACGCTGGAGATCAGCAACACGACGCCGCTGCCGGCGCGCATCTACGCCAACGAAGGGATCGCGCAGGTGATCTTCTTCGAGGCGAACGAGGTCTGCGAGGTGAGCTACGCGGACCGAAAGGGCAAGTACCAGGGCCAGGTGGGCGTCACCACGCCGCGGCTCTAGCCCGAAACCTGCACGGCGGGCGCCGTGCCTCCACCTTCCTTCATCCAAGCGCGCACCGCGGAAACCGAACGCATGAGACCGACCCCCGTGACCCCGCAGCAGCTCGACGCGATCCGTGAGGTCGTGAACATCGGCGCCGGACACGCCGCCACCAACCTGTCGGCCCTGACGGGGCTGACGGTGATGATCTCGGTGCCCCGCATCCAGTTCGTGCCCGGCGAGGAGACCTCGCAGACGGTGCCCGGCACGGGGCCGCTGGTGGTGATCGCCGTGCCCATCGAGGGCATCTCGGACGAGGGCGGCGAGCGCGCCTCGCTGATCCTGACGGTGGAGACGGCGCTGCGGATGGTGGCGCTGATGCTGCGCCGCGACTCGTCGGCCCACGTGGAGATCGGCGCGCTGGAGCGCTCGGCGCTGAACGAGATGGGCAACATCGTCTGCGCCGCGTACGTGGGCGTGCTGGGCTCGTTCCTGGGCAAGGGCGTGATGATCGGCACCCCCGACCTGCGCGAGATCGGGCGCGACGAGCTGGACCACGACGGGCACGACGGCCTGGTGATCGAGACGGACTTCACCTTCCTGGACACCACCTTCGAGGGCGTCTTCGTCCTCAGCCACTCGGACGTGTCGTTCACCTCCCTGCTGCGCGCCCTGGGCTTCAAGGACGTGTAGCCGGGCGCCGGCCGTGACGCCCGTCCCGAGCGCCGCCCTTCCCTTCTCCGCCGCCGCCCGCGCGGCGCATCTCGCCTCCCTCGGCGAGGGGACGTGGGACATGCTGGTGGTCGGCGGCGGCGTCACCGGCGCCGGCATTGCGCGGGACGCGGCGCTGCGCGGGCTGCGCGTGGCGCTGGTGGACGCGGGCGACTTCGGCGGTGGCACCAGCAGCCGCTCGTCGCGCCTGGTGCACGGCGGCCTGCGCTACCTGGAGACCTTCCAGTTCCGCCTGGTGTTCGAGGCCAGCGCCGAGCGCCGCCGGCTCCTGAAGCTGGCTCCCCACCTGATCCATCCCCTCGAGTTCGTCTTCCCCGTCTTCCGCCGCGGCCCCGTCAGCCTGCCCAAGCTACTGGCCGGGATGTGGCTGTACGACGGCCTCTCCCTGTTCGGCAACATCCGCTCGCACCGCATGCTGGGCCCCGCCGGCACGCTCGCCGAGGAGCCCCGCCTGCGCCGTGAGGGGCTGACCGGCGCCGCCGTCTACTTCGACGCGGCGGTGGACGACGCGCGCCTGGCCCTCGCCAACGTCCGCGCCGCGCACGAGGCCGGCGCCGCGACCGTCTCGCACGCGGAGGTCGCCGCCTTCCTCACCGGACCGTCCGGCAAGGTCGAGGGCGCGCGCATCCGTGACCGGCGGACGGGAACGGAGACGGAGGTGCGTGCGCGGGTGACGGTGAACGCGACGGGGCCCTGGTCCGACGCCGTCCGCCGCCTGGCCCAGCCGTCAGCGGCGCCCCGGCTGCGGCCGACGAAGGGCGTGCACATCATGGTGCGCGCCGATCGGCTGGGGAACCGGCACGCCGTCACCTTCCTGTCGCCCATCGACGGGCGGGTGATGTTCGTGCTGCCGCAGGGCGACTTCTCGTACGTCGGCACCACCGACACGGACTTCACCGGCGATCCCGGCACGGCCGAGGCGGACGCGAAGGACGTGGACTACCTCGTCGCATCCGCCAACGCCATCTACCCGGACGCGAATCTCACGACCGGGGACGTGGTGAGCACCTGGGCCGGCATCCGCCCCCTGCTCGCCCCCCCGCGCGGCGCCGGCTCCGAGAGCGCAACCCCGCGCGAGCACGAGATCTGGCGTGACGCATCCGGCCTCCTCAACATCGCAGGCGGCAAGCTGACCACCTATCGCGTGATGGCGCTCCAGGCCGCGGACCGTGCCGCGGAGATCCTGCGCGCGGAGCACGGCATCCAGTCCCGCCCCTCGACCACGGACCTCCTCCCCCTCCCGGGCGCGCCCACCGAGCCGTGGGACGCGTTCCTCGCGCGCGTCACGGCGGATGCACAAACGCTCGGCCTCTCCGCCGGAACGGCGATGCACCTGGCCCGCTCGTACGGCGCGGAGGCGGACGCGTTGCTCGCCGCCATCCGCGCGGACCCGGGGCTCGGCCGCCAACTGGTCGACGGGCGGCCGTACGTCTGGGCGGAGGTGGACCACGCCGTCCGCGCGGAGATGGCGGTGTCGCTGGAGGACATCCTTCGCCGGCGGATGCAGCTCTTCTACGAGACGGAGGACGGCGGCCGCGCGATCGCCCGCGCGGTGGCGGAGAGGATGGCGACAGAGCCGGGGTTGAACTGGACCGCGGACGACGTGGCGCGCGAGGTTGCGGTGTACGACGCCGCGGTGGAGCGAACGCGGGGCTTTCGACGGTAGCTCCGCCCACCCCGGCATCGCCGGCCACGTGCTGCACAGCGCCGAACACATCGGCCGTGGCGGCACGCGCGGAACACCCCCACGCGCGGAGCGAGCCCACGCCGATGGGCGGAGATGCCGTTGCAGCCACGGGCATCGACCCGTGGCGGGTGCGGGGCGGACGACGACCGCCGTCGCCGACGCAACCTCCGCAACGCCGGACGGGGAGATACAAAAAGGGCCGGGCGCCGCGTGTGCGGGCCCGGCCCATCGTCGATCAAACCGCCGCCGAAGCTCAGGCGTGCTGCTCGAACTTCTGCTTCAGCATGGGCTTGGGGACGGCGCCCACGATGGTGTCCACCACCTTGCCGTCCTTGAAGAACAGCACGGAAGGCAGCGAGCGCACGTTGAACGCGGCCGCGGTGCGCGGGTTCTCGTCCACGTCCAGCTTGCCCACGGCCACGCGCCCGGCGTACTCGTCCGCGAGCTGGTCCACGAAGGGCCCGATGATGCGGCACGGCCCGCACCAGCTCGCCCCGAAGTCCACCACGGCCAGCCCCTGCACGCCGGCGATGGCGGTCGCGAAGTTCTCGTCCGTCACGGTGATGGTGTTCGCGCTATCGGCCACGTCAGCCTCCCTTTATCCTCTGAGGAACCCCGCCGGCGATCCCGCCGAACGTCTTTTATAGATACCAATCTATAATACTCGTCAAGGGAACGGGAGGGGTGACGACGGTCCGTCTCATCGACGGCTCCGTCGCCTCACCCTCCGTCTTCCGTGACAGGCTCCGCAGGCGGCGCGGGCGTGTAGCCCCGGCAGCGGAGCACGGGGATGGGCGGATACCTGGGGAAGGCGGGATCGACGGCGGAGAGGCGGCACATGTAGAAGCGCGAGCCCTTGCCGCTCACCACCACGCGGACGTTCGCGCAGCTCTCGCAGAGGCCCACGGGGGGAGTGTACCGCGGGTGCTCGGGCATCGATCGGCCGACGGGCTTCGCTGGGAGATGGAGCCTCGCCGGGACGCGGGCATCGGCCCGTCTCCCGGCGAGGTGCTTTTCGGATGATGCGCGGCTCAGGCCGTCCCGGGCCGCGAAGGCTGGGCGTCTCCGCCGCGCGCCTTGAAGCGGGACTGGAGGGCGTAGCTGAGGAAGAGGAAGACGAGGCCCATCCCCATGAACAGCAGCACCCGCCACAGCGCCTCCACCCGCGCAAGGTCCACCAGGAACAGCTTGGCGACCACGACGAGCAGGGTGCCGACGGCGGTGCGCTCCATGACGGTGCTGCCGGCGCGCATGGCGTAGACCAGCATCCCCAGCGCGTACGCCCCCCACGCCACCGTCACGAAGCCTTCCGAGAACGGCGACAGCACGCTCCAGATCCACGCCATGAAGAGCGCGTGCACGGCCAGGCGGTAGATCACCACCTGCTGCCGGTCGCCCAGCGTGAACGACATGGCGAAGCCCGCCGCGACGACGGCGAGGTTCACGGCCGCTTCCGTCGCCCCGTGCGCCGCCGGGTTCACCAGCCGCAGCAGCGTCCACCACGCGGCGGACGCGTAGAGCGCGTGGCCGATGGCGGAGAGCGCCTTGCTGTCCGTGCGCCCTGCCATCACCTGGAACGCCAGGCCCTCGCCGGCCAGGATCAGCAGCAGGGCGCGGCCGTCGAAGCTGGCGACGGTGCCGGTGGCCAGCAGCAGCGAGGCGGCGAGCGACAGCACGGTGCCCATGGGCTCATGCCGGTCGCGCACCAGCAGCGCGGCCACCGCGTACACCGCCGCCGCCCCTAGCGTCATCGCGCCCCACGCGTGCACCGTCGGCGACCACACCTGCGAGGCCACCAGCAGCGCAAGCAGCGCCGGGAGCAGCGCGGTGCCGTGCCAGTGCAGCACGTCCACGTCGTCCCAGCCGCGCCGGCTCCGCTTGCCTCCGGCCCCGGCGTCGCGGGGGCCGCGCACGACCTCCTGCGCGACGGGCAGTACGGCGGTGGCGAGCCACGCGAAGAGGGCGGCGCCCTGCATGGCCCAGCGCGCCACGAGATCGCCGGAGCCTTCGTGCAGGTAGGCGGCGTACGTCACCAGCAGCAGCCAGCCGCCCGCCATCGCCATCCAGTGCAGCCCGCGCCATCCCCGGCGCAGGTGCAGCGCGGACGCCAGCCCCAGGATGAAGCAGGTGTAGATGGCGAACGCCTGCGGCCGCCCGTGGTCGATCCCCAGCACCAGCGGCACCCCCAGCCCGCCGAACGTCGCAAGCAGCGCCAGCGCCTGCTCGTCCTTCCACAGCGCAATGGCGAAGGTGAGCACCGTGACCAGCGCGAGGCCGACGAACGCGGGCGCGTAGCCCACCAGCTCGTACAGGTAGTAGGCCGCGAAGCCGACGATGTAGAACACGGCCATCCCGCCGCCGTACAGCACCCAGACGAAGCGCTGCTTCTTCACGTCGCTCCACAGGCCCGCTCCCAGCATGCCGATTCCCACCGCCAGCCCCACGAAGACGCGTACCACCGGCGTCAGCACGCCATAGTCGATGGAGTACTTGAAGAGCAGCGCCATCCCCGCCAGCACCAGCACGATCCCCATCCGGTTCAGCCAGTACCACCCGTCCCGCACGGGTCCCTCGGCGGGCCTGCGCGGCGGCGCGTCGGGATTGCCGATGCCCGCGAAGCTCGGGTCGTGCACCGCGTCCGCGTAGGCGCGCCGGGGCTGCGGAGCCGCACCCCCGCCCATGCGCGGACCGTCGGGTACGCGGTGCGGGGCGGGCGGCTCCGTATCGGCCGGATCCGCGGCCACCCTCGCCGCAGCGTCCCGGGCCAACGGAGCAGAGTCGGTCGATGCGTTCGATACGGCGGATGCGATCGACGTGGCGGCGGCATCGTCCGGGGCGACGGAACCCGAAGCGGAGAACGCGATCGGCGGCGATGCCTCCGACGCGATAGCGGAAGCCGCGGCGGGAGCGGACGCGGGACTGCGGCGCAGGAGCTCCTCGACCAGCATCTCCAGCCGGTCCAGGCGCTGCTGCACGGGCAATTCGTCTTCGTGGACCATCAGGTCCCCTCCAGCGTTCCGGGGGATGGACATCGTCCGTCGTTCAGGCCGCCTCCGCCTCCACCCACGCGCGGACGGCCTCCGGCATGGGCGGCGACTCCGCTTCGTATCCGGCCATCTCCACCAGCCGATGCGCGGGGACGCGGCCGTCCGGACCGACGAAGACGCCGCGAACCACCGCCCGCGCCACCACGTCGCCGTCGCGCTCGAAGCGCTGCTCCAGGTAGAAGGCCTTCTCGTCCCAACACATCAGCCGCGTGTGCAGCGTGTACGCCTGGAACGGCGCCAGCGAGCGGCGGAAGCGGATGGTGAGCGAGCCCACCACGGGGTTCCAGCGGCGCCGCATGAGCTCGCGCACCACGCCCATCCGCAGCACCAGGTCCGTGCGGCCCAGGTCCATCATGGACAGGTAGCGCGCGTTGTTCATGTGGAGGTTGACGTCTAGGTCGCCCGGCACCACGCGGAACCGGAGCACCGACTCGTCCAGCGGCGCCAGCCGGCCGCGGAAGCGCACGCGCAGCAGGAGCAGGGCGAGGCGCACGAACAGGTTCATGGGCGGAAGGTGGGGCGCGGGGATGCGGGAAGGCACGCCCTTCCGCCGTCGCCGCCCCGGAATATAGCCCCGGATGCGGGCATGAACAGATGATCGTCGACACGGGACGGCGGCCCGCGCGGCGCCGCAGGCGCGTTCTCCGCCAATCACGGAACCGTAGACGGCCGAGCGGGCTCGGCGCCCCGTCCGCGATCGGAGGGAGGGAACCTTCGGAACTCCAGAACCGTCCGACGGGCGGTCGACGCGGCGGCCGAGTGCGAGATCGACCGCCGCGGACCGGTCAGGCGGCGTGCGTCAGTACCGGATGCGGACGAAGGTGTGCTCGTAGCAGTCGGCACAACGGTCGCTCAGGATCAGCGTGTCGCGGCCCACCTTGCGCAGATACTGCAGCGTGTCGTTGGGCGGCAGCACGTTGATGCCGCGCTTGTAGTGGATGAGGTCGCGGCCCGCGGTGCCTCCGCCCGGCGTGATGTGGTAGTGCGTGCTGTCCGTGCCGCCCGGCGTCCGGGCCACCAGCAGCAGGCTGTCGCCGCCGAACATGTACACCACGGCCAGGTGCTCGCTCTCGGGCGTCAGGCGGCGCCCGGCGATGCCGCCGGTGGAGTACGCCCAGCGCCAGCTCACCGACGGCTTGGGCCGCCCGAGGGGCTTGGCGCATGCCCCCAGGACCATCGCCGCGGCGGCCAGGGCCGCGAGCACGGGCGTCCATCTTCCGGATCTCCCCATCCCCAACCTCCTCGTCCGTGTCTGTGACTCACGTCGCGGCGTCCGGCACCCACCGGCCGCGCCCCCGCGCCTGCACCTCCCAGCGCTCCACCACCTCGCCGCCACGCACGCCGTACAGGCGCTCCTGCAGGTTCACCGAGGCGCAGACGTGGTTGGGCACGATCCGGACCCGCTCGCCCACGCGGGGCCTCCAGTCGGTTCCCGACAGGTCCAGCAGGCCGTGCTCCTCGGAGACGGACTTCACGACCACGCCCGGCCGGTCCAGCAGCGCTCCGTATCCGGACACGTCCGCGCGGATCTCCTCCTTCGCCAGCGCCTTCGATCCCGCGTCCACCACCGCCTGGCCTGGCACGGCGGTGCTGACCACCGTGGCGAGCACGCTGTACGCCACCTCGCTCCAGCCGCAGGCGCCGATCTCGGCCGTGGTGCGGTCGTTGAAGATGCTGGTGCCGGGGCGCACCTCCGTGATCCCCTCGATCTCGTGCGACCGCCAGAACGTCGGGGTCGATCCGCCGCTCACCACCCGCGGCGCCAGCCCCGCCTCCACCAGCGCCGCGCGGAAGCCCGCGATCGTCGCCGAGACGCGGCGGATGGCGTCGTCCTGCTCGCCGACGTGGGATCGGACATGGCCGGGATAGAACATCAGCCCCCGGAACTCGATCCCCTCCGTCGAGGCCGCCTCCCGCGCCAGCGCAACCGCCTCCGCCGGCGTGCAGAGGCCCACGCGGCCCATCCCCGCGTCCACCTCCACCAGGATGCCGAACGCGCGCCCCGCCGCCCGCGCCGCCTCCGCCACGCCGCGCAGCGCATCGGCCGAGTCCAGCGCCACCGTCACCCGCACGTGCGCGGGCAGCCCGGCCAGGCGCCGCAGCTTGGACGCGCCGACGGGCGGATAGGCGAGCAGCAGGTCGTCCACCGCGCCGGCCATCACCTCCGCCTCGCGCAGCGTCGCCACCGTCACGCCTATCGCGCCGGCCTCGCGCTGCTCGCGGGCCAGGGCTGAGGACTTATGCGTCTTTGCGTGCGGGCGCCAGTCCAGCCCGTGCGCGCGGCAGTAGTCCGCCGCCCGGCGCAGGTTGGCGCGCATCACGTCCACGTCCACCAGCGCCACCGGCGTCTCCAGCGCGTCGAACGCGGCGGACGAGGTGATCGCGTCGGATGGACCGGGGGCGTCGGCCGAAGTCGATGTCGCAGCCGAGTCCGGCGTGTCGACGGAGCTCGGAGCGGTGGTGACGAGCGGCGTGTCGGGGCTCATCGGCGGTCGGGCGGCGGACCGGGCATGCGGTCGCGGGCGGTGAGGTACAGGACCCGGCCCTTCACCTTCAGGCCGGCCTCGCGCACGGACTGGAGCATGCGCTGGTACTCCAGCACGAGCTCCGGCTGCTGGTCGGGATCGGCGCGCTCGATCTCGCGCTCCTTGTCCAGGATGCGCCCCTCCAGCGCCCGCGCGCGCATGCGGCGCAGGCTGCTCTCGAAGAACTCCTCGGGCGCCGAGGTATACTCCTCGGCCGGGCTCCCGCACAGCTCCTCCACCAGCGGCTGCACCTCGGGCGGAAAGCGGGTGCGCCAGGCGCCGTCGGGGTCGCGACCGCCGTCCACCTCGATCTCCTTCAGCACGTGGAAGATGGCGCGGTAGCCCGGGTCGGCGAAGTCGTGCTCGTCCAGCTCCGCCGCCGCGCGCTCCACCCGGCGCTCGTCGATCAGCAGCACGAGCACCAGGTTCCGCTCCGGCCCGATCTTCCGCTGCGGCGCGCTGCTCCGTGCGATGAGCTCCTCCGCCGGCCGCGGCTCGGGACGGCGGCCGCGTGGGTACTGCACGCCTCCGCCGGCGCCGCTGCCGGCGCGCCGCCCGTCCGCCATCGGCGCCTCGGCCACCTCGCGCTCCAGCGTCTCCTTCTGCACCCCCGTCTTCTCCGCCACGCGGCCGATGTAGACGCCGCGCATGATCTCGTCGCTCGTTGCGCGGACGGTGGGGAGCAGCGCGTCGATGGCCTGGCGGATGCCCTTGATGGACGAGAAGAAGCCCTTCCGCTCCAGGATCTGCACCTTGCGCTCGAAGACGTCCACCGCGTCGTCCAGGTAGCGCCGCAGCACCTCGGGCCCCTTGCCGCGCACGAGCGAGTCCGGGTCCTCGCCGTCCGGCAGCGTGGCGACGAGCACCTCGACGCCCGCGCGCAGCAGCTCGTCGCCGGCGCGGAAGGTGGCCTTCAAACCGGCCTTGTCGCTGTCGTACAGCAGGATCACCCGCGGCGCGTACTTGCCGATCAGCTCCGCCTGGTCCTCCGTCATCGCCGTGCCCAGTGGCGCCACGGCGTTCTCCACCCCGTGCGAAGCCAGGGACACGTAGTCCATGTACCCTTCCACGACGAGCGCCGCCTCGGCCTTGCGGATGGCGCCGCGGCTCCAGCCCAGGCCGTACAGCATGCGGCCCTTGTGGTAGATGGGCGTCTCGGGCGAGTTGAGGTACTTGGGAACGTGCTCCTCGGCCGCGCCCAGGATGCGTCCCCCGAACGCCACCACGCGCCCGCCCAGGTCCTCGATGGGAAAGACGATGCGGCCGCGGAAGGCGTCGTAGGGCGTGGTACCGCTCTTCGGCTCCTTCACCAGCCCCAGCTCCAGCAGCACGGCGTCGGGAATGCCGTGCTTGCGGGCCGCGTCGCCGAACGCCGTCCACGCCACGGGCGCCCACCCCAGCCCGAAGCGCTCCGCCGCCTGCCGCGTGATGCCGCGCTTCGCGATGTACTCGCGCGCCTCGCGCCCCGCGTCGGCCTCCCAGAGCTGCCGGCGGAACCAGTCCGCCGCGAAGGCGTTCACGTCGTACAGCGGCCGGTTGGGCTCGTCCTCGCGGTGCGGCTCGCGGGCGTCGGGCACCTCGATGCCCACCCGCTCCGCCACGGTGCGGATGGCGTCGGGGTACGTCATCCCCAGGTGCTTCATCAAAAAGGTGAAGACGGTGCCGCCCTCGCCGCAGACGAAGCACTTGTAGAACCCCTTCGACGGATCGACGGAGAAGTTGGGCCCCTCGCCCCCGTGCAAGGGGCACGGACCGCGGAAGGTGCGCCCGCTGCGCTTCAGGCGCGTGTGCTCCCCCACGATCTCCACCAGGTCGGCCTGGAGGCGGATGCGCTCGACCAGCTCCTCGGGGATCATGGCCGTCCGTCGGGGAGGTGGGGATCGAAGGAGTCGAAGGCGCGGGGGATGCCGGGCATCAGTGGAACTCCACCACGGTCACGCCCGTGCCGCCCTCGAAGTGGTCGCCGGGGCGGAAGGCGCTGATGCGGGGGTCGCCCTTCAGCAGGTCCTGCACGCGGTCGCGCAGGGCGCCCGTACCCTTGCCGTGGATGATGCGGAACGAGGGGAGGTTGGCCAGGATGGCGTCGTCCATCGCGCGGCCCAGGCGCTGCTCCATCTCGTCCACGCGCAGGCCGCGCAGGTCCACCTCGGGGTGCGCGTCCACCTCGTGCACGTAGCGCCCCCCGGCAAAGGCGGACGCGCGCTTCTCCGGCTGCTGGTCGCCGGGCGCCAGCGGCGTCAGGTCCTCGCGCGGCAGCAGCATGCGCATGGCGCCGGCCTCCACCATCGCCTTGCCGTCGCGCATCTCCAGCACCGTCCCCGTCCTTCCAAGGGAAGCGATCTTGACCCGCACGCCCGCCTCCAGGGGCAGCGCGCCCCGCGTCGGCGATCGAGAAGAGACCGCGGCCGGCTCCCGCGGCGCCTTCTCGCGCTGGCGGGTGGCGGCCTCCTCCACGCGTCGGCGGGCGGCGCGGGCGGCCTCGTCCACCTGCGCCGCGTCCCCCGCCTCGCGCACCTCGCGGATGGCGCTCTCCACCTCGGCGCGCGCCTTCAGCAGCAGGTCGCGCGCCTGCTGGCGGCTGCGCCGCTCCGCGTCCTTCTCGCGGCGCTTCAGGTCCGCCTCCGCCTCGTCCAGCCGCTCCTGCAACGCGACCGTCTCGCCGATGAGGCGGGCGACCTCCGCCTGGTCCGCGTCCAGGCGCTGCTCCTTGGCCTCCAGGTCCAGCAGCAGGCGGGCCACGTCGCGCTCGCCCTGCGGCAGCGACTGCTCGGCGGTCGCGAGAACGGAGTCCGGCAGCCCCAGCCGCCGCGCGATCGCCAGGCCGTACGAGCGCCCGGGCAGCCCCTTCACCAGCCGGTACGTGGGCTGCAGCCGCTCGGCGTCGAACTGGAGCGACGCGTTCACGATCCCCCGCTCCTCCGTCGCCAGCAGCTTGAGCTGGCCCAGGTGCGTGGTCGCGACCGTGAAGCAGGCGCGCCGCGTCAGCTCGATCAGCACCGCCCGCGCCAGCGCGCCGCCCTCCACCGGGTCGGTGCCGCTGCCGATCTCGTCGGTCAGCACCAGCGACTCCCAGTCCGCGCCCCCCAGTGCCTCGCCCAGGTTCTTGAGGTGCGCCGAGAAGGTGCTGAGCGATGCCTCGATGGACTGCTCGTCGCCGATGTCCGCGTAGACCTGGCGGAAGACGGGCAGGCGGCTTCCCCTGTCCACGGGCGGGATGACGCCGCTCTGCGCCAGCAGCGAGATGAGCCCCACCGCCTTCAGCAGCACCGTCTTGCCGCCCGTGTTGGGTCCGGAGATGAGAAGCGTGCGCTCCCCCGCGTCCATGCGCAGGTCGAACGGCACCACGGCCTGCGAGCGGGCGTGCAGGATGGGGTGGAAGGCGCGCACCACCTGGTACTCCTCCGTCCCCGCCGGCAGCAGCGCGGGCCGGTGGCCGGCCACCCGAACGGCGTAGCGGGCGCGGGCGTAGAGCGAGTCCAGCGCCACCAGCGCGTCCAGCGCCGTCACCAGGTCGGGGTGCAGCGGGCTCAGGCGGTCGGTGAGCTCGCGCAGGATGCGGGTCACCTCGCGCGCCTCGCGGGCCTCCAGCTCGCGCAGCCGGTTCATCATCTCGATGGCCACCGGCGGCTCCACGAACAGCGTGGCGCCCGTGCCCGACTCGTCGTGCACGATGCCCCCCACCTCGCCCCGGCCCTCGCGGCGCACGGGGATCACGTAGCGCCCCTCGCGCACCGTCACCGACCCGTCGGGCACCTGCAGGTGCGGGGGCAGCGTGGTCACGAAGCTCGCCAGCTTCTCCACCAGCCGGTTGCGCGCGCTCTTCATCTCGCGGCGCACGCGGTACAGCTCGGGCGAGGCCTCGTCGCGGACGGTGCCGTGGTCGTCCAGCGCACGCGTCACCTCGGCCTCGTCCTTCTCGCGCTCCGGCAACCCGCCCGTGAGCAGGCCCAGCAGCGGGAGCTGGGCGCCGGAGGGCGAGAGAAAGGCGCGGCGGACGGTGCGCGACGAGGCGAGCAGCACGCCAAGGTCGCGGAGCATCGTCCCGTCCAGCACCGAGCCCTCCAGGCGCAGGCGCTTGAGCGGCGCGCGCACGTCGGGCACGGGCGGCATGCCCCAGCCCTGGTCGCGGCCCACGAAGGTGCGCATCTCCTCCACGCGCGCCAGCTCCGGCTCGATCCAGCCCAGGTCGGCGGAGGGCTCCAGCGCGCGCACCGCCTCGCCTCCCAGCGGCGACGACGCGTAGCGCGCGACGAGGTCCAGCGCCTCGCGGTATTCCAGGACGTGCAGGGCGTGCGGGTTCATCCGGTCGGGAACGGCGGTCGTGGTCGGGACGGCGGGCGAACCGGGGAATCCAACAGGTCCGGGCTCCCACCGCGGCAACCGTTGGATACCCGGATGTGCCCGCCAGGTTCGGATCACTTTCGGGATCGATTCGGGGGATGTGCTTCGTCGCGGGGACCGCTGCGGAGCCACGCCGGAAACCGCCCCGGCGCGTCTCCTCCGCGGGGCCGGTCAGCCTCCTCGGCGCTCCGCCCTCGCGTGAGCGTGGAGCATCGGCGTGGGCGCCTTGCGGGGTCTGCCCGTCCGCGCCGTGAGCCCCGCGAAACCCCCCGCGGGTCTCCCGCCGCCGCAGGATCTTCGGGTACGGCCGCGGAGGAGCGGAAGAACGCGTGGGACGACGAAGGGGCGCGCAACCCCGCCTGCCGTCCGCACGGAGTTGAATCTCCGCCGTGCATCGCGACGTCTCACGTCCCGCTCTACCCGAAATCCAACTTACGTTTCGCGACCAAATGTTGACGCAAACGTATGCGGGATGTACAATGGCGGACGTCCCGCAGGAACACAGACCCGAACAGGAGCCCCCATGACGCTCTCCTTCACCGACCTGCACGTCACCTCGTTCGAAACCGACTCCCGCCAGGCGACGCAGATGGCGATGGCCTGTACGACCACGCTCGACTCGCTGGTGGAGGCGATCTGCCCCGACGGCCTCACGGTCGGCTGCCACGACACCACGGCCGCCGACTAGCCGCAGACGCTTCGCAAGGGTTCCCGGCGGATCGCCGCCGGGAATCCGAACCGGGGGCCGCTCCACGTCGGGCGGCCCCGTTCGCTTCATCCACCCGTTCCGCGCCCTCCGATTCGGCCAGCGACAGCCGTCCCGAGCGAAGGAACTCACGCCATGCGCTTGGAGCCGCGCCGGCGTCCGATCGGAACGCGCCGCCGACCGCGCAGCTACGGGCACTCGCTGGTCGTCATCGAGTCCACCGTGCGGAACGGGGCTCCGTCGCGGGCGACCTGCTTCATGTACCAGCGCGTGTAGACGGCGATCACGCTGCCGCCGCGGAAGACGTAGACGCGGCCCACCTCGTCGGGCCGGTAGGCCACCAGGTCGTCCAGGCCGCCGGGCGCGCGCACCTCGTCCACCAGCACGCACGCGCGCGTGGGCGTGCCACGGATGTAGAAGCACCCGCGCCCGCCCACCCGCGACGCCTCCACCACCCGGCAGCGCACGGGGCGCAGCGTGTACCGATCCCGCAGCATCGTCAGCACGTCCGACGCCGTGCTGGCCGCCAGCTCCGCGGCGCCGATCGTCCACACGGCGGACGCGCCGGCCTTCACTTGCGCGTCCAGCCCTTCCGCCACCACACGGATCTCGGCCAGCGGGATCACGGCCGACGCCAGCGCCACCTTCACCCGCACCGAGTCGCCGCGCAGCTCCCACTCCGCCGCGCCGTCCGCATACCCCACCCGCCGCACCCGCACGCGCCCCTGCCCGCGCTCCACCCCGCGCAGCACGAACCGCCCCGCGGAATCCGTGACCGCGCGGAGCCGGCCGCGCGCCGCATCGACCCGCGCCCCCGGCAGCGGCATCCCTGTCGCCGAATCCACCACCACGCCCGTCACCACCGCCGCCCCGGTCCCCTGCCCCGCGGCCCGCCCCGCGCCGCACGCGGCCATCGCCGCAGCGAGAACGACGCAGCCGGCGCGGAAGCGAGTCACAGGCCAGATCGTCACGCAGTCCGCGGGAAGAGGCTGGGGAGGCTGAGGAGGGGCTTGACGACACCCGGAGCCCGCGCGGGCGGGATTGTTCCTACGGCAGCCCCGGGTCTCCAACCCCGAGGGCGCTACGGTGGTGAGAACACCGGAACGACACGCGGCCCCGCGTGCCCCTACGCCGGTGAATCCGGCAGGAACAGGCGGAACGTGCTGCCGTCGCCGGGCTCGGACTCCGCCTCCAATCCGCCCCCCAGCAGCTCCGCCAGGCGCCGCGCGATCGGCAGCCCCAGCCCCGTGCCCTCGTTGCCGCCGTCGCCGAGCTGCACGAAGTCCTCGAAGATGCGCGGCAGGTCGGCCGGGGCGATGCCGGGGCCGTGGTCGCGCACCTCCACCACCACGCCCCGCGTCGTGGCGGAGGCGCGCACCTCCACGGGCCGGCCCTCGCCGAACTTCACCGCGTTGGACAGCAGGTTCAGCACGATCTGCCGGATGCGCCGCGCGTCGCCCACGATGGGGAGCGGGCGGCGGGCCATGCGCAGCGCCAGCTCGCACCCGTGCTCGCGCGCCAGCGGCGCCACGCCCAGGAACACGCTCTCCACCAGCTCCGCCACGTCCACCTCCTCCACCCGCGCCTCCATCTTCCCCGCCTGGAGCTTCGACAGGTCCAGCAGGTCGTTGATCAGCTCCAGCAGGTGCGCGGCCGAGCGCTGCGCCCGCTCCATCGCCTCGCGCTGCGCCGCGTCCAGGGGGCCGTACACCTCCGTCAGCAGCAGCTCGTGGTAGAGCATGATGGCGCTGATGGGGGTGCGCAGCTCGTGGCTCACCATGGCGTAGAAGCGGTCGCGGGCAGCCGTCGCCGCCTCGCGCTCCGCCTCGGCCCGCACGCGCTCGCTCACGTCCAGCAGCACGCCGATCATCGCGGGCTGGCCGTCCACCTCCGCCCGGCTGGCGTGCGCCTCCACGTGCACGGCCGATCCGTCCGCGCGCCGCCCGCGGAAGGTGGTGCGGAAGCTGGGGGCCTCGCCCTGCTGCCTTCGCGTGAGCGACGCCGCCGCGCCGGTGCGCGCCTCGGGCGCCACCAGCTCCAGCACGTGCATCCCCGCCATCAGCTCCTCGCGCGGGTAGCCGAAGATCTCGGCGAACCCCGGGTTCACGTAGGTGAAGCGGTCGTCCTGCACCACGTAGATGCCGGCCAGCGACTGCTCCACCATCCCCCGGAACATCTCCTCCGCCGCCAGCAGCGTCTCTTCCGAGCGGCGCGCCTGCGCCTCCACCCGCCGCCGCTCGATCTCGGCCACCGCCACCTGCGCCAGGTCGCCCAGCGCCTCCACGTCCCCCTGCGTCCACGCCCGGGGCGCCTGCTCCGTCACGCAGAGGGTGCCCAGGGCCAGGCCCCCGCGCGTCACCAGCGGCACCCCCAGGTAGGCGCGCAGGCCGCCCTGCGTGACCGCCGGGTTGTCGCGCACGCGGGGGTCGGCGCGCGCGTCGGCGATGACCAGCGGCTCGCCGCTCGCCACCGCGTGCTTGCAGAACGAGTGGGTCAGGGGGATCTCGCGCGGCAGCAGCTCGGCCGGGTTCCCGTGCGCGGCCACGCTCATGAACACCTGCCGGTCGTCCGACACCAGCGACAGCAGCGCGGCGGGGCTTCCCAGCAGGCGCGCCGCCAGCCGCGTGAGCCGGTCGAACGCCTCCTCGGGCCCCGAATCCAGCAGCTCCGTCTCGCGTAGCGCGGCGAGGCGGGTGGGATCGCGCAGGACCTCGGCGGGATCGGCCATCAGGCGGGAGCGGGGGTGGCGGAGGCGCGCGGACGCGGGTGGGTCCGCGGGGGAGGGGCGGGCGGAGCGCGGAGGCGCGGGAGACGGCGGCGGACGGAGGGTGCTCCGGGAAGTTGCGCGGCCGCGGTTCGGCGCGCAAGGGACGCTCCCGGCACGATCCGGAAGGCGCCGGCGCTTGACAGGCACCCGCGGGGGCCTAGTGTTGGAGCGTCCCCCGCCCGCGCGCCCGCCCTCCCGGACACCCCATGTACTCGCCGGTCGTGGAAGACTACCTCAAGGCCGTCTGGATGCTGCAGCAGGCCGACTCGCCCGTGGCCACCTCGCGCATCGCGGAGCGCCTGGGGCTGACCTCGGCGGCGGTGACGGCCATGGTCAAGCGGCTGGCCGAGCAGAACCTGCTGCGCCACGAGCCCTACTACGGCGTGCGCCTCACCGCCGTGGGCGAGCTGGCCGCGCTGCGCATCATCCGCCGGCACCGCGTGCTGGAGCTGTTCCTGGTGGAGACGCTGGGATACGAATGGGACCGCGTGCACGACGAGGCCGAGCGCCTGGAGCACGCCGCCAGCGACGAGCTGATCGAGCGCCTGGCGCGCCTGCTGGGCGAGCCCGACCGCGACCCCCACGGCAACGCCATCCCCTCCGCTGACGGCGAGGTGGACCGGTCGCGCTACCCCGCCCTGGGCGACCTGGACCCCGGCGAGCCGCGCCGAATCCTGGAGGTGGAGGTGGACGAGCCCGAGCAGCTGCGCTACCTGGGATCGCTGAGCCTCAAGCCTGGCGCCCAGGTGGAGGTGGTCAGCAAGTCCCCCTTCGAGGGGCCCGTCGCCCTGTCCGTGAACGGCGAGCCCGCCGTCATCTCGCACTCCCTGGCCCAGCGCATCCGCGTGCGCGGCGGCGGCCCCGACGCGGGCGACGACGAGTAGCGCGCCCTCCCCCGCCGCGGCACGTCCCGCCACGGAGGCGTTCGATCCGCCGCCGCCCGCACCTCCCCAGGCTCCATCCCCGGCCGCGGATGGAACGCGTCTTGCCCCTAAGCGATTGTCAACATCGTACTTAGAGTCTCCGCGACACGCGGACCGAACGGGAGGGCGGCCATGATCGACATCCAGGAAAGGGTTGAGGAGGCCAAGCTCTACGAGTTCCTGAAGCGCGTGGGCGAGGTGGCGAGCCACGATCCGCACCGCTTCGTGCCTTCCGGCGACCTGGGCGTGCTGATGGGGCTGCCCTACGAGGATGCCTTCCGCATCACGCGGACCCTGGAGGAGCGCGGCCTGCTGCGGTGCGCCGGCGAGCTGGAGCCGCCGCACGGCCCCCGCGTGTGCGTGACCCGGCGCGGGCTGGGCTGGCTGCGCGAGCGGGCGGCGTAGCGGGCGTCCACCGGCCGCGAGCGGGGGCCCGGCACCCCGGCCCCGCCGCGCGGGCACGCGACTGGCAGGGGCACGCCGCCGTACGGACGCGAACCCACCCCCCACGCCGGACGCACTCCCATGAACCTGCTCAAGACCCTCGTGGCGGCCGCCGCGGCGGCGACCATCGTCATCGCCTTCCGCGACGTTGACAACGGCCGCTGGCTGCAGCCGGCGATTCCCGGCCGCGCGGGCTGGGACGGCGAGGACGACGAGGAAGAGGGCGGCGAGGAGCCCGTGCTGGGCTACGACGGGATGGACCGCGACACCCTCATCGACTGGCTGGGCGAGGCGGACCTGGACGACGCCGACCTGCACCGCATCCGCCGCTACGAGCTTTCCAACGCCGCCCGCCAGCCCGTGCTGGACGCCATCGAGGACCTGCTGGGCGCCGGCGTCTGAGCGTTCCGCGCCGCACCATCCGCGCGTCGGCGTCGGATGAGGTCGGGCACAGGGGATCACGAACGAGGGCCGCCGCGTCTGCGTGACGCGGCGGCCCTCGTTCGTCTCCCGTCGGTCGACGGCTACGCGCCGAGCGCTTCCTTCACGATGCGATTCAGCTCGCGGCCGTCGAAGCGGCCCTTGGCGTGCGGCATCACCTGCTTCATCACCGCGCCCAGGTCCGCCGCGCCGCCGGCGACGGCCTTCCGGACCAGCGCCCGCACCTCGTCCTCGGAAAGCTGCTGGGGAAGGTAGGCCTTCAGGATCTCGGCCTCCTGCTCCTCCTTCAGCGCCAGCTCCTCGCGGGCGCCGGCGCGCATCTGCTCGGCGGCCTCTCGGCGGCGCTTGATGGCTGTCGTCATCAGCGCGTGCACGTCCTCGTCCGCCACGTCGCGCCCCAGCTCGATCTCGCGGTTGCGCACGTCCGAGAGCGCGGTGGTCAGCACCGTGGTGCGCAGCTTGTCACGCTCGCGGCGCGCGTCGTTCAGGTCCGTCCTGATCCGTTCCTTCAGCGTCTGATCCGGCATGCCGCCCTGTCTGTGTGGGTTGCGCGCGGCCGTGCCGGGCCGCGCGCACCCAATCTACCGTACCCCGCCCCGCCTCTCAACCGCCCTGGCGGACGGAAACCGTGCACGGATCGCCAAGGTCCGACGAACGGCCACACCAACCTGCGCTCAGGCGACCGGGTACGCCTGCGCGATCTTCGTCCCCACCTTGTAGTGCACGTTGGGCTGCGCGGAGAAGCAGACGTTGCTCTTCGCCTCGAAGAGCACGATGAGGTCCGAGCCCCCGAACTGGAAGTACGAGATCTCCTCGCCCTCGCGGAGCGTGATCCCCACCTCGGCCGTGAGGACCACGGACGACACCTGGCACATGCCGATCAGAAGGACGGCGAGCACGACCGTCCGCAGCGGGCGGCGCGGAATGTGGAAGGGCATGGGGGGCGGAGAGGAATTGCGGAGGGGGTACACTTGGAGGCGTGGGGCACAAGGCGTTCGTGCCGGCCGCGGAGACACGTGCTCCTGCCGCCGGCTCGCACGAAGGCGGTGTACGGTACACATATGGGAAAGACGCGCCGGAGAGCTCTCCGGCGCGTCTTTCGTAGGTCGGACGTGAAGGTCAGGTCAGGCCGGGCCGCCGGCCAGGCGGTCGTCGCGGGGCACCTCGCCGTGCGGCTTCACGGGCACGTCCGCGGCCTCCAGGCGAAGCTCCGTCCCCGGCTTGTTTCCCTCGCCCACGCGGGAGCGGGTGTTGAGCTGCTGGGGCTGCTCCTCCACCGGCACCGCGTGCTGGCCGTGCGGATCCTGGTTGTCCAGCTCGTCCTCGTGGTAGTTCGTGGGGTTCCCGGGATAGCCGGGGCGCTCGCCCGTGCGGGGGAACGCCGCCCACCCCTCGGCCTCGTACTGCGCCCGGTCCGCCCGCTCCAGCGACCTCTCGCGGATCTTGCGCGAATCGTCGAAGCGGTCCGGGTCGGTGGAGGTGCCCTGGCGCCGGCGGCCCATGCCCGTGACGCGGCCCTGCCACTCCGCCGAGGTCGTGCCCTCGCCCGCCTCGCCGAAGTCGCGGGCGGCGGGGCGGCGGCGGCGCGTGTCCTCGGCCTCCAGCCGGTTGACGACGGTGTCCACGCCCGGCACCCGCTGCGCGAGACGGACCGCCTGCTCCGCCTCCTCGTCCGTCCACACCGAGCCCGAAAGCTCCACGATGCCGCGGCTGATGGCGCCCACGTCGATGCCGCGCTCCCCCAGCACCGGGTCGCGCAGGAAGGCCTCGAGCACGGTGTCCTCCAGCGCGGTGAACTCGCCCAGCTCCCCGGGCTGACGCCGCAGGCGCGAGGGCCGCAGCCGCTCGGCCACGCCCCGCGCGCGGCGGCCCACCTCGCCGCTCCACGCCTTCACCCGGGTGGGTGCCTTCAGCCGGCCGGAAAGCAGCATCCCCAGCGCGAACCCGCCGGCGGCGCCCAGGGCGAAGGTCAGGGCGTCCTGGCCCGCGGTGTCCTGGTCCCGCTCACGAAAATCCCACATGGTTCCCCCAATGGACGGTGGTCGATCGCCGTCGGCGCGGTGTGTGTACCGGGGGTGTGGGCTAGCAAGTCGCGTTCCAGGGACGGCCCGGCTACGGCGTCTTGGGATCGTTCTTCCGGGCGTTGCGGATGGAGTCCTGGCGGGCACGCGTGGCCCGCGCGCGCTCGCGCAGGTGGCGGTCGCGCTGCGTGGCGTCGTCCTGCGCCTCGATCTCGGCCGTGCGCCGCGCCCGCTCGCGCTCGGCGTTCTCGCGGTCGCGGTCCCGCGGGATGGGTGGCGCGATGGCCGTCGGCAGGCGGTGCCCGGCGATGATGGGCACGCCGCCCGCGCCCAGGCCCCACTCGCGGCCCTTGGAGTCCTTCCACGTCCAGTTGTGCAGCCGGTGCTCGTGCGCGGCTTCCTCCGCCGCCCCCGAGTTCACCGCGTCGATGCGCTCCGCCAGGTGCTCCCGGTAGCGTTCGATGTCGCTCTTCGGCCCCGGCGGCGGAAGGGAGCCGGGCTTCACCACCAGGCGCGGGTCCACGTATCCCGGCCGCAGCACGCCGCCGCCGGTGGCCGGTGCGGCGCCGGCCGGTCCCCCCGCGCCCGCGCCCGGCGT
>JAQBQD010000143.1 GCA_028287185.1 Gemmatimonadota bacterium | reverse complement strand
CGGCAGGCGTCGCGGACGGCCACGCTTTCGGCGGGCACGACGGGCGCCGCGACCGTGATCGCGGGCGGCGCCCGGTCGATGGGCGGCGGTGCGGCGGGCGCGGGCGGGATCGGCGGCGGGACGGCGTACGGGCAGCCGCTTTCGGGGCTGGCGGCCGCGGCCCCGCCGATGGTGCAGCGGCAGGCGCAGGGCGCGCCGGAATCGGCCGGCGGATCGGCGGGGCCGGTGGACGCGGCGCCGGAGCTGCCCACGGTGTCGGCGCAGGCGGAGGCGCCGCAGGGGCCCGACGTGGGCGCCATCGCGAACCAGGTCTACGAGCTGCTGGTGCGCCGGCTCGTGAGCGAGCGCAGACAGCGGGGCTGGTAACCGCCCATGGCCCTGGTGAAAGCGGTCATCACCCCGGAGGACGAGGCCGACATCCCCGTCCTGTTCAACCCCACCGAGTACTCGCTGGACAAGGGCGCGGAGTTCACCAAGATCGGGGTGCCGGGGCTGGCCGCGCCCATCCTGCAGTACACGCGCGGCACGCCGCGCTCGCTCAGCATGAAGCTCTTCTTCGACACGTACGAGAAGGGCACGGACGTCCGGAAGCACACCAACAAGATCTACGGGCTGGTGGACATCCGCGGGCCGCTGCACCGCCCGCCCATCTGCACCTTCACCTGGGGCACCTTCAACTTCCAGTGCGTGGTGGAGAAGGTGGGCGGCAGCTTCACCCTCTTTCTGCCCGACGGCACCCCGGTGCGCGCCACGCTGAACGTGAGCTTCACCGAGTACATCGAGGTGGAGATGCTGGCGAAGGAGACGCCGACCGAGTCGGCCGACCACGCCAAGACCTACCTGGTGAAGCGCGGCGACACCCTGGCCGGCATCGCGGCGGCCGAGTACGGCGACCCGCAGGCGTGGCGGCCCATCGCGCGGGCCAACGGCATCAGCGACCCCATGTCCATCCGGCCCGGCCAGCGCCTGTCGCTGCCGGCGCTGTAGGCGACCCAGAGCAGCGCGACGAGGAGGCGGATGGCGGGGAAGTACCTGGCGCCGGGGTTCCGGGTGTCCGTGGACGGCAGCGACCTGACGCTGGACCTGTCGCTGCAGGTGACGCGCGTGAGCGTGAAGCTGGCGGCGGACGGCATGGACGAGTGCTCGCTGAGCCTGGCCAACCCGTACCCCGAGCTGCCGTGGACCCACGGCTCGCAGAAGGGCCTGTTCACGCTGGGCAGCGGCCTGAAGGTGCAGATGGGATACGTGGACAAGTTGAAGGACCTGTTCGACGGCGAGGTGACGGCCATGACCGTGAGCTTTCCCGAGGGCGGCCACGCCGCGCTGGAGGTGCAGGGCAAGTCGCGGCTGCACCGCCTGCAGGCCAGCTTCGGCCCCTTCACCTACCCCAACGCCACCGACGAGGCCGTGGTGAAGAAGGTGGCGCAGCGCTCCAGCCTGGGCACCAAGGTCGATGCCACCGAGGCCACCTACGCCACGCTCACGCAGGGCAGCAGCGTGAGCGACCTGGCCTTCCTGCGCGAGCGGGCGCGCCTCGTGGGGCGCGAGATGTTCGTGACGGGCACCACGCTGAACTTCGTGAAGCCGCGCGAGGCGGGGGGCGAGGCGTACACGCTGGTGTGGGGGCGCACGGCCAAGGCGTTCGCGTCGCCGGGCGAGTACGTGCCGCTGCTGAGCTTCACCCCCACGAGCGACGCCGAGGCGCAGGTGAGCGAGGTGGTGGTGCGGTGGTACGACGCCGCCACGATGAAGGTGATCGAGGGCAAGGCCGGCAAGGGCGCCGAGGCCGCGCAGATGGGCGCCGAGACCGGGGGCGCGGCCGCCGTGTCGGCGTTTGGAGGAGCGCGGAAGCTGGTGGTGACCGACAAGGCCGTCGCCACGCCCGCCGAGGCCGAGGCCCACGCCAAGGCCCGCCTCAACGAGCTGGAGATGAACTTCATCCGCGGCACCGGCTCGTCCGTGGGCCTGCCCGACCTGGCGCCCGGCAAGGTGGTGAAGATCGACGGCGTGGGACCGTACTTCGGCGGCAAGTACTACGTGACGCAGGTGACGCACGTGGTCTCCACCGGCGGCTACCGCAGCGACTTCACCGTCCGCCGCAACGCGAGCGGCACGTGAGCGACCTTCTGGACGCGCTGCTTCCCGACGACGGCAGCCGCGGGCGCATCTACGGCGTGGTGACGGCGCTGGTCACCAACAACCAGGACGACGAGGGGCTGGGCCGCGTGAAGCTGCACTACCCCTGGCTTTCGGAAGAGAACGAGAGCGGCTGGGCGCCCGTGGCCGTGGCCATGGGGGGCAAGGAGATGGGCACCTACTTCCTGCCCGAGGTGGGCGACCTGGTGCTCGCCGCGTTCGAGCAGGGCGACCCCGACCGGCCCCTCGTGCTGGGCGCGCTGTGGAGCAAGGACGTGCCCCCGCCCGAGAAGAACGGCGACGGCAAGAACAACATGCGAACCATCAAGTCGCGCAGCGGGCACATCGTCCGCCTGGACGACACGGACGGCGCCGAGAAGATCGAGATCCTGGACAAGACGGGAAAGAACAGCGTGGTGATCGACTCCAAGGCCAACACCGTCACCATCACGGCCGACAAGGACCTCACCATCAGCACCGAGGGCGGCAAGCTGATCCTGAAGGGCAAAGGGGTGGAGATCACCTCCACCGCCGACGTCAAGATCGAGGGCAGCGGCCAGGTGGACGTGAAGGGCGGCTCGCAGATGAACCTCAAGGCCGGCGCCATCAACATCAACTGACGCCCGCCCGGATGGCCGACCGTCGAGGACTCCGCGTCGGACGGTTCCACAGGCTCGGTCGATAGGCAGCGAGCCCTCGGAAGCCATTCCCGAGCAGCGTTCGCCGCCGCCGGGGACGCCCGCCCGGCACGACCCCCGGACGCAGTGGAAGCCGGCTCCCGGGATTGAAAAGGCCTTGCCGTCGATGGAAGCCCCAGACGAGTCCCGCGTCCGGTCGCATCGACCGAAAAACCGGGCGTGGTCCATCGACCGCCGCCGGCGCATCATCCACCCCGAACCCGACCGGGACCGCCGCATGGGAGCACCGGCCGCGCGCGAAGGCGACCAGATCGTGGGGGTGGACACGCACATCGTGATGGTGCCGGCGCCTCCCGGGCCGCCCGTGCCCACGCCGCTCCCGCACCCCTTCGCGGGCGGCATCAACGGCGGGGTGAGCGCGGACGTGAAGATCGCGGGCAAGCCCGCGGCGGTGGTGGGCAGCACGGCGGACGCGTCGCCGCCGCACATGCCCACGCCGCCGGGGACGGCCTTCCAGAAGCCGCCGGCCAACAAGGCCACCATCCAGATGGGCAGCCCCACGGTGAAGATCAACGGCAAGGCGGCGGCGCGGATGGGCGACACCGCGATGACGTGCAACGATCCGGCGGACGCGCCCGTGGGCAAGGTGATCGCGACCGCCATGACCGTCCTCATCGGATAGGAGCACGGGGATGCCGCAGAGCTTCCTGGGCAACGGCTGGGACTTCCTGAAGCTGATCGGGCAGCCGGCGGAGGGCGAGGAGACCGGCGTGGCGCTGGTGGCCGAGGACGAGAGCGTGCGCCAGTCGGTGTGGATCGTCCTGGGCACGGCGCCGGGCGAGCGCATCATGCGCCCCGACTTCGGCTGCGGCATCCACGACCGCGTGTTCTCGGTGGCGGACAGCACCACGCTGGGCCGCGTCGCCCGCGACGTGCGCGACGCGCTGGTGCGCTGGGAGCCTCGCATCGAGGTGCAGGACGTCCAGGCGTCGGTGGACCCCGCCGTCACGGGCCGGCTGCTGATCTCGGTGGAGTACCGGGTCCGCACCACCAACAACCAGTTCAACCTGGTCTATCCATTCTACCTGGAAAGGAGCGCGACGTGAGCGCCACGCCCACCCCCACGGTGGAGACCGCGACGGAGGAGCAGTTCGCCGCGCGCACCCGCGCGGGCGTGCAGCGCCACACGGCCGCCGACCCGGCGGTGCGCCCCCCGGTCGACACCTCGCCGGGCACGCCGGCGGGCGCGCTGGTGGACGTGTTCGCGCGCTTCGCCGAGGTGGTGGCCGAGCGCCTGAACCGCGCGCCCGACCGCAACTTCGTGGCGTTCCTGGACCTGCTGGGCCTGCAGCTGCTTCCGCCGCAGCCGGCGCGGGTGCCCATCACCTTCTCGCTGGCCGGCGGCGCCGCGAACGACGCGCCGGTGCCCGCCGGGACGCAGGTGGCCGGGCTGCCGCTGGGCGCGGAGAAGGACCCGGTGGTGTTCGAGACCACGCAGGACCTGCTGGTGACGCGCAGCGTGCTGGCCCACGCCTTCACCCGCGACCCCCGGCGCGACGCGTTCGGCCCGCGGGAGCGCCTGCTGGCGGGCGCAGGCGGCGAGGCGCCGGTCTTCGAAGGCGAGTTCCCCGCTCGCCACCACCTGTACCTGTCGTATCCCGAGCTGGCCGTGCAGGGCCGCAAGCGCGCCACGCTCGCCATCGTGCCCACCGCCGCCGCGCCCTGGCCCCGCCACGTGCTCTGGAGCACCTTCGACGGCACCGACTGGGTGCCGCTGGCGTCGCGCTGGGACCCGGAGCGCTGGGAGGTGTCGTTCGATGGGCTGGCCCCCGTGGGCCTCACCACCGTGGACGGCCGGGCGGAGCCCTGGATCCGCGGCAGCTTCACCCTGCCGCTGCGCCGGCCCCCCACGCCCCAGACGGCCTACGCCGGCGCCACGCCTCTCCCGGCGGGCGAGGCGGCGAGCGCGTTCGGGGCGGGGTGGGAGCCGCTGCTGGTGCCGGCGGGCGTGGTGCCGGCGGGCGCGCGGGTACAGGTGAAGGTGGACGTGGCGGACCCCGGGAATCCCAGGGAGGTGGTGTGGGAGTACGGCACCGGCCCCGACGCGTGGGGAAGGCTGGACGCCGCCGCGGCGACGGAGGATGGTACGGCGGGGCTCCGGCAGGGCGGCACGCTGTCGTTCACCGCGCCCGCGGACTGGGCCGCCTCGCCGGTGGGCCACCTGGGCACGCAGGCATGGATCCGGGCGCGCGTGGCGCCCTCGGGATACGGCGACCAGATCCCCTCGCCGCCCATGGTGCGCGGCGTGTCCGTTGGATACGAGCTGACCATCCCCCCCGTCGACGCGATCACGGTGCGCATCGAGATGGAGGGCGAGCCGAAGCCGCTTCCGGCGGCCTTCGCCAACCAGGCACCGGTGGACCTCACCAAGGACTTCTACCCCTTCGGCGAGCGGCCCCGCTTCGGCGACACCTTCTACTTCGCGGTGCCGGAGCTGGCGGACAAGCCGGGCGCCCTCGCCGCGCTGGAGGTGTCGCTCACGACGCCTGCCCCCGCGCCGGCGCAGCCCTCCGACACCGCGTCGTCGGAGGTCCCGCCGCCGTCCGCCGCTCCGTCGGCCGTCGCTGGCGCAACGGGCACGATCGATCCGTCCACGCCACCCTCGTCGTCCGAAGCGGCCTCCACCTCGTCCGCCGGCGCTTCGCCGGTGTCGGGCGGCGCCGCGGACGCATCCCCGTCCCCCGAAACGACGCCGCCGGCCGAGATCCGGAACGCCGGCGAGCCCGCGGAGACGGCGGCGGACACCAGCGCCGCGTCGACGCCGGCATCCGCGGGACCGACCGCATCCGCGGAATCGGCCCCATCCGCTGAACCGACCGGATCTGCCGATGCTGCCCCCTCGGCGGATCAGACGGGCTCCGCGGCGTCGGCGGAGGCTGCCGGCACGGCGGAGACGGGTCCGGCATCACCCGAGCCCCTTCCGGCCGGAGCCGCGGGCGGCGCGGATGCCGGCGCGCCCGTGCAGCAGCAGCCGGCGGGTGGCTCCGGGCTGCCGGCGGCGGTGCCGCAGGACCTGGTGCTGCGCTGGGAGTTCTGGAACGCGCCCACGGGGCGCTGGGCTCTGCTGGGCGAGTCGGGCACGGCGCCGGGGCTGGGCGCGTCGGACCACGGCTTCGTGGACGGCACGCGGGGGCTGGCGGTGCAGGACCCGGCGGACGAGCCTGCGCGCGTCCGCTTCCGGCGGCCGGACGGGATGGGCGAGACGGAGGTGAACGGCGTGCGCGGCACCTGGCTGCGGGTGCGCATCACGGGCGGCGGGTACGGCGGCGAGGCCGTGTACACCGAGGTGCCGGGCGGCGAGGGCAGGCCGCCCAGCTACACCCTGCGCCCGGCGACGTATCGCCCGCCCAGCATCCGCGCGCTGGCGCTGTCGTACCTGCACCGCTCCGAGCCCGCGCCGCCGCTGTCGGTGCTGACGGACAACGACGCCTACCGCGTGGAGCACACCGCCGCCGCCGCCGTGCCGGACGTCACCTTCGTGCCTTTCGCGGCCACCGAGGGGCAGCCGGCGCTGTACCTGGGCTTCACCCGGCCGGGGGGCGGCGCGTTCGGCACCGGGGCGGTGACGCTGTACCTCGGGCTGCGCGAGGCACTGTACGGCGGCGGCGGGCCCGCGCCGGCCGGGAGCCCGCCGGCGGTGGCGTGGGAGTACTGGGACGGAAGCGGCTGGTCGGGCCTGGACGCGGAGGACGGCACCCGCGCCTTCACCCGCCGCGGCACCGTCACCTTCGTGGCGCCCCCCGGCATCCGCCTGTCGTCCGAGTTCGGCGAGGCGGCGTACTGGATCCGCGCGCGGCTGGCGGCGGGGGGGTACGCATCGCCCCCGCAGCTCACCCGCGCGCTGCTCAACACCACCTGGGCCGTGCAGCACGAGACCCTGCACGGCGAGACGCTGGGCAGCAGCAACGGCGAGCGCTCGCAGGTGTTCCGCACCACCCGCACGCCCGTGCTTCCGGGCGCGGCCGTGGAGGTGCGCGAGCCGGCGCGGCCCTCCGCCGCCGACCTGCGCGCCCTGGAGCGCGAGGAGGGCCCGGGCGCCGTCCGCGACGCGGAGGAGGCCACCGGATCGTCGCGCGAGGTGTGGGTGCGCTGGCACCAGGTGTCCGACTTCCTGGCCTCGGAGCCCCGCAGCCGGCACTACACGCTGGACTCGGCCACGGGCGAGGTGCGCTTCGGCGACGGCGTGCGCGGCATGGTGCCGCCCGAGGGGCGCAGCAACGTGGTGGCGTCCAGCTACGACGTGGGCGGCGGGCCGCAGGGCAACCGCCCCGCCGGCAACGTGTCGCAGCTCAAGAGCTCGGTGCCCTTCGTGGACAAGGCGACGAACCCCGAGCCCGCCGCCGGCGGCAGCGCCGCGGAGACCATGGAGGCGCTGCGGGTGCGGGGGCCGCGCACGCTGCGCCACGGCGACCGCGCGGTGGCGCTCTCGGACTACGTGGACCTGGCCATGGCCGCCACCACCGAGGTGGCGCGGGCCTGGGCCGTGCCCCCCGCGTCGCTCGCGGCCGCGGGGTCGGTCGAGCTGCTGGTGGTTCCGCGGGGCGACGCGAGCAAGCCCGTGCCCGGCGTGGACCTGCTGGAGCGCGTGTCCGCCTTCGTGGGAGCCCGCACCCCGCCCACCGTGTCGCTGTCCGTGGTGGGGCCGCGCTGGATGGAGGTGTCGGTGGAGGTCGAGGTGGCCGCCGCCACGCCCGAGGCCGCGCGCGGGCTACCCGACGCCATCACCGCGCGCCTGGACGCCTTCCTGCACCCGCTGCGCGGCGGGCCCTACCAGGAGGGTTGGGAGCCGGGCCGGCGCCCGTACCGCTCCGAGGTGTTCGCCGTGGTGGAGGCCACCCCCGGCGTGGACCACCTGCGCAGCCTGCGCGTGCGGATGAAGGAGGACGGCAGGGAGGTGCCGCCCCCCGCGTTCGGCCGCGACCGCCTTCTCGTCTACCCCGGCCCGCACGCCGTCCGCGTGTCGGGCGCGGGCGGCTGAACCGCAGGGAGCCGCCGATGCCGCTGCCGCTGGAGAACCTGGACGACCTGACCTACGCCGGGCTGGTGGAGGAGGCGCGCTCGCGCATCCCCGGCCTGGCGCCGGAATGGACCAACCACAACCCGTCGGACCCCGGCATCACCCTGCTGGAGCTGCTGGCGTGGCGCACCGAGATGCTGGTGTACCGCACCAACCAGGTGCCCTCCGAGCACGTGGTGGCCTTCCTCAAGCTGCTGCGCGGCCCCGGGTGGACGCCGGGCCCCCTGGACGACGACGCCGTCGCGGCCGAGGCGCGGCGCACGGTGCTGGACCTGCGCGCCCGCTTCCGCGCCGTCACGGCCGACGACTACGAGCAGCTCGCCCTCGAGGACTTCGGCGCCTGGGTGGCCGAGCAGGCGCGCATGCAGGAGTCCGCCGGCGAGCCCGTGCGGCGCTGCGCCCGCGCCGCCGCCCACCTGGACGCGTCCCTCCGGGCCGCCGCCGACACGCCGCCGGGGGACGCCTGCCCCTTCTGCCTGGCGGGTACCGACTGCCCCGTGCTGGAATCGGCGGCGGAGCTGGCCGGGTGGTGGAGCCGCACGGGCGTGCGGCGGCGGGGCGCCAACCTTCCGTCGCGGGTGTCGCCCGTCGCCCGGGCGCTGTGCATCCCCAACCGCGACCTGGAGGCGCGCCGGCCCGAGCGGCGGCGGCGGTCGGCGACGGGGCACGTGAGCCTGCTGGTGGTGCCCGCCTGGCACGGGGCCACGCCGGCCCGCATGCACCGCCGCGCCGGGCCCGACGCCGCCCGCGCCGCCGCGGACGACACGCTGCGGCGTGCGCTGTGGGGCTTCCTGGACGAGCGCCGCACCCTCACCACGCACCACCACGTGGCGACGCCCGACTACGTGCCCGTGCGCGTCCGCGCGGTGGTCGTGCTGCGGCGCGTGTCCGAGCGCGAGCTGGCCGTTGCCCCCGAGGAGCTGGACGCGGCGCGCGAGGCGGGCGAGGCGACGGACGAGGCGTCGTATCGGAGCGCCTTCTGGAGCCGGCCGGCCGAGATGTCGTCGCGCCCCCTGGCGGCCGTGCTGCGCCGCTTCTTCGACCCCGTGGCGGGCGGCCGCGACCGCCGGGGCTGGCCCTTCGGGCGCAGCGCGTACGTGTCCGAGCTGTACGAGCTGCTGGAGGCCGAGGAGCTGGTGGAGCAGGTGGTCGGCATCGCGCTCGCCAGCCCCGACCCGCGCGCCCGCCTGCTGTGGAACGACGACGCCGAGGCGTTCGGGCTGTCCCTGGGCGCACCCCCGGGAGAGCCGGCGGGGATGCAGCTCCTGCCCCGCCTGGAGATGGACGCCGAGGACGTGCTGGTGGGCGAGAGGGCCGTCCCCGTGGAGGTGGTGCTGTCCATGCCCGACGGGGCCGGCGCGCCCTCCGACCCGGCGTTGCGCGGCCAGGCCGCCGGCGCCATGCACGCGGCCGTGCGCAGCGTCTTTCCCCCGTTCGGCGCGCCCGCTTCCCCGGCCGCCGCGGCGGCCGCGAACGACTTCGCCCCCCAGGTCGTGCCGGCGGA
>JAQBQD010000123.1 GCA_028287185.1 Gemmatimonadota bacterium | reverse complement strand
GGGGGCTGCGCGCGCGCTGGCGCTGCACCTGGGCGCGGCCGCCGCCTTCGCGCTGGCGAACCTGCTCACGCGCGTGGCCGAGCGGCAGGCGCTGGGAGGCACCGGCGCCGAGCTCTCCCCCGCGCGCGACGTCAACGAGCCCGTCTCCGTCTTCGTCACCTACCTCGTGGTGGCCGGCCTGGCGCACGCCGTGGTCTACGCGCGCCGCTACCGCCGCGAGCAGCTCGCCGAGCTTCGGCTCCAGGCGACGCTGGCGGAGGCCGAGCTGCAGCGCACGGGCGCCGAGCTGCGCATGCTCAAGATGCAGCTCAACCCCCACTTCCTCTTCAACTCCCTGCACGCCGTCTCCGCCCTGGTGGACGCCAAGCCCGCCGACGCGCAGCGCATGGTGGTGCGCCTGTCCGACCTGCTGCGCCGGGCGATGACCAGCGTGGCCACGCAGGAGGTGCCGCTGGAGGAGGAGATGGCGGGCCTGCGCCCCTTCGTGGAGGTCGAGCAGATCCGCCTCGGCGGGAACCTCTCCGTCGAGTGGAAGGTGGACGACGAGGTGCTGGACGCGCTGGTGCCGCACATGCTGCTGCAGCCGCTGGTGGAGAACGCCATCAAGCACGGCGTGGCGCCCAATGGGGGCGGGCGGATCGAGGTCCGCGGCCGGCGCGACGGCGAGTGGCTGGAGCTGTCGGTGGCGGACGACGGCGTGGGGCTGGCGGACGCATCGGCGGAGCCGTGGGACGAGGCTTCGTCGGAAGAGTCGAGAGCACGGGCGGAATCGGTGGAGCGGAGGCACGGAGCGGGCGTGGGGTCGGCCAACGTGCGGGCGCGGCTGGCGCAGCTCTACGGCGTCCGCCACGCCTTCACCCTGGCGCCGGGGGAGCACGGCGGCGCCGTCGCCACGGTGCGCATCCCCTGGCACGACACGCCGGTGGATGCGGCGCCGCTCCGCGCGGCCGCGTTCGATGGGGACGCAGGGCGCGAGGGCGGGGGATCACGCGCGCGGCACCCGGACGTTCTGCCGGTGGAGCCCGTGTCGCGGCTGACCCTGGCGGTGGAGTGGACACTGGCGGGGCTGTGGATCGCGCTGACCTGGGCCCGGGGCTTCGAGGCGCACCACGCCGAGACGGTGGTGCGGGGAGGACGGGGCGCGTGGGCGCTGGCCTTCCTCTACTCCGGGCTGAACGCCACCCTGTGGGCCGCGGTGCTGCTGGTGGCCGCCGCGCTCACCCGCCGCCACCCGCTGGTGCGCGGCCGCGTGGGGCGCGGGATGCGCGTGCACGCCGCCGCGGCCGTGGGCCTGGGCTGCGCCGTAGTGGTCGGCAAGATGGGCTTCCGGGCGCTCATGGGATACCGGCCCGGCGAGCTGCTGCCGGCCTCCGTCGGCGGCCAGGTGCTGGCGGTGGTGCTGCTCTACGTGCTGTTCGCCGGCGTGGCGCACGCGGCCGAGTACGCGCGGCGCTACCGGCGGCAGCAGCTCGCCGAGCTTCGGCTCCAGGCGACGCTGGCGGAGGCGGAGCTGCAGCGCACGGGCGCCGAGCTGCGCATGCTCAAGATGCAGCTCAACCCCCACTTCCTCTTCAACTCCCTGCACGCCGTCTCCGCCCTCGTGGACGCCAGGCCCGCCGATGCGCAGCGCATGGTGGTGCGCCTGTCCGACCTGCTGCGCCGGGCCATGACCAGCGTCGCCACGCAGGAGGTGCCGCTGGAGGAGGAGATGGCGGGCCTGCGCCCCTTCGTGGAGGTCGAGCAGATCCGCCTTGGCGGGAACCTCTCCGTCGAGTGGAAGGTGGACGACGACGTGCTGGACGCGCTGGTGCCGCACATGCTGCTGCAGCCGCTGATGGAGAACGCCATCAAGCACGGCGTGGCGCCCAACGGCGGCGGCCGGATCGAGGTCCGCGGCCGGCGCGACGGCGAGTGGCTGGAGCTGTCGGTGGCGGACGACGGCGTGGGGCTGGCGGACGCATCGGCGGAGGCGTCGGACGAGGCCCCGTCGGAAGAGTCGGGAGCACCGTCGGAATCGGTGGAGCGGAGGCACGGAGCGGGCGTGGGGTCGGCCAACGTGCGGGCGCGGCTGGCGCAGCTCTACGGCGTCCGGCACGCCTTCACCCTGGCGCCGGGGGAGAACGGGGGCGCCGTCGCCACGGTGCGCATCCCCTGGCACGACACGCCGCTGGAGGGAGGGATCGTGGCACCGAAGGCGACCGCGGCATGAACCGAGTGGACCCATGAGCGAGCTGATCCGCACCCTGCTGGTGGACGACGACGCACTGTCGCGCGGCCGCATGCGCTCGCTGCTGGAGCGCGAGAACGACATCGAGCTGATCGGCGAGTGCGTGGACGGCAGCGAGGCCATCCCCCGCATCCGCGCGGAGAAGCCCGACCTCGTCTTCCTGGACGTGCAGATGCCGCGGGTGGACGGGTTCGGCGTGGTGGAGGCCATCGGCGCCGAGCGCATGCCCGTGGTGATCTTCGCGTCGGCCTACGTGGAGTTCGCCCTGCGCGCCTTCGAGGCGTTCGCGCTGGACTACCTGCTGAAGCCCTTCGACGAGGAGCGCTTCCGGGTGACGCTGGACCGCGCCCGCCACGCCGCGCTGGCCCGCCGCTCGGCCGCCGACCCCCGCATGAGCGCCTTCGTGGACTTCCTCCAGGCCCCGCAGAAGCCGCAGTACCCCGAGCTCATCGCCATCAAGACGGGCGACCAGTTCCGCTTCGTGGAGGTGAAGGACATCGACCACATCGAGGCGGACGGCAACTACGCGCGCATCCACATCGACAAGTCGCAGCGCCTGCTGCACAAGACGCTCACCGAGATGGAGGAGCGCCTGCTGGACCCCGCGCGCTTCGTGCGCATCCACCGCTCCACGATCGTCAACCTGTCGCGCATCGCCGCCGTGGAGCCCCTCTTCCACGGCGAGCTGTCCGTCATCCTCAAGGACGGCACGCGCCTGGTCTGCTCGCGGCGCTACCGCCCCAAGCTGCAGGAGCGCGTCTACTTCATGAGCTGAGCGCCGGGCCCTCGGGGAGGGGGTGGTTCACCGGACGGCGAAAGCCCCCGGCGCCCTGGTGGGGCGCGCGGGGGCTTCTCTCGTCCGCCGCGGGGCGAGCCGGCTGCCTCAGTACGGCGGGTTGATGGGGTCGGCGCTGTCGGGCTGCGCGAAGGGGCGGCAGATCACGCCCTCGATCCAGGTGACCACCGTGTCGGTGACGCCGGTGTCGACGATCTTCGGGGTGCCGCCAAGGCCGCCGATCACCCGCGAGGCCTGATCGGGGGACAGCTCCGACGATTCGAAAAGGTCCATGTCGCGCACGGGGGAATCTCCTGTCTTGCAGTGAACGGTGGCGGCGCGGCGGGCGCCCGGCCGGCGGCGAGCCCGGGGGGCATCGCACGACGGCCGTTCGGTCATCTCAGGTCCCGCCGTCCGTGATGAAGATGCGCGGGGGCCGCACGTTCGGCCACGGCGCCTCCGCGAGCGGCGCGATGGGGCGGACGAGCGGCGCCTGCCGCCGGGTGAGCGGACCTGGCCCCGTCCACGCTGGGAGTCGCGCGGGCGGCACGCGCGGCGAACGGGGCTCGGCTCCGCGGCCTCCGCCGTCGCGGAACGGACGAAAGCCCCCGGCGCGAGCGGGCGCGCGGGGGCTTTCGGGGGATGGAGGCGGCGGCACTCAGGGGAACGAGATGGTCTCGGTGTCGTCCGGGTCGCTGCCGCCCAGTGGGTTGCAGATGACGCCCTCGATCCAGGTGATCACCTTGTCGGGAAGGCCGCTGGACGGGGTTCCGGTGCCTGCCCCGCTGTCGGTGCCGCCGATCACCCGTCCCGCGTGCTCCGGGCTCATCTCCATCGCGTCGAACGCATCGAAGTCGCGCACGGTCCATCCTCCTGTGCCGCGTGGTCCATCGGATGCCGCGTCCGCAACCCGGCGCGGCGGATCGACGGGGGCGGCCTGCGGCGCATGTCGCCGGGGCGCCGCCTCCCTTCGCTGCAACCAAGATACTCCGCCGTCGGACCCGCGTCTCACCCGGTTCCGCAGGCGGTGCCCCGACGCGGACGGGAGGCGGGAAACGCATGGCGAATGGCGGGGGCGGCGGGTCGGAGATTCGATTCCGGGCCGGAGGAGCGGGACGGTCACCGGCCGCCCCCCTCCCCCTCGTCCGTTCTCCCGTCGTCGATCAGAGGTCGGCGCGGCGCTCGGCCGCCATCGACCGTGTGCCCGGACCGCTCGACCGTCAGCCTTCGATCGGCCGGCTTCGGACGCCGACGTCCGGGACGCTGGGTCCGCCGCGGAGCGATCCCACGATCCCGGGCTGAAGCTGCGCGGACCGCCTCCTCACCGAAACCGGGCTCGGTTCATGCCCTCTCCCTCCGCCAAAGGGAGGCAGGATGCGTGATCTCAGCGGGACCATCACCTGGCGCCGGGCGTTCATCGCCACGGCCTGGATCGAAGGCGCCGTGCTCGCCGCGGCCATCGCCTGCATCGCGCTGACCGGCCAGGCGCTCGTGCTGACGCTCCGCCCCCGCGAGGCGCCGGGCGGGGCGGCGGCGCGGACCGGGCTCGTCATCCCGGTGGCGGGGGTGCGCCGGCGGGAGCTGCGCGACTCGTTCCACGACGCGCGCTCGGGCGGCCGGCAGCACCTGGGGATCGACATCATGGCGCCGCAGGGAACGCCCGTGCTTGCGGCGGCGGGCGGGGTGATCGTGAAGCGCGACTCCAGCGCGCTGGGCGGCATCTCGCTGTACGAGCGCGGGCTGGACGGCATCACCATCTACTACTACGCCCACCTGAACGCCTACGCCCCCGCCATCGACGAGGGCGACCTGGTGCGCGCGGGCGACGTGATCGCGTACGTGGGCCACACCGGCAACGCCTCCGCGTCCGCCCCGCACCTGCACTTCGGGATGTACACGGTGACGGACCCCAACGCGTGGTGGCACGGCCGCGACCTGAACCCGTACGCCGTCCTCACCGGTCCCGAGGGGCCGGCGCCGTGACCCGCGTCCAGAACACCGCGAGCGGCCGCGACCGTCGACCATCCGCGTCGAACGGCGTGGCGGATCAGGTCGGCTCCGCTCCCGGGCCCTGCACCCCGCCGCGGCGTTCGGCCTCGTTCAGCGCGTCCCACGCCAGCATGGCGCACTTCACGCGGCTGGGCAGCCTGGCGACGCCGGCCAGGGCGCGCAGGTCGCCCAGCGCGCGGTCGGCCGCCGCCTCGGCGCTGCCGTGGATCATCTCGCGGAAGCGTGCGGCCAGCGCGTGCACCTCGTCCAGCGTGCGGCCCGTGATGCGCTCGCTCATCATGGACGCGGCCGCCTGCGAGATGGCGCAGCCGTGGCCGCTGAAGGCCACCTCGGCCACGCGCCCCTCGCGGAAGCTGACGTGCAGCGTGATGTCATCGCCGCAGGTGGGGTTCTTCATGGGCACCACCACGTCCGGGCGCTCCAGCTCGCCGCGGTGGGCGGCGCTGCGGTAGTGCTTCAGGATCAGCTCCTGGTACAGCAGGTCCACCGCCGAGCGTTCGGTCATCGCGCCCTCACAGCCCGAAGAGTCGGCGCGCGCGCTCCAGCCCGTCCATCAGCCGGTCCACGTCGCCCGCCGTGTTGTACAGGTAGAACGAGGCCCGCGCGGTGGACCCCACGCCCAGGCGCTTCATCAGCGGCTGCGCGCAGTGGTGGCCGGCGCGGATGGCGATGCCCTCGCCGTCCAGGATCGTGGCCAGATCGTGCGGGTGCACGTCGCCCAGCGTGAACGACACGACGCCCGAGCGCTCCGCCGGGTCCGCCGGCCCGTAGACGGTGAGGTCGGGCACCTCGGCCATGCGCTCCAGCGCGTACGTCATCAGCGCGCGCTCGTGCGCCAGGATCGCGTCGCGGCCGATGCCCGCCAGGTAGTCGCACGCGGCCGCCAGCCCCACGGCGCCGGCGATGTGCGGGGTGCCCGCCTCCAGCCGGTTGGGCAGCTGCGCGTAGGTGGACGACTCGAGCTCCACCGTGTCGATCATGTCGCCGCCGCCGTGGAACGGCGCGAACGTCTCCAGCACGTCGCGCCTGCCCCACAGGCCGCCCATCCCCGTGGGCCCGCACATCTTGTGGCCCGAGAACGCGTACAGGTCGCACCCCAGCGCCGGCAGGTCCACCGGCAGGTGCGGCGCCGACTGGGCTCCGTCCACCAGCACCAGCGCGCCCACCGCGTGCGCCCGCTCCGCGATGTGCGCCACCGGGTTCACCGTGCCCAGCGCGTTGGAGACGTGGCCGATGCACACCAGCTTTGTACGCTTCGTCAGGACCTCGTCGAGGGCCGACAGGTCCAGCCTGCCCTGCTCGTCGATGTCGATGAAGCGCAGCCGGGCGCCCGTGCGCTGCGCCAGCATCTGCCAGGGCACCAGGTTGCTGTGGTGCTCCAGCACGCTCAGCAGCACCTCGTCGCCGGCGCGCAGCCGGTCCAGCCCCCAGGCGTACGCCACGAGGTTGATGGCCTCCGTCGTCCCCCGCGTCCACACCATCTCCGCCGCGTCCGCCACACCGAAGAAGCGCGCCACCCGTTCGCGCGCGCCCTCGAAGGCGTCCGTCGCCCGGCTCGCCAGCTCGTGCAGCCCGCGGTGCACGTTCGCGTTGTCGTGCGCGTAGTAGCGCGCGATGGCATCCGTCACCGCCCGCGGCTTCTGCGTGGTCGCCGCGTTGTCGAGATACACGAGCGGCTTCCCGTTCACCTGCTCCCGCAGGATCGGGAAGTC
This sequence comes from Gemmatimonadota bacterium, assembly GCA_028287185.1. GTDB lineage: Bacteria > Gemmatimonadota > Gemmatimonadetes > Longimicrobiales > Longimicrobiaceae > JAQBQD01. The sequence goes on along the minus strand of JAQBQD010000123.1, from coordinate 19,764 downwards.
GTCGCGCAGCCGGGCTGCGTCGAAAGCAGACGTCCGTGTGCGAACAGTAGATGGGCTCATTATCATTTGATCAGGTACTTGGAAAGATCAACGCGTAGTTGGCCGGCCTTTCGATGGAGTACAACCGCGTTGCCATCGAAAAAGATTTTAACATGCCAGAATTTATGGCCTTCCCGATCCGTAATGTTCATTCCACCCAGCCATTGCTCAACGTCATTCCACGGAATCACAATGATCCGCTCGGGCGATCCGCAGCCAAATGCCACGTAAGCGTTAGGAAACCCTTTTAGAGAATCCCGCGCGTAGTCTTGATAACCGTACCAGTATACCCCGCCAGGATGTTCCTTAGACACCAAGCAGACAACACCGATCGACTCATCCGGAGAAGAGAAAAGGGTGCGGGAGCGCTTAAGGAGCACTGCTCTAAAGACGGCAGAAATACGCTGGGCGCACGCAGCGTTAAACATCATCGGGCCGGCCCGATCTACAGCGGGACCCGCATCAACGGCTATGTCCATAGTTGGCTGCTGCGTCGGCTTCAGTAGGGATCCAGCCGCAGCCCCATCAGCGATGTCGAGTGCTTGAGGTATCTGATCATGGAGGACCTCCTCCGTGGCCGAGAATACAAGATCGATGATGCGATCTACACGGGTGTACTCATAGGGAATTAGAATCTCGCTGACCTTTCGCGCGATCGACGGATCATCAAGATCCTCCTTCAGATCGACGAGCCGCTTGAGTCCATCCACGCTAATAAGTCGGATTTCCCATGCATGTCGTGATCCGCGAATTTGCGCTTCCAAATCGTCGGTTTGGTCACGGCCAACTACGATCAGAATCGAGGATCGATCTTCGGTTATGCGTCCCGATCGGATCAGCTCACGGCGATATGAGGCAATGGTATCAAGTTCTATCTGAAAGGTCGAAGTCGTCTTTACCTCGACAACGATATGGTGCCCATCAGGCGAATCCCATATCCCATCGAAGCCGATCGCTCCGGCGACTCCGCGGTATCGTCCGTCCTCTACAATGAACCCAAGCCGTCGGCCCAGTTGGTTGACGATGTCTTGAAGCGCCAAACCACCATTTTCGAATTTCTCAGCCAGGCACTCATCCGCGTATCTCGCCAGGTCTCCCGAGGGAACATTCCTCAGATACTCACGGAACTCGGACGCTGCAGAGCTTCCATCCAACAGCCTCCCATCACCAGCAAAGGCGATGATCTGGCGGACGAGCTTTCCGCGCAGCTGCTCGGGATTGGCCCGCAGGATCGAGCTAAGCGACATGCGAAAACCCGGTTGATGTCAAAGGATCGCGGAGCCGAAGCCGCCCGTCCTGGGCTGACGACGGCTCCGCGTCATAGTGTCCCTTCGGCTCGAGCCGTCAGCCCGCCACGTCCACCAGGATCTCGCCGCCTTCCACCTTCACGGGGAAGGTTGCGACGGCGCGGGTCGCGGGCAGGCAGAGCGCGGCGCCGGTCTTCACGTCGAACTGCGCGCCGTGCCAGTCGCAGGTCACGGAGCACTCCTCCAGGTCCAGCTCGCCGGCCGAGAGCGGAAAGTCGCGGTGCGTGCAGTTGTCGGCGAAGGCGTACACCTCGTCGCCCTGCAGGCGCGCCAGGCAGACGCGGTGGCCCTCCATCTCCAGCCCCAGCAGCCCGCCCTCGTCCACGTCGGCCAGCGACGCGGCCCGCACGAACGCCACCGGCTACGCCTGTGCGCGGCGGGCGAGCTTGCGCTCCACCGCCCGCAGCAGCTCGCGGCGCACGCCCTCGTGCGGAAGCTGGTCCAGGACCTCGGCGAAGAAGCCGAACACCACCAGCCGCACCGCCTCGGCCTTGGGGATGCAGCGCGACAGCAGGTAGAAGATCTCCTCCTCGTCCAGCTGCCCCACCGTGGCCGCGTGCGAGCAGCGCACGTCGTCCGCCTGGATCTCCAGGTTGGGCAGCGAGTCGGCGCGGGCGCCGGCGGCCAGGATCAGGTTGCGGTTGGTCTGGTACGCGTCCGTGCGCTGCGCCTTGGGGTGCACGCGGATCAGCCCGCGGAACACCGAGCGCGAGCGGTCGTCCAGCGCGCCCTTGAAGAGCAGGTTGCTGCTGGCGTGGGGCGCCACGTGGTCCTGCAGCGTCTCGTGGTCGAAGTGCTGCTGGCCCTGGGCCACGTACACGCCCAGCATGTCCACGTGGCTGCCCGGCGCGCGCAGGCGGCACTTCACGTCCGCGCGGCTCAGGTCGCCGCCCAGCGTGGTGTACAGCGTCGTGATCTTCGCGTCGCGCCCCGCCACCAGGCGGTCGGTGGAAAGGTGCGCCACGCCCAGGCCCCAGCGCTGCACGGACACGTACGTCACCTTCGCGCCCTCGTCCGCGAACAGCTCGGCCGCGCTGGTGGAGAGCGTGGGCCGGTCGAAGTCGTCCGACGCCACCTCGTCCACGATCGCCACCTCGGCGCCCGCCTCGGCCACCACCAGCGTGCGGCCGAAGACCGCGGTGCCGGCGGCCGTGATCCAGCGGTACGAGCGCACGGGCACCTCCACCTTCACGCCCCTGGGCACGTAGACGAAGAGGCCGCCCGTCCAGTACGCGGAGTTCAGCGCCGCGAACTTGCCGTCCTCGTCCGTCACCGCCGTGCCCAGCCAGCGCTCCACCAGCGCCGGATGCTCGCGCAGCGCCGTCTCCAGCGACGACACGATCAGCCCCTGGGCCGCCAGCTCGGCCGGCACCTCGCGCAGCACCACGGACGCGTCCACCTGCGCGACCCGCGCCGACGTCTCGCCGGACTCGTCCACCACGGCGCGCAGGCCGGCGGGCAGTCCGTCGGCGTCCGCGACGGAAGCCGCCTCGTCCGCGAGGGCGAACCCCTCCAGCTTCAGCATCCGGCCGATGTCGGTGTAGCGCCAGTCCTCGTCGCGCGTGGTGGGCATGGGCGCCGCCGCGAACGCGTCCCACGCCTTCAGCCGTCCCGCGCGCAGCCACTCGGGCTCGCCCTTCCGCGCCGTCAGGATCTCCACCTGGTCGCGCGTCAGCGCGCCCACCGCCGCCACCGGACCCACCGTCGCCGTGCCGTCAGCCATATCGTTCAGTCCCGTCGTTGCTTGATTGATAGCCCTCACCCCCCGGCCCCCTCTCCCGCAAGCGGGCGAGGGGATGTCTCACGCACGGCCTCTCACGGGCCGCGTCCATCCGCAGCCGATCGAGCTTCTCCTACCCGACGCGGCCGGCGATGACGAGGTCCGCCCCCGCTCGGAGCAGCCTCCGAAGGGAGGCTTCGCGCCGTCGTTGCCGCGGCTTCAGCCGCCCGACCGAGCCGCCGGCACCCTACCCGACCGAGCCCTCCATCTCCAGCTCGATCAGGCGGTTCAGCTCCACCGCGTACTCCAGCGGCAGCTCCTTGGCGATGGGCTCGATGAAGCCGCGCACCACCATGGTGGCCGCCGCGTCCTCGCTCAGCCCGCGGCTCATCAGGTAGAAGAGCTGCTCGTCGCCGATCTTGCTGACCGTGGCCTCGTGGCCGATCTGCGCCTGCTCGTCCTCGATCTCGATGTACGGGTAGGTGTCCGTGCGCGCGTGCTCGTCCAGCAGCAGGGCGTCGCACTCCACGTTGCTCTTCACGTGGTGCGCGCCCTTCTCCACCTTCAGCAGCCCGCGGTACGAGCTGCGCCCGGTGCCGCGGCTGATGGACTTGCTGACGATGCGGCTGCTGGTGTGCGGCGCCATGTGGATCACCTTGCCGCCCGCATCCTGGTGCTGCCCGGGGCCGGCGTAGGCGATGGACAGGATCTCGCCGCGGGCGCCCTCGCCCATCAGGTAGCAGGACGGGTACTTCATGGTCAGCTTGCTGCCCAGGTTCCCGTCCACCCACTCCATGGTGCCGTTGCGCCCCACCATCGAGCGCTGCGTCACCAGGTTGTACACGTTGTGCGACCAGTTCTGGATGGTCGTGTAGCGCATCCGGGCGTCGTCCTTGACGATGATCTCGATCACGCCCGAGTGGAAGCTGTCCTGGCTGTAGCTGGGGGCCGTGCATCCTTCGATGTACTGAACCTGCGCCCCTTCCTCCACGATGATGAGGGTGCGCTCGAACTGGCCCATGGCCTCGGCGTTGATGCGGAAGTACGCCTGCAGCGGCATGTCCAGCTTGACGCCCTTGGGGATGTAGACGAACGAGCCGCCCGACCACACCGCCGTGTTCACCGCCGCGAACAGGTTGTCGCGGAAGGGGACGACCGTGCCGAAGTACTGGCGCACCAGCTCCTCGTGCTCGCGCAGGCCGTCGTCCATCCCCTTGAAGATGACGCCCTGGTCCTCCCACTCCTTCTTGAGGGAGTGATACACCACCTCGCTCTCGTACTGGGCGCCCACGCCGGCCAGGATGCGGCGCTCCTGGTCGGGGATGCCCAGCCGCTCGAAGGTGTTCTTGATGGTCTCCGGCACCTCGTCCCAGGTCTTGCCGGTGCGCTCGCTGGGCCGGATGTAGAAGTAGATCTCGTCGAAGTTCAGGCCCGACAGGTCGCCGCCCCAGGTGGGCCAGGGGCGCGCCAGGGCGTGCTTCAGCGCCTTCAGGCGCAGGTCCAGCATCCACTTCGGCTCGTCCTTCTGGGCCGAGACCATGCGCACGATCTCCTCGTCGAGCCCCTTGCGGCTCTTGAAGAGGTACTGCACGTCGTCGTGGAAGCCGTACTTGTACTCGTCGAGGCCCAGCTCGGCGACGCTCTCGTTCACAGGCATGGTGCCTCCTTGTGCGTGATACCGGGACGTGCGGCGGCGGATGCGGCGGTGCTCAGACGGCCCCCGCTTCCTCGCGCAGCCAGTCGTAGCCCCGCTCCTCCAGCTCCAGCGCCAGCTCCGCCCCGCCGCTGCGGGCGATGCGGCCCTCCACCATCACGTGCACCACGTCGGGCGTGATGTAGTTGAGCATGCGCTGGTAGTGCGTGATGAGCAGCACCGCCATCTCGGGCCGCTCGGACTTGATGCGGTTGATCCCGCCCGTTACGATGCGGAGCGCGTCGATGTCCAGGCCGCTGTCCGTCTCGTCCATCACGGCCAGCAGGGGCTCCAGCATGGCGAGCTGCAGGATCTCGTTGCGCTTCTTCTCGCCGCCCGAGAAGCCGTCGTTCACCGAGCGGGCCGCGAAGGCGGGGTCCATCTCCAGCATCCCCATCCGCGCCTCCAGCTCGTCCTGGAAGTCGAAGATGTCTACCTCTTCGCCGCGCTTGGCGTTCAGCGCCGTGCGCATGAAGTTGGCGACGGACACGCCGGGGATCTCCACCGGGTACTGGAAGGCCAGGAACACCCCGGCCCGCGCACGCTCGTCGGGCTGCAGGCCCAGGATGCTCTCGCCGCGGTACAGGATGTCGCCGTCCGTCACCTCGTACGCGGGGTGCCCCGCGATCACCTTGCTGAGCGTGCTCTTGCCCGAGCCGTTGGGCCCCATGATCGCGTGGATCTGCCCCTCGTTCAGCTCCAGGTCGACGCCGCGGAGGATCTCCGTGCCGTCCTCCGCGATCTCGGCGTGGAGGTTGGTGATCTTGAGCAGCGGTTGGGCCATCGGGGTGTTCTCCTGGAGTGGAAAGCCGGTCGCGCCGGCCGTGGTCGTCGTCTCGTCCGTCCTCGGAGCGCCGCCGTTGCGTGGGGGAGCGGCGCCGTTGGCGCCCTTCGCCGGCCGGCGCCGCCAGGGGCGGTGGGCCGGGGCCAAGGACGCAAGAATGATTCTTCTTATCAGGCGAACGTAGACTCCGCGGGGGGGAAAGTCAACCCTCCGAGACCCACGAAACGGCGGCCCGGAGCGGTGTTCCGCGGGGGCTTCCGCACGTGGCCTGGCGGTTGCACTCCGGCGCCCACCGGGGGCGCGGCGAGGGAATTCCCCACATCACCTTCTGCGCGGGACGGAGCCGTGAGCAAGCACAAGGACGAGATCCCCCTTCCCACGGCGTCCTCCGGCGGCGGTCCGCGCACGGTGCTGGTGCTGGGCGGGGGGGGGATGAAGGGCCTGGCCCACATCGGGGTGTGGAAGGCGCTGGAGGAGCGCGGCGTGAAGCCCGACGCCATCATGGGCACCAGCATCGGCGCGCTGATCGGCGCCTGCCTGGCCGGCGGAATGGGGTGGAAGGACCTTGCGCAGCTCGCCCTGGCGCTGCGCAAGGAGGACATCGTGGAGATCAACCGCCGCTCGCTCTGGCTGGGCGGCGTGCGCGAGGACTCGGTGTTCGACGGCCCGCACTACATGGCCTACATCCGCGCGCACCTGCCGGTGTCCACCTGGGACGAGCTGTCCATCCCGCTCCGCGTGAATACCGTCTCCCTGGTGAGCGGCGACGAGGTGTGGTTCGGCTCCGGCGCGCGGCAGGACGTGCCGCTGTCCGACGCCATCTACGCGAGCTGCGCGCTGCCCATCTACTTTCCCCCCCTGAAGGTGGGGGGCGACCACCTGGTGGACGGCGGGGTGCTGGACGTGCTGCCCGTGCGCAAGGCCGCGCGCTGGGGCGCCGAGCGGGTGATCGGGGTGGACGTGGGCAGCGACTTCCTGCCCCCCGCCGCCGACTTCCTGAACCGCGGGATGATCGCCATCCACGACCGCGTGCTGGGCCTGAACCTGGCCGAGCAGCGCAAGGCGATCCTGGACACCTACAACGGTCCGCCCATGGTCTACATCCGCCCCAAGATCGGCCACCTGGGCGGATGGGACTTCGACCGCACGCAGTACTTCCTGGAGGAAGGCTACCGCGCCGCCCGCGACGCCCTGAAGGCCGAGGCCGTCGCCGCGTAGCCGTCGAGCCGTCGCCTGATCGGGGTCGACGGCTTGACGCGGCGCGGCTGGACGGATCCGCCGGCGGACTCGCATCGTCCGCGTCCGCCGGTGGAATCGCAGGGAGAGGTGGACGAAGGGCGGCACCCCGCGCGGGATGCCGCCCTTCGTGTCGTTTCGCCGCACCGCCGTGCGTCCGATCCGCTACCCCTGTTCCACCGGCCTCCGTCCTCTACCCGCCGGGCTCCGACCTCAGGGGATCGGCGTGGGCGCGGGCGCGGCGGCCGGCGGGGCGGACAGCGCCTCCACCCGCCGGCGGACGGCGGCGATGCGTGCGGCCTCGCGGCGCGGGGCGCGCACCAGGTAGGCGGCGTAGGCGTCCAGCGCGGCGGCCCGCTCGCCCGACGCGGCCAGGGCGCGTCCCAGGCTCTCGTAGCCCGCCGCATAGGCGGGCTCCAGCGCCACGGCGCGGCGCAGGTGCTCCACGGCCTCCGCCGCGCGGCCCGCGCCCGTCAGCGCGTCGCCGAAGCGCACGCGCAGCACGGGGTCTTCGGGCGCCAGCTCCACGGCCTGGCGGTACTCGGCGAAGCCGGCCGCGGTGTCGCGCTGCGCCAGAGCGAGCATGCCGAGCATCGCGTGCGCGGGGGCGAGGGCCAGGTCCTCCGTGAGCGCGCGGCCGAACGCCTCGCGCGCCGCGGGCTGGTCGCGCCGCGCCAGGTTCAGCATCCCCAGGCCGTACTCCACCACGCCCTTGGACTCGTACACGCGCACCATGCGCCGCTCGTCCGCGCGATGCAGCTCCGCCAGCAGCGTCTCCGTCTCCACCTTCGCGCTGTCGAAGCGGCCCAGCGCCACGAAGGCGATGGCGCGGTCCTCGTGCAGCCAGGGCCTGCTGCCGTGCTGGAGGGCCACGTTCAGCAGGGCGACGGCACGCGCGTAGTCGTGCTGCGCCGTCGCCAGGATCCCGCGGGTGGCCGGGTCGTCGCCCCACCGCCCGGGCAGCCGGTCGTACGCCGGCACCAGCAGGTCGCGCTGCACGAACGGGTTGCGCAGCATGGCGCGCAGCCGCAGCGAGTCCACCCGGACGGCTTCCTTCAGGTCCTCGCCCTTCAGCTCGTCCTGCAGGTACTCGGCGAAGCGCCCGTCCCACCGGTACCAGTACGCCGCCCACCGGCCGAACAGCGGCTCCGCGCGCTCGGGATCGAGCCGCGACGCCCAGTAGAACGCCGCGTCCGCCCGTTCCGGCGAGGCCTTGAACATCTTGTAGCCGTAGTCGTAGTACGCCTCCCAGTCGTTCACGTCCGCCGTGTCCGGCAGCGGCGGCCGGCGGGGCGCCTGCTGCGCCGCGAGCGGAACCGCGAAGAGCGCCACCAGGGCGGCGGCCGTGTAGACGAGCGTACGGAAGGAGATGTGCAGGCGCATGGGGAACGGTTCGGAAGAGAATGGTAAGCGGCGGGACGGGCGAGCGCTTTACGCCGGAGCGAAAACCTGGTGCCGCGAGAGATGCGTCGCAAGCACCGCGGCCGGCAGATGGGACTGCGGCGGGCTTCGATGATCGCCAATCAATGAAACCGAGCCGGCGAAACAGCCGACGTCCAAGATGTCAGTGCCTCGTCGATGCCGGCGGCCCCCCGCAGACCCACCTCGCCGCACCGGCACCACGTGCGTGCCGCGGAAACCCATCCACCGCGTGGAGCCAGCCTCCGCAGGGAAGCATCGCGTGGTCGTTGCCGCGGACTCATCCACCCCTTTTCCAAGGATACACCGGACTCCGCCGCCACATCCTCCCGCGATCTCCCCGATCTACCGCGCCGGATCTACTCGCACCGGCACCCACCGCTTGTCCGTCGGCGCCGCCGCCGGCTGCGGGAGCGCCCGGAGGTGGGCGATCACGGCGTCGATGTCCAGCACGCCGCTGGAGCGCGCGGCAACTCCGCGAAGCATGGTGTAGCCGTCCCCACCCGCGGCCACGAACTCGGACGACGCGAGGGAGATGCGGTCCGCGTCGCCCAGCTCTCGGCCATCGTCCAGGCGCACGGAGCGGACGCGCGCGCCGGCGGGGGCGGCGGGATCGTACGCGACGGTGATGCCGGCGACGTTCGCGTCGGGCTTGCCGTTCTTTCCCAGCGCGTTCTCCAGCGCGGCGCGCAGCACGCCGCCGGTCACGTCCTGCACCACCACCATGTTCTTGAACGGCTGCAGCTCGTACAGGTCGCCGAAGGTGAGCGTGCCGGCGGGAAGGCCGCGGCGGATGGAGCCGTCGTTCACCAGCGCCGCCTGCGCGTGCGCCACCCGCCGGAAGCCGTCCGCCATCAGCCGGCCGAGCGGGAAGTCCCCGCCCACCGTGTCCAGCGCGGCGGCCAGGGACGCCACGGGGCTCTCGCTCACGGCGCGCACCCGCCGGTCCCACGCGCCCACGATGCGCGCGACGGCGGTGTCGGGGTGAACGGAGTCGGCCCACGGCACGCGGACGGCGCGGTAGGCCACGCGAGTGCGGCCCCCGCTGCGCGCCAGGTCCGTCACGCTGAACCCCTCGGAGTACGAGCCCGCCTCCAGCACGGGCACACCGCCCTGCTCCGTAACCACGCGGCGGTGCGTGTGGCCGCCCACGATCAGGTCCACGCGCTCGGTGAGCGCGCGCGCCACGTCCAGCACGTCGCCGGTGCACCCGGTGCTCGCCTCCTCGGGCGCGCGGCCCGGCTCGGTGCACACGGCGCCCGAGTGGATGGCGACCACCACGAAGTCCGCGCCCGCCGCCCGGGCCTGCCGCGCGCTGCGGTCGATGGCCGGCGCCTCGGGCCCGAACTCCAGCCCCGCCACGCGGTCCGGCAGCACGATGCGCGGCGTCTCGGCCAGGGCCACGCCCACCACGGCCACCTTCACCCCGCCGCGGCGGATCATCACCCAGGGCCGCACCCATGCCGGGTTCCGCGTGGTGCCCGCCAGGTACAGGTTGGCGGCCAGCCAGGGAAAGCGGCTCTCGCGGACGCGGGCGCGCAGCGTGTCCTGGCCCCAGTCGAACTCGTGGTTGCCCAGGGCCGCCGCGTCGTAGCCGGCCGCGTTCATGGCCTGGATGGCCGCGCGGCCCGCGCTCAGGTTGCTCACGGCCGTGCCCTGCATGTCGTCGCCGCCCGACAGCACCAGCGTGGGCCCGTCGAAGTGCGCGGCCGCGCTGTCGAAGTACGCCGCCAGCACCGCCATCCCGCCCACGGGCCGCCCGCCGCTCCAGGGGGTGGGCGCGCTCAGCAGGTGCCCGTGCACGTCGTTGGTGTGCACCACGCGCAGCCGCTTCTCGCCCGGCACCTGCTGGGCGCCGGCGGCGGCGCACGACGCGAGGAGCATCGCCGCGGCAGCAGTCGCGGTGTGGCGGGACAGCCGGAGGAGGCGCATGGCGCGGGTTCGGGACGGGGGCGGAAACACCCGCGTCCGCCTCGCAAACATACGAAGCGGACGCAACTCTGAATCTACCATCGTGCCGGGCGCTTACGGAAGGTCGCCGCGAGCACGCAATCCGGGTCGCGCTCCATCCCTCCGACGCCCCTGCGCGCGGCTTCCCGATCGTGCACCAGAAGCGACGGCTGCGACCCGGCAGGACGATGGGGATGCACCTGCCTTTGCCGACGCATCGAACGCGACTCGCTCGCCCATCGTCCATCGACAATCCCGGCCGTGGGAAAGCAGCGGCTACAGCGACTCGATCGACACCCCGCGGGTGTGCGGCGAGGGCACGAGGCGATCTCGACCCGCAACTGCAACGCGCCCCCGGTGCAGATGCCTTGACACCGCGGACACGGCATCCCACTATGCCAGACGGCGGTTCGATCCGGGACCGCCGCCCCGCTCGCCCGCCGTCCGGAACTCCGCCCTTCGGCCCTCGCGTCACGCTCCAGCCCGTTCCCCGGCCCGCACAGCTCCTGTCCTCACGGTGCACTGCTCCACGCGGCCTATTTCGGCCGCGCGGGCGTCCGCCACGGAGCCGCCGGGCACGACCCCCTGCGAACGGCATCGAACTCCCCACATCCACCGCGTCCGAAAGCCCGGCGAAAGCCGCCGAGCGCTCCCGGAGCGCCAATCCGTCGCCACGGCGTCCGCTAACGGGCGCACGGCTTGACACTGTGTCCACGCGCCCGGCAGTTTCCTCGCACCGCAGCCGGTTGCGCTTCCTCCCCCCCAGCAGTTTCCGAGGCCAATGAGCACTCAAAAGGCACCACCCAAAGAGAAGCTCCCCGAGGGCTACGCCGTCGCCTGCGCCCAGTGGAACGGGCACACCTACGAGCTCACCTACTACCGCGGGTTCGTGGGCGGCGCCGCCGTCCAGCCCCTGGGACCCGAAGGCCCCACGGTGCCGTTCGACATCCCCCGCGAGGTGTACCGCGTTCCCCAGCCCGATGGGCACGTGGGGCCCATGAAGGGGCCCGACGGCAAGTCGTTCGTGAAGCTGAGGGGCGGCCCGCACACCCGCACGCTGCAGGTCGACATCGACAACAGCCCCAACGGCCACGCCGAGAAGTACAAGGGCCCGCTCGCGGGGTTCAACGTCGTCCTGCGCCACTCCGCGACGGCCGCCGTCTCGCTGCAATCCGCCGCTGTCGCCGCGGCCGGGGCGGGCGTGGACGTGGTGGAGGGTGCGGATCAGGTGGTGAGCATCGACGTCCGCTACCACTCGGACGCGGCCCCGTTCGCCGGCGCGGCGGGCGCGGCCCGGGCCTTCGACGGCGGCACGCCCCCGGCTCCGGGGGACGAGGTCCTGATCGTGGAGAACAACGCAAGCTGCTGCCCGCCGAAGTGCTAGGCGGAAGCTGAGCGAAGGCGGTCCCGGTGACGACCCTGCTGCTGCAGCAGCTTTCCGCCGCGCTGATGCTGCTGTTCGGCATCCTGTGCCTGCGCGTGAGCCGTCACGCGCAGGGGCCGGCGGAGCACCGCACGGCATGGCTCGTCACCGGGCAGACCTTCACGTGGATGGGCGCGGTCGCCACCCTCCATGACCTGTTCGCCGACTGGGCCTTCGTGTCGGGGGCCGGCAGCCGCGTGATGGATGAGTACCTCCGCTGGAACGCCGTCGGCAACGACAGCCGCGCCGTGCTTTCCATCGGCCTCACCCTGCTCATCTTCCTGCTCGTCACCCGGTGGCGGGGCCCCGGCCAGGTTTCGCTCCGGCGGATCACCCTCTGGAACGGGGGATTCTTCCTGCTGGGAGGCGTGATCGGGTTGGCCGAGCAAGCACATTCCTTCGAGGAGCACGCTGCCTGGCTCACGTACATCGAAGGGTTCGCCGTCCTGCTGCTCTTCGGGTGCCTGCTCGTGGCGGTGGCGCGCGACTCGGTCGACGCGCTGCTGTGGCTGGCGCTGGTGGTCTACGCGCTGCGTGACGCGGTGATGATCAGTGTCGTCTCGGACTATTCGATGGCGGGCGTGCTGGAGGTCTGGGTTCCCGCGCCGAGCACGTGGCAGGGCATCCTGACCGGAACCAACCTGATGCTCTGCTGCCTCGCGGCCGTTCGGCTCCGACTTGCCCGGCGGGGGATGGAAGTACCTCCCCTCTTCGAGCTGGGGCGCTGGCTGGCCGGCCCCCGCGCGCGCGGCCGGCGCCGGCCTTGAGCACCGCGATTCGCCCCTCGCCGTCGATCCTGGGGGCGTGATCCCAACGACCGTTCTCTCCCGACGCGTCCGCCGACAAATCCCGTCGGCGACCTTCTCTTCTCCGCGCGCCCCACCCCTCCCCGCTCTACCGTCCTTCCCGTCACGGCCACTCCCGGAAGCGCACCAGCAGGCCCGCGCCCGCGAGCCAGAGCATCCCGTATCCCAGCGCGAATGTGCCGGCGCCCCAGTCCAGCACTCCGCGGGCGAGGCCGTCGTCCACGTCGCGCAGCGCGGTCTGCGGCGGCAGCAGCAGCGAGATGGCCTCGCGCACGGGCGTGACGAAGGGCTGCGCGCCGAAGGTGAGGGCGTTCAGCCAGAAGAAGGTGGCGAAGAAGACGACGAGCGCCACCCAGGTGTCCCCGAACGGCAGCACGGCGGAAAGGAAGGCCAGCAGCCCCCCGTACGCCACCGCCGCGACGAGCGCCAGCAGCAGCCCCTGTCCGCCCCCCAGGTACTCCCCCCAGGCCGCGTACTGCCCCGCCACCATGAACACGGCGGCGGCGCCCATGGACAGCGCCAGGCACAGCAGCCAGCGCGTGCCGTAGTAACGCAGCGGACTGATGGGCTGGGTGAAGGTGAGCCGGTAGTAACCCCGCCGCCGGTCCGTCGACAGGAACCCCGCGAGCAGGATGACCATGGTGAGCGCGGCCAGGTTCGCCGCCGAGCCTGCCAGGTCGATGGGGTGCGGCCGGTCGGCCAGGGTGCGCACGGGCCCCTCGTGTTCGTGGAAGACGGGCTCGTTCAGGTAGAACATGAAGCCGAGCAGCACCGCCAGCAGCAGCCGCGGCGCCGCCATGCGCAGGAAGAGCCGGATCATGGCCGCGCCTCCCCGCCGGCCGCGCGCGCGGCGTGGTAGCGCTCCTCCAGCGACACCCGCTCCGGGGCCAGCGAGCGCACCAGCACGCCGTCCGCCATGAGGCCGGCGACGCGGCGGTTCAGCTCCCCCAGATCCGGCGCCTGCACGCGGAAGGCGAAGGGCGGGCCGTCCTCGGGCACTGCGTCCGGGAAGGCCGCGCGCACCGCGGCGGGGGCGCCCTCCGCCGGCTCCACCTCCAGGCGGTAGGCGGCGGCCGCCTCGCTCCGCCCGCGCAGGTCGATCACCTCGCGCACGCGGCCCTGCTCCAGCACCAGCACCCGGTCGGCCACGCGCTCCACCTCGTCCAGGTTGTGCGAGGCCACCAGCAGCACGCGCAGCGGGTCCTCGCGCCGCCACTCCGCGACCACCTCGCGCAGGCGCATCACCCATTCCGGGTCCAACCCCGAGGTGGGCTCGTCCAGGATCATCACCCGGCGCGGCCCCAGCAGGGCCTGGGCGATGGCCAGCCGCTGCAGGTTTCCCTTGGACAGCGACGACACGCGCCGGTCGGCCACCCCGCCGATGCCCATGCGCTCCATGCACGCGCGGGCGCGCGCCTCCACGCCCTGCAGCCCGCCCAGGCGCCCGAAGGTGTGCAGCGCGCCCCGCACCGTCCACGTTGGGTGGATGGCCACCAGCTCGGACACGTACGCGATGCCGTGGCGCTCCACGTAGCGCCGCGGCGGCAGCCCGTCGATCTCCACCCGCCCCCGGGACGGCCGCAGGTAGCCCAGCAGCAGTCGGATGAGGGTGCTCTTGCCGGCGCCGTTGGGGCCCACGATGCCCAGCGCGGTGCCCGGCGCCACGTGCAGCGTCACCTCGTCCAGCGCGCGCACCCGTCCGGACGCGGCGCGCCGCAGGGGCCCGGCGTACTCCTTGGTCACCTCTTGCAGGCTGATCATGGCGGGCACGCTACGCGCCGCCGCCCGCCGCGCGCAAGAGACGGGTCGGCGGACGCGGCGCGTCGAACTGCGCCCGCGGGCGGCCCGGGGCTCCGGAGGTACGCTTCATGCGCCCGCGGCGGCCCATGAAAAACGGCCCGCCCCTTCCCGATCGGCAGGACGGCGACGAACGCCCCGCGGCGCCGGCCCGCGCCGCGCACGGCGTGTTCCGCCTGCTCGGCACGCACGTCCAGAGCCTGCACGCCGCCCTCGGCATCTACCTGGTGGCCGGCTTCGTGGTGCTGCTGGGCACGGCGGCGGCCTTCGCGTGGCTGGCCGACGAGGTGGGCGAGGGCGGCACCCAGCGCTTCGACGACGCCGTGCTGGTGTGGATGCACCGCCACGGCACGCCGGGGCTGACGTCGGTGGCGCTGGAGGTGACGGCGCTGGGCTCCGCCGCCGTGGTGCTGGTGATGCTGCTCGTCGCCACGGCCTTCCTCTGGCTCTCGCGCCACCGCTACTCGGTGCTGCTGCTGTGGGTGGCGCTGGTGGGCGGCGAGCTGCTGAACACGCTGCTCAAGTCCGTGTTCGACCGGCCGCGGCCGCGGCTCTTTCCCTGGCTCACCACGGCCAAGCTGTCGTCGTTCCCGTCGGGGCACGCCATGACCTCGGTGATCGTCTACGTGACGCTCGCCTACCTGGTCGCGCGCCTGCAGCCCGGGCGGCGCATGCGCCGCGTCACCTTCGGCGTGGCGTCGGCGCTGGTGGCGGCCATCGGGCTGTCGCGCATGTACCTGGGCGTGCACTACCCGTCGGACGTGCTGGCCGGCTATGCGGCGGGCTTCGCGTGGGCAAGCTTCGTGGCGCTGGGCATGGAGGCCGTGCGCCACTTCCGCGCCCGCGAGCCCCAGGTGGGCCACGCCGAGCGCGACCTGGAGAAGCCCATCCCGCCGCCCGTGGGCGACGGGGGCTGACGGAACCCCTCCGCCGGCCCTACCTTCCCGCCGCCGGCGCATCCACCGGCGGATGGGCGATCGCATCTGGAGCCTGGCCTCGCACCGATGCACCGCCCGTCCGACGGGTGGTGGAACGGATCTCCGTGGCCGATCCGCCGATCCGCCGATTCGTCCCGATCCGTTGATCCGCCCCATCCGTCCATTCGCCGATCGGTCGAATCCGCCGAATCAGGCGTCCTCGATCGTTGGATCCGAACGTCCAGCCTTCCATCGACACTCCCCACCCGCCGACACTCCATAAACCGTGAGCACGCCGCATCTTTCCGCGAAGGCCGCCCGCCACGTGATGCTGGCGGCGATGGGGCTGGACCGCCGCCCCCGCCGCGCTACGAAGGCAGACGTGGCCGCGGCAGTCCGGCGCATGGGCGCACTGCAGATCGACACCATCAGCGTGGTGGCGCGCAGCCCGTACCTGGTGCTTTTCGGCCGCCTGGGCGCGTTCGAGCCGCGCTGGCTGGAGGAGCTGCTGGCCGAGGGCGACGTGTTCGAGTACTGGTCGCACGAGGCGTGCTTCCTTCCCGTGGAGGACTATCCGCTGTACCGCGGCCGCATGCTGAACGCCCGTAGCATGGGGTGGAAGTACGCCGGCGCGATGATGGATGCGAAGCCCGGGACTGTGGCCGCGCTGCTGGAGCACATCCGCACGAACGGGCCCGTGCGCTCGTCCGACTTCGAGCGGACGGACGGCGGGCCGGGCGGATGGTGGGGATGGAAGACGGAGAAGCGCCTGCTGGAGTCGCTGCTCACGGCCGGCGAGCTGATGATCGCCCGCCGCCACAACTTCCAGCGCATCTACGACCTGCGCGAGCGCGTGCTGCCGGGCTGGAGCGACGAGCGCATGCCCACGCCGGACGAGACGGCGCGGGCGCTGGCGCTGAAGGCGGTGCGCGCGCTGGGCGTCGCCCGGGCGGCGTGGGTGCCCGACTACTTCCGCACCGGCAAGCCCGCCACCCGCGCCGCCGTGCACCGCCTGGCCGACGAGGGCGCGCTGCTGCGCGTGCCGGTGGAGGGCTGGAAGGACGAGGGCTTCGTGCATCCCGACCATCTGGCCCTCGTCCACCGCGCGGCCCAGGACGGCATCCGGCCCGTGCTCACGACGCTGCTCTCGCCCTTCGATCCCCTGGTCTGGGACCGCGCGCGGGCCAGCGAGGCGTTCGGGTTCGATTACCGCATCGAGTGCTACACGCCGGCGCCGAAGCGGCGCTACGGCTACTTCGTGCTGCCCCTGCTGCGGTGCGGCGAGCTGGTGGGGCGCCTGGACGCCAAGGCGCACCGCAAGGAGGGCGTGTTCGAGGTGAAGGCGCTGTACCTGGAGCCCGGCGTGCGCCCCTCCGCCGCGCTGGCCCGCGACCTGGCGGCCGCCCTGCACGAGTGCGCCGCGTGGCACGGCACCCCGGACGTCCGCCTGGCGCGCAGCGACCCGGAGGCCTTCGCGCCCACCCTCCGCGCCGCCCTCGCCGCGCGGGAGACGCCCGCGGCGGTGGCAGGGGATCGAGCGTGACGGGGAGGGACGGCCCGGGGATGAACGGCCGTGGACCCGCTTCGCAGCGAGGACGGACCGGTGATGCACGAGGGGGCGCGGCCGACGAGCCGCGCCCCCTCGCCCGATCCGCGGGTGCAGTCGCCGCGCTGACGCGTTTGGATACACTGTCGCGATGCAGGACAGGGTACCGTGCATCCGGCGGACCGGTCCCGGGCGTAGGGTCCGCGGGCGCAATGGCGGGACGCGCCGTTGGAAAGATGTGTGGGCACAACAAATATTGGAGCCCACCCATCCCCGCGGCGGCACGGTTTCGCGCGGCCGCGCCGGAGGAACGCGGGTGGCGTGCCTCGTGCAGCGGCCGGGGGACGCGGACCTCCAACGAACCGCCC
This sequence comes from Gemmatimonadota bacterium, assembly GCA_028287185.1. GTDB lineage: Bacteria > Gemmatimonadota > Gemmatimonadetes > Longimicrobiales > Longimicrobiaceae > JAQBQD01. The sequence goes on along the minus strand of JAQBQD010000123.1, from coordinate 2,759 downwards.
CTCTCGACGGTATCTGGTGAAGCGCAGGGCCCACGCCGGCCATGCGCATCCCGCAGCCTCGGACCGGACCTGGAATTGAAGCGACTCTGCCGTATCTGCTCGTACGTGGTGGGACCCTTCGAGCTTCGCTGCTTCCGCTGCGCTGCGTTCCTGCCGTACTACCGCAGGCGCGCGCCCGTCCGCCCGAGCCCCCCGGCCCCGCCCGAGAGCCTGCCGCAGCCTTCCAGCAGCGACCTGCGCCCGGCGGGCTTCCGTCCGGTGCCGGCCGTGCGGGACCCCGGCGGCGGCGGCGAGCGTGACCCTACGCCGGCCTTGCCCGACATTCCGCGGTCGCCGGATGCATCGGCTCCAGAGGCGCCGCGCGGGTGGGACCCGCCCGCCAAGCGGCCGCCCCTGCCGCACAAGCATCCCATCCTCAACCGCGGCTCCGGCGGACAGCGCTGAGCCGCCGAGCGGCGGCCGTCGCCCCGCCGCCTTCGACGCCCCCGCCGCAGGATCTGCATTTCGCCCGCCCCATCAACGCGACCTGTGTCCGCTCTCGGACGGAACGGAGATCGGACACTCGCCCGCCCATTCCGGCGTGGCGGGTGCCGACGTAGGTTAGGCGACCGGTGCGGAGCGGGAACGAGCAGCCGCCTCGCGCCGGGCAGGGAGCGGGGGCGGAGGGGCGGGGATGGATTTGGCCTGCGGGACGGTGGATGGAACTGCGGGACCGTGGAGGGGACGTGAAGCGCGGGCTTACGCCGCGGAGGCGACGCGGCAATCCGCGCCGCTCTCCACGGGAAGGCTGCGGGGCCGCGCCGGGCGGAGCCGCGGGAGGGGCATCGACACGCGCGAGCCGCCGAGGAACACCGGGCCGTAGCGCCGGTGGAAGGCCGGGGCCAGCCGCCTGCAGAACTCCTCCTCGGTGCCGCCCTGGGCCAGGAACCGGCGCATGAGCGCCACCTCCAGGGCCAGGTAGGCCGCGAAGCCGCTCCCATGCCGAGCCGAGTACCGACGAGAAAGCTCCATCCATCTCCTCCGTTGCCGCGGGTTCCGTCAAGGGTGGTGAAAGCATCAACCGTGCCATTGAAACACCGGCCTAAATGCTTGATTTTCCTCGACTTGCACTCGTGCGAAATCCGGACGCGGGGGCATTTGTCCCTCCGCGGCGACACCTCTTCGGCCCACTCATGGACTACGCGCCCCACGCGGCCGGGTTTCGTCGACCGTCCCGGCCGGCCCGCTCCAGTACGAACGATCCAGACGCGCACTCCCTGACGCCGCCCCCGCCATGCGCACGCGCCCGCTCCCCATCCTGCTCGGCTTGACGGCGGCGCTCGCCCTGCCCGCCTGCGCACGCGACCGCCCCGCCGCCGGGCGGGACCCGGCGATCGAGGCGGGCCCGCTGCGCGCGTTCGTGGGCCGGATGCCCCGCGTACACCGCGGCGCGGCGCCCCCCGCTCCGGGCGCCGGGCTCGCCGGGGCGTCCATGTCGGCGGACACGGCCGGGTGCGCGCTGTCCCGCGCGAACGCCCACGCCGACCCGGCCGAGCTGGCGCGCGAGCTGGCCGCGCGCGACGCCGGCGGCGACTTCCTCCGGCGCAGCCCGTGGTGGGACGGCGCCGTGGAATGCCCCGGCCACGCCGACGCGCCCGAGTCGTTCACCGTCATCACCGGCTACGCCCTGCAGCCGCTGTCCGCCGCGGGCGACCAGGCGTGGGTGCGCGTGGTGTACCGCGAGGTGGGGGAGGTGCGCCGCGCGGACGAGGACCAGGCGCGCTACCTGCCCTTCGCGCCGCGGGAGCGCGCCGACACCTTTCACCTCGTCCGGACGCCGTACGGGTGGCGGGTGCGGCACCCGCAGCAGCCTCTGGAGGTGCTGGCCTCCGCCGCCGCGCGCCGCCACGGCCTGCCCGCCGCGGAGCGCGCCGCGCTGGAGCGTGCGCCGCCCGCGGCGCCTTCCGCCGTCCTCCCGCCCAAACCCTGAACCGCATGAGGTACGGAGTGAACCACGTCCTTCCCGCCCGGCGCGCCGCCCTGGCCGCCGTGCTCGCGCTGGCGCTTCCCGCCGCGGCCGCCGCGCAGGCCGGCGCCCCCCGCGAGCTTCCCCGCACGCACGCCCCCCGGCCGACGGTACCCGCGATCACGCCGGGCGACCTGATGACGCGCCTGTACGTCATCGCGGACGACTCCATGCTGGGGCGCGAGGGGGGCAGCGTGGGCAATGCGAAGGTGACGGCATACATCGCGGACGAGCTCCGCCGCATGGGCCTGGAGCCGGCGGGCGAGAACGGCACCTTCTTCCAGACGGTGCCCATCGTGCGCCGCGCGGTGGACCCCGCGGCGCGCCTGGTGGTGGACGGCGCCCCTCTGGCGCTGTGGACGGACTTCGCGCCGCTGCCGGAGTACGCGGGCGTCTTCCCGTTCGGGCGCGAGATGTCGGGCGAAGCGGTTCCCGTGGTGTACGGCGGCCGCATCGGGGGGGAGATGCTGGAGCCGGCGCTGGCGGCGGGCAGGCTGGTGGTGTTCGCGCCGCCCCTGGGGCCGGACGGGCACCCGTCGTCGCGCTACTGGGCGGCGGACGACCTGTCGAAGTACGGCGCGGCGGCGGGCGTGGCGGTGGCGAGCCTGGACGCGACCGAGAGCGGGCTGCTGGGCTTCGTGCGCGAGCCGCAGACAAGCATCCGGAGCGAGGGGCCGGAGCCGGCCCGGCGGCCGCTGGGGATGCTGGTGGGCGCGCGCGCCGCGGCGGCGCTGCTGGGCGCCCCGCCGGAGGG
>JAQBQD010000015.1 GCA_028287185.1 Gemmatimonadota bacterium | reverse complement strand
ACGGGAGCGAGGACGCGCGCCCCATCCGCCCGGCGCGGCCCACGGCGGACGCGCGGGTGCTGGGCGACCTGTGCCGCCGCGCGGTGGAGGAGCGCCCGCTCTCCGCGCCGCTGGCCGGCGTGCGCTTGGAGGCGGCGGAGGAGGCCGCCCCCCGCGCCGACCAGCTCGACGCCTTCCGCGCGCCGGCGCCCGACCCGGCCGCCCTGCACGCGGGGCTGCTGCCCGTGTTCGCCCGCTGGGGCGACGGGGCCCTGAGCCGCGCCGTGCTGCAGGGCGCCCACCTGCCCGCCGAGCACGCCCGCTGGGAGCCCCTGGGCGCGGCGGGCATCGCCGGGTTCGCTTCCTTCGCGCCGTCCGACATGCCCGCGGGGAAGGCGCCCGGCATCGCCGCGGAAGGGGGCCTGGGGCTCTGCCTGCGGCGCCTTCCCGAGCCCCTGCCGGCCCGTGTCCGCATCGACGCGCGGGGGCGTCCGGCGGGGTTGGAGGTTCAAGCGGCTCCCTCCGTGGCAGTTAGGGAGCAGGGGGGTGGTTATCCACCAGGATTGTGGAAAACCCGCGCCGAAGGGCCGGAGCGCGTCTCGGGACTGTGGTGGAGGGGCGCAACCGCCCGTGAATACTGGAGGATGGAGTTGGAGGAAGGGTGGCTGGGGCTGGTGTACCGCGACGCGGCGACCGGGGGCTGGCACCTGGAAGGGTGGTACGACTGAGGGGCCCGCCCGATGGCGCGCCGGTACCGCTCGTCATGTGGGATTCTCTCAAATCGTTGAATGACATCCATTTACGCAGAGCTTCACGGCCACAGCGGATTTTCCCTGGGCGACGGGGCGTCCACCCCCGAGGCGCTGGCCGCCCGGGCCGCGGAGCTGGGCTATGGGGCGCTGGCGCTCACCGACCACGATGACCTGGGGGGTGCCGTCCGCTTCTCGCGCGCCTGCGCCGAGGCGGGGCTGCAGCCGATTCTCGGCGCGGAGCTTACCCTTTCGGACGGCTCGCACCTCACCCTCATTGTGGAAAACTCGGACGGCTGGCGGAACCTATGTTCCCTGGTCACGCAGGGGCGTTCCGGCGCCCCCCGCGGGAGGCCCGCGGTGCCGCTGTCAAGGGTGATGGAGCGCGCCCAGGGTCTGTTCGCCCTTTCGGGGTGCCCGCGCGGCCGCATCCCCCGGCTGCTGCGCCAGGGGCGCGTGGCCGAGGCGCGCGAGACGGCGGGGCTGCTGCGGGAGGCGTTCGGCGACCGCTTCCACCTGGAGCTGTGGGACCACCGCACCCACGGCGAGGCGTCCACCTGCGCCGACCTGCTGGGGCTGGCGCGCGAGGCGGGCATCCCCTGGGTGGTGACGCACGACGTGCACTACGCCGAGCCCGCCGGCCGCGCCGTGCACGACCTGCTGGTGTGCAACCGGCGCAAGGCCACGCTGGACGAGGCGCACCGCCGCGGCTGGCTGCGCCCCTCGGCCGAGTGGTGCCTGCAGCCGCCGGAGGAGATGGCGCGGCGCTGGAGCACCGCGCCCGAGGGGGTGCGCCGCACGCTGGAGGTGGCGGAGCGCTGCGCCGGCTTCCGCCTGGCCGGCCTGCCCCCGCTGGGGCCCCGCTACCCCGTGCCCGCCGGCTGGCCCGACGCGGACGCCTTCCTGCGCCACCTGGCCGAGCGCGGGCTGGCGGAGCGGCTGCCGGGCGCCTCGCCGAAGCACCGGGCGCAGCTCGAGCACGAGCTGGCGACGGTCGCGCGGCTGGGGCTGGCGGACCACTTCCTGGTGGTGTGGGACATCTGCCGCTTCGCGCGCGAGAGCGGGGTGATGTGCCAGGGGCGCGGGTCGGCGGCCAACTCGCTGGTGTGCTACGCGCTGCGGGTGACGGCGGTGGACCCCGTGGCGAACGACCTGCTCTTCGAGCGCTTCGTCTCGGACGAGCGGCCCGAGCCGCCGGACATCGACGTGGACTTCGCGGCGCACGAGGCGCGCGAGCGGGTGATCCAGTACGTGTACGAGCGCCACGGGCGCGAGCACGCGGCCATGGTGTGCACCCACGTGGAGTACCGCGGCCGCAGCGCCGTGCGCGACGCCATGCGGGGCCTGGGGATGCCGGTGGAGTCGGCGGACTTCCTCGCCAAGCGGCTGGACGGGTACGCGCGGGCCGAGACGGCGGCGGACTGGCTGGAGATGGCGGACGGCAAGGCGCTGGCGGCCGTGGGGCTGGACCCGGCCGAGCCCCGCGCCCGTGCCCTGGTGCGCCTGGTGCGCGGGCTGGACGGCCTGCCGCGCCACCGCGGCATCCACAGCGGCGGCTTCGTGCTGTCCACGGGGCCGCTGGGCGAGCGGGTGCCGGTGGAGACGGCCTCCATGCCCGGCCGCACCGTCATCCAGTGGGACAAGGACGACTGCGCCGACGCGGGGCTGCCCAAGTTCGACCTGCTGGGGCTGGGGATGCTGCGCCTGCTGGGCCAGTGCGTGGAGCTGGCGGGCGGCTGGTGGGGACGCGAGATCGACCTGGGCACGCTGCCGCTGGACGACCCGCGCGTCTTCGCGCAGGTGACGGCGGCGGACACGGTGGGCCTCTTCCAGATCGAGAGCCGCGCGCAGGCCAACTTCCTGCCGCGGCTCAAGCCCACCTGCTTCTACGACATCGTCATCTCGGTGGGCGCCATCCGCCCCGGGCCCATGCTGGGCGGGCAGGTGCGCGAGATGCTGGCCCGGCGCCGCGGCCTGGTACCCACCGAGTATCCCCATCCCGACCTGGAGCCCGTGCTGAAGCGCACCCACGGCCTGGCGCTCTTCCAGGAGCAGCTCATGCGCTGCGCCATCGTGGTGAGCGGGTGCACGCCGGGCGAGGCCGACCGCCTGCGCCGCGCCATGAGCCGCAAGCGGGGCAGCGCCGAGATGCGCCGCGCCACCGACACCATCCGCGAAGGGATGGCCCGCCGCGGGGTGCAGGGCGAGGCGGCCGAGAAGGTGCTGGGATGGCTGGAGGCCTGCGCCAGCTACACCTTTCCCGAGTCGCACGCCATCTCGTTCGCGCTGCTGGCCTACGCCAGCGCCTGGCTGCGCCTGTACCACCCCGCCGAGTACCTGTGCGCCAGCCTGAACGCCCAGCCCATGGGCTTCTATCCCGTCTCCACCCTGGTGCACGACGCGAAGGCGCACGGCGTGGCGGTGCGCCCCATCGACCTGGCGAAGAGCGCCTGGGACTGCACCCTGGAAGCGCGCGACGACGTCCCCGAGCCCGCCGTGCGCGCGGGGCTGCGCTACGTGCGGGGGCTGGGGCACAAGGCGGGAGCGCGGTTGAAGGCGGCGTTGGCGGAGGGGCCGTTCGCCTCCGTGGGCGAGGTGGTGGAGCGCGCCGGCGTGGGCGAGCCCGGCCTGCGCGCGCTGGCGGCGGCGGGCGCCTTCCGCTCGCTGGTGGAAGGGGGCCCCCGCCGGGCGCTGTGGACGGTGCTGGGCGAGCTGCGCTCCCGCGGCAGCGGCGGCCCCCTGGCGCCCGCCCACCCGTCCACGGCCGAGCTGCCCGAGGCGGACGCTGCCGCGCGCACGCTGCAGGACCACCGCACCACGGGCTTCGACCTGGAGGGCCACCCCATGCGCCACCTGCGGGCGTGGCTGGGCACGCTGGGGGTGGAGACGGTGGAGTCGCTGCGCACCCCCGGGCGCCGTGGGGGCGAGCGGGTGACGGCGGCGGGCGTGGTCATCGTGCGCCAGCGGCCGGGCACGGCCAAGGGCTTCGTGTTCGTGGGGCTGGAGGACGAGACGGGGCGCCTGGACGTGATCGTGACGCCGCAGGTGTACGCCGAGCAGCGCGAGCGCATCAACGGCCACGGCATGCTGGCGGTGCGGGGAAAGCTGGGCGTGGAGGACGGCGTGGTGAACGTGAAGGCCGAGAAGTTCTTTCCTCTCACGCTCCAGGACGCCCACCAGATCGTGTCGTCGCACGACTACCACTGACGGCTCGTCGATCCGCGGCGTCCGCCTTCGGCAGCGATGCGGGCGTCGGTCGGAACCGGGGGAGGGGAACGCCGCGCCGGCTCAGATCCGGCGGCGGTTTGCTTCCGGCGCACCGGGACAAGGACGGCGTCATCGGATGCGCGGATGCGGGCCCGTACGCGCGGATGCCGGTGCCCGTGCGGAGCGAGCCCCACGAAGGTGGGGGCGGATACGTCGTCGCAGGCCCGGGATTCCCTCCCGAGGCGATCGCGGCGACGAATCCGGCCGTTCGAGAAGAGGGTCGGCGGCGGCGTTCCATCATGCTCGGCATCGCGCGCCGGAATCTCCGAAGGCGGGTCATCGGAGGAGCGCGAACGAAGGGCGGGGACGGGCACGTGCGCCCGTCACCGCCCTTCATCCATCGAACAACCGCGGTTCGTTTTGAGTCGTGCGCGGCGCTACGCTACACCACGCCGGCCGGGACGCGCTCTTCGACGGGGCGGGCGGGGGAGGCGGCGGGCGGCGGGCCGTCCAGGGCCAGGAAGCCGAGCGCGGCGGCCAGCAGCAGCACGGAGCCGGCGATCTCCAGCGGGAAAGGAACGGGCAGGGCGATGAGCGGCGCGTGCAGCACGAAGGCGACGGCAGCCCACTTCGGCGCCGGCGTGTGCTTCCAGAGCGCGATGGCGGTGAGCAGGCAGCCCAGCACGTACGCCACCGTCATGGCGCCCAGGATGGCCATCGACAGGCGGCTGGTGAAGAACGACACCACCACCTCCATGGCCCGCCGGTCGCCCTGCAGGTAGAGCCCGGCGACCTTGGGCGCCGCCATCGCCATGAACCCGAACAGCGTGAGCGCCAGCGCGATGCCGGCCGTGGAGAGCGCCCAGCCCGCGCGCGCCGAGCGCGACCCGGCGTGGTAGCGCGCGATGGCCGCGTACAGGGCGGCCAGGCCCAGCACCTCCAGCACGCCGCCGCCCAGCACGCCCGCCCACGCCAGCCGCGTGCGCTGCTGGAAGGCGGCCTGCGCGAAGCCGGCCGGGTTGGTCATGACGTCCACGAGGGGCCCGCGGACCAGGATGGCGACGGTGAACACGACGCCGGCTGCGGCCAGGACGGCGACGCCCCGGCGGTGGAACGGGATCGACATGGAGCCTCACGGGGGGTGGGATGTGTGGATGGGGTGCCACATGGATACATCCCCCGCACCGGAAGGTCCAGCAAACAAATTGCGCGAGGTGCAGTGCCGCGGATCGGCTTCGGTCCAGCAAGCCATGAACGCCCGGAGCACCCGCCGAACTGAAGGTCAGGACGGGGAGAGCTCCGTCGCCTCGCAGCCACCCTGCGCCTCCGTGGAAACGACCGTGGTGCAGCAGCTTGAGGAGCTTGCGAGCGGCGGGCGCCGATGGACGCTTTCAAGCATGAGAACTCCCGCGCTTTCCGATCTGCTGCACCTTCTCGTTGCTCAACGGATCCAGCTCCTTCGAGGATCTGTGGGACAGCGTGGCTGCCGAGGCAACCGACCGGCCCGACCGGCTTCCCGTGAGCGAGGCACAACGGCGAGAAATCCTGCGTCGGGTCGAGGCATATCGGAAGAATCCCGGGGCAGCGATCCCGCTGGATGAAGCGATTGCGGAGATCGAGCGTTCTCTGGGTGAGCCCCGCGTTCTGATCCGAGGCGCGGATGTGCTCGTCGCCGCCTGCATGCACACCTCGCGCGACCCCGCGGCGTGGCAGGCGCGCCTCCTACCGTCATAACGTCCGGTCGTCGTCCCTCGCGGCAGTGACGGAAGACCTCGATCAATGAGAAGAGGCCGGCACCCCGCTCGGGTTGCCGGCCTCTTCTCGTTCACCGCGAATCGATCATCCCGTCGCCGAGAGCTTGCGCGTCCACGCGGCGAGGGCGGTGAGCTGCTTGTGGATCAGGTCGCGGGTGGACTCGTCGGTCAGGCGCAGTTCGGCGTCGAAGCGGGCGGCGGCGCTGGGGATGAGGACCTCGGGCTGCAGCAGCGCGTGTGTCTGCGTGAAGACGAACATCTGGCGCAGATGGTACTGCGCGCGGGTGGTGCCGCTCATGCCGCCGCTGGCGCCCATGATGGCGGCCGGCTTGCCCCGCAGCGGCGACGACGGCGGCGGCCGCGACGCCCAGTCGATGGCGTTCTTCAGGAAGCCGGGCACGCTGTAGTTGTACTCGGGCGTGGCGATGAGCAGCGCGTCCGCCTCGCGGATGGCGGCCTTCAGCGCGGTCACGGGCTCCGGGTCGCCGGCGGCGTCCACGTCCGCGTCGTAGGGCGGGATCTCGCGCAGGCGGTCGAACACGGTGACCTGCATTCCCACCTCGGGCGCGATCTCCTGCGCGGCCGCCATCAGCCCGCGGTTGAGCGAGCCTTTGCGCAGGCTTCCCACCAGGCCGCAGACGCGCAGGGGTGCGGACGTGCTTGGCTCCATCGAGGCTCCGTGCTCCGTCAGGGTTGGTCGGTGCCCGCGGACGATCCGCCGCCGTCCACTCCATGCGTCCGCAGCGGTTCGCGGATCGCCTGGACGACGAGCACTTCCAGCGAGATTCCTGCCGCCGCGGCGGCCTCGGCTTTCGCCCGCCGCTCGTCGGGAAGGTCGGCGGAAACCTCCACGTGCGTCGTCGTGCGTGCTCCGATGGGGTCGTTCGGGAGACGGTGGCCGGCCCGCGTTCCAGCTATCGATGCTCGAACAGCAGCGTCAGGCGCTCGATGGCGTCCTGCGCGCCGGCGGGGCGGGCGAGCGCCAGGCCGTCGCGGTACAGCGCGCCGGCGCGGATGGCGTCGTTCCCGTCGTACGCGATCTCGCCCAGCGCGTGGCAGCACTGCACCTGCCGCAGCACGTCACCGGTGCGCGAAAAGCCGCGCTGGGCCTCGCCGAAGCGCTGACGGGCGCCGTTGGCCGATCCACGCGCCAGGTCCACCAGCGCCGTCGCCATCAGCCCCACCGCGGTGCCGTGCTCGTCCTTCGCCCGCCGCGCGCGCTTGAGCGCATCGGCGGCCGAACGCCACGCCGCCGCCAGCTCCTGCGCCTGCACCAGCGCCCACGCGCGGTTGGCACCGGCGAGCACCAGCCCGTGCTCGTCACCCGCGTCCGCGAGAATGCGCTCGGCCTCCGTGAAGCGATCCAGCGCCGCGCCCGCATCGCCTGCGAGGCCGGCGGCGACGCCGGCGTTGAGCAACGTGCGGCCGTGCTCCACGGGCGGGGCGCCGTCGGCCAGCACGTCCTCCGTGTCCGCCGGCTCGCACGCGTCGCCGCGGAGAAGGGCGATGCACGCCACCTCGTTGGCCACGGCCGCCTTCAGCGCAGTGCTGGAGATCTGCGGCGCCAGCATCGAAACGCCGTCGAGGTATTCCGCAGCCTCGCTCCACGCCATGCGCGCGCGCGCACCGGCCGCAAGTGCCAGCGCGGCCGCGACGTGCGGCGGAAGCGCGTCGGCGCCGTCCGGAAACCAGCCCTCCACGCCGGAGCCGCCCGCTGCGTGGATGGCGGCGACCGCCGCCGCCGCCGGTGTCGGCCGGCCGGCGGGAAAGTAGCCGCCGGGGTGGATCATCTCCATCGGAACCCTGCTCCAGCCGTGGGAAGGTCTGCCTGCCGGTCGGGGGCGAACGGTATCACCAAACTCAGGCCGAGGCCAGCCGCACCACCCGCGAGCGTTCGTCCGCGCCGAACCACGGGCCCTCGCCCGCCGCGGCGTTGGCGGCCATGTGCGCCGGCCTGCTGGTGGCGGGAATGGCGACGTGGCAGCGCGGATCGCTCAGGATCCACTTGAGCAGCACCTGCGGCCACGTGCGCACGCCGAACGCGTGGAAGGGCTCCAGCTCCGTGTCGCCCGGCGCGCGGCGCAGCAGGTCGCCCTCCCCGAAGGGGCGCATCACCACCACGCCGATGTCCAGCTCCGCGGCGAGCGGCAGGATGGTGTGCTCCACCTCGCGCTCGTGCGGGTTGTAGGGGACCTGGACGGCGGTGATGCGGCCGGATTCCATCACCCGGCGCAACTCGGGGAAGGCGTCGGCGCGGTAGTGCGTGGCCCCCAGCGCATCCACCCTGCCCTCGTCGCGCAGCGCCTCCAGCAGCGACAGGCGCCGCGGCCAGGCGAGCAGGTTGTGCACCTGATACAGCTCCACGCGGCCGCCGAACCACGCCAGCGCGCGCTCCGCCTGGGCCCGTGCGTCGGCATCGTCGGTCGTCCACAGCTTCGTCGCGACCAGCGCGCGCTCCCGGCGGCCCTGGAGCGTGGCGCCGAGCACGCGCTCCGCCTGCCCGTACATCGGCGAGCTGTCGAGGAACGCGGCGCCCGACTCCAGCGCCGCATCCACCACCCGCGCGGCATCCGCCTCCGCCGTAGCGCCGCGCACGTCGAAGGTGCGCCACGTGCCCATCCCCACCACCGGCACCGTCAGCCCGCTCCCGCCCAGCCGCCTGGTTTCCATGACCCGCCGTTCGGTTGATGTGGATCTCCGCGCCGCCGCCGCGCGCCCGCAAGTCCGCGGCCTTCCGTCGGTCAGCCGAACGGACGTGGGGCGGCGGATCGCTCCACCGCCCCACGTCCATCGCCCGACCATCGACCGCCGATCATCGACGATCGCCATCGACCAAACCATCGCCAAGCATCAACATCGACATCCAACGTCGTTCGATCGACGGTCTGCCGACCGTCGGAACGGGGGGATGCGACGGCTACCGGACGGCTTCCACCAGCACGTGGCCGTCCAGCGGCTCGGTGGGGGCGACGCCCAGAATCCGGGCGAGGGTGGGGGCCAGGTCCACCACGCGGGCCACGTGGCCGTAGCGGCCGGGGCGCACGCCGGCGCCGTAGAAGACCAGGGGCACGTGCGCGTCCTCGTCGTGCACGGAGCCGTGCTCGGCCCAGCGCGGGTCGCCCCACTCGTGGCCGGGCTGCAGCGTCACCACCAGCTCGATGGGCACGTCCGCCGGCACCATGTGCAGCCAGCGGCGCGAGACGTAGTCCGCCGTGTCGCCCCGCGCGCGCAGGTCGCGCATGCGGTCGGCCCGCAGCACGCCCGGCACCTCCCGGATCATTCGCGCGAACCCAGCGATGGCCGTGTCGGCCGAGACGGACGCGCCGGCGAAGGCGTCAGGACGCACCGTCACCAGGCCGTCGCTCCACGCGAAGCCCGAGGTGTCCACACCGGCCTCCGCCAGGTGCGCCATGTAGTCGGCCACCGCGGAATCGGCGTGCACGTGGTAGGCGGCGGCCGCGGCGCCGCCGGGGCGCACCTCGGGGTACGACGACATCCCGTGGTCGGCCGTGAGCGCGATCAGCACGCGTGACGAGTCGCGGACGGTGTAGAGCGAGTCCAGGAAGGCGCCCAGCATGCGGTCCAGGCGAAGGATCTGGTCGTGCATCTCGCGCGAGTCGGGGCCGTACCGGTGGCCCACGGCGTCGGTGGTGCTGAGCGACACGGCCAGCAGGTCCGTCTGCGGCCCGGCGCCCAGGCGCATCTCGCCCAGCCCCGTCCAGGCGGCGTCCAGCGTGAGCTGGTCCATCCACGGGAACTGGGTGAAGTACTTCGCGGCCGTGTCGGGGTCCGCCGGGAGCCGGTGGGGGAACGCTACTTCGTGCACGCCGGCCACATACGGCTGGCCGTTCTCGATCTCCACCGTGTCCCGCTCGGCGTAGGCGCTGTCGGGCAGCAGCGGCGTCCAGGCGCGGCCCGCCATGGAGCGCGGCACCTGGCGCGCGTTGAAGCGCTGCACCCACGCCGGCAGCGTGTCCGCGTAGTAGCGGCTGGTGGTGAAGCGCCCGTCGAGGGCGTACCAGAACACGCTCTGGTGCGCGCGCCCCAGCGGCAGGATGGCGCCGCGGTCCTTGCGAGAGACGGAGAGCGCGCGGCTGCGCGGGTCGGCCGTACGCATCCAGTCGATCAGCGCACTGCCGCGGAAACGGAAGGGCGACGCCGGGTCCGCGATGCCCGCGACCACGGGGCTCTGCGGGTCCAGCACGCCGGCGCTGTTCTGCACGATGCCGGTGTGCACGGGATAGCGGCCGGACAGCGTGGTGGCGTGCCCCGGCGCCGTCTCGGTGATGGCGTGGTCCTGGTACGCCTGCGTGAACACCGCGCCCCCGCGCCGCAGCCGCGCCAGCCCGCCGGTGAGCTGCCCGGCCCAGCGGTCCAGGTAGTCGGGCCGCATCTGGTCCACGGTGATGAGCACCACCAGCGTGGGGCGGACCGGCGGTGCGGCCGGAGCCGGCGTGGGGCTCGCCGAGGCGGCCGGCGGAGATGCCGGAGCCGGCGGAGCCGTCTGCGCGGCCAGCGGAGCGGACGCGAGGACGGCGGCGGCGCAGAGCAGGGCCGCGGACGCGGGAAGGATTCTTGTCATCGGATGGTTTCGCCTGTCGTCGCGGGCGTGGTGGCGCGGAACGCGAGCCGTCGTCCGTCGGAGCGATCCGCTCGAAGCGAGGGCTGCGCGGACGGCGGGCTTGGTATCCTGTGCGCGCGAAAGCTATCTTGGGCGCGCGCCCGATGCCACGCCCCCCGCACGCCCGTTCCCCTTCCGCGACGTACGCGCACCGCATGCACGGCTCCGCCGGGCCGGGCCGCACCGAGAGGCCGAGACGTTTCCGGCCGATGCCGATCCGCCCATCGTCCGCCGGCCTCGAACCCGAGCCGCACCCTCCCTCAACCGATACCCCGCCCCGTATCCCTAATGACCCTCGACCCCACGCTCGCCGCGCCTCCGCATGACATCGCCGCCTCCACGCCGGACGACGCGGCGCTGGAGCGCGCGGCCATGGGCAAGGTGACGCGGCGGCTGATCCCGTTCCTGTTTGTGCTCTACATCTTCAACTACCTGGACCGCACCAACCTGGGCATCGCGGCGCTGGAGATGAACCGCGACCTGGGGCTGAGCGCGGCGGTGTACGGGCTGGGCGCGGGCATGTTCTACCTGGGATACATCCTGTTCGAGATCCCCAGCAACCTGCTGCTGGCGCGCGTGGGCGCGCGGTGGTGGATCGCGCGGATCATGGTGACGTGGGGGCTGCTGGCCAGCGCGATGATGTTCGTGCGCTCGCCCTACACCTTCTACCTCGTGCGCTTCCTGCTGGGCGTGGCCGAGGCGGGGTTCTTTCCCGGCATCATCTTCTACCTGAGCCGCTGGTTTCCCGCCGAGCAGAGGGCGCGCGCCATCTCGCGCTTCATGATCGCCGTGCCGCTGTCGATGGTGGTGGGCGGGCCGCTGGGAGGCGCGCTGCTGGGGCTGAGCGGGCACGGGGGGTTGAAGGGCTGGCAGTGGCTGTTCCTGATCGAAGGCATCCCCTCCGTGCTGCTCGGCTTCGGCGTGCTGGCGTACATGACGGAGCGGCCGGAGGATGCGGGCTGGCTCACCCCGGCCGAGCGCGAGTGGCTGGCGGAGCGGGTGCGGCGCGGGCAGGAGGGCGGCGGCATCGGCCACCTGTCTCCCGGCAAGGCGCTGGCGAACGGCGCGGTGTGGCGCATCGCGCTGCTGTACGTGCTGGGGGTGATCGGCGGCCTGGCCTACATCTTCTGGGCGCCGGGCATGATCCGCGACCTGCTGCACCTGAGCGACTTCGGCACGGGCAGCGTCTTCGGCGGCATCGCGCTGCTGAGCGCCGCCGCCATGCTCGCCGTGGGCCACCACTCGGACCGCACCGGCGAGCGCTGGATGCACGTGGGCGGCAGCGCGCTGCTGGTGGCCATCGGCTGCGCGGGCGCTGCGCTGCTGCGGAACCCGTACCTGGTCGTCGCCTCCCTGGCGCTGGTGCAGATCGGGGCGATGACCTTCCTGCCGCCGTTCTGGAGCATCCCGTCCACGGTGCTGACGGGCAGCACGGCGGCGGCCACCATCGCGCTCATCAACAGCATCGGCAACATCGGCGGCTTCGTGGGCCCCAACCTGCTGGGCTTCGTGAAGAGCGCCACCGGCGGCTTCACGGGCGCGCTGCTCACCCTTTCCGGCATGTCGCTGGTGAGCGCCGCGCTGGCCGTGGCGCTGCGCCGCTCGCCCGCCTGGCGGCGCTCGGCGTGAAGCGGCACGTCCTGCTCTACGGCCTGCTGGGCGGCGTCCTCATCGTGCTGCTCAAGGTCGTGGAGTACCGGTACCTGGTCGTGGAGCACTCCATCGAGATCTACGGAGGGCTGGTCGCGGCGGTCTTCGCCGGGCTTGGCATCTGGCTTGGCCTGCAGCTCACGCGCACGAAGGAAACCGTGGTCGTCCGCGAGGTGGCCGTCCCCGCGCCGACGTCGTTCGTGCGCGACGCGGCGCGGGTAGAGGCGCTGCGCATCACGCCGCGCGAGCTGGAGATCCTGGAGCACATCGCCGCCGGCCACAGCAACCGCCAGATCGCGGAGAAGCTGTTCGTCAGCGAGAACACGGTGAAGACGCACGCCAGCCGCCTGTTCGAGAAGCTGGACGCCAGCCGCCGCACGCAGGCCGTGCAGATCGCCAAGCAGCGCGGGCTGATCCCCTGATGCGTTTCGGTCGATCGACCGCGCCTTCTCCGTCGGGCGAATCCGTCGAGGAAAGCGCTTTCTGATCGAAGGAACGCACCGTCGATTGCCGCGGACGGGATCGTCCGAACGGGTGATTCGGGACCCCGGCGGCGAAGATCATCCGAACGGATGACGCGGAAACGGGCCGCCGCGCCTATCCTCGAATCGACATCGAAGCCCCCCCACCTCGCTCACCCGGAGTGCGCACATGAGAAGGACCGTCCTGACGTTCGGGCTCATCGCCGGCGCCATCATGTCCGTGATGATGGTGCTCACCATCCCGCTCATGGACCACGTCGAGGCTGGCCGGAGCGAGATCATCGGCTACACCACGATGGTGCTCGCCTTCCTGATGGTGTTCTTCGGCGTGCGGTCGTACCGCGACAACGTGGCCGGCGGCAGCGTCGGCTTCGGCAGGGCGTTCGCCGTGGGCCTGCTCATCACGCTCATCGCCTGCGTCTGCTACGTGGTGACGTGGGAGATCATCTCCCACACGGTCATGACCGACTTCGTGGACAAGTACGCCGCGGCCGTGCTCGCGAAGGCCCGCGCGTCCGGCGCGTCGCAGCAGGAGCTGGCCGCCACGGTCCGCCAGATGGCCGACTTCAAGAAGATGTACAGCAACCCGTTCATCAACGTCGCGTTCACCTTCATCGAGCCCTTCCCCGTGGGCCTGGTGTTCACGCTGGTGTGCGCCGGCATCCTGAGCCGCAAGCGGCGCCGGCCGGCCGCCGGGGACGCGCTGCCCGGAGGGGTGGCCGCGATCTGACCGCGCCCGGGGACGACCTCCGCCCGCGCGGGCGGAGGCCACCGTTCCCACGCCGTCTGACGGAAGGCTGGGAGACGCCTTGACGTGGCGCAACCTAACCCGCCGCGGCTCCCCGTGCCTTCCGCCACGGCGACCGATCACCCAGTCCCCGTCTCCGGCGCCGCGCTCTCCCCCCGTCCCTCATTCGAGGTGCCGCCGGTGGCCGCTCGGGAGCTTCCCCCGGGCGGCCTCCTCGCCTATTCTTCGGGCACTCCCGGATCTCCGAGCTTTACTCGCGAAACGCTGAAAAATGAGCGACAGGCACGCCGTATCCGTCACCACCGCGCACCCCGAGGCCGGCGGTGCATCGCGGGCGATCTCCATCCCGGGATCCGCGGAGCTGGTGTCGATGACGGAGCGGCCGGCGCGCTGGCCGGCGCTGCGCACGCCGTCGGCGCGGGTGGCGGCGGCGTTCTTCGGGTTCTGGGGAGTGATCTCGCTGGTCGAGTTCGTGGACCTGCTCCAGCAGCCGCTGGCCGGCGGCCACGGGTTGCCGGTGGGGCTCGTGGCGTACATCACGGCGCTGGACACCTTCTCGTGGGCCATGCTCAGCCTGTCGGCCTACGCCATCACCATGCGCTTTCCCATCTGGCGCAGCACGCGCCGGCACCTGCCCATCTTCCTGCTGTGCGCCTTCGCCTGCAGCCTGGCGCGCTCCGCGTTCCTGGCGTGGCTGGCCCCGACGCACGCGGGCGCTTTCCTGATGGGCATCCGCATGCGCTTCGGGCGCGACGTGATGGGCTACGTGTTCATCCTGGGCACCTGCGTGGGCGTGGCGGCCTTCGTGGAGGCGCGCGACCGCGAGCGGCGCACGCTGCAGCTCATCGCCAGCCTGGCCGAGGCGCGCCTGGCCGTGCTCAAGGGCCAGCTCCAGCCGCACTTCCTGTTCAACACCCTGCACGCCATCAGCAGCCTGGTGCGATCCGACCCGCCGGGGGCGCAGCGCGTGGTCACCAAGCTGGGCGAGATGCTGCGCACCACCCTCACCCACCGCGACCTGCACGAGGTGACCCTGCGCGAGGAGCTGGAGCTGCTGCAGCCCTACCGCGAGATCCAGCACGTGCGCTTCGGCGACCGCATCCGCATGGAGCTGCGCGTGCACGACGAGGCGGCGGACGCGCTGATCCCGCACCTGCTGCTGCAGCCGCTGGTGGAGAACGCCTTCGAGTACGGCGTGGCCGACCTGGGCGAGAACGGCGTCGTGGCGGTGGATGCCTTCGTGAACGCCTCGCGCGAGCTGGTGCTGCGCGTGGAGGACAACGGCCCCGGGTTCACCGCCCGCCGCCCGCGCCCGAGGCGCACCGCCGGCACCGGCCTGGGCCTTTCCAACGCCCGCGCCCGCCTGGAGCAACTCTACGGCGACCGCGCCGGCGTGCGCACCTTCGACCGCGACCCCGACCTGGGCGGCGCCGTGGTGGAGATCGTGCTCCCCTTCCGCCGCGGCGCTGCGGCGGCAAGCGCGTAGAGGCTCGATCGACCGGAGGGCGAGCTGGCGGCGTTCCCTCGATTCGACGGGCCGGGTGCATCGGCCGATACGGCGTCGGAACACCCATCGACGGGCCTGTTGATCCGCCTCTCCCGCATGCCGTCGATGAGGGATCGACCGAATTCGCCCGACCTTCCCGTCGGCGGAGCCGGGGAGGGGGGACGGGGATTGACGGCGGTGGGCAGGCCGGCTAGGATTTGTCCGCAGCAACGATCTCTTGGTTCCGAAGCAGACCGACAGGCCAACCGATGACCGCTCGCTCGCTCCGCATGTGCATGTGGTGTTGCCACGCCGGTTCTCCCGCCAGGGGGAAGCGGACGGGCGCGCTTGCATGCACTGGCAAGCGCACGAGCTGACCGGGACGCACCACCCCGGAACGACTCGAGCCCGGCCCCCTCCCACGCGGAGCGGGCCGGGCTTTTTTCATCCGCCTGCGATCCGAAGCGCGGCATCGACAGAACCGGTGCCGACCGTACGCCCACCGTCCCGTCCGGACGGCATCGGCCGCCGGACATGCCCGATCCACCGAGAAGGAGACGCACCGATGGCCGACCTTTCGCGCCCCATCGCCATCTACTACGAGCATCCGGAGTGGTTCCGCCCCCTCTTCACCGAGCTGGACCGGCGCGGCACGCCGTACGTGACCATCGACGCCGCGAGCCACCGCTGGGACCCGGCGGAGCGGCCGGACTACGCCCTGGTGTTCAACCGCATGAGCCCCTCGGCGTACCTGCGCGGGCACGGCAACGCCATCTTCAGCACCACCTCGTGGCTGGCGTGGCTGGAGCGCAACGGCGTGCGCGTGGTGAACGGCTACCAGGCGTGGCTCACCGAGATCAGCAAGGCCGACCAGCTCGCCCTGCTGCACGGCCTGGGGCTGCCGTACCCCCGGGCGCGCGTCATCAACCACGCCTCGCAGGCGGTGGACGCGGCGGCGGGGCTGCGCTGGCCGGTGGCGGTGAAGCCCAACATCGGCGGCAGCGGCGCGGGTGTGCGGCGCTTCGAGACGCTGGACGAGCTGCGCGCGGCGGTGGACGCGGGCGCGCTGGACCTGGGGATCGACTCCACCGCGCTGGTGCAGGAGTTCATCCCGGCCGAGGAGAGCCGCATCGCCCGGGTGGAGGTGCTGGGCGGAAAGTACCTGTACGGCATCCGCATCTACACCCCCGGCAACTCGTTCGACCTGTGCCCGGCGGACGTGTGCCAGCGGGTGGACGGCATGGAGCTGGACGCCCAGGTCTGCGCCGTGGACGCGCCGAAGCGCGGGCTGAAGGTGGAGGGATACGAGCCGCCGGCGCAGGTGCGGGCGCAGGTGGAGCGTATCATGGCCGCCGCCGGCATCGAGGTGGGCGGCATCGAATACATGATCGACTCGCGCGACGGGCAGCTCTACTACTACGACGTGAACGCGCTCTCCAACTTCGTGGCCGACGCGCCCAACGTGGTGGGCTTCGACGCGTTCGCCCGACTGGCCGACTGGCTGGAGCAGCATGCGGCCGCCGCCCTGGCGAAGAAGGAGGCGGCCTGACATGCGATTCGGATACTGGCTTCCCGTCTTCGGCGGGTGGCTGCGCAACGTCCAGGACGAGGGGATGGAGGCGTCGTGGGACTACGTGCGCCGCCTGGCCCAGCGCAGCGAACGGATCGGCTTCGACCTGACGCTGGTGGCGGAGCTGAACCTGAACGACATCAAGGGCGTCGACGCTCCGTCGCTGGACGCGTGGAGCACCGCCGCCGCGCTGGCCGCCGTCACCGAGCGGCTGGAGATCATGGTGGCGGTGCGCCCCACCTTCCACGCGCCGGCGCTGCTGGCCAAGCAGGCCGCCAACATCGACCGCATCAGCGGCGGGCGCCTGTCGCTGAACGTGGTGTCGTCGTGGTGGGCCACCGAGGCGCGCAAGTACGGCGTGCAGTTCGACGAGCACGACGACCGCTACGCCCGCACCCGCGAGTGGCTGGACGTGGTGGACGGCATGTGGCGCGAGCCCGTCTTCTCCTACTCCGGCAGCTACTACTCGGTCGATGAGGCCATCCTGGAGCCCAAGCCGCAGCGCCGGCCGCGGCCCACGCTGTACGCCGGCGGCGAGTCGCCGGCCGCCAAGGAGCTGATCGCGGCGAAGTGCGACGCCTGGCTCACCCACGGCGACCCACCGGCGACCATCGCCGCCAAGGTGGCCGACCTGCGCGCCCGCCGCGAGCGGCTGGAGCTGCCGCCCCTGTCGTTCGGCGCCGCCGGGTACGCCGTGGTTCGATCGACAGAGGCGGAGGCGAAGCGCGAGGTCGGGCGCATCACGGACGTGAACGCCAGCGCGAAGGGCTTCGCCAACTACCAGGACTGGATCGGCAACACGCAGCTGGAGCAGCGCGTGTCGCTGGAGGACTACTCCGTCAGCAACCGCGGCCTGCGCTCGGGCCTGGTCGGCACCCCCGAGCAGGTGGCCGAGCGCATCCTGGAGTTCGAGCGCGCCGGCCTGGACCTCCTGCTGCTGCAGTTCTCACCGCAGATGGAGGAGATGGAGCGCTTCGCCGAGGAGGTGATCCCCCTCGTCCAGGGCGCCGGCGTCGCGTAGGTGGGATCGATCGATACGGCTCGTCGAACGATGGTCGATCGGTCGGTCGGCTGGTCGGGTCGGCCGCGTGAACCATTCGATGGACGGCGGACTGCCGGTCGATGATCGGGGATCGGGCCGTCGCGGGGAAGGATTCGAGTCGGAGGCGACACGCGGAGGCTGCGGAGGCGAGCTTGCCGGCCTCTCGGCGGATGGGGGGAGCGGCCGAACGCGACGGAGGGGGAGCGGACAACGGGTGACCGCTCCCCCTCCGCGCGTCCCCCGCTCAGGCGAGCGGCGGACGTTCCATCACATGCCGGCCTGGATCTGGCGCGCCATCGCCAGGTGCGAGGCGATCATGCCGCGGGCGCCGCGGTTCATCGCCATCACGTCGGCGTTGGTCATGTGGCCGCCGTGGAGAGGCGGACGCATCTGCGGGGCGCCGCCGCAGTTGCCCACCGCGGCCTGGTTGCCCGACGACGTGACGCCCGACTCCGAGCGCCCGTTGCCCGGCGCCGCCTCGCTGCGGCCGGGGTCGCACGACAGCGGCACCGCGTACGGGCCGGCACCCTCGGCGCTTCCGCCCACCATGGTGGTGTCGCCGCCGATGACGGTGTTCTGCGCGCCCATCAGCCAGTCCGTGTACGTGAGCAGGTACGAATGCGCGTCCACCTGGCGCCGCATGTACGCCCGGTCGAATGCCATGCCGCTCAGGCCGCTCAGCATCGACATCGCCTGCTGGTGCCCCGTCACCAGCGAGCTCGCCACGTCGCTGCCGCCGGGCGACGGCATCGCCATGCTGCCCGAGCCCATCGACATCGACGACGAGCCGTCCATCATGTGGCCGTCGTTCATGCCCATCAGCGCGTTCTGGTTCTGCAGGTCGGCCGTGTGGTGCGCGATCATGGTCTGGGCGTACTGCCGCACGGCGGGGCTGGACGAGCGCTGCAGCGCGAGCTGCGCCTCCTCGATCTCGCCGCGGTCGGCGGTGGCCAGCACCATCATGGCATCGTGCTGCATGTTCATGGCCGTGGGCGACACGCCCGGGCCGGCGCATGCTCCCAGCGCGAGCACGGCGGCACACAGAGCGGGTCCGGTGGTGAGCCTGGTGAGCTGCATGGGTCCTCCTGCTGCGTTTCGGGTTTCCGTCCTCGCCGCGGCCGGGTTGCGTCGGCCCTCGGCGGCGGTCGTCCGTCGCTGCAAACGCAGGGCCGCCGCGTAACACCGCGAGGCCGTAAAGACGTTGTGGGGCAATAGGTTGTGAGGAATGATGGAAACCTTTGTCGAATCGGCGCTTCTCTTCCGGGTAGCCGGCAGTCGGCCGCGTACAGGCGATGAACGAGCTTGCGACGGGGAATTGGGAATCGTCTCGGCACGCGGGAGCCGCCGGCCTCTTCGCGTCGCTCATCGGCAGGATCCGCGTCCCGTGATCCCTGAGAGCCCGCCCGACCTTCCCCTCCGCCGAGCTTTTCCTTCCAGGCCGGCGCGTGCTGCCGGGTATCTCCCGGAAACGCGAAGTCCCCGGCGCCGCCCAGCGCCGGGGACCTCCTGCTCACCGCTGCCGTCTGTGGCTACCAGTCGCGTCCGCCGCCGCTGCGTCCGCGCCAGCCCTCGCCCTGCTCGCGGTTCCAGCCCCCGCCCCGGCTCGCCCCACCGCGCGGCGCCCCGCCGCTCCGGTATCCCCCGTCTCCGCCACCGCTGCGGTTCCAGCCGCCCCGCTCGGCGCCGTCGCCGCGGTCGGCGTAGCCGCCCCGCGCGTGGCTGCCCTCGTCCTGCGGCGCGTCCACCCGCGTGACGTTCTGCGCCTTCAGGCCCTTCGGCTCCTCGATGATCTCGAACTCCACGCGCTCCCCCTGGTCCAGCTTGCGGAAGCCGGTGCCGGGAATGCAGGTGTGGTGCACGAACACGTCGGGGCCGTCCTCCCGCTGGATGAAGCCGAAGCCCTTCTCCTGCGAGAACCACTTCACGGTTCCGGTCGAACGAGGCATGTGGATAACCCTTGGTGAAGAAAACGATGGTGTGGGGGGGCGGCACGGCGAGCGGGGGGGCGCTTTGCATGGATCGGGCCCGTCCGCGAGACCAGCCGTAGCACCCGGAATGGGTCGTTTCACCGAGTTCCGGACGCCCGACGCCCGTGCATTCCGGGGCCGCCGCGCCCCGGTCCGGGGCGTACGTGCCGCACCCCCGCGCCTACGGCCGCGCCGTGTCCACCACCACCGTCGAATCGCCGCCCGCCACCACGTTTCCCGGCCCGCCATCGCCGCCGAACACGCGGAACACCACGAAGGCGATCACCGCCAGCGCCAGGATCCCCAGCACCCAGGGAAGCACGCTCCTCCGCTTTCGCTCCACCTTGATCTCCGCCACGTCATCCTCCCGGTTGCCGAAGGTTCGCGCGCCGCGCCGGAAGACCCGCGCCCGGCCCGCGTCCCCCCTGGAAAAACGCGGCCGAAACGTGCAAGGAGCGCGCCCCGTCCCGAGGCCCGAGTTGGCCGCAACCCCGCGCCGCCGCTAGACTGCCGCGGCCCCTGTCTCCTCCGGCCCCACCGAACCCCACGTGATGCACGCGCTCCACCTCTGGCTCGCCGCCGTGGCCGCCGCCGCGCAGCTCGCCGTGCTGGCGGACCTCGCGCTGGGCGGCCGGCGCCTGCGCCTTCTTCGCGACGTGCCGACCCCCGCGCCCAGCGACCCTGTGGCGGCGGTGTCGGTGGTGGTCGCCGCCCGCAACGAGGCGCGCGGCGTGGAGGCGGGCGTCCGCTCCTTGCTCGCGCTGCACGCCGCCGCCGAGGTGATCGTGGTGGACGACCGCTCGGACGACGAGACGGGCGCCATCCTGAACCGCATCGCCGCGGGACACCCGCGGCTCAGGGTGATCCACCTCGCCGAGCTTCCCCCGGGATGGCTGGGAAAGAACCACGCCCTCTGGCGCGGAGCCGCCGAGTCCGCGGGCGAGCTGCTGCTCTTCACCGACGCGGACGTGGTGATGGAGCCCACGGCGCTCTCGCGAGCGGCCGCATACCTCGCCCAGGAGGGGCTGGACCACGTGACGGTCGCCCCGCGGGTGCACATGCCGGGGGCGCTTCTGCAGGCGTTCGCGGTGGCGTTCGGCCTCTTCTTCTCGGTCTACGCCCGGCCGTGGAAGGCGCGCGACCCGCGCAGCCGGCGCCACGTGGGTATCGGCGCCTTCAACCTGCTGCGCGCGGAGGCCTACCGCGCCGCCGGCACGCACCGGGCCATCGCCATGCGCCCGGACGACGACATGAAGCTGGGCAAGATCGTGAAGAAGGCGGGGCTGCGGCAGGACTTTCTGGTGGGCGGCGAGCTGGTAGGCGTGGAGTGGTACGCGTCCGTGCGCGAGCTGGTGGAAGGGTTGAAGAAGAACGCCTTCGCCGGGCTGGAGTACTCGGTTCCGGCGGTGGTGGCGTCGACGCTCCTGCACCTGCTCGTCTACACCCTGCCGTGGATCGGCGTGCTGGCGGCGCACGGTGCCGCGCGGGCGCTGTACGGGGTGGCGGTCGCGGTGATGCTCCTGCTCTTCGCCGGCGCCGCGCGGGTGCAGCGCATCCCCGTCCGATACGCGCTGCTGTTTCCCGCCGCCTGCCTGCTGTTCGTCTACATCGTCTGGAACGCCGCCGCTTACACGCTGCGGACGGGCGGCATCGAGTGGCGCGGCACCAGGTATCCGTTGGCCGAGCTGCGTGCGAACCGGGTCTGAGGACATTCGTCGACGGAACTGGCCGTGCGGGCGCTCGAACGCGACGTCGGACCGCGCTCCTTCCGAGGACGTGCATCGGGAGAGAGGGCGTCGGTCGATCCGCGTGCGGAAGTCGAGGCGGAGGGTGAAGAAAGAACGTTGACAGCAACTGGGAGGCCGCCTATCATGGTGCCCGCGACCGCCCGGCGGACCATCGCCGGCGCAGATACCCGTGCCACGCAAGAGGACCTGGGGACGTCGCCAGGTCCTCTTTTTCGCTTCCGGCAACGACGCCGGAAGGCCCGCTCGCGGGGGGCATCCCAGGCCCGCGCACCCGTAGCCGGCGGCCGCCACCCGGCGGCGTCCGGCCCGTTCACCACGGAGTTCCGCATGCGTACGACCGGCACCGTCAAGTGGTTCAACGACGCCAAGGGGTTCGGGTTCATCACGCCCGAGAACGGAGCGAAGGACTGCTTCGTCCACTACTCGGCCATCGGCGGCTCGGGCTTCAAGAGCCTGGCCGAAGGTGACCAGGTGGAGTTCGACCTCGTGCAGGGCGAGAAGGGTCCCGCCGCCGAGAACGTCTCCCGCGTCGGCTGAGCCGGACCCGGCCGCGCCTGCGGTCGCTGGAGCCGCCCCGGCACCCGCCGGGGCGGCTCCACGCATGTGCGGGCCCCCCTCCGCGCCAAGCTGACAGACGTGCCATCTTGTTGCGCGTTTTGGGTTTCCGCCGCATCTTCCCCAGCACATGCACCGCACGGCCTTCATCACCGGCGCCACCGGCTTCGTCGGCGGCCACCTCGCCGAGCGGCTGGCCGCGGACGGCTGGAACGTGCGCGCCCTGGCCCGCCCCGCGGCGGACACCGCGCATCTGCGTGCCCTGGGTGCCGCGCTGGTGCCGGGCGACCTGGCGGATGGCGACGCCCTTCGGCGCGGGGCCGACGGCGCCGAGGTGGTCTTCCACCTGGCCGCCGCGACCGCCGCCCCCAACGAGGCGGCGTACCACCGGGCGAACGCGGAGGGCACCCGGAACGTCGTGCGATCGTTGCTCGCCGCCGGCAGCGTTCCGCGTCGCGTGGTGTACCTCTCGTCCTACGCCGCCTGCGGCCCCACCGTGGGCGGCCGGCCCCGGCGCCTGGACGACCCGCCCGCGCCGCTCACCGCCTACGGCCGCACCAAGCTGGCGGGCGAGGGCGAGCTGGCCGCCGCGCGCGACGGCGGCGTGGAGACGGTGGCCCTGCGCGCGCCCGCCGTGTACGGGCCCCGCGGGCGCGAGCTGCTGCCCTACTTCCGGCTGGTGGCGCGGCGCCTGGCCCCCGCGCCGGGCGGCCCCCCGCGGCGCCTGCACCTGGTGTACGCCCCGGACCTTGCCCTGGCCGCCGCCCGCGCGGCCGACACCCCCACCGGCACCTTTCCCGTGGCCGAGCCCGCCGTGCACCTGTGGACGGACGTGGTGGCGCAGATGGCCCGCGCGCTGGGTACCCGCCCCCTGCGCCTGCCCCTGCCCCCCGGGCTGGTGCGCGCCGCCGCGGCGCTCACGCAGGGCGCCGGCGCGCTGCTGGGCCGCCCGGTGGCGTTCAACCGCGAGAAGGCCGACGAGATGCTGGCCGAGGGCTGGGTGTGCGACCTGGCGGGCGCCGCGGCGGTGCTCCCCCCCGCGCTCGCCACGCCGCTGGCCGTGGGGATGGAGCACACGGTGCGCTGGTACCGCTCGCAAGGATGGGTGTGATGGCGACCGACGAGCGCACGGCCCTGGCCACCGACCTGTTCGACAAGTGCCGCCGCTACACCGCCGCGCACGAGGTGATGGCGGCGGGGCTGTACCCGTACTTCCAGCCCATCGAGGCGTCCGACGACACCGAGGTGGTGGTCCGCGGCGAGCGGAAGATCATGGTTGGCTCCAACAACTACCTGGGGCTTACCCACCATCCCCACGTGCTGGAAAGCGCCCGCGCCGCCCTGTACCGCTACGGCAGCGGGTGCACGGGCAGCCGCTTTTTGAACGGCACGCTGGACCTGCACGAGACGCTGGAGCGCCGCCTGGCCGGCTTCATGGGGCACGAGTCGGCGCTGGTGTTCAGCACGGGATACCAGACCAACCTGGGCGCCATCGCCACGCTGGTTGGCCGCGGCGGGGTGGTGGCGCAGGACCGCCTGAACCACGCCTCGCTCATCGACGGCGCCACGCTTTCCGGGGGGCGCACGGTGCGCTACGCCCACTGCGACCCCGACTCGCTGCGCCAGGTGCTGGCCGAGAACGCCGAGCGCGGCGTGCTGGTGGTGACGGACGGCGTCTTCTCCATGGAGGGCGACGTGGCCCCGCTGCCGGCCATCGCGGCGCTGGCGGCCGAGTACGGGGCGCGCGTGCTGGTGGACGACGCGCACTCGGTGGGGGTGATGGGCGACCGGGGCGGCGGCACGGCGCAGCACTTCGGCATGGAGGGCGGGGTGGACCTGGCGATGGCCACCTTCTCCAAGTCGTTCGCCTCCATCGGCGGGGCGCTGGCGGGCCCGGAGTACGTCATCCACTACCTGAAGCACCACGCCCGCTCGCTCATCTTCAGCGCCAGCATGCCCCCCAGCGCCGTCGCCACCGTGCTGGCGTGCCTGGACGTGGTGGAGCAGGAGCCGTGGCGGCGCGAGCGGCTGTGGGCCAACGCCGCCTACCTGCGCGGCGGGCTGCAGGCGCTGGGCTTCGACACGGGCCTGAGCGCCACGCCCATCATTCCCGTCGCCACGGGACGGATGATGGACACCTTCGCGTTCTGGCGCGCGCTGTTCGACGCCGGCGTCTTCACCA
Organism: Gemmatimonadota bacterium; assembly: GCA_028287185.1. Classification (GTDB taxonomy): domain Bacteria; phylum Gemmatimonadota; class Gemmatimonadetes; order Longimicrobiales; family Longimicrobiaceae; genus JAQBQD01. The sequence goes on along the minus strand of JAQBQD010000015.1, from coordinate 10,417 downwards.
ACCCCGTGACGCCCCCCGCCGTGCCCGAGGCCGAGTGCCGCCTGCGCACCTCCGTCATGGCGACGCACACCCGCGAGCAGCTCGATGCCGTGCTGGCCGCGTTCGGGCGCGTGGGCCGCGAGCTGGGCATCATCGCGGCCTGACGCAGGATCCTTCCGTCGCGGCTCGATCGACCTTCGTCCTCCGGATGCGCGTCCGCCGGCCTCCATCCCATCCACCGAACCGCTTCCCCGCCCCAGATGCCATCGACCACACGCGTCCGCCAGCTTGCCCCGGGCGAGCGCCTGGGCCCCTTCCTGGACGTCGCCTGGACCTTCAACGCCGCCGATCCGCAGTGGATCGCGCCGCTTCGCATGGTCCTGGAGACGGTGCTCAACCCCAGGAAGCACCCGTTCCACGAGCATGCCGACGTGGCGCTCTTCCTGGCCGAGCGCGACGGGAAGGCCGTGGGACGCGTCGCGGCCGTGGTGAACCGGCTGCACAACGAGACGCACGGCGACCGCACAGGGTTCTTCGGCCTGTTCGAGTGCGAGGACGATCCCGCGACGGCGGCGGCGCTGCTGGACGCGGCGTCGGGGTGGCTGAAGGCGCGGGGGATGGAGGTCATGCAGGGGCCCATGAACCTGAGCACGAACGAGGAGATCGCGTCCCCGGGCGTGCTCATCGACGGGTTCCACACGCCGCCGTTCATCACCATGTCGCACAACCCGCCGTACTACGCCGCGCTGATGGACGGCGCGGGCATGGGCAAGGCCAAGGACCTGGTGGCCTATCACATCCCCAGCGCCGAGGTGCCCCAGCGGCTGCAGCGCGGCGTGGACGCCATCCTCGCGCGCCACGGCGCCACCGTGCGCTCGCTGCGGATGAAGGACTTCACCCGCGAGGTGCAGGTCATCAAGGACGTGTACAACTCCGCGTGGTCGCTCAACTGGGGCTTCGTGCCCTTCACGGACGAGGAGTTCGACCACGTCGCCAAGGACATGAAGCAGATCGTGGATCCCGACCTGTGTCTGATCGCCGAGGTGAAGGGCGAGCCGGTGGGGTTCTCGCTCACCCTGCCCGACGTAAACCAGGCGCTGCGGCACCTTCCCGACGGGCGCCTGCTCCCTTTCGGCGTCTTCAAGTTCCTGTGGCACAAGCGCAAGGTGAACCGGGCGCGCGTCATCACCCTGGGGTTCAAGCCGGGCTTCCAGTCGTCCGGCCTGGGCGCCGCCTTCTACCTCAAGACGTTCATCAACAGCAAGGCCCGCGGATACGGGAGCGGCGAGGGATCGTGGATCCTGGAGGACAACTGGGACATGCGCCACGCGCTCGAGAAGATGGGCTGCACCGTCTACAAGACGTACCGCATCTACGACCGGCCGATCTGACCACCGGCGTCGAGTCGGACTGGATACGGGCTTCCGCGGACACGGTGATGGGGAGGGTGGCATGGGAAACGGCCTCGATGCTCACGTGGGCATCGAGGCCGTCTCGATTCTATGGATCGATGGATCTTCCCCGTCGATTCGCGGCTCAGGACGGCGGCTGGCCGCCCTGCTGCGGGCCGGCGGGCGCGCCTTGCGGCGGCGGGCCTTCGCCGGGACCGCCCTGGCCCTTGGGTGCGCGCGGGCTGGGCAGGCTCACGAGCACGGCCGTGGCCGCCAGCACCAGCGCGGCCACGGTGAGCTCGGCGGTGGCCGAGCGGCGGATGCCCTGCGCGCCTTCATCGGAGCCGAGCGTGGGCCTCACGCGGCGCCAGTTCCACGCGCCCAGCGCGGCTACGCACGCCACCAGCGCCAGCTTCACCATCAGCGCCCAGCCGTACGGCGTGGTCCACAGGTTGGACAGCACGTGCAGGTGGCGCCACGCCGTCACCACGCCCGAGAGCGCCAGGAACGACGCGGCGAACAGGGCGAGCGGCGAGAAGGCGTTCACCATGGCCGCCACCGCGGGGCCGCGGTCCTCGCGCGGAACGTCGCGGCCCAGCGCCACGCCGATGCCGGCGATCACCATCACGGCCAGCGTGCCGATCCACAGCGACGCCATCAGCACGTGGAAGGGGTTCACCATGCGCAGCAGGTTGCCCGCCGGCAGCCCTTTCAGCGCGTTGCCGAACACGCCCACCAGCGCCAGCACCCATCCCGCCCCCACCCGCACCGCCGCCAGCACGAAGCCCAGCGCCGCCAGCCCCAGCAGCCCCACGCCGATGGCGCCCATCCCGCCGTTGCCCATCAGCGCCTGGCCCAGCGACATGCCCTTCTTCGCCGCGTTATCCGCGGTGCCCACCAGCGTGAGCGCCAGCGTCGTCAGCACGCCCAGCAACCCGATCACGGCCGCCGTCCGCGACGCGCGCCCGGCGATGCGTCCGCCCGCGTCCGTGCCCCCGGCGCCGCCGCTGCGCAGCAGGGGCCGCAGCACGAACCAGCGGAAGCCCACCGCGCCGCCGCCCGCCAGCAGCGCCACGAACGACACGTACTCCAGCACGACCTCGGACAGCACGAGCGGTTCCTGAAGCGCGACCATTGCGGGACCTGGGTGTGGATGGGATGGGGGGATAGGCATCTGCGCCGGAAATCTGCACCAGAGATACAGCGCAAGCGGCGCAAACGTACTGCCGCCGCCCCACGTCGTGCCAGTTCCCACCGTCGCACCGTTCCGGCGACGAACGTCCGATGCCCCGTGCGCCCACCGGCAAGGCAGCGCATTCGCTCGATCGACGACGGTCGGCACGCCCTCGAAAACGGCGGCGAGGTCCCGGGATGGATGGCGGTCCCGGCATCGGCCGCGGAAAGGCGATCGACTCGATCCGTCGACCCGCCGCCCGTCCGACGTACGCTCCCTGTCACCCGGCGAGTGCCACCTTTAAGTTTCCGCGTCCATCGACGGCACCCTGGCGGAGTGGAGGAGGCGCGTGGAGGAAGCGGCGGCGCAGGGCGAGCGGGACCCGCGGGGGATGAAGGTGGCGTTCTTCACCGAAAGCCTGTTCCCGCTGGTGGACGGGGTGTCGCGCACGCTGGCGCAGCTCTTCGCCACGCTGGAGCTGCGCGGCGTGGACTTCCGCGTCTGGTCGCCGTTCGTGCCGGGGCCGGAGGTGCCGTGGAGCGGCCGCGTGCGCCGGGTGCCGTACGTCCGCTTTCCGCTCTACAAGGACTATCGCGTAAGCCTGCCCGTGGGCCACGGCGCCGCGCGCGAGCTGGACGCCTGGAAGCCGGACCTGGTGCACGTGGTGAGCCCCACGCCCATGGCCGCCTGGGCGCAGCGCTGGGCGCGCGGGAGCGGCGTGCCCGTGGTCTCCTCGTTCCACACGCACTTCGTCTCGTACTTCGCCTACTACGGCGTCCCGTGGCTGGAGGGCGCCGGATGGCGGATGCTGCGCCGCTTCTACGACCGCTGCGACGCCGTCTACGCCCCGTCGCAGAGCATGATCCGCGAGCTGCGCGACCACGGGATGCAGAGGCTGGAGCTCTGGTCCCGCGGCATCGACCTCGCCCGCTTCTCGCCCGCGCTGCGCGACCCCGCCCTCCGCGCGCAGGCGGGGGCGGACGAGGCAACGCCCGTCCTGCTCATGGTGAGCCGGCTGGTGAAGGAGAAGGACCTGGCGGACCTGGTGCGGATGGAGCGCATCCTCGCCGCGCGCGGCGTGGCGCACCGCCTCGTGCTCGTCGGCGACGGGCCCATGCGGGCGGAGCTGGAGGCGGCGCTGCCGGACGCGCACTTCGCCGGCTACCAGAGCGGCGACGCGCTGGGGCGCTGGTACGCCTCGGGCGACGTGTTCGTCTTCCCGTCCACCACCGAGACGTTCGGCAACGTGGTGCTGGAGGCGATGGCGTCGGGCCTGCCCGCCGTGGTGGTGGACCGCGGCGGCCCGCCCGACCTGGTGGACGGCGGCCGTACGGGCTCCGTCGCCCGCGCCAACGACCCCGCGGACCTGGCGGACCGCGTGGAGCCCCTGCTGAGGGACGCGGGACTCCGCGCGCGGATGGGGGCCGAGGCGCTTCGGTCCGCCCGCGACCGCGACTGGCAGGCCATCAACGGGCGCCTGCTGGACAGCTACGCCCGGGTGATCGCCCGCGGCCCGTCGGCGGGAGGCGGATGACCACGCCGGAGCGACGCGGCCGGCCGCGGACGGGGCTGGAGAAGCTGTTCCGCACCTCGCTGCTGCTGGTGCCCTTCGGCGTGGCGGGGAACCTCGCGCTGTCGTGGTTCGGCACGGACCGCGGCGAGTGGGCGGGCATCGGGGCGCGGCCGCGGGGGTGGCTGTACGTGGCGGTGCTCATCGCGCTCGTGCCGTGGATCACCAACGCGGTCCGCATCCTCATCTGGGCGCGCTTCCTCAAGCACCCGCTGGGCTGGGGCGACGCCTTCCGGATCATCATCGGGGCCGAGCTCTCGGCGTCCGTCATCCCCACCAGCACCGGAAGCGAGGTGGTACGGCTGGGGATGCTGATGCAGTGCGGCCTGAGCGCCGGCCAGGCCGCCTCCATCGTCACGCTGGGCTATCTGGAGGACCTGCTCTTCTTCGTGGTGGCGCTGCCGGTGAGCATCGCCCTGTCGTCCGCGTGGAAGCTGCCCGCCGTGCGCGCGCTGGCGGGCCGCGCGCACTTCGACGCGCCCGTGGCGGCCACGATCGTCGCCGGCGTGCTGCTGGCGCTCTGGGGCGCCTGGCGGCTGCTCGTCGCGGGAAGGCTGGGGCGGGGAGCGCGGAGACGGGCGCGGCGGTGGGCGGCGCGCCCGCGGGGGCGCCTGCGGCACACGTGGCGCGACTTTGCCGGGGTGTACCGGCGGGTGATCCGGCACGGCAAGCTGCGCTTCGCTCTGTCGCTGTCGGTGACGGCGGTGCAGTGGGCCTGCCGCTACTCGGTGGCGACGGCGTTCGTGTACTTCCTGGGATACCGGGTGGACCCGCTGCTCTTCTTCCTGCTGCAGTGGGTGATCTTCACCGTCATGCTCTTCGTGCCCACCCCCGGCGCCTCCGGCGGCGCCGAGGCGGCGTTCCTGCTGGTGTACTCGGCGCTGCTCCCGGCGCGCGTGATCGGGCTGGTCACCGCCGGGTGGCGCTTCCTCACCTTCTACCTGCCGCTGGGGCTGGGGGCGCTGGCGTTCGCGGCCATGAACGTGGCCGCCGCGCGCAGCCGCCGCCGGAGCGGGCACACGGGCCCCGCAACGGGGTAGCCCGGCTTCCGTTTCTCGGGATGATTTGTTAACTTGCCTTCTCACAAACACTTGCGGGTTTCGAATTCGCGTTCGAAAGCCTCGACAGGACGGGCGAAGTTCGTTATATTCATCACTATGAAAACGGCCATCGATCTGAGCACGGCGGCGGCGCTCATCAACGCCCCGCAGCGTCCGGACCTCCGGACGCGGTCTTCCGACGAGGCGCCCCGCATGCGCGAGGCGCTGGGCGACCTGTCGGACGAACAGCTCTTTCAGCGATACACGACGGGCGACTCCGAGGGCTTCCGCGTGCTCATGGAGCGCTACCAGCCCCGCATCCAGGGCTTCCTGCGCAAGCGGCTGAACGACGAGGAGCGGGTGGAGGACCTCACGCAGGACACCTTCCTGCGCATCCACCGCGCGCGCGGCAGCTACGATCCCAGCCGCAAATTCTCGACGTGGATCCACACGATCGCGAACAACCTGCTGAAGAACGAGTTCCGCAACCGCTCGCGCCGGCGCGAGACCGCCTTCTCGGAGCTGCGCCCCGAGACCAACTCGTCGGGCGCGGCGGCGCGGCCGGTGGAGTTCGCCACGGGCGGCGCCGACCCCGAGCGTGAAGCGTACCGCAGCGAGCTGCGGAAGGCCATCGACGAGGCCATCGGGCGCATGGACGAGCACCACCGCATCCCGTTCGTGATGCGCGAGGTGGAGGACCGGACCTACGAGGAGATCGCCGAGGAGATCGGCATCCCCGTGGGCACGGTCAAGAGCCGCCTCAACCGCGCCCGCAACTCGTTCCGTCTCCTGCTTCCGGTGCCCGTCTGAGCGCTGTCGCAGGGGGATTGAACGGCGGAAAACGTACGGCCCGCCCGGTGAAGATCGCCGGACGGGCCGCCGCTTTGGTGCAAGGGGGTTGCGCGAACGGGGGTGGGTCGTTAGCTTGATGTCCGGCGAGACCAGCGGATGTTACGGACCTGGACGCACACTGTCCCGGTCCGTTCTTCGTTTCTCGCCGCGCCCATCGCGGGGGCGCTTTTTGCCCGCGGACTACAGGCGGTCGGTTGGGACGGAGATACCGGACCCTCGGCAGTCAGTAAAAAGAACAAGGGAGCGGTATCATGCGTACTACCGGAACCGTCAAGTGGTTCAACGACGCCAAGGGCTTCGGCTTCATCACCCCGGCGGACGGCAGCAAGGATTGCTTCGTCCACCACTCGGCCATCCAGGGCAGCGGCTTCAAGTCGCTGGCCGAGGGCGAGCAGGTCGAGTTCGACGTGGTGCAGGGCCAGAAGGGCCCGGCCGCCGAGAACGTGAGCCGCGTCGGCTAAGCTTCCGGGTCCTCACGGATTCGTAAGCTGGCAAGGAGGGCCGCCCCGGGAAACCGGGGCGGCCCTCCTTGCGTGTGTGTCGGTAGTGGCGACGGTCACAAATAATCGCGGGAGGTCCGGAACTACAGACCGACGTTGCGGCGGACGTGGCGTTCAGTCGCCGTGACGTCAACACCCCGGCGGCCGCCGCCTACAGGAAGGCTATCCGACTCGCGCCGGCAGCCGCACCCGGAACACGGTGCCGCCCTGCCGGCTCTCGGCCAGGATCTCGCCGCCGTGCTCGCGGACGATGCGGCGTGAGATGGCGAGGCCCAGGCCGGTGCCCTCGTCCTTGGGCTTGGTGGTGAAGAAAGGCTCGAAGATGCGCGGCAGGACTTCCGGGGGGATGCTGGGGCCGTCGTTGAAGAAGTCCACCGACACCCATCCCGCGCCGCCGTCGTCCGCACCCGCGGCGGCATCCGCCGAGGCGCTGATGCGCAGGGTGCGGCCGGCGTCGCGCATGGCCTGCTCGGCGTTCAGGATCACGTTGAGGAACACCTGCTGGAGCTGGTGCGCGTCCCCCGTGACCCCGGGCAGCTCCGGCGGAAGCTCCAGCACGGCGGCGATGCCGGCGTCGCGCAGGTCGCCCTCACGCATGGCGAGCGTGGAGCGCACCAGGGCCGGCACGTCCACGGGCTCGTGCGTGCCGGGGCGGCCGCGGGCAAAGTCCAGCAGGTCGCCCACGATGCGGCGGCAGCGCTCCACGCCGCTCATGATGGCGCGCACGTGGTCCTCCGCGGCCGGGTCGGGGTCGCGGCGCAGGATGAGCTGGGCGTGCCCGTAGATGACGGCCAGGGGGTTGTTGAGGTCGTGCGCCACGCCGCTGGCCAGCAGGCCCAGCGAGGAGAGCTTCTCGCGCTCGCGCAGGTGCTCCTCCATGCGCCCGCGCTCCTCCACCAGCGCCTTGGTGCGCAGGTGTGCCGCGATGCGCGCGCGGATCTCGGCGCCGCGGAAGGGCTTGGCGATGTGGTCGCTGGCCCCCGCGTCGAAGGCGGCGTAGACGCTCTCCGGGTCGTTCTTGGCGGTGACGATCAGGATGGGCAGCGCCAGGGCGTTCCAGCGCTGCCGCGCCCGGTGGCACACCTCCAGGCCCGAGATGCCGGGCAGCATCCAGTCCAGCAGCAGCAGGTCGGGAAGCTCGCGGTCCAGCTCGGCCAGCGCCTCGGGGCCGTCGTGCGCCAGCGACACGCGGTAGCCCGCCTGCTCCAGGATGGAGCGCAGCACCCGCGCCGAGGCGGGGTCGTCCTCCACGACCAGCACGTGCTCGTCCGGCGGCCCGGGGGGCAGGAGCGGGATCACAGCAGCGGCGCGGGGTCGGCGAGGCGCGCGGCGAGCCCGTCCGCGGAAAGGCGCAGCACGTCCACCATGCGTCCTGCGTCCACCGCTCGGCGGGACTCGGTGAACACGCGGAAGACGCGCGCCGTGTAGTACAGCTCGTCCGCCACGCGGGGCAGGTCGATCAGTCCCGAGCTGCCGGTGCCGGTGAGCCGCTGCACGGCGCCGTCGCGGCGCAGCATCAGCATGTGCAGCCCCATCATCTGCGGCTTCTCGGGATAGTCCAGGAAGAGGCCCCCGGGCTCCAGCTCCAGCTCCGCCGCGAGCCGCTCCTCCAGCCGGCGCACCAGGTCGCCGCCGCCGGGCAGCCATTCCTCGGCCGCCAGCCCCCGCAGCGCCTCGCCCGGCAGCTCCAGCGCCCGCTTGGGCAGCCGCCGGTCGCGCACGGCGGGCAGCCAGCGCTCGGCCACGCGCCGCGCGCCGGGCTCGTCCCTCCGCGCCTCGGCGCGCATCTCCAGCAGCACCAGCAGCCGTTCGTCCGTCAGCCCCACCAGCTCGTCGGGACGGATCACCTCCGCGTCCACAGCCTCCTGCACCAGCCGCTTGTACAGCGCCGTGGCCGCGCGTACCGCGTGGTGCCAGTACACGTTCCGGAACATCTGGTACTTGGAGAAGAGCAGCGACTCCAGCGCGGACAGCCCCTTCTCGTGGATCCCGACCTCGACGCGCCCCGTCTCGGGGTCGGCCAGCAGGGTGAAGGCGTGCAGTAGCCGATCCACGTCCACCTGGCCGTACGGCACCCCACAGAACAGGGCGTCGCGGCGCAGGTACTCGATCTTGTCCAGGTCCAGGCTTCCCGAGACCAGACCCTGCAGTGGCGATCCCGACCGCGCGCGGATCAGCGCCTCGATGCGCGCGGGTGCGTCGGGCGCCACCTCGCGCAACGCCTCCGCAAGCGCGGGCGCGGCCAGGAAGCCGGCCGTCAGCTCCTCGTGGTGCCCCGGGACGCGGTCGGAGTCCAGCTCCTCCAGCGCGTGCGAGAAGGGGTAGTGCCCCACGTCGTGCAGCAGCGCGGCGTAGGGCACCAGGCGGCAGTCCGCGGGGTCCACGCCGTCCAGCTCGCCGCGCTCGCCCAGCAGCCCCAGCGCCCAGCGCGCCAGGTGGTACACCCCCAACGCGTGGTCGAAGCGGGTGTGCGTGGCGCCGGGATACACCAGGTAGGCCAGCCCGAGCTGACGGATGTGGCGCAGCCGCTGGAACTGGGGCGTGTCGATGACGCGCAGCGCCAGCGGGTCCAGGCGGACCGTGCTCCACAGGGGATCACGGACGACCTCGAACTCGCGCGGCGGGAGGGGATCGTTCGGCATGAGGCGGGGGAGTGTATCCCCCGCGGGGGGCAGCGTCAACCGCGCCAGGCCGTATGAGGGCGCGAAGGCCGGCCCGGGGTCACGCGATCCGGCACCGGGCCGGGCGCCGTCCTCGTCCGAGCGAAAGTTCCTGAATGCTCCGTGTCGATACCGTCGCTTCGACACCGGGTGCCGTCCGCACCGGCTTGTCCGCGACCCGCGTCTCCGGACCGGGGCCGTACCGGAATCCTTCGTCAATCCGCCACCACGGAGTCTTCGATGGGATGGCCGGCGAGCTGGCGGAACGCACGCGCGTACGCCGCCCGCCGCGTCACGTCGTGCTCGGCCCGCCACGCCAGGATGAGCGGCGAGTCGTCCGTGATCCGCCGCAGGACCGCCACGCGCCGCACCGCGCTTGCCGCGGCGGCCGCGTCCGCCGAGGGGATCGTGCGGACCGAGGCGTCCATCGTCCGGTCGATGCCGACCTGCGCCGCGAGGGGGATGCCGAGCCCCAGCAGGAGGCCGGCCACCATCCTCGTCCGCGAGCCGGCGGGCCGTTCCCGCCCGGCCGCACGACGAGCGCGCACTGCGGCCCGGGCGAAGACGAACGCCGTCCCAAGCGGGGTAAAGCCGAGCGCGCAGATGCCCTCGCCGGCCAGGATGCCGATGGTGCAGAGCGGCGCCAGGACGATCCCGAGCAGCCCGGCGAACAGGGCACCGGCCAGCAGGAACCCGTCGAGCGCGCTGGAACCCGGCCGCCGCGGCATCCGCGCGGCCAGCGCCGCAGTCTGCAGCGCGATCATGGTGTACGCGAACGGACGCAGGTAGCCCATCATCCCGGGCTGGCCTTCGTGGGTGACGAAGACGGCGGGATCGAGCGCCAGGCACGCCAGCGGGAGCACGATCCCGAACGCGGCGTCGAACGCCGTCTGCCACCCCGTCGGGCTGGAGTCGAACTGCCGGCGCCAGAAGCGGCCGAGCCGTCCCTCGCCCCCGGCCCGCCGGAAACGCGGCCCGGGCGGCGGCGTCACGAGCGGGACCCGGGCGATGGGTGCGATCCCCCCGCCGGCAGCGAAGCCATCCGTGCTGGACCGCGTGGGCCGGCCGCCTGGGAGGCTGCGTCGTCCAGCTTCTCCACCGCTTTCCGCTTCGCATCCCGGGCGGGGTGCACGCCCGCGTCCGGGCAGGCGGCGAACAGCTGCGCGCGGTGGGCGGCCACGGCGTGCAGCGCCCGCGAGCGGCCCCAGCTCCACGCGCGCCAGTCCTCCGGCCGGGCGGGCAGCCAGCGCG
>JAQBQD010000129.1 GCA_028287185.1 Gemmatimonadota bacterium | reverse complement strand
GCGCGGGCCGGCGCCCTCCTCCACCGCCGCAGGCCGCGGCGCCGCCAGCAGCCGCTCGGGCAGCTCGCCCGCCACCCGCGTGCCCGATCCCGCGGCAGACGTCAGGTATCCCTCCGCGATGAGCTGGTCGAACGCCAGCAGCACCGTGGTCCGCGACACGCCCAGGTCCGCCGCCAGCGCGCGCGTGGACGGCACGCGGGCCCCCGGCGGAAGCGCGCCGCCCAGCACTGCGGCGCGCACGGCCGCGAAGAGCTGCCGGTGCAGCGGCTCGCCGCCCGCGCGGTCCAGCGCCACCAGCAGCGATGCGAGCGAGAACGGGGAGCGCGGCACGGGAAGTCCGGTGGACGTGGGGAGCGTCTGCGTTCTCGGATCGTCGGATCGTCGGATCGTCGGATCGTCGGAGGATACGTCGGCCGAAGTGGTATGCGTAACCTACCACGAACCGGCACTGGTCGTCCATACCGCCTGCGGATAGCTTCTGGTCAACGGTGCCACGGGGCGCCGATGGACGACGGACGGGAGGCAGGACGATGCAGCAGGTCGCGTTCGTGACGTACAGCGGGCTTCCCGCGCTCTCCGCGCCCGACCGCCTGGCGGCCGACGCGCTCGCCGATGCCGGCGTGACGGTGACGCCGGCGTCGTGGGATGACGAGTCGGTGGACTGGACCGCGTTCGACGCGGTGGTCGTGCGCTCCACGTGGGACTACTGGACGCGCGCGGACGAGTTCGGCGCCTGGATCGACGCGCGCGGGCTGGACGGCACGGCGCTCTGGAACCCCGCGCCGCTGCTGCGCTGGAACATGGACAAGGCGTACCTGCTGGACCTGGAGGCCGCCGGCATCCCCATCGTTCCCACCGCCTGGGCGCGCCGCGGGCAGCCGCTCGCCGCGATCCTCGCCGAGCGCGGCTGGGATCGCGCCGTGGTGAAGCCCTGCGTCTCGGGCAGCGGCGCGGGCACGTGGGTGGTGCGCGGCGCGCCGACGGCCGCGCAGGAGCAGGCGCTGGCGCGGACCATCGCGGCCGGCGGCGCCATGGTGCAGCCCTTCATCGCGCAGGTGGTCGATCCCGGGGAATGGTCGCTCGTCTTCCTCGGCGGCCGCTTCAGCCACGCCGTGGTCAAGCGCCCGGCGCGCGGCGAGTTCCGCGTGCAGATCGAGCACGGCGGATCGGCCGACGCCGCCCTCCCGCCGCCGCACCTGGTGGAAGCCGCCGAGCGCGTGCTGGCCTGCGTGGAGCACCCGTGGCTCTACGCCCGCGTGGACGGCTGCGAGGTGGACGGGCGCTTTCTGCTGATGGAGCTGGAGATGCTGGAGCCCTCGCTCTTCCTGGACCGCCACCCCACCGCCGCCCACCGCTTCGCCGCCGCGATCCGCACGGCGATCGGCAGCGAGACCGGCGTGCTCAGCCGCTGACTTCCTTCAGACGACGGACGGACGACGATGGCGTTGGAGATGAGGACCGCCTGCGAGCGCTGCGGCGGCGCGTTGACGCCGGACGGCGAGGCGTTCGTGTGCAGTTGGGAGTGCACGTTCTGCCCGGCGTGCACGTCCGCGATGGACGCCGCCTGCCCCAACTGCGGCGGAGAGCTCCTCCGCCGCCCGCGCCGCGCGGTCGCCGCCGCGGAATCCACCGACTCGTCGGCAGAGGTGGATTCCGTCGAGACCACGAGATCGACGCTGGTCGATTCCGCCGATCGTGAATCGACCGAACGAGCGGACCGACCCGCATCTCCTGTCGACAAACCGGCCGAGGCGGCAGCGATGGCCGACGGGTCCACGGCCGTCTATCACCCACGCCCGGTGCGCTCGCTGGGCGTGTGGGAGGAGGACGGCTGGCGGATCAAGCTGTACGCGATGGCGGCGAGCGAACGCGAGCCCTCGGCCGCGCTGCTGGAGGCGGCCAGGGAGTGCGCGCGCCGGCACCTTCCCCGCCCCGCGTCGACGGCTACGCGGTACGGCGTGGGATACCTGGGCATCCACGAGTGCGACGGCGCCGACTACGGCTTCCTGGGATGGTGGGAGCGCAACAACGAGCTGTACCACCACCTTCTGAGCACGCACCCGGACGATCCCACCGCGTTCGACGACACGACGGCGGGCGCGGGCGGGGCGACGGGGTGCGTGTGGGAGCTTGCCGTGCTCGTCCACGAGCGCGCCGCCTGGATTCGCCACGCGATGCAGGCGTCCGGCCGCGACCTCGACGCCTACCTGGCGGACCACCTGGACGGCTGGGCCTGAGCTCGGCCGAACGGTTCGGCGATGGGGGAGGGGGCGGATCTCCGAGCGGGGGCCCGCCCTTCGTCGCACGTCCACCGACCATGCGTGGACCGTATCGCCGCCACCGTGAGATGGACGTGCCGAGGATGACGCGGGCGGGATCCAGGCGATGGCGATCGCCGCAAGGCGAATGGGTGGGAGAGCGACGCGCCGCGGACGTCCACCGAGGTACGCGGTTGCGGCGCTGGAGTGACCCATGGGGACCCGGACGGCTCCCCTTGAAGCGAGCGTTCGTCTGTTCACGCTGCCGGTTGTCGGCGAACGGGACGTTACAGCGCGGCGGGCCACGATCATCGAGGTGATCGTGGCCCGCCGTCGTTCAGGAAGCGATCCCGCGCCGGGGACGCCGCCGTACCGTCAGGTGATGATGACGTGCAGGGTGTAGTTACCGGTGTCGAGGCCGTTGAAGGTGCTGGCCTCGATCACGTAGACGCCCGAGACCGTGGCGGTGTAGGTCATGCTCGACCCGACGCCCAGCGTTCCCGAGTCGTCGTCGTCGTTGCCGGCCACCAGGAAGCCGTACGCGGGGCCGGCGAGCAGCAGGTAGGTGTCCAGGTTGTCGCCGGAGTCCATGGTCACCGTCACCGTCTGCCCCGCCGAGAGGGTCACGCGGTACAGGTCCGCGTAGTAGTTGGTGGTGGGCAGGCCGTTGGGGTCGCCGTAGCTCGAGAAGCAGTCGCCCGCGGAGATGGACGACGGAAGGCTGGCGCCGTTGGCGACAACCGTGGACTGGCACACCGACACCGCGGTGGAGAAGATGCCCGGCCGCACGCCCGACGAGGGCGTGAGCGTGGCGAAGCCCCTCACCCCACCCGCGGTGACCTGCGTCCCGGCGACCGACGCCGTTGCCGGGGCGCTGCTGCTCCAGCCCACGGTCTCGCCCGGAAGCGCGTTCCCGACGAAGCTGCGGACCACTCCCGGAAGGGTGCGCGACTCGCCCGGGTCGAGCGAGAGCACGTAGGGCGTGCCGTCCACATATCCGTCGGGATACTGCACCGCTGCGGAGACGTAGACCTTGAAGGTGAAGCTCGTCACGTCGGGCGTGAACCGCAGCTTCCATCGCTTGGCGGGGGTCGCGGAGTCCTGCGGCAGCATGGAGGCGTACTGGTAGTACGGCTGCTCGCCCGCCGTGAAGGTCCCCGTGCCGTCCGGGTTCGCCACCGTCACCGTGCCGCTCGGGGTGGAGGTGGGGCCCGCGCTGAAGAAGACGCGGACGCCCGCGGGATCGGCCGTCGTGCCGTTCGTGGTGCCGAGCGCCTGCGGGATCAGGTTGCGGACCGTGACGTCGAACGCGAAGGTGTCCGCCAGCACCTGGATGTTGCTGGAGGTGAGCGTCACGTACTGGTTCTGCCCGCCGATGAGCGCGGGGCGGAGGCCGCCGCTCTCGGGGATGCCGCATCGAACCGTCTGCGCCTGTGTCGAGGCCGTGCAGGTCAGCGACGTCAAGGCGGCCGGCTCGAGGGGCGCACGCGCGGCGGGCCCGGCGGGGTTCGCCGCGTCGGCGCACGCCCCGAGGACGAGAACGGCGGCAAGAAGAGGAAGGCTGCGCGCGGCGTTCTTGGATCTCATGGCGGGGGGTTTCCGGAAGGTGGCGGAGGGTGGAGGCAGGCGGCTCGCCCATCAGCCGTCCGTGTGATTCGTATAGTTATCGTGAGAGTGACGGTTCTGAAAGGGGATCGTCGAGCCTCGTGCGGCGCCCGGTGCCGCGCCGCGTGCACGCGGAGCCCTCCGATGGACCGGTCCCTGGGAGTGCAATGAACGCGAGGACCCTCGTATCGCCGGTTTCGATCCATCCGCCGTGCGCGCGGCATCACGCGTCCAGGCGGTACCCGGCCTTCCAGACGGTGACGATGTGGCGCGGCGCGGCGGGGTCGTCCTCCAGCTTGCGGCGCAGCTCCACCACGTGCATGTCCACCGTGCGCGTCATGACGGCGGCGCGGTGGCCCCACACCTCGGCGAGCAGCTCCAGGCGCGACGCCACGCGCCCGCGGCGGCGGACCAGGGCGTGCAGCAGGTCGAACTCCTTGGGCGTGAGCGTCACCGGGCGTCCGCCGCGCCGCACCTGGCGCGCGCCGGGGTCCACCTCCACGGCGCCGAAGCGCTCCACCGGCGCACAGGGCGGCGCCTCGCCCGGCCACCCGTTTCCGGCGCGCCGCAGCAGGGCGTTCACGCGGGCCAGCAGCTCCAGCAGGCCGAAGGGCTTGGTCACGTAGTCGTCCGCGCCCAGGCGGAAGCCCAGCACCTTGTCCGCCTCCTCGCCGCGCGCCGTCAGGATCAGCACGGGCACGGTGCGCCCCTCCTCGCGGAGCGCCTTCAGCACGCGGTAGCCGTCCATCCCCGGGAGCATCAGGTCCAGCACGACCAGGTCGGGCGAGGCCTCGCGGGCGCGGCGAAGGCCCTCGTGCCCATCCTCGGCCACGATCGCCTCGTGCCCCTCCAGCTCCAGGCTGGTGGACAGCCCGAAGGCCAGGTTCGCGTTGTCCTCCACCACCAGGATGCGCTTCATGGCGCCGCCATCCTTCCGTCCAGGATCCACCGAGGCTCCTCGGAATCCAACGCTCCGTCGGACGCCGCCGGCTCGACGTCCGCGCGGGTGGCGCCCGGAAGCTCCACCACGAAGCGGGCGCCGCCGCCGGGGGCGTCCTCCACCCGCACGTGCCCGCCGTGCTGCTCCACCAGGTCGCGCGCCACCGACAGGCCGATGCCGCAGCCGCCCACGGCGGAGCTGGCCTCGCGCTCCAGGCGGCGGTAGGGCTCCCACACGCGCTCGCGCTCCCACGGGGGGATGCCCGGCCCCTGGTCGTCCACGCGCAGGCGCGCGCGGCCGCCGTCCATCTCCAGGCCCACCGTCACGCGCTGGCCCCGGGGGCCGTACTTCACGGCGTTGTCCAGCAGGTTCAGCATCACCTGGCGAAGCGCGTCGCGGTCCACGGGCGCCACCACGCCGGGCTGCGCGTGCACCCGCAGCTCCACGTCGCGCGCGCGGGCCAGCGGCGCGAACGACTCGGCGATCTCGCGCACCAGGGCGTCCATCGCCGCCGGCTGTGGCGAGACGCGGCCCACGCGGCGCTGGGAGCGGGCGAAGAGCAGCACGTTCTCCACCAGGTAGGTCAGCCGCTGCGCCTCTTCGTTGATGATGCGCACCGCGCGGCCGCCCTGCTCGCCCGGGGGCAGGCGGCCCGACTCCAGCAGGTCGGCGAAGAGGCGGATCTGCGCCAGCGGCGTGCGCAGCTCGTGCGACACGCCGGACACGAAGTCGTCGCGCATGCGGGCCAGCTCGTGCTGCCGCTGGAGCTGCACGATGGCGACGCCCACCAGGCACATGCTCAGCACGAACAGGCTGAGCAGCAGGGCGAAGCGCGTGCGCGGCGCCGCCTCCAGCGCCACGGCCCCCACCAGCGCGGGCCGCAGCGCCACGTGCGCCGTGAACCCGGCCAGCACCCCGCCCAGCGTGTCCGCCACCTCGGGCCCCATCGCCACGCCGAGGTCCGCGCCGCCCGCCTTGGCGTCCAGCCACGAGCCCTCGGACGGAGCCTTCGCCTCGGCCCGGCTGCGGAGCACCGTGTCGCCGCGCGCGCCGGTGACCACGATGGAGAGCGCGGCCCGGTTCGACGCCCCGCCCCGCAGCGACGGCGGCAGCAGCGGCGTGCCCGCCACCACCCGCGCCAGCACCGGGGCCGCCACCCGCCCCGCAGCGACCGCGAAGGCGAACGCCCGCGCCTGGCGCCCCGCCTCCGCCGGCAGCCTGCCGAGCACGCCGATCACCGGCCGTCCATCCACCGTGGCCGTCCGCACCTCGGCGACCCCGTCGCCCGCGCCGCCGGTGGACGTCGGGCGGGGCGACCGCGCGCGGCCATCGCTCGGGAACGCTCGCGCCAGCCACCGCGCCACGTCGGCGTTCGCGTCCGTCGCCGGAGCTCCGCTCGACGCATCGGCCGGAGGGTCTCCGTCGATCCGGACGAAGGCGAGCGCCGCGTCCGCGCAGCCGCACCACGCCGCCAGCTCGCCGCGCACGCCGGACGCGAACCGGCGGAGGGCCGCGGAATCATCCGCCGCCCGGCCGCCGGTCGACACCCGGGCGGCGTCCATCCCCCGCGCCAGCGTGCCGGACATCGCGCTCCGCAGCGCCGCCTGCCCGTCGCGCGCCAGCTCCCACGTGGCGAACGAGGCATAGCCCCGGAGGGCGCGCTCGCTGGAGCGCATCTCGGACTGCGCCGCGTCGGTGGCCTGGTACGCCATGACGCCCGACAGCCCCAGCATCAGCAGCAGGAGCACGACGAGAAGCACCGTGCCCGGCAGTGCGCGCGAGCTCCGCCGCAGCCCGTTCACGGCCGGCGTCGGGGAGCGCGCGTGGTGGATGCGGCCGGTGCGTGCGTCACGGGGTACCGAGCTCGAAGGGAGGGGTGGGGAATGGAGGCCATTCGAACGTCCGTACGCAATCTACGCCGCGGCGACGCGCCCCGGCAGGCGGAAGCTGTAAGGATGTTGTAAACGGGCGGGCGAAGCGCTCCCGATGGCATGTCGCGCGGATGAAGCGTTCGACAGGCCCGGCCCGGGGCACGAGGGATGCACCGTCTCGCGGGTTTCCACTCTGGGGGAGGGATGGATGGGGAATTTTCCGATCATGCGGATCGGCCTGGTGCTGCTGGGCACCATCGCCGTGGTGGGGCTGGGCGACGAGATGCTGGACCGGCACCACGCCGCGGCGAACGGGCCGACGGGCGCGCAGGTGGCCGCCGCCGGGGCGGACGAGCCCCGCGACGACGGCAGCGCGGCGCTGCTGGGCGCCGTCACCGGGGGCATTGCGGCGGCGCGGGACGCGGCGGACTGCTCCATCGTCCAGCGTCCCATGCCGCTGCCGAGCACCGTGCACGAGGCCAGCGGCGCCGCGCCCAGCCTGCGCACGCCCGGCGTGGTGTGGGTGCAGAACGACTCCGGCGACCCACAGGTCATGGCGGTGGACGCCGGGGGCGCGCAGCTCGGCGTGGTGCGCATCACGGGCGCCACCGTGACGGACTGGGAGGACATCGGAGTCGCCCGCTGCGGCGCGGGAAGCTGCCTGTACGTGGGCGACATCGGCGACAACCACGCGCGGCGGCCCGGCGTCACCGTCTACCGCGTGCCCGAGCCGCTGCCCCGCGACCCCGCCTCGGCGCCGGCGGAGGCGTTCCCGGCCACCTACCCCGACGGCCCGCACGACGCGGAGGCGATGTTCGCGCTTCCCGACGGCCGCGTCTTCATCGTCACCAAGGGCGAGACGGGCTCGGCCGCGCTCTACCGCTTTCCCACGCCCATGCAGCCGGGCGTCACGGCGCGGCTGCAGAAGGTGATGGAGTTCTCGGCCGAGAAGCTGAAGCACACGGCGCGCTTCACCGGCGCGGCCGCCTCGCCGGACGGGCGCTGGGTGGCCATCCGCACCCTGCGCGCGCTGGACTTCTACCGCGCGGACGCGCTGGTGGCGGGCACGCCGGGGCATCCCCTGGTGTCGGACCTGTCGCCGCTGGGCGAGGCGCAGGGCGAGGGCGTGGGCTTCGCGCCCGAGGGCGGCATCTTCCTGAGCAGCGAAGCGGGCCGCGGCAAGAAGGGCGTGCCCACCCTGTCGCGCATCTCCTGCCGCCTTCCGCGGTAGACGGCGTCGGCCCACGGCGCGCGCACCCCAACGGCGCCGCCGGACGCCGTGTAGTGTCTGGGTGAGGACGCGGCGCGAAGGGCGCCGCTCCGCCACGGACACCGATGGAGGCCGACCATGAAGATGCGAACCCTGATGCTCGCCCTGCTCCTCGCCCCCGCGCCGCTGCTGGCCCAGCGCGGCGGCGAGGTTCGCCACGACCGCCGCGAGGTGCGCCAGGAGCGGCGCGACGTGCGGCAGGACACCCGCGAGCTGCGCCACGACCGCGTGGAGGTGCGCGGAGACCGCCGCCAGGTGGGCCGGCTGAACGCCGCCGAAGCCCGCAACCGCGCCCAGCTCCGCCGCGCCGCCGCCGCGGGCCGCCCCGCCGCCGTCGCCCGCGAGCGCCGCCAGATCCACCGCGACAACGTCCGCGAGGCCGCCGTGCGCCGCGATGCCCGCCATGACCGCGCCGACCTGCGCCACGACCGCACCGACCGCCGCGGGGACGTGCGCGACGTGCGCCGCGAGCGCCGCGACCTGCGCCACGACCGCCGCAACCCGTAACGTCGGCGGCCGCGTCACCGGCCGACGCGGGAGAACGACGAGGGCGGCGGATCGAAGCTGATCCGCCGCCCTCGCTTTTTCCCGCCTCCGCGGAACCGGCGTTACGACGCCCCGCCGATCACCCACCCGGCCGCGTCCACACCGGCACAGCCCACGCAGGTGGGCGGATTGCCGTCGCAGCCGCGGGTTTCGACCCGGCGGAGATGCCGCGGCGCGGACTTTCCCCGCCACGTCAAAACATTCGCCGACCCCGCCTCGAATCGCCCCTACGCCACGCCCGCGTGCAGGAAGCTGGCGAGGTCCGCCTCGCTCACGGCGGGCTCGCCGCCGGAGACGTTGTCCAGCTTGCCGTCCTTCATCCACTGCTCCAGCTCGCCCACCAGGTCGAACAGGTGCTCGAACGAGTCCACGACGAAGAGGACGGGCTGGTAATGGTCGATCTCGAAGTACTGGTTGACGACCCACTCCAGCTGGATGGGGTAGCGCTGCACCTCGGGCGACTCCACGCAGTGCGCGATCTCGCCATAGCTGCTGAGCAGGCCGCTGCCGTACACCTTCAGCTCGCCCGGCTTCGGCCCCTTCATCAGCCCGAACTCCACCGTGAACCAGAAGAACCGGGCCAGCGCCTGCACGATGCTGGTGAGGCGGCGCAGGCGCTGCTTCTCGTCCTTGATGTCGGCCACGATCTCGGCCGCCGTCTGCGCGCAGGCGCCGAAGCGCACCAGCGCGTCCGCGAAGGCCGGGTCCGTGTGCATGGGCACGTGGCCCGCCACGTCGTGAAAGATGTCCGGCTCGGGCAGGTAGTCCAGCGACGAGCCGTCTCGGATGGTGATGGTGGTGGGGAACTCGCGGTTCTTCAGGCAGTCGAAGAAGATGTACGCGGGGATGTAGCCGCTCACCGGCTTGGCGCGGAACCCGGTGCGCGGCGCCATGAACTTGTTGATGTCCTCCAGCCGCGGCACCGCGCGCCAGTCGAGCTGCAGGATGTCCAGGCCGTCCAGGAAGCGGCGGTTGGCGTACTTCTCCCACTGCGGCTTCATGCGCGCGATGAGGCGCCGCCACGTCTCCTGGTTGTCGTCGGAGTACAGCTCGTACGGCTGCGTGATGTACAGCTCGCCGTGCGCCTGCGCCTCTTCGATGAACGGAGACCGCGTGGTCGTAAGGCCGGGCGTAGTGCCCCGCTCGACGCTCTCGAGGGTGGACATGCCTATCCCTGGGTTCGATGGTTCGCGCCTGTCCGCAGCCGGCGGGCCGCGCGGCCCTCACGGAGAGCGCCGCGCGGCGCTGGATCGTAACCTCGTGCCGCGGCCGGGTTCCCGCGCCGTCCGTTCCGCAGAATCCGAGCCCGGACGGGATGGCGATCGGACGGCCATCCACCTGCCGCGCGTCCCTCGGCAGCCGGTCCGCGGCCTCTCCGCGATGCAGTAGGATATGCGTCCCGCGTGCCCTCCGCCAGCCGCCGCGCCGCTCGACGGGACCTTCACCGGCCGAGGCGTGTTCCTGGCCCGCGGGGCGGCGGATCGTTATCGTCCGGCCCGATCCGCGCGGCCGATCCGCCCCGCCGCATCCCCCACACCGGCAGCCCGCCTGCCGCCCCGATGCCCGACTTCACCCCCATCGGCGCCCTGCTCGGCGGCCTCCTCGGCACGCAGGAGACAGCCGCGGCCGACGCGCGGCTTCCCGTCACCCCCGTGGACGCCGGCGCCGTGGACACCGGGCTGCCGCCGCTGGACGCGCTCACCGGCGGATGGCGGCCCGGCGAGCTGGTGCTGGTGACGGGCGGCCCGGGCGCGGGCAAGAGCGCCCTGCTCTACGGCCAGGCCCTGCACGCGGCGCGGGGCACCGCCGCCGCCGTGGCGCTGGCGCCGCTCAAGCACACCGCACGCGTCAGCCTGTGGCGCCTGGCCTGCGCGCTGGCGGACGTGGAGATCGGGCGGGTGATGCGCGCCGCGCTGGACCGCGAGGAGCGCGGCCGGATGACGGAGGCGACGGCGCGGCTGGGCGCCCTTCCGCTGCACCTGCTGGTCTCCGTGGACGCCACCGTGGAGGACGTGGCCGAGAAGGCGCGGCGGCTGCACCGCAGCCGGGGGCTGCGGCTGCTCGCGGTGGACGGGCTGCACGCGCTGGGAATGGCGGAGGAGGAGACGGAGCCCGTCACCCGCGAGCGCCGCCTGCTCTCCGTGACGGCGGCGCTCGCGGAGCTGGGGCGGGAGCTGGCCGTCCCCGTCCTCGCCTCCGTCTCGCCCGAGGCGGACGCGGAGAGGCTGGCGCCGCTGGCCCGCCGCCTCCTGCGCATCGGCCCCGCGGACCCGCGCACGGGGAACGCAACGCTGCACCTCCGCGGCGCGCCCGGCGAGGAGCGTGTCGCGGAGGTGCGTTTCGTGGCCGAGCGGCTGCGCTTCGAGGACGCGGCGGAATGAGACCGCCGCTCAGATGGTGAAGGGCTTCTCGAGCTTGAACTCGGGATCCCAGACCCCCACCGAGTCGTCCAGGAAGGGTTCCTGGTACCTCGAGGTCTGCCTGTTGATCGCGTTCGCCAGGTCGACGTAGCTCCCCAGGTACGGGCCGTCGGCCCACGCGGCGAGCAGTGCGGCGGTGAAGAGCCCGTTCGGTTCGCAATCCCGCGCGAGGCGGCCTTCCTGGCACGCGCTCAGCAGGAGGACCGTCGCCCCGATCGTAACGGGTCCGGCCTTCTGGATCCGTTCCTGGATGGCGGCGTACTCCCGCGCATGCGCCGCGTTGACACACAGGGCCAGGTCGGGCCCGAGGGTGCGATAGACCGCCGCGGCCGGCACACCTCCGGCGAGCTTGTTGCGGGCGGCCATCTCGCGCTGGAGCTTCCGCCGAACCGAATCGAGCCACTCGATGGCATCGCTCCGCGCCCGGCTGTATTTCTCGAAGAGCCGCAGCACTCCCCCAGAGAAGCAGCTGTCGGACAGCACCACGATCCGCACCCCGCGCTTGAAACAGCCCCAGCGCTCGCACAGCTCGTCGTCCAGCAGTTGCCGGTCGTAGAGACACCAGGTCTCGTCGGGCGCGACCCGTTCGTCTCCGTTGGTGTCCAGCACCATTCCCCCATGCCCGGAGAAGGTGAGGAGGAATGTGTCGCCGCGCTCCAGGGTGGACGCGGCGCCGTCGATCGCCCCGAGCACGGCCTGTGAAACGGCCTTGTCGTCCAGCAGCGGGTCCTTCGCGTCGAACCCGTGCGCCTTGGCCAGCGCGCGCATGGCGCAGGCATCGTTCACGCAGCCCTTGAGCGCGGGAGCCCCGCCGCAGTAGTGCGCGGGATCGACGTTGTTCACTCCGATGTTGACGCAGATTCCCTTTGCCATTTCAGCCTCCGGTTGTGGTTCGCGAGCCACGTGACCCCGGGTTGGATGGCCGCGACGGCCGAATTTCCCAGTCCGGGTTGATACGGGCGCAAGGTGGCCGTAGCTTGTCCCCATCCAATCCCCGAGCCACGCGCCGCCCCCCTCGCGTGCCCTTTCCCGAGCGGCCTCCGATGACCGAACGGCAGGACTGTGCATCGCTTCTCGTGCAGCACCTGGGCTGGATCGAGCGGGTCGCGGCGTCGCTCAGCCGCCGCAACGGGTTGTCGGGAGACGAGGCGGAGGACTTCGCCTCGTGGGCCAAGGCGAAGCTGGTGGAGGACGACTACGCCGTGCTGCGGAAGTTCCGTGGCGAAAGCGCCCTGACCACCTACCTAACGGTGGTGCTCACGATGCTGTACCGCGACTACCGGGTGGCGCAGTGGGGGCGGTGGCGGCCCTCCGCCGCCGCCAAGCGCCGGGGGCCCGCGGCGGTGCGGCTCGAAACGCTGGTGTACCGCGATGGATACCGCTGGAGGCAGGCCGCCGATCTGATGCATTCGAGGGGCGAAACCGACCTTTCGGAGGACGAGCTCGGGAAGCTGCTGGCGGACCTGCCCGCCGGGTCGCGGGGACGGCCCCGGCAGGTGGGGGAGGCGGCGATGGCGGCCATAACGGACGGCGCCGACGCGGAGGCGGGGGTGCACGCCGCCGAGGCGGAGCAGGAGCGCCAGGCGCTGGGAACCGCGCTCGCAAGGGCCATGCAGGGCCTGAACGACGAAGACCGCGCCATCCTCCGGATGCGGTTCTGGCAGGGATACTCCGTGGCGGACGTGGCGCGCGCCATGCGGCTCGACCAGAAGCCCCTGTACCGCCGCATCGACCGGCTCCTTTCCCGGCTCCGGACGGAGCTCGAGAAGGCGGGCATCTCGCGAGAGCGGGTGCGCGTGCTGACGGACGAGGACGCAGCATGACGGCCGCGCCTGCGAAAACCGGACGGGCGGCCCGTCCAAGAGGGTTGGGCCACCAGACAAGGGGGGCAGCGTGAAGGGACGCATCGACGATGCCGAGCGACTCGCCGCCCTCCTCGAGGGCCGCGTGACCGACGGGGAGCGGGCAGCGCTGCTGGCGGAGCTCGCCCGGTCAGACGACGGACTGGAGATCCTGGGCGACGCCGCGGCGGTGACCCGCGAGCTGGAGGAGGAGGACCGCGCCGCGGGCGTCCTGCCGATCCGCGCCCCACGCCCGGGTGCGCGCCCGCGGCTCTCCGCGCGGACGGGGGCGCTCCTCGCGGCGGGGATCGCGGGTCTGTTGCTGGCGCCCCTCGCCTGGCGCGCCGGACGAATCCCCCAGGGGAGCTATGCCATGAACCTGTCGCGCCGCGTGGCGGTGGCCGGGAAGGGGCTGCCGCCCGGCGTGGGCAGTGCGCCGCGGACCTCCGTGCGCGGCGCGGACGACGGGCTCTCGCCGGGCGCGCGCGCCGTGCGGCTGGGCGCGCGCCAGGTGGACCTGCACCTTGCGCGCATTGCGGGCGACGCCGCGGCGGCCGGTGCGGCCTCGCGGGACGCCGCGCGGCTGCTGCACGCCGTCGCTGGCGCGGGGACGGCTGCGGCCGTCTACGAACGGGCGGCGGCCCCCGCCGGCGAGGCGGTTGCCGACCGTGACCTGGAGGCGGCCGACGCGAACGCGGAGCGCCTGGCCGGGACGGCCGCCGTGCGGCTCGGCGCCTGGTGCGAGGCCGCCCGCTTCGCCGCAACGCGGCGGGATGCCGCCTTCTTCCGCGACACGCGGCGCGAGGTGGCCGAGCTTGCGGCGACCCGCGGTCTGCCTTCCGGGGCGGGCCCCGCGCTCGGGGACCTCCGGACGGTCCTGGACGGCGGCGGCCCCGTCGATTGGGCGGGACTGCGCACGCGGCTGGACGTGCTGCTTGGCGCGGCCGGGGGATAGGGGCGGGGCCCCCCGCTCCTATCCCCCGGCCGCCGTGGCTCAGCCGCCGTGGCCTCCCATGCACGACACTGCGGCCGCCCCCTTCCCCCCCGGGTTGTCCAGCTCGTCCCGCGCCTGCGACGACTGGGAGCAGGAGTTGCCGGCGAACACAGGCAGGTCCCGGGAGGCATCCTCGACCAGCCGCAGGAGGGCCGCGAAGTGGTGCGCCGTCGGCGGGTGGGCGAGGTCAGGCTCCGCCACGGGCAACGGGTCGGGAGGCAGGTCGGTGTACGCAGCGTGCCAGACCGTGAGAGTGACCTCCCCGTCGATCGGGTAGAGCGGCCCCACCTTCGCCCCGTTGATGCCGGAGAACTGCACGAGCTGCAGCGTCAGGGAACTGCCGGGGTAGTCGTCGATCGTCCACTCCACGACGTGGCTCATGCGCTGCTCCTTGTTGTTCCACTTCCAGCAGCGGCCCGGCGCCACACCGGTGCACTGCCCGCTCAGCAGGGTGATGCGCGCCGTCAGCAGGCTGCGCGCCGTCCTGTCGTCGTAGACTTCCCGCTTGAGCTTGCCGATGGTCACGAGATCGCTCGGGAGCGCCGTGTTCAGCGCGCCGTTCGCCTCGGGCAGCGTGAGCGTCCGCTCGCCCAGCATCACGTGGGCGAGGTAGCCGTCGGGCGTCACGCCTTGGGGGCTGAGATGCGCGGTATCGAAGGTGAGGCGCGCGGAGTGCGGGTCCAGCTCCATGTCGGCGCCCACGGGCATGGGGAACTTGCCCTGGGTGGAGGGCAGGAACACATACATTGCCTTCTGCCCGTTCTCACGGAACACGCAGAGGCCCGTGAACAGAATCCGCAGCTTGAACGACATCTTCCACCTCCCGCCCGGGTTTCTTCGGGCCCGCCAGCCGGGCCCGCCTCCGCGCAACGGTATTCGCTGGCGCGGTTCGTCTGTGAGATGGACCGCGAAGCCGTTTTTCCTTGAGCCTCCGCTTCGAGCCGATCGGTACGTGCTGCCGTCCGTGACCTCACGTGAGCGCAGGAACGCCCGGACGCACTCGGCGGGCACCCGCGGTGTACCGCGAGAAGGCGGAAGCCGACGAGTCCGACGGACGGTCGATCGCCACGCGTGTCTCCGGCTGTGGATCTATCTGCCCGCGAGCTGGAACGCCGCCCACGACGCGGGCGAGCGGTAGCGCGGGTTGGGCGATGCCAGCATCTCGAGCTGGGCGCCCCGCAGCGATGCGGCTGCGTCGCCGGTGGCGGCGTATCTCCGGTGGAACGCCACCATCAGCGCGCGTGTGGCGTCGTCGCGCACGGGCCAGAGGCTGCCGATGACAGCCCGCGCCCCCGCGCCCAGGAACGCGCCGCTCAGGCCCGCGAGCTGCGCCGCTCCCGCGCGCCCGCCGCCCTGCGTCTCGCACGCGGACAGCACGACCAGCCGGATTCCGCCGGCCGGCAGCGCGTCCAGGTCCGCGGCCGCCAGGTGGCCGCTTTCGCCGCGCGGCCCCGGCGCCAGCACCAGGTACGAGCGATCGGGCCGCGTGGAATCGGCGACGGCGTGGCCCGCGAAGTGGACGACGACCGCGTTCCGCAGGTCCGCCGCGACGGCGGCGCGGGTGGCGGCGGCGCCCTGGAGGACCGCGGCGCCGGGATAGATTCGCCGCAGCGCATCCACCTCGCCGCGCGCGCCGGGCAGCCGGGCCAGGAGGGAGTCGTCGCGCGGATCGAAGGCGGGATCCGCCACCAGGAGCACGGGGCCGCCGGGAGCGGCCGGCGTGGGGGGGAGAGGGGTCCACGCGTCCGCGATCCCGGAGCCGAGGCGCACCGGGTGGTCCCGCACCAGGGGACGGCCCGTCCGCCGGTCCGGCAGCGCGGACCAGGGCACGCCGGCGAGGGGGCCATCCGCCAGGATCACCAGCTCGCGGCCAGGGCCTCCCAGCGCGGACTCCACGGGGCGCAGAAGCCAGTCGTAGAGCCGGGCCAGGGCGTACGGGACGGAATCCTCCCTCCCCCCGGCGAGCTCGGCGCGGACCCGCCGGACCGTGCGCTCCACCTCGGCCGCGGCGACGCGGGGGCGGGCCAGGCGGAGCGTATGGTTCGAAAGCGCCCAGACGTACACGCTGTCGCCGATCACCGCGACGCGCACGACGGTGCTGCCGGGACGCGCGGACC
This sequence comes from Gemmatimonadota bacterium, assembly GCA_028287185.1. GTDB lineage: Bacteria > Gemmatimonadota > Gemmatimonadetes > Longimicrobiales > Longimicrobiaceae > JAQBQD01. The sequence goes on along the minus strand of JAQBQD010000129.1, from coordinate 1,227 downwards.
GGATGGCGCGCAGGCGCGAGGGGTCGTACGGCCCCACCGGCGCGAGCACCATGCGGTGGCGCTCCAGCAGGGCCAGCGCGTCCGCGTCCCGATGCAGGTCGGCCAGCCGGCGGACGACGAGCTCCACCAGGGGGGCCGGGTCGTCGGACGGCGACACGGGCGCGGAGCCGGTGCGCGCCCGCCGGTTGGCGCCGATCGCGGCCAGCACCCAGTCGAGGTCCGCGACGGCCGCGTCGGTGTCGCCGCCGCGAAGCCGGATCCGCGCGCGGGCGAGCCGGGCGCGCTGCACCAGCACGGGGCGCGTCGCCAGGCCCGGAAGCGCCGCGCTCAGGTCGCGCACCGCCGCGGCCGGGTCCGTGTCCCCGTTCAGCGTCGCGCGGGTGTACAGCCACAGCGCGTTCATGAACGTGCGGACGCTGCCGTCCGCGATGCCGTCCACGCTCCGCTTCGCCGCGTCCAGGTCCTCGCCCGCCTTCGCGTCGTCGCCGGCGGCGTGGTTCCAGCGCGCCCGCGTCAGGAAGCTTTCCGCCTGGTAGACCGGCAGGCCGATCGTCCCGCCGAGGGTGACGCTCTCGTTGCCGAGGCGAACGGCGGCGTGCGGCAGCTTCATCTCGGCCGCCGCGCCCGCCGTGACGTCGACGGCGTTCTTCAGCCCGAAGAAGCCGCGGTACGGGCGCAGCCGCCGCAGCCCGCGGTGTAGGGTCGCCAGCCCCTCGGGGCGGCCCATCTTCCGCTGGACCTCGCCCGCCAGGTACTCCGCGATGCCACGCCCCTCCTCGTCCCGGGCCCGTGCGAAGAGCCGCGCCGCCGCTTCGTAGTGCGGCAGGGCGTCCGCGGACGAGTCCGCCTTGGAGAGCAGCGTCCCCTGGATCCACTCCGCCCGCGCCGCCAGGCCGGGGTAGCGCGCGGAGTCCGTCCGGGCGACCTGCGGCCGGATGAGGGCCAGGCCCTGGGGGACCGAGTCGTTCGATCCCCGCGCGGCGGCCCTCTCCACCGTCATCCACGCGCGCAGCGGCTCGGACTGGCCCGACACGGTGTCGGCGGCGGCGAACAGCGAGTCCGCGCGGGAGTAGTCCACCTGGCGGTACGCGGCACGCGCGGCGCCGTACGCGGCGTGCCCGCGCGCAAGGCCGAGCGTCGCCCGCGGACGACCGGCGGCGAGGCGGATGTCGCGGACGGCATCCGCCAGCGTGGCGTCCCCGCCGCGGCGCGCCGGCGCGGCGCCTA
>JAQBQD010000107.1 GCA_028287185.1 Gemmatimonadota bacterium | reverse complement strand
CGCAGCAGACGCCGGCGCCGACGGCGCGCGACACCGTTCCCGGCGTGCGGCCGCGGCCCGCGCCGGCGCGGGCGGACACGCTTCCGCGCGGGCGGCGCGACACCGTGACGGTGCCCATCCCGGCCGAGGCGCAGGCACAGGACACGCTGCCGGACAAGGCCACCCGCGACTCGGTGCCGGCGGACTCGCTGCGCCGCGCGCCCAACTTCCCCAGCTGGCCCGACCCGCCGTCGGGAAGCTGGAGCGGGAGCTGGCGCCTGAGCCGCGCGGACCTGGACGCGTACCAGAACCTGTCGCTGCTGGAGCTGCTGGAGCGGGTGCCCGGGGTGCTGGTGCTGCGCGCGGGCGGCTTCGGCCAGCCGGCGGCGCTGTCGTCGTACGCCACGGGGGGCGGGCGGCTGCGGGTGTTCCTGGACGGCTACGAGCTGCTGCCCATCTCCTACGGCACCTTCGACGTGCAGCAGCTCGCGATGGCCGACCTGCAGTCGGTGCGGCTGGAGCGCTCGCCGGCCGGCATCCGGCTGGACCTCGGCACCTTCCGCCTGGACGACCGGCGGCCCTTCGCGCAGGTGGAGGCGGGCGACGGCGACTTCAGCACGCGCACGTTGCGCGGCTTCTTCGCGCGGCCGGTGGGGCAGCACGGGGTCTTCCAGGGCACGTACGACCTGGAGGACACGGGGGGCTTCGCGCGGCAGCAGCCCTTCACCTCCACCACCTTCGGCGCGCGCTACAGCCGGGAGCTGGGCGTGGACCGCGGGGTGCAGGTGGAGTACCGCAAGACGTCCGTGGACCGGGACCAGCTGGGGGCCACCACCGACGGCTCGGCGAGCCCCTTCGCCGCCTTCGCCGAGAGCACGGACCGCTCGGACCTGATCGCGCGCGGGCGCGCGCGCTTCGGGGCGCTCTGGCTGGACGTCTTCGCGGGCCGCAGCGTGCGCCGGCCGGCCTCGGTGGACACGGTGACGCCCGGCGGCACCACCACGCAGGTGGGCGGCCGCGCGCAGCTCGCCATCGCGCTGGGGTCGGTGGCGGCGGAGGCGCGCGTGGTGCGCGGCGCCGAGGGCACCTACTCGCCCGACGAGACGGACCTGCAGGCGCGCGCGGACCTGCATCCCGTGCCCTGGCTGGCGGCGAGCGGACAGGTGCGCAGCCTGACGCTGGCGGGCGTCACGGGGCTGGAGACGGAGGCGTCGGCCCGCGTGGGCCCGGCGGCGGGCTTCACCGCCTTCGCGACGCTGGCGGCGGGCAAGCGGCCCGTGCGCTTCGCGCGGGACTCGGCGTTCACCTTCCGCACCTTCGGCGGGCTGGGCGGCGGCGCCCCGGCCACGGTGGCGGACACGGCGCTGGTGTTCTCCACGCGCACGGAGTCGCTGACGGGAATGCGGCTGGGCGGCGAGTGGGCGCACGGGACGATGCTGGTGGGCGCGGCGGCCGTGCGGCTGGACCCCAGCGAGGTGGCGTCGTTCGGCCTGCGCTTCGACGCGCCGCAGGCTCCGTACGCGGGCGGGGCGTCCACGGGCATCGAGGGATACGCCTCGCTGCCCCTGTACTTCCGCTGGGTGCGGCTGGACGGGTGGTACACGCACCTGAGCGACACGGGCGGCCGGCCCTTCCTGCCGCGCGACTTCGCCTCGGCGGCGCTCCAGTACCACAACACCTTCTTCACGGGGAACCTGGAGCCCACGGCGCGCATCGAGACGGTGTTCCGCGGCCCGGCGGCGTTCCCGGACAGCACCGGCGCGCTCACCGGGCTGACCACGCGCTACGCGATGTTCAACTTCTTCCTTCAGATCCGCATCATCGACGTGCGCATCTTCGTGCGCTCCGACAACTTCGTGAACCGCCGCACGGCGCAGGACATCCCGGGTTACTTCCTCCCCGGTTCGCGCACGATGTACGGCTTCCGGTGGTTCTTCCGAAATTAAGCAGGGAGGGTCGTCGGACGGCGTTCGGAAAGATGATCGACGAAACGAAGCGGTGCCGGATCAGCATTCGATCCGGCACCGCTTCGTCCTTCCACCCGCGACCATCCGTCGAAGTCCGGAGGCGACGATGGACCGACAGCCTCAGCGAGTCCGTCCATCACTCGCCTCCCGCGCGGATGAAGCCACCCTCAGCAGCCGTATCAGCCGAGCACGCAGGTGTCGTTCTCGTCCGGCCCAGTGCAGGGCTGGATGTCAGCCGAGGGAAGGAGAGGACCTCCAGCGCGTCGACGTCCCGGCGGATCTTGATCACGGCTTCCCGGGATGTGCAGGAGAGCGTCAGCCGATCGGCCCACCATCGCACATGTCGTCCGAAGAACGCGATCGTGATGGATGCGGAGAAGTCGCCGTCGAGTTCGGGAGGTGGATTCGACGCGCGGACCTCCGCGCGTCGAACGGGGATCGTCCATCGCCCGTGTGGACTCCGTCGACGCCGGGGCCGCGCCGCTTCGACGACCTCGCCCTCACCATGCATCGACGCGCCGGGATGGATGACCCTTCGGCCGCGAGGTGGAAGCCGCGGCGAGGAAGCCTCTACGTCCTCTCCAGCACGATGCGCGGCACCTCGACGATGGCGTCCGCGCCGGCGGCGACGTCCACGCGCACGGTGCCGGGGACGGAGCGCGCGTGCAGGGCGCGGAGGGACGATTCCGCCACGCGCACCTGGTAGCGGCCGGGAAGCACGCGGCCCACGTAGAACTCGCCGTCGCTGAAGGTGATGGTGCGCTGCACGTCGCCCGTGGCGTCGCTCACGATCTCCACGGTGATGCCGGCCGTCGTCGCGACGTCGCGCCCGGGAACGAGCGTGCCCGTCATCTCGCGCGTCTGCACCAGCGGAAAGTCCACGCGCGTGTACAGGTGCGGCGTCGGCCGCAGCACCACCTCGCGGCGGGCGGGGACGTACGAGGGGTCCGGCAGGGACACGGTGTCCAGCCGCACGGCCAGCGCCTGGTAGGGAAGCACGGACCACGTGGTGTATCGACCGTCGCCGTCCGTCTTCACCCGCAGGTCGCCCACGTTGACGGACGCGTCCTTCACCGCCGTCTCGCCCTCGTCCTGCACCCCGTTGCCGTTCTCGTCGCGGAAGACGACGCCCGTCATCCCCGCCTGCCCGATACCCCCGTACGGCAGCGCGTGCACCCCCGCCGATCGGCCGAACGCGGCCACGCCGTCCAGCGACACCGCGCCCTGCGATGCGCGCCCCGGCTGCGTGAAGAAGCGCGTCTGCGCCCGGGCGAAGCGCAGGCGCACGGTGGCGCCCAGGAGGACGGTGGGCGACCCGGCGCCGCGCTGCCAGCGTGCGGTGGCGGTCAGGATGGAGCCCGCGGGCTGCGCGGTGGCGCTCCACTCCCAGCGCTGGAGCGCCTTGCCGTCGGTGGCGGCCGAGACGGAGAGCGTGGGCGTGTTGAGCGCCTTGGGCACCCCGTGGGTGAGGGCGCCGGTGACGCGGCCCAGGAAGAGCGAGCCGGTGCCCGCGTTGTGCTCGTACCCCGCCTCCACCAGCGTGCGCGGCAGGGTGGAGATGATGGAGAAGCGCCCGTGCTGCGCGGCGCCGTGCAGCGGGCCGTCCACGCCGCCGGTCAGGTCCAGCGCGCGCAGCGGCGACGACGTTCCCGTGCGGATGCGCAGCGCGCCGTCCACGTGGTACGCGCTTCCCTGCACCGGCAGGATGGAGAACCCGCCCGACCCGAGGACGGACTGGGGCGCGCCGCTGGCGTCCGTCAGGCGAAGGCTCAGCCCGCCGGAGTAGCGGCCGAGGGCCGAGCTCTGCGCCGTCACCTGCGCGAACGACCGCAGCATCGCCTGCGCCTCCACCACCCACGCGCGCCCGGGAACCAGCGACGCGCCGGCGTACGGGCGGACGTCCAGCGCGCTGGTGGAGTCGCGCAGCACGTCCGTGCCGCCGAAGAGGGTGACGGCGGGCGTCACCCCGTGGCGCAGGTCGCCGTACGCGAAGCCGCGGCACTCCGCGCGGTGGGGACACGCGCCCGCCGCCGCGGCGTACTGCCAGCGGCCGGCGGGAAGCTGGAGCACGGGAACGAGGTAGACGAGGTCGCTCTGGATGCGCTCGCCGGCGGGGCCGTACAGCTTCACCTGCACGGGCGTGCTGCCGTACTGCAGGGGGATGGTGACGGGCGATCTGGTGGCGGCGTCCGAGAAGCCCAGCAGCCGCCCGTCCTGGTAGATCTCGTACTCCCATCCCGACGGCAGCGACGGCGCGAGCGTCGCCTGCCCGAACAGCGGGTCCCGCGCGAAGGGCGCGTTGGTGACCTGCACGCCGCGCACCGACCGCGCCCGCAGCCCCTGCGTCACCACGTCCCCCAGCTCCACCTGCGTCAGCCGGTTGGACCCGGGAAAGACACGGCGGTACGAGGCCGTGAGGTCCGCGAAGACGGGCGACGCTCCCGGCTCGTTCACCAGCGTGCCGCCGGTGCTCAGCATCCCGCCCCACGCCGCGAGCCCCAGCCGCGCGTACGCGGAGGTGGGCGCGACGGCGCCGGGATAGCGCGAGGTGGCGCCCCACTCCAGCACCCCGCCGCCCGTGAGGGGAACGAAGGGCACCGGCCCCAGCGCCTCGCGCCCGCCCTGGGCGATCAGGTCGCGGCGGCGCTCCAGCCCCATCGCCAGCCGCTCCTGCGAGGGGAAAGGCGGGTCGCGCGAGACGGTGACGCGCAGGTCGGCCATCTCCACCTGCACCTCCGCCTCCAGCAGCCGCTTCAGCACCGGCGTGGCCACGTAGATGTCGCCGAGCGCGGCGACGGCGTCTCCGGGCGCGAGCGGGGCGGGGGAAAGGACGGTGAGGGTGCGGGCGCGCAGGTCCAGCACGGCGGTGCCGGCGCCGCGGGGGCGGGGCACGCGGGCCACGCCGCTGTCCGGCTCCACGCGATAGGGCGCGCCCGTCAGCTCCAGGAGCGGCCGCAAGGGCAGCAGCAGCGCGCCCGTGGAGTCCGAGACGAGGGCCGAGATGCTCTGCGGGGGAAGCTCCGGCACGTGCAGCTCGAAGATGCCCTGCTGGTAGCCCGCGGGGATCCCGGCCTGGGCGCCGGCCGCACGGGGGCAAACGAAGACGCCTGCGCATCCCAGCAGCAGGGCGCAGGCGCGGGCGGGATGCCGCGGAACGGACGGGCGGCGCACGTCAGTTCCAGGTCACGGTGACCGTGATGGAGCCCGTGTAGGTGCCCGCGCGCTGGGCCGCCGCCGGGCTGGCCCTGCCGCCGATGTAGACGGAGTACCGCGTGTACAGGAACGTTCCGCCCGGCCCCACGTTCTTGGGCGTGTCCGTGTGGCTGGGGCTGGTGACGGGGTTCCAGGTCTGGAAGCTGGTGGCGTCGCAGACGTCCGCGTTGTTGATCTCGCAGGTCGCCGCGTAGTTGCCGTTGAAGCTGAGGGGGATGGTGGCGCCCGCCGGCCCGGTGAGCACCGTCGGCAGCGTGAAGGTGAAGGTCAGGGTGTGCACCTGGTCCGCGCCCACGCCGCGCGCCTCGCCCGCGTTGGCCGCGTTCGGCAGCACCGTGCCGGGCGTGCCGGGGATGAGCGCGCCGAACTGCAGGTCGCGCGTGCCGTTCAGGTTCAGCGGCGGCGCCACGATGTTGGCCGCCACGTTCAGCCCCGCCGTCGCGGTCGGCTTGGCCTGCCCGGCGGCGGGAGCCGCGAGGCAGGCCAGCGCGAGCGCGGGCAGGGTGAGCGGGCGGAGGAGATCGCGGAGCATCGGCATGGCCTAGCGGACCGCCACGGAGCCGGTGACGGGCGCCGTCTTCAGCGGGCCCTCCGGCGGCAGGTCGGGACGCTCCGTGTCCACCGTGTACTCCACCGTCCAGCCCGTCCGCGCGCCGCCGGCGGGGACGGCGATGACGAAGCGGCGCCGCAGCGAGCGGTAGAGCGCCAGGGCGTCCTCGGCCTGCGCCACCACGCGGCCGCCCGCGTCCTTCACCCGCGCCTGCACGCGTCCCAGGTACACGGCGTTGCCCTGCCGGTCCAGGTCCACCGTGAAGCGCACCGAGTCACCCACGAAGGTGGCGCTCGCGGCGCGCACGGCGGCGCCGGTGGTGACCGGCCCCTTGCGGTACAGCACGGCGGTGGCGACCACCGTCTCCACGTTCAGGGCCACGTGCACCTGGCCCTGGGTGGACTCGATGGGCGGCTGGCCGCCGCGCGAGCGCACCAGCACGCGGCCCCAGTACTCGCCGTTGCCCAGCCCCGCCGGCGCCTGCACCAGCACCCGCAGCGTCTGCCGCTGCCCCGGCTGCAGCTGCAGCCGGCGCGGAAAGGCGCGCAGGTAGGCCGCGATGGAGGGCTCGCCCGCCGCCGCCGTGTCCGCGATCTGCACCTGCAGCACGCCCTGGTCGTTGGACGACGGGTACCCGAAGCCGAACGAGATCTCCACCTCTTCGGGCGTGGTGCCGTTGTTGTAGAGGGTGAGCGTGGCGGTGGGCGAGCGTGCGTCGATGAAGACCGCCGTGGGGCTCACCGTCACCGCGTGCGCGCGCGCCGCCCCCGCCGCGAGCAGCGCGGCGGCGAGCAGGAGCGGACGGACGAGGGCGAGCGTGCGGGCGATCGGCATCGGCTTCTTCTTCCCTTCGGTTCGGGCTCTGTCGGCGCGGTCGGGCCGCGCTTCAGGTTCCCGGATTGACGACCACCAGCACCAGCGTGGTCGTGTAGGTTCCCGCCACCTGTCCCGGCGCGGGCAGCGCCGTGGCGCCGACCAGGATGCGCACGGGCCCGGACGCGCCGTCCAGCGACACGCGGATGGGCTGGTGCGGGTCCACCGGCACGGCGGCGCCGCTTCCCCGGGCCACCGCCGCGTCCCGCGCGCCGAAGCGGAGCGGGATCCGTGCCCCGGCCGCGGAGACCAGCGCCTCGGGAAGGACCAGCGTGACGTCCGCCGTGCCCTGCCCGGTGATCACGATCTCGGCCCGCCGCGCTCCGTCCGTGACCGGGATGCTCTCCGGCACGCCGGGGATCATGGGCCCGAAGGCCAGGCCCTGCACGGGGAAAGCCTCGAGGGAGGTGCCGGACGAAGCCTGGGCCGCGGCCTCGCGTCCACCGGCCGCCAGGGCCAGGGCAAGCGCGAGGAGCGGCCCAAGCTTCATCCTGCGATCCATCCCCTCGGAGGTTGCCCCCGGCTGCCGCTCAGTTGGCGGTGGCCGTGATGCGGATGGTGCCCGTGTACGTGCCCGGGGCGATGTTGGTCTGGCCGGCGGCCAGCGAGCCGTTGAAGATCACGTACTCGGTGGTGAGCCCGGCCGGGGCGGCGATGGTGAGCACCGCGGTGGCGGCCGTGGCCGGCGTGCAGCTGCTGAACGCGCTGGTGATGGCGGCGTTCGTGGTGCCGATGCCGCAGGTGTAGGTTGGCGTCAGGTTGCCGGCGGGGCCCACGAGGCGGCCCGTGGTGGCGGCGTCGGGCAGGGTGTAGATCACGCCGACGTTGCGCTGCAGCGGGATGTAGCCGCTGGCGGTGGCCGCGGTGCCCGGCGTGATGACGCCGAAGTTGAGCGGGCTGGGCGTGCCGAACGCGAACACCGTCTGGATGGTGGCGCTGGCGGCGATGGACCCGGTGATGGTCTGGGCGCCGGCGAGCGACGGGGCGGCGATCAGGGCGGCGCCGATGGCGGTGAGCAGCAGCTTCTTCATGTGTCGGGCTCCGAGAGAGATGGGGGGTGAACCGGCCCAGCGACTGCAAGCCGTGTCAGACGGGTGGAGCCGGTATCCACCGGACCTGACCCGGCTGCCTTCAAAGCAACGCCCGTGCCTTGTGTGGCATCATCCTAAAACCCTTGCACTGCAACGGTTTGCAACGTCTTTGCACCGTCCCCGCACGGGAGCGCGGTTCCCATTCGGGAACGCGTCTGGTTCCCCACCGGGAACGCCGTTCCCCCTCCGGAACCTCGGCCGGCCCGCGGAAGCGTTCCGCGAACCGGGTGTGCCCGATCGGCTACGTCGTTTCTCCGCAATCGCTTACCCGCCTCGACGGCCGCTCGTTCCCAAACGGGTCCATCCACCGAAGCGCCAATCCGGGAGCCCGACCCCCCGATCTCTGCCCGTCCGGCTTCTCGGCTGCCGCGGGAGCCGCCCCGCATCGCCCGATCAGACGGCCCGGAGCGCCTCCACGAACGCGCGGCTCTCGTCCGGCGTGTTGTAGAAGTGCGGCGACGCGCGCACGTAGCTGCCCCGGAAGTCCACCACGATCCCCCGTTCCGCCAGCTTCCGCACCGCGCCCGCCGCGTCGTGGTGGCGCACCATGATGATGCCGGATCGATGCGCTGCGTCCGCCGCGCCCTTCACCTCGAACCCCGCGTCCGCGATGAGCCCCAGCAGCTCCTCGCGCAGCGCCGCGATGCGCTCGAACACCTTCGCCTCGCCCGCCTCGGCGAAGATCTCCAGCCCCCCCAGCGCGGTGTAGACGGTGGGCATGGCCGGCGTGCCCATGGAGAAGCGCCCCGCGTCGTCGCGGAACTCCAGCTCGTCCACCCGGAACGAGAACTGGTCGCGCGCACCGAACCACGACGCGATCGTGGGCCGCAGCTCGCGGATGCGCTCCTCCTTCACCCACAGGAAGGCGAGGCCGGGTCCGCCCAGCAGCCACTTGAGCGGCCCGCCCACGTACACGTCCGCGCCGGATGCGCGCGGGTCCACGGGGATCTGCCCGGCCGCCTGGTAGCCGTCCACCAGGAAGAGCGCCCCCGCCGCGTGCGCCGCGTCCGCGATGGGCTTCAGGTCCTGCACGTAGCCCGTGCTGTAGAAGACGTGGCTGGTGGCGACCAGCGCCGTCCGCTCGTCGATGTACTCCGCCCAGCGCTCGGCCGGGATGCCGATGCCGTCGTCGCTGGGCACCCGCACCACCTCCACGCCCGGCTTCGCCAGCCACTGGTAGACCAGGGTGGGGAAGTCCAGGTCGGCCACCACCACGCGGTTGCGCCTGGTGTAGTCGATGGCCGAGGAGATGGAGGAAAGGGCGGCGGACACGCTGGGCGTGAGCCCGATCTCCACGTCGCGCGCGTTCCACAGCTTCGCCACGCGCCCGCGCAGCTCGGCGATGCGCCCCACCCACAGCTCGTACCACGCGCTGGCGCCCATCGTGTTCCACAGGCGCTGGTACTCCCCGAGGTACCCCATCGACCGGTTCGACAGGGCGCCGAGGGAGCAGGAGTTGAGGTAGGTGTGCGTGCCCAGGATGGGGAACTCGGCGCGCCAGCGCTCCAGCTCCGGGTGCGGGACGGCGCTCATCGGCCGTGCTCCGCGCCGGCGTGCGGCGCCGGGCCGGACGCCGCGCTCGACGGAGCGTCGGAGGGCGGGGCCTCGCCCGCGTTCAGCCGGTCCATCATGTCAACGGCGCGGCGCAGGTGGGGGATGACGATGGAGCCGCCGACCACCAGGCCCACGGAGAAGGTCTCGAGGAGCTCCTCGTCCGTCACGCCTTCTTCCTTGCAGCGGATGACGTGGTAGGTGATGCAGTCGTCGCAGCGCAGGACGAGCGAGGCGACCAGGCCCAGCAGCTCCTTGGTCTTCACCGGCAGCGCGCCGGCCTCGTAGGTGCGCGTGTCCAGCGCGAAGAAGCGCTTGATCTCCAGGTTGCCCGCCGCGAGGATGCGGTCGTTCATGCGCTCGCGGAAGCGGCGGAACTCTTCCAGCCGGTCGGCCATGGCACGTCTCCAGGTTGGGATGCGCGGCCAATGTGGCCCGCCGCGCGCCGCCCCGTCAAGCGCGGCACGGCCCCGCCCGCCGGGTGTAGAACGCCCCATGCCGCTGCCGATCCTTCCCCCGTCCGCGCTTCGGGCGCCGATGCCGTCCACGGGTGCCGGTGAGCGGGCTGCGTCCGCCCTGTCTGCGTCGGAGGCGGCGCCGGTTTCGATGCAGGACGCGCCGGTGTCCACCGCTGGATCGCCCGGGTACGACGCGGCTGCGAGCGAGCGGTCGATGCTGTCCGCGCGGATTCGCGCGCGTGCGCTGGAGGTGGGGTTCGATGCCGTCGGCATCGCCCCCGTGCGCCCCAGCGACCACGCGGAGGCGTACGCCCGCTGGATCGCCGCCGGGATGTACGGCGAGATGGCGTACCTGGCGCGCGAGGACGCGGTGGCGAAGCGCGCGGACCCGGCGCTGCTGGTGCCGGGTGCGAAGTCCGCCGTGGTGGTGGCGATCAACTACCATGTTCCCGATGCGGAACACGACGGGCGGACGGCCGTGGACGACCCGTCCCGCGGCGTGGTCGCGAGGTACGCGCGGAACGACGACTACCACGAGGTGCTTAAGGAGCGGCTGATCGGGCTTCAGGACTGGATAAACGACACGCTGGTCCCCGTCGGCGGGCGGGCGTACGTGGACACCGGCGCCGTGCTGGAGCGCGAGCTGGCGCAGCGCGCGGGGCTGGGATGGGCCGGGAAGAGCACGATGCTGATCCAGCCGGGTCGGGGGACGTACTACTTCCTCGGGGTCGTGCTTCTGGACGTGGAGCTTGCGTACGACGAGCCGTTCGCCGCCGACCGCTGCGGCACGTGCAGCGCGTGCGTGGATGCCTGTCCGACCGGCGCGCTGCTGGGCCGGGACGCGGCGGGCGCGCCGGTAATGGATGCGCGGCGGTGCATCTCGTACCTCACCATCGAGTTGCGCGGCCCCATCCCCCGCGAGCTGCGGCCACTGATGGGGAACCGCGTCTACGGCTGCGACATCTGCCAGGAGGTGTGTCCCTGGAACTCGTTCGCGGATATGACCAGCGAGGCGGCGTTCATCCCGCGCGCGGGGCTGGACGGCGCGACGCTGATCGAGCTGATGGCGGTGACACAGGAGGAGTTTTCGCGCCGGTTCAAGAATTCGCCCGTGAAGCGGACGAAGCGGCGCGGGCTGCTGCGGAACGTGGCAGTGGCGCTGGGCAACTGCGGTGCGCCGGAGGCGGTGCCGGCGCTTGCGAGGGCGCTGCACGACGAGGAGCCGCTGGTGCGGGGCCACGCGGCGTGGGCGCTCGGGCGGATCGGCACCGAGCCTGCGCTGGAGGCGTTGCGTGCCCATTTGGCTGTTGAGGATGATGCGTCGGTTGTCTCGGAGATCATGGCGTCGTTCGAGAACTGACGGCCAGGCGTACTACCCGATACTCGGTGGAGAGGGCTTCGACCAGATTCTCCGCGCCGGAGATCGCTTTCGCAGAGGCATGGCGAAACTCGCTCTGCTTCATGAGCAGGACCAGACGTTCGCCTCGTAACCCTCCGACGCGCGCTCGCGGGCAATCAGGGTCTTTGTTTGCGTCTGCGGAAGCTTTGTCACACACGTTCTGCTGGCTGCACCCGTTCTCTGCGACGGCGTCGTACGTATCTCCGCGGACGTGACGTCTCTCCGCGGACGTGACGTCGGCAAGGCGCGGACGTCGACACGGGTCTGGTTCTCTGTCGTTTCCCTGCCGCCCACCGGGATTCCACCCGGCAGCGAGCGCACACTTGACGCACGATGAACGTTTGGGTCGCCGACCGCCCTGCTGGTTCGTTCTGCCGATCCGCGATCCACCGACTTCCGCTCCAAGGTGATGGACTACGCGTTGTCTGACTCGTTCGAATTCGAAACTCTTGCGTACGTCCTGATTCAGACACAGTTTGTCCTAGATGCCGGTGCAACCCACTGCTGCCATTCTGCCTCACGTTCGTTTTTTGCAGGCTTCCCTTCTAATCCCGGGCGCTCGCTGCCGCATGGCTTCCTCCACGTATCTACAGCCTCCCCACGGATCTATAGGTGTCCCATTAGGACAACTCTTGAAACAATGACCTTCGCGAGCCCGCTTCCGACTCATCCGGACCTAGGTCGCTGTCGCGGCGTGCCGGGTCGGATCATCCGTGTGACACTGGTGGTTTCAGCGTGTCTGTCGCCGGGCGTGCGGCTCGCGTCGCAATCGGCTGCGGGTGGATGCCAGGGCGGGGAGCCGCTGACTGTATCGATCATGTTTGATCAGTCGTTCAGTGTGCTGCCAAGAAGCGAGAACACCCAAGCCGTCTACGATTCGGTCATTAACGGTTTCAGCCCAGCTCTACAGACAACCGATAGCCTGCGCGTGTACCGATTTCCTAACTCTTCAGAGGACCGGCCCAGACCGCTGGCGGCGTGGCAGGTGGGCGAACGCGTGGAGACCGAAACCATTGTAGGTAACGTCACCGGGACGCCAAGCCAGCATACGGACCTCGCCGCAGCTGTCCGGCGCTTTGCTGCAGTCGAGGGATGGAACGGCGCGACAGACGCCGCTCGGCCCGGTTGCGAGCGGGTGCTTGTGCTGGTGACGGATGGATCACTCTCTCCATACGATCCGGCGCCAGGCAATGCAGGCCTTGGCATAAAGGCTATCGTGGAAAAGTTTGGCACCGCCGTGGCCGAGGCGGCTGGCCGGCACGTCCATGTCTATGCGATCGGCTATTCCGCGCAGAACCGCCTCGCGATCGACTCGGTCTACTGGCCTAAAGTACGACGCCACCCGGTTCTTTATGAGGGATTCGACCTTGCCACGATGAAAGGGGACGAGATGCTGCGGCTGTTGCTCGGTGAGCGATATCGCGCATGGAGCCAGCAAGCCGTCAACGATTTAACGCTGTTCGACAGCTCCAGCATCTACCACGTCACACGTGGCTACGTGGTGGGAAGCCAGCTTCCCCAAGAGGGCACGAGTGCGGACTCATACTTCCGTATGCCAAAGCCGGAAGAGGAAACGTGCAGAGCAGTTGCTGAGGGAGCGCGCGTGCCCAACTTTGAACTTGTTGGGAACGCCCACAACGAATTGTGCACGTTCCACACGCCTACCTACGACGCTGACACGGACCGGCTGCTACGGCGGAGCAGGATCCTTGATGTGGCCTACAAGATCACGCCACGCGCCGCGCTGATGATGCGGGACACACTCCGGGACGGGTCCGAGGTCATGGCTCAATACCCGATTGCTGCGGACGGATCAAACACATGCAGCCCGCGCCTGCTTCTGGGAAGCATTCTCAGCGGAGAACACTGGCCGCGTCCAGAGTCAGCCGGCACACGAATGGACGTGGTCTGGAACGGGAGTTCGTCCAGCTCGCCAGCGACCCTGGTTCCAATACCCGGAAACCCGAACTGCTTTGCGCTTCGGAATCCCTTTGTGCACGAGATCAGCGGCGCGATCCGGCCGGCGCTCTGGATTGGAGCCATGCATCTCCCGGCTGCCGAGCATACGTACGTCGTGCTTCCTTCACCGCTCCAAGGTGCGCAGATAACCGCGACGCGTGCCGCCGCCTCGTCCGAACCGAAGACATGGAAGGTGAGCGGATGGGTTCTTCTGAGGGACGAGGCGGTCACGAGCGTGAAGCTGTTCGTGCGCGACACTGTTTTGAGCGCGGCCAGCGGAGGCCTCCTCTGCCCGCCTAGCTTCCCCCGGTCTAAATGCTATGAAATTCATGCTGAGCTGTCTTCCGCACAAGCAGTGCGCGCGGGAGTGCTCGTCCTGAATGGCGATTCCTTGTCCGAGTGTCAGTCAACAGCGACGTGCACTCCTGTTCGGTTCCAGGGAGGGGGTTGGTTTCTAGCGCCGAAACTCTTGATCCTCGTCGCTGCTCTGATGGGAATCTTTCTTGAGGCGGGTCGTTTCTCTGGCGTGAAGTACCGCTGGCCTATCACGTTGTCGAACAGCTCGTCCCTTGAAGAAAAGCGAGAAGATCAAACCGCTGGCGAGACGGCGACGCCCGGACATGAACACGAGGGCAAGTCGGAAGGGAACTTGCACATTGGTCCGCCGCTTGAGCCGGACGCGCTTGCTCGCAGTTGGGTACACCTCGTGACGAACACGCTCGCGGCGAGCATCCTCTATGTGACTACGCTCGAGTCCCTGTACTGGTACAGCCTGGGTCCGTCTGGCTTAGAGCAGTCCCTGCCCGTTCTCCAAACGCTCCTCGCATTACCAAGGGTTCCAGGCCTCTTCGCCATTGGCTGGTTGGCCGTTCACTGCCTGACGTCAGCACGCTCAGGGCCAGCCCCCAGCCCAATACCATGAAAAAGCGCTATATCCTTCTAATTATATGTGCCGTCATATCTTTCGGAATAGGCGGCACACATCCCGGGATCTGGTTCTGGCTGTCGATCCTAGGAGCGGGTGCGGCGTCCGCGGCCGTGCACCACGCATCCGGGCGTCACTGGGCACCCTGGTTCAAGGTCGCTTTCGATTCGATCGCAGACAGGTTCGCACCACGCCCGCCACAAGCTGATGCAGGCCCGAAGGCCCAGCCACCCTCCTCTGCCACTCCTTCGGGTGGTTCGCAAGGCGTCCCTGCGTGCGTCGCCCAGACAGGGAGGGGAGTTGAACTGCCTCGACCGTCGCTGACGGGTATGCTCCCGCCGGGTGATCAGGAGAAGGGTAACGACGTAACAGTGATCAATATACAGTCACGGCTGAGAGAATGACTCGCGGCGTCTCACTGCCGCGAGCTGTGACTCCGCACGTATCTTCCGAACCAACCTGCGTGATTCCGTGAGCGTCAGCGCTTGTCCCTACCACCCTGGCGAGGACACCCCTCCCGCGACCGGGCCCCACCGCCCGGCCGGCACTGCAGAACTGGCATGCGGCTACCCGGCCACGTCGTGCGCTAGCTGCGAAACCGCGAACCGGGCTGAGGCGCGGTTCTGCCGCGGGTGCGGAGTGCCGCAGACGCCGCCCGACTACACAAAGCTGTCGGAACGGGTATTGGCCGGGATCTGGGACGATGCCGTCGATGGCCGGACGCCGGAGCCGTACACGATCAGACTTCCCGAGGAGAGCGGCTCCGTCACCGCAATCGGCCGTGCAGGCGGTTTCCTGCTCGTCGGGACCGATCAGGGCGAGGTGATATCCTTCAATGGGTTCTCACCTGGCAATTGGTGTGAACGCGTCTCCCTCCGTGGTAGCGTGGTAGGATTCTCCGAATGGAGAGGCGGCTACGGGAACTCGATCATGGGGGAAGTTCCGCCGGGAGTCGTGGTGACGACGGCATCGGGGCTGTTCCACCTTCCGTTCGGGATGGCAGAGCAATCGAGCCCCTTTTGGCAGCCAGGGAACGGGCGCCGCCTCACGGTTGGTTCGGTGGCGATGGGAGACCGGCTCCTTGCATTTCCCTCCGACGTTGAAAGAACGTCGCCCGTGCTGGTCTGCATTCGTCGCGAGGGTGGCTCAGAGGCCGTATCGCTAGAGGTTTCCCTTGCACTACCCATGTCGGCGCCCATCACCCTGGGAGACGGCCGGGTGGCTTTCCTCGGCGATGGACTGGCGGTGATCGTCGAGCCCGATGCGCCTCACCCCGCGGTCACCGTGAGACTCGCTTACACGCCGGATCCCGTCGCACTTCCCTCCGCCTCCGAAACCGATCTCTTCTACGTGTATCAGAAAGGGGACTACCGCGGAGTCGCGCGGCTCGGGATGGATGACTGGACGTCGTACCGCGTGACCGCGCCCGACTTTGCGACCTTACAGGTCGTCGCCATTTCAAGGAAGGCCATTTGCATTGGCACGGGTGACGACTTCGCCCTGCTTTCGGCGCGCGACGGTACCGTGCTCCGTAGTCGCCGCATCCACCAGAACGTGGACAACTTCTCGCACGACCGGTTTCCGCCGCTGCGGGTCGGGGAGTACCTGCTGGTGTGCACGACCAGCCGCAAAGGGCAGCCGTACCTTGAGATAGTCCCACTATCCGCGACCGGATTCGACTCTGGGCTTCACGAGGTGCTTCGTTTGGAGAGCCTGGAGGTCGCGCCCGTGGTGGTACCGGGGGGCGTGGTGGTCGCGGGCGCACGAGGAAGTGGCCTGACGGTGCTGCGCGCGAGGAGTGCATGATACATCCATCCGGCTTCAGGCGGTATGCCGTTACGGCGGCGGTCGCCTTCGCATGGCCCACGGCGCTTGGGTTGGCGCAGGAACCGCCGCTTAGCGTGCTGGTGGACGCGTCAGGATCTCTCCGCGGCTATCACGAAACCGGCGCGATGGACGAACTCGTGGGCAGCCTGCGGCGGGCCGGCGCCGACCGGACATACTCCATGGCCTACCGCGCCACCGCCTCCGGAGAGGTGATGGGCGGCATCGCCCCTTACGCAGGGGCCGCCGATCCCAACGGAGCGTTGACGCTGCTCGGGCGCGGGCTGCGGGAGTACCTCGTTTACGCACGCCCCGGGGAGGTGATCGCCCTGGTCACCGACAACGTTCAGGACGCTGGAACGCTGCGGCAGGAGGAGCAGGATATCGGTGCGTTCTACCAGTTGTTGAGGGACGAGCCGCGGTTCACGCATGTGTCGCTCCTTCCCCTGCGCCGCCCCTTCTCGGGATTCCTTTACGGCGGAGGCGGCAAAAGCAGCATTGGGCGATACGAGGGGCAGCGTGGCCTAGTGGTGTACGTCATCGGCTACCGCACAGTCTCGGAGGGCGCCGCACAGCGGGTGGCAGGCCGCATTGCGCAAGCGCTCGGGACGCGCGCCATCCGAATGAAGCCATTCGACCAGGCGCCCCTGGAGGCGACGGTCGACACCGCCGCGACCCGGCTGCTGCCCTCCGGAGGGGCGTGCAACGGCTCTCCGCTCCTTCCTGCACGCGACGCACCCGGCATTCTGGAGCCCCGGACGAGGGTGGAGGAAGGGCAACCTTTTGGCGGCGTGTTTGTGCTCCGTCTCCGCTCCGGCCTGGAAGGAGTGAGCCTGGATCAGCCGACGCTCCAAGTGGCGATCACCGAGCCGTTCCGGATGAAGCTGGCCAACAGCTCCAGCCCCGTCGTGACCGCCAACCCCCCTCGCCTGAACGCACAGCTCGCTCCTGGAGGCACCACCTCAGCAACGGTCACGATCTGCTTTCCCCGCGGCCTCCGATTCGACACCGCCGCTGCCGTTCGCGAACAGCTTGCGACCGCGACGGAGGCGACCGGCACCTTTGCCGGGGGAATCCGGGTGGGTCTGCGCCTTCCGCAGCGAGACCTGCGGCTCACCGAAGACCTCCGAGCTGAGTACAGCGTTTCCGACCCGCGGTTCTTCACCGATACCGCGGCGAGCTACCACCAGCGCATCTTCAAGCTTGACGAGGCTTTCCGGGTGCTCGCCCCCGCAAGTGTTACGGTGAGCACGCAGGTGCGCGATTATCACGTGCGGTTTCCGGTTGTACTCCCATTGGGACCAGTGGGGTCCAAGCTGCTGACGTGGGTCGCGCCGATCCTGCTCTTCCTTCTGCTGGCCTGGGCACTCCTGCGCCGCCGCACCTTCGTGCTGCACGACGATCACCTGGGCAACTTCGTAGTGGCTCCCAGGTCGTACGGCGTCCGCGCCCGTCGTGTCGGGCGAGATGAGGCCAGCGCGCTGATCGACGGCGCACCCGAGGAAGGGGACGGTATAGGGGGAACGCCCCTCTCGCTGCGCCGTCTACAAGCGCATCTACTGCTCGTCCAGGGATTGCCCGCGGGAACGCTGCGCCTGGGTATACTCGGGGCGCTGGGGGTCCGCGCCGGCGCGGGGTACCTCGTGGATGGCGAGCGGACGCGCATGGAGTTGGGCGCGGGCGAGGCCTCGTTCGCGCTGGTCCGGGCGGGCCAGGACGCGGAGGCTCCGGGCCCAAGCGGCGAACGCTCGGACGGGGTCGCCGAAGCCTGGGTCGACTCGTGGAGCCGCGCCGGATCCTGAAACCAGGCTACTGCGGCCTTTCTCACACCCTACGATTTTGGAGGGCTCGATGGACAGTGCGGGTTTGTTCGTGATGGCGGTGGCGGCGGCCGTACTGGGGGCGCTGGTCACCGCGGGCGTCCCGGCCCAACTGGCCCCACGCGACTGGCTTTGGGTTGCCGGATTCGTCTCCATGGCAGCGGTTTCAGGCGTGCTGCTCTACCGCAGCGCCCTGCGCGGATGGGTGGAGCAGCGGCACCATCCGTCGGTGCTGCGGCTGGCTTCCGCTGCGTTCGCTCTCAATGTCTTTGTGGGAAGCTTCTCATGGCGCTTCCGGGACGTTCCCACCCGCCTGGAGCTGCCGCTGCCCGTGGGCAGCGGCCCCGTCGCACTGTGGTTCTGGCTTATCGTAACGCTGCTGCTCGCGGCCGGCGTGTACCTCGCCGAGCGCCGCCACACCGAACTGCGCTAGGCGATCAGACGGCTGGCGTGCCGTGGAGGACGCAACGACGCGCGGGGCCGGACATTCAAGACCCATGAGGCGACATGCAAGAGGCAGCGACTATTCTCGGCCCCGCGGATGCCGTACGGAAAGACCGGACGGAGCTCGTGCGCCCTACTCTCCTGATCGGCCTGGGAGGAACGGGCCGCGAGGTGCTGCTGCGCCTCCGGCAGCGGTTCGTGGAGAGGTACGGCGTGGCGCGTCTGCCGGCAACTGCGTTCCTGTGGATCGACACCGACGTGGACGACAAGGAGTCGGTAGAGGGCAAGCCGACGAACTTCCTTTCGAGCGAGGCGCAGCTGGAGCATACCGAGATCCTCGACGCCACCGTGGCGCCCGAGCAGTTCATGGCCTATTTCCGGGACAACCAGCAGAACCAGCACATCTTCTCTTGGATATACCGGGGTGTGCAGAAGAACGGCTCCATTCAGCACGGCGCACGCCAGGTGCGGCCACTCGGACGCCTGGCTTTCTTCCACCACGCAGCGGACATCCGGCGCCGCATCGAGAAGGCGGCGCAGGCGGTCACGGACACAACCGCGTGCGAACGGATGCGCTCGGAGTTCGGCATCGAGGTCACGCCCGACTCGCTCAGCGTGATTGTCGTTTGCTCGGTGGCTGGGGGCACGGGAAGCGGGATGTTCCTGGACCTGAGCTTCATGGTCCGGCACCTGTCCGCCATACGCAGCATTTTGACGGCAAACACACTTGGATACCTGGTCCTACCCAGCGTGTTCGCGCCGCCGACGGAGGAGGCCGTACGTCTGTACGCAAACGGGTACGCGGCGCTCAAGGAGCTGGAGTACTACAGCATGCGCAGGGACTTACGCGACGAGCCCATCGGGCGCGAAGCCGCAGCCGCGGCGATGAGCCGCGTTTCTGTGCACGACTTCGTGGCCGACTGGGAGGCGCGCGGCCCCGTCACGGTGGTGGGTCCGCCGTTCAACAACACCTTTCTGGTTGGCAACTCGCCCGCTGAGGGAACTCCCCTGAATCCCCAACGAAAGGGCGACCTGTTCGACATGATCGCCGAGAATGTGTTCGTCGACTTCTCGCGGCGCGACTTCGCAACCAAGAAACGGTCGCTCCGCAGCAACCTCGAGGACTTCCTGAAGAACGACCTGGAATACGAATACCGCGAGAACGGCGCGGTCATCTACCGGGAGCTCTTCTCGTACCGGTTCTCCACCTTCGGGCTTTCCAAGCTGCACGTGCCGGTGGACCGTGTTCGGCGCGCCTGCACCGCGCGTCTCGGCGTGGACCTGATGGACCGTTGGCTCCTAGTAAACCCGGCGGAAGGAGACCTGCTGGCAACCCTGGAGCAGACCGAGGTGGAGAAGCTGGGCGCGCGCGCTGGGCGATCACGGGACGACCTGAAGGCCACCCTCGACCGGATGGACGAAAAAGGAGAAACCTTCTCGGCGGCCGTTCGGCGGTTCTGGTCGGGCCCCAAGCGCGAAGAGCTGCGGGAGCGGGTACGCCAGAGCCGGCCCGACCTGCGCACTGCCTTTCAGCGCGAGTTCGACCAGTACGGGATGCTCAACTTCAATGATCCCCCGGAGGAGGAGGGGTGGGGGCAGTTCCTGCGGCGCCTGCGCCTGGTCAATGCGCCGCAACTCCGCAAGGACCTGGAGTCACGGCTGCTGGCCCGCGTCCACGAGTGGCTTAACTCGCCTCGCGTGCGGCTCTCGCTCGCCAACGACTACCTGAAGGCGTACAACCAGTTCCTGGGACGAGTGCGCGACGACTACCTGAAGCGCGCCGAGACGCTGCGTGGGGAAGCGCGTCGCCACCGCGAGCGCTGGGAGCGTATGCTCAGCGTGATCGACGAGGAGGAGCACGGGCTGTTCGGCTCCCCGCACCGCTGGTCGCTGCGGGTGCTGGTGGACGAGACATGCGCTGCCGCAACCCGGTATTTCGAGGCGCGGATCTACTCCGACCTGTACGCGCTGGGTAGCCGCGTGTGCGACGGAATGCGGAGCTACGTGGGTTCGGAGCAGGTGGAGCGCGATGCACGCGGCACGGAGCTGGTGATCCGCAGCGGGTTGGTCCAGCAGCTTTTCACGCTCGCGACCGAGCTGTGGGAGGTGCGGCGGCAGTTGCAGGCCCGGCTGGAAGCATTCGACA
The DNA here is from genome assembly GCA_028287185.1 of Gemmatimonadota bacterium. GTDB lineage: Bacteria > Gemmatimonadota > Gemmatimonadetes > Longimicrobiales > Longimicrobiaceae > JAQBQD01. The sequence continues at coordinate 17,477 of JAQBQD010000107.1, read as the reverse complement.
CGGCCGAGGAGCACCTCGTCTTTACCAACCTGTACCGGCCGGGAGTCTTCCAGCGCTTCTACCGGTTGCGGCGCACCGATGGAAGTTGGGACGAGATCACCGAAAAGGCCCTCCGAGACCTGGAGCCGCAACTGCGGCAGGAGCTTGACATCCTGAGCCCATACGAACTGCTGGGCCAGCTCCGGGACCACAGCGTGGCAGGTGTCCGGGAACGTGTTGAAGCCTTCTGTGCTCACTTCTTTCGCGAGCTGGACGAGCACACCGCGGATGCGGTCCAGTTCCTGGCGGAGATGGAGAAGCTCGGAGAACTGAGGCCCGGGGAAGCGGTCGCGCGTCTGGCGGAGCGGGGGAATGCGTGGTTGGCGCCCAGCGAGCGGGCCCGCGAGGCGGGCACCAAGCTGGGAGTCAACTACGCCGCGTCCGCGGCGCTCGGGATCTCGCATGCGCAGTCCCCGCACCCCGCGTACGTGGAATTCCGCCGCCGCTTCCGCGAGCAGCTTGGTCAAATGCGGACGCTGAAGGGCGGGTCGGCGAGCGAGGTGGACACCTCGGCGGACGCCGTCTTCTTCTACACCGAAATCGCCGGTATTCCACTCGCCTATATCGATCGCATTGACCGCTACCGCGATGCCTACCGCGCGCTACTGGAGAGCGAATACCTGCACATCGACCGCCATACCGAGCACCTGAGCGACATCGTCCTGAAGACACAGGAGGAGGTGCGGCTCGCGATCCGGATCACCCGGACCGTTCTGCTTGGCATCATCCTGAACGTGCTGGAAGTCGCGGGCAGCGAGGAGGAGGCGGTGGTGACGTTCGTCGATACGCAGCACTATCCGCACGTTCGCCGGCGAATCGGCTCGCGTCGGGAGGCCCAGGAGCTTCTGGCCCGCGACCAGAACCTCCTGGACCTGCTGGAGGACGCCGTCGAGGACCGAATCCGCCGGCTCACAGACGTGCAGCAGCAGCAATTCTACGCCGTTCTTGCCTACCACGTGGCGGACGGGGACGCGATCGCGACCGGGGTCAGGGGACCCTTTGCGGAGCGGCAGGTGCGGATCGGCGACCGCATCACCACGCGGGTTTCGGCGGAGCATTCCGCGGTCTCGCAGGCCATGCGAGAGCTGGAGCAGCGGATCGCGGATCGCCGGCGTAGCGAGGTCTCGGAGCTTTCGTCCACTTGGGATGCCCTCTTCCGGCAGTGGTTCCCGCGCCGGACCGAATACTCCCGTGAGGTGAAAGTGGGCAGCGATACTCTGCTCGTGATGCGGACGGTGACGCCACCTTCCGCTGGTAAACCTGGCACTGAACCACACCGCGCCGAACGAACCGATCCGGAACGGCCCCGGGAGCAAAGCAGCCGTCAGGAGCCGACGCAGGCGGAGCCGGCGGGGGCAGCACCGGAGGCGGGTCCCGACCTCAAGGGGATCTTCGACTGATGCCCCTCTGCCTGAACTGCCGCGTCACTCCCGTGCAGGAGCGCGACCGCTTCTGCATTCTCTGCGGGTTCGTGCTTCGCAAGATGGAGGTGACGCTAGACCCGCCGTTCGTTCTGGCCAACCTCGGAGGAGAGGGTGGAGCGGACGAAGTGGAGGTAGCCGTTCGCGTCCGCAACGTCGGGCAGTTCGGTGCACGCGTGCGCCTGTTGCCAGCGGACGTGGCTTGGGTCGTAGCCTCCGCCCCTATGGACGAGCCCGTGCTCCTCCCGGCTGGAGGAACGGAGTTTTTCCGCGTACGCGTGAATCCTCTCACCGGGCTGGCCGGTGCCGCTGTTGCGCGGCTCCGGGTCGGTGCTGAGGAAGGCGCTCCCGGGGAGTTCCGCGACTATGAGGCACAGCTCGCAGTGTATCCTCAGCCGTCGCTGCGTGTGACCCTTGCCGAGGGTGCGGAAGTCTGGATGGACGAGGTGCCCACCCCGACGCTGGATGCCCGGGTCGGGATGGAGGGACATCGCGAAACGCGGCTGGCGGGAGTGACGCCTGGGAGGTCCTGGGCGAATGCATGGTTGAAAAGGGACGAGGCCCACGCCCTATGCATCGAGGCGGACACCGGCGCGTTGCGGGCAGCGCTCGGCAGTGCGCGTCCGGCCACGATTGACCTTCCTCTCGAATTCGAGACGCTGTCGCCCCATACACGTGTGCCGCTCGCCGTCACGTTGCCGCTCCGATGGCCTGGCGCCCTGCACCTGGCGCTCCTGGGTGCGGCCGCCCTGGGCGACGATGGCGTGTTTCGTTTCGAGCTGCGTACCGAGCGGGTGCACGAGCTCACGTTGGTCCTCTCCAACGCCGGCGGCCGTCCGGTGACCATCACGCGCCTGGAGCACGAAGGGGGCGACGGCCGAGTCCACCTGCTCGCTCCACAGCCATCGGTCGCGGCCCCCCTTGAAGTGGGTGCAACCGGTGAACGGGTTCAGTTTGCAGTGGATCTTCGTGGCAAAGAACCTGGCATCCTCTCGGTGCGAATCCGCTCCTTCCGCCCGGATGGGCAGGAGGACGAGGGCTGCGCGATGGAGTTCCGTAGCACGCACAGCCCGGCCTTCGAGGGCGCAGTAGCGCTCGACTTCGGCACCTCGTACAGCTGCCTCGCCGCATGGCGCCCCGACCGCAGGGAGCCCGAGACCGAACTCCTGATCGGCGGCTCGCGTCGGGTGCACATCGCCCGCGGGCGGGGGTCTCCCCTGTTGGCGACGAGCATCCTGTACTCCAATCACCCAGCGGCGGATTTCCGGGTGGGTGAAGCCGGCCGTGAGCCAACCGAGCGCCAGGTTTCGTGGGCCCCGCCGCTCTTTTCGGCCAAGCGGCACATCGGTACAGGACGATCTCTGCTCGCGGGGTTCAACGCAGAGAAGACCTGGCGTAGCCTGGACGCCGACGTGGTCTGCGCCGACATCATCGGCGCCCTGCTGGAAGGCGGAGAAGACATTCTGGGCGCACGCATCGAGAGGTGCGCCCTGAGCCATCCCGTTCGCTTCTCCCCGCGCCAGCTTGCAGCGCTGTCCGCCGCCTTGCAGACGCGGGGTATCGAGGTCGGACGGATGATGCCCGAACCGGTCGCCGCCGCCATCGCCTATGCGATGCGCAATCCTCCCGCGCCCGATGCGCCGGGGGGATACCACCTGCTGGTATTCGACGTCGGGGGCGGTACCACCGACGTGGCCGTTGTCCACGTGCACGACGGGTTGCGCACCCGCGGCGAGCGCGTGATCAAACCCTCGCTTCTCGCGGTCGGAGGGTTGAGGTGGGCCGGAGGGGACGACCTGACCTGGCTGATCCTGCGCAACGCGCTACTCACCGGGGAGCAACACGACGACGAAAGGTGGGCCGCCGCTTTCGAGTGCGACCCGTCCCAGATCCCGCAGGTTCGCGAGCTGCTGCGGGACGGGGACATGCGACGACGGGCAGCCGAGGGCCCCCTTGCGAACGCCTTCACGGTTGCGGAAAGGGAGAAGCGGGGACCCAGGACGGGCAACGAGCACCTCGTCGCCGATGACACTGCGCTGCGGCGGCTGGTCGATCGCTTTCTGGAGGAGCACGAGATCCTGGAGCTTGCCCACCGCGCGCTGCAGGACGCGAAAAGCGTCGTTCCCGACCGCGTCCTGTTGGTTGGGAGCTCGTGGCGTATTGACGCCCTGCGGGAGCGGGTGGGGGCGGAGTTCCCCTCCTCGGAGCTCGTGGTTCTCGAAGCAGGCGGCGAGCGCCGCCTGAAAGAGGTGGTTGCGCTGGGGCTCTGTGCCGCGGAGTACATCGACACTTTCGTGACGGGCTTCGACGTGGACCTTTCCGACATCCCGACCTTCGCGACTGCGCGCATTGGCTACGCGGGACTTGAACCTTCCACGGGAGATGCGGTCTTCCGCGAGGTGATCCCCGCCAACCAGGTGGTGGGAGAATGGCGCGACGCCGACATGATCCCGCTGTACCTCAACCGGCGCATGCGGATCCTGGAGAACACGGGTGGCAGGGATCATCTGGAGCGGATCGTGACGGGAGCCAGCTCTCCCAACCCGGAGATCGACGTGGTAGGAACGATAATACTGGGTCAGCATCTCGGTGGTTCGGGCCTCACTGACGAGGTGCTGCAGCGGGACGGGCGGCTGAAAATGCGCTTGACGGAACAGCACCAGGTGGAGCTTCTGCTGGAGATTTCGGGACGACCCGCGATCCCGCCCCTGGTTCTCGACCGGCCCGCTGCGTCGTGATGTCCGACGGCCTGGACTGCGTGGGGTGGATCGACCTGTGCGGCAGTGAGGTGGCGGCCGGGAGCGGACCGGGCGAGGGGGTGCGGATCGCGGGTGGGGACGGTGTGGAGGCACTGTGTAGGGGGTCGGGCCCCCCGCCAACGGTGGAGGAGTGCCTGGTCCGCTTGCCGCTGCTCCCGCGCGTCGAGCATCGTACCCTGGCGGCACGAGCTTTCGGAGAGTGGCTTGCACAGCGCTCCGGGTCCGGGTACGGACTTCTGCTGGTTCCACCGCGCTACCCGGCGTGGCTGCGGTACGGCCTCCGAGACGGCGCGTTGCGGGTAGGCGCTCGCATCGCGGTCTGCGACGGGGCGGCCTGTCTGCTTCTGGGCGCTGCGGCCGCCATGCTGGGTATCGGGGCGCAGGAACAGCAGCTCCGTTCCGTTGGCGGCTGGGTACCGCTGCGTATCTCGCGGCTTCCCGGGGACGGCGAGACGTGGGTGGTAGAGGCGGGCGACCTGCGTACCACCCGAGCGGGTGGCCAGACGGGCCTGAGTGAAGAGGAGGCCGGCGCCCTGCGCCGCAGTGGCGCTGCGGTGCTGTCAGGCGCGGAGGGAGGGGCCGCTGGGCGCACGCTGCTCCTCCGGCGCACGTCCCTGCTGGTGGTTCGCGCCTTGGGAGGTACTTCTATGGAGCTTCCGTTTCCGTCGTCCACAGTGGGCGGAGCATCGTTGACGGCCACCTTGCCGGAGCTGACGGGTCCCGTGTCCGTGGGCCACCGCTTTGCCGACGTCCCTCCCACGGAGACGGCCGAACACGCGGCCTGGGTGGGAATCGCGGGATGCGCGGTGGACCTGGCTCTGGAGCCGGACTTGGGTCTACTCACCGTTCGGTGCGACGCCAGCGGCCCCGGCACGACCTCCGGATGGCCGCTGCGGATTGCCGACCTGGTGCCGCCCCTCGTCGTTTGACCTGGTCCAGCCGAGGCGGCTCTTCCCCTCGCGGTCTTCCCCATGCGAATTGTGATGATGATGAGGTGGCGCCCTTCTGCCGCAACTGCCCGTGCCGCTCCTTCCGCGGCGCGCCTGCTGGTCTCGTCGGCCCTCATCGTCGCCGGAGGTGGAGCTCCGCTGGCAGCTCAGGGTGTCGATGTGCTTCCGGGGGCGATGAGTACAATCCACTTCACGGCCACACAGGGTGGTGCGCTAACGGCGACCGCTAATCTCCTTCGAGGTACGGCCGATCAGGTTGAAGTAACGTGCAGCGTACGGGATCCGAAGGATTGGCTAACAGTCTCCTACGTCATTGGTTCCACTCCAACGCCGATCGGCACCTCGTTCCATTTCACGGACACTCTAAAGCTAAACTTAGTCGCGAAGCTCGCGGTGCCAGCAGAGGCACCGCTGAGCATCGATTGTCATGGGTCGCATGGAGAACAGCGCCTTTACCAGATGACGCTACTGAAAAGCGAAACTAATACTCCGACCGACACCACAGCCGCCGCGCGTCTCCGACTCTACAAGGAGACCGTCAGCCGCTACGAAACTTTATTGTTTCAAGCGTCAATTTTTATCGGATCGCTGCTACTCCTTGGTGGTTTTTCGGTTGGCGTTCTGCTGATGCTCTGGTTGTCACAGCGATCGCCGCCGATCAATGCGAAGTCGGATCTAGATGGCGAGCCGGTTCGCAACGAACAGAAGCAGGCGGTGGTAAGCGAACCCCCAGCGCAAGGCGGGGCTTCGGCTGGTCCCCACGCGCCGACCGGGACAGTGATGAAACAAGACGAGATGCCCCGATCGGCCACTTCGGACGAAGGCTTGGCCGGTGGAATTGTCGGGAGCGTGGATGGAGTGGACGGGCCTGCGGGTGCCGGTGATGCTGAATCCATCGAATCGCCTTACACGTCCAAGGTCGAAAGTCAAGACGCGGAATGGGGAACGAATGTGATTAGCCTGCTGACGAACATTGAGCAAAAAATCGATCAGACGGCTTTGCAACCCCCGCCCGCACTGCCCCCCACTGGTGAGGGCCCTGCGCCGATGGACGAGTCCAGGTTGCGGCTGGTTCTAAAAGATGTCATCGGCGAAATGGTCGCGACCCTCGAGGTGCGTCTTGGTCACGGCGCCCCTTTCCCGAGTCATGCGGTGCCCGTTGCTGGGACTACGGACCCGCTGAAGCCGCTCGTAGACAGAATCTCGAATTCTCTCGCACGCCCGGAGGCACGAACCGAGTTAGAGGCGCGGCTCAAGGCATTTCAGGACGGCGTTGCCGCGATAAAGACAGCAGTGGAGGGGGTGTGGGTGCGGCTTGCTCGACAGGACGAGGGGCGGAAATCCGGCGAGACGGTGCTGTTCCAACTCAACACGCTGGAAGCGCGAGCAAAGGTAGCACGGGCCACGCTGAAGACGCATTCCGCGTGGAGCGTTACGACGAACGTGATGCCTCCTGACGCGGAGGGGGAACCCAGTGCCGAAAGGATCGAGGCTGCGCTTGCCCGCGAGGCCGCGGCGCTTACCGACGGTAGGCTCGTCCTGGCCGATGAGCTGGAGCAGCTTTTCCGGAGCCCCACCTTCGTGGCCTTCGGCGACGCGGCGGCCAAGGCACGGTTGGCTGATGCGCCCGATCCATTAGCTCCCCTGGCGACAGTGGGTGGAGTCGTCGCGTTCGGCATATCGGACGCGAAATTTGACCCCAAGCGCCACCTGGACGTCGACGGAAACGGCCGCGGCGAGATCGTGAGGGTATTGGCGCCCGGCTACGAAATGGGCGGTACCGTTCTCTTCAAGGCCGTGGTGAAGGCCGGATGACACGCGATTCCGGAGCTAGAAAGCCTGCCAAGGAAGAGGCCGAAGCGCGGAGCATTGTCGCGGTGTCGGACTGGCTGGCGCTGTTGCCCGACGCGTCGCTCGGCGCCGCGCCTCCACCCACGCGTCGCACATGGGAGGGCGGGGGAAACCCGTCGTTCGTGTTGGGGGGCGCCGTGCCGCGGGTGGACTTCGGCTCGGTGGATCCGCTCGGGGTCGTCGATTTCGTGCTGAATGAGACGGCTGGCCGAGTCGATATTCTTGGCGATTGGACCGGGTGGAAACCGGTTCCAATGGCCCTATCCGATCGCACGGCTACGATCGCGTTCGCGTTACCCGACGGCGAGCATGCCTATGCATTCCGGATCAATGGGAGGCAGCTTCCGGATCCCACCCGGCCCGGAGTGTTCGGCGTCGGCCCGCACGGGCCTTACTCCAGCGTGCATTTGACGCGTTTCGAGCGGACGCTTGGCATCTTCAACCCCAGCGGGCCAACGCTCACGCTACGCATGGGACTTCTCCCCCCCTGGCTGTCCGCGGACGTCCCGCGCCTGAAGGTTCGGAGCGGGTCGCAACGGCAGCTGTGCCTGCGGATCGACCCTGCGATGGTTCCGGCCCAGTTCGACGAAGAGGTGCAGCTGGGGACGGTGCGGTTGGCGGACGCTGAGTTGCCATTCCTGGTACGAATCCGGGTGGGCACGGTTCGGCCGCGGTGCGGATTCGTACCCGCGGACGCACGCGTGCGGGGGAACACTCAGGCACTCACCCTGGACGTGAACGGCCGGTGGGTGGGCGCGGGCACTCTGCGCATGCGGGTTCTGGCCTTTCCCGGGCTCCGCGAGCTTGCCCGTTCGGATGTCGAGCACTCGGGGTCCTCCACGTTCCAGGTGACGCTGCCGTTCGGCCCCATTCACCCGGCAGAGTTCGACGGCCGTGACCGGGCAGACCTGGTGCTGGACACGGGAGCGCCGGTGTGGAATCTGCGCTTCCACCGACTGGCAGTTCCGCTCCTTGAAAACGACGACCCCGTATGAACGGTCCTTGGATCTCTTCCGGTGTGGCATCGTCAATCGTGATCACCGGGTCGCTTTTGGCCGTCGTGGTCGGAATGGCATGCTGGGCATTCGTGGGTGCCCATCAGGCCACCGAGCGCCTTGCACAGGAGTTCCGCGCGCTGGCACGGCTGCGCGAACACGGACGCGGGATGGAGGACCCGGGCGGACGTGAGGCTGCGCGCGACCGGTTGCGCGCACACGCGTCGGGGAAGGTGGCCGCGGCGGCCGGTCCGGTGACGCATGCAGTCCTGGAAATCATGCTCCGCAGCGCCGCGCGCGGGGACCTCCCTTCACGCGACGGCATTGCGGCCGTCGCCGAGGCGCGAATCGACCGGTGGCTGCGCCCGCCCCGCACAATCACACACGTCCTGGTTCTGGTGGGCCTGTCGTGCACGCTGCTGGGGCTCACGATGTCTGTGATGGGCCTGAGCGCCATGGGGCCGGTCCCGTCGCACGCGGAGCCGACAGTGGCGTCAGACGGACGCTCGGGCGCAATCCCGGTGCCGGCCCAACCGATGGCGGACGCACGGGAGAAGATCGACCAGCTATTCGCCGCGATCGAGGAGACGCTGGTCGGGATCCGTACGGCCTTTGTCCCGGCGCTTGGCGCGGTGGTGCTGACGATCGCCCTGCTCTTCCGCATGGCGTCGCTCCAGGCCCGGCAGCGCGAATGGCTCGCGGAGCTCGAGGAGGTGGCCGATACGGTCCTGTATCCCGCATTGGACCCGGGTCCTGATCGAGCCCTCGCGCAAGGTGCGGCGGCGGCCGTTCAGGCGGCGGACCAGCTTCTCGAGGCGGCACTCGCCTCCGCGCAGACCCTGCGGACCGCGTCTTCCGAGGCCAGTGACGCATACCGTACCGTCCTGGACGGCGCAGGGAAGAACCTGGCTGCGAGCATCGCTGCAGCCGCGACCGTGGCGTCAAAGGCCGTGGGAGAGGTGAAGGCCGCAGCCGAGCGCGCCGGCGAGGCGATGCGGCGAGCCGCGGAAGAGACCGGCAAGCGCCTTGAGAGCGCAGCGGCGGCGGATCGCGAACCATTGCGCGCTGCGGCTCAAGAGGCGCGCCTGTCGTTGCTGCCGGTCGTTCAGGCACTCGACGAGCGGACGACGAGGTTCCTTGCTGCCCTCGACCAGGCCGACGTGACGTCGGGACAGGTTTCCCGTGCCCTCGAATGCGGGGCTGCGATGGTGGCCCAGGCGACCGCGGCGCAACTGGCCATGCAGGAAGGGCTTAAGATGATGGCGGCGCGGGTTGAGCGTGAAACGGAAGGGCACGAGCACCTCGCCGCGGGCACGACGCGCCTGGCGGCTGCCCTCGAAGACATCGAGCGAACCCGCCGCACGCTCAGCGAGATGCATGCGTCGCAGCAGCAATGGGCTCGAGCCGCGCTAGAGCAGCTCCAGGAGCAGGTGCGTCTCTCGGGGGACGCCGCGAACCGGGCACAAGCGATCACCGCCTCGACCGTTCGGGAGAGTGAGCTGTCCGCGCCGTCGGACGCAGAACCGATGGCGCGACGCATCCACGTCGTGGATCCCGGACGGCAGATGGAAGAGCTGGCGCGCCTCATTACGGCTCTGCTCCACGAACAGCGGGACGAGAACGACGCACGCTGGCGGCAGGTCATGGAAGAACAGGCGGAACGGTGGGCTGCCGAACAAGCCGCCGCACGCGCGACCCTCGCTGAGATGGTGCGCGCTGCGTCGGCGGGCCTCAGTACTGGACCTGGGGCCAACGTGGGCGGCACCGGAACCCGCCGCTGGTGGGAGACGGAAATCCGGTCTCGCCGGGACGGCGGAAAGCCGGTACGATGAGGCGGAGTGTCCGTAACGACGAGCCGCACAACTTCTGGCCGGTGTACAGCGACGTGGCACTCTCGACCGTGCTCGTATTGGTTCTGCTTCTGCTGGGCCAGGTGGTACTGAACAGCCGCCAGCTCGTGGAACGGAACTATGATCGCGACCGCCTGCTGGCGGCCCAGCAGGCGTTGCGCGATAAGCTCGCAACCCTGGAAGGTGTGACGTGCGTCGAGGAAAACGGGGACGTTCAGACCCTGACTCTGAACTCGGACTTTCTTTTCCCGCCTGACTCGGCCGCTCTCAAGGCCGCCGGAACGCACTTGCTGGAGCGGATGGCCCCGTTTTTCACCGAGAATCAGGGACAGTACGATCACATCGTAGTCGAGGGGCACGCCGACTCGCGTCCGAGTGTCCTGTATGCACGTCTTGGAGACCTGAAGCGGGACCATGGAAATTGGAGGCTTTCCGCAGAGCGGGCGATCCAGGTAGTGCAGGCGCTTCAAGGTTTGGGGGTGGATGGCTCGCGCTTGGCAGCCGTGGGCCGCTCAAGCTACGAACCGGCCGCCTCAGGACCCGACTGCTCCGCAACGCACCCGCACGCAGGTTTCGAAGCCGACCGCCGAATCAAGATCCAACTCTGGTACTCTGAAAGGCACACGATATTACCTCCGGCAAGCCAAACGCGGGGCAGGGGAGTACGCCAGCGCCGCGGATAGACGTGAATCGTCTGCGGCCCGATCCTGTCCAAGTGCGGGAGATTCTCATGTCCAGGTGAAATGCCGCAATTGCACAACGATCCTCGACCCGCGTGGGTCGTGGAGACCGCGTGCTCGCGTGCTCAGCGCAACTCGCAAGTGAGTGTGAACTGTACGGCCTGTCGCTCGGGCCCACAGAACCTTTCGGCGGTACGGGCCTGCGGTTGACGCGGCTGACAAGGATCGAAAAAGCGACCGTCCGGGTCCACGAGGACCGCCGCGCAATCCGCACGTCCCATTTTTGCGAGTGCCGGGATGCGCACCCGGATGCCACCGCCTTGTCGCCTCTCCCTCGCCTCCCCAGATTATCCGCTCCGGAACGTTTGCTCCCGCCGCCCCTCCGCAGAATTCGCGCAGCAGATGCAGTCACCCCGCTGGACCACGGTACAGGAGTCGGAGTTTCCCTGGGAACGCGAGGCGCTCGCGTACCTGCGGGAGCGCCTGCCGGATGGCGAGCCATTCCGCGCGTGGTCGAACTTCGAATTCGTGGCGGGCGACGGCAGCATCAACGAGGTCGACCTGCTGGTGGTGTCGCTGTACCGCGTGTACCTGGTCGAGATCAAGAGCATGCCCGGCCGCGTGGACGGCGACGCCGGGACCTGGCGGTGGACGGAGGGCGGCCAGGTGAGGACGGTGGACAACCCGCTCCTCCTGGCGAACCGCAAGGCCAAGAAGCTGAAGGACCTGCTGAAGCGCCAGCCGGCCATGAAGGGTCTGCGGGCGCCCTACGTGGAGCCCGTCGTCTTCCTCTCGCACCAGGACGTTCAGGTCGGGTTGCAGGGTGCCGCGCGGCAGGGCGTATACCTGCGCGAGGGCGCGGGCGACGATGGGGTTCCCGACGTGGTGCGGGTGCTCACCGCGCAGCTCGCGCCCCACGACCTGTACGCCACCCCGGACTCACGGATCGACGGGCGGGTGGGCAAGGCGATCGAGCGCGCGATCGGCGAGGCGGGGATTCGCGCGTCGTTGCGGCACCGACAGGTGGGCGACTACCGGCTGGGCAGGCTGCTGGCCGAGACGGACGTCTTCCAGGATTGGGAGGCGGCGCACGTGCGATTCGAGTCGTCGCGCCGGCGGGTGCGCATCTATCCCCACGCCCTGCAGGCGTCCGAGACGTCACGCGCGGAGCGGCGGCGGGCGGCGGAGCGAGAGTTCCGTTTGCTGGACGGGGTGGTGCACCCGGGCATCCTGCGGGTAGAGGCGTTCACGGAGCACGAGCGCGGGCCGGCGCTGGTCTTCGAGGCGTCGGAGGGCGCCGAGCGGCTCGACTTCTTCCTCCAGCGGCGGGGCGCTTCGCTGGACCTGCGCGCGCGGCTGGAGCTGGCGCGGCAGATCGCGGAGACGCTTCAGTACGCCCACGCGCGGAAGCTCTTCCACCAGTCGCTGACGCCGCAGAGCGTGCTGGTCGAGGAGGAGGCGGACCGCGGCCCGGTCGCCAAGGTGTTCAGCTGGCAGGCGGGCACGAGCGAGCCCGGCACGGTGAGCGGCACGCGCCTGACGGCCCACCACATCCTCAAGGTGGGCCTGGCGGGCGAGACGCAGGGCGCGGTGTACCTGGCTCCGGAGCTGTACTCCGGCGCCCGGACCAACCCCGCCCGCCTGGATGCCTTCTCGCTGGGCGCGCTCACCTACCACCTGGTGAGCGGGGCGGCCCCGGCGGCGACGGTTGAGGAGCTGCACGAGAAGCTGCTCCGCGGCCCCGGGCTGCGTCTGTCGGAGGCGATGGACGGGGTGGACGGCGACCTGGAGGACCTTGTGCAGCTCGCCACCGCGCCCGACACGCGCGACCGGCTGGAGCTGGATGACTTCCTCACCATCCTGAACCGCGTGATCGCGGCGCTGGGAGAGGCGCCCGGCACATGGCCGAACCCGCTGGAGGCCGCCCCCGGCGACGAGCTGGAAGGCGGCTTCCGGGTGGTGAAGCGGCTGGGCAAGGGCTCCACCGCGGTGGCGCTGCTGGTGGTGCGCGACGACCGCGAAGGGGTGCTGAAGGTGGCTCTGGATGCGGACCAGAACGACCGGCTGCGGCACGAGGGAAGGGTGCTCCGCGAGGTGCAGCACCAGAACGTGGTGACGCTCCACGAGGTGACGGAGGTGTCGGGCCACGCGGCGCTGTTCATGTCGGTGGCGGGCACGCGCACGGGCGATGACGGGGCGGGCAGCTACACGCTGGCCCAGCGCATCCGCGACGAGGGCCGCCTGTCGCTGGATCTGCTGCAGCGCTTTGGCGAGGAGCTGCTGGGCGTGGTGAACTGGCTGGAGCACAACGGCATCTCGCACCGCGACGTGAAGCCCGACAACATCGGCATCGGGCAGACACGGCAGGGCACGCTCACGCTCTTCCTCTTCGACTTTTCCCTGTCGGGTGTGCCAGCCGAGAACGTGCGCGCGGGCACGCCGCCGTACCTGGACCCCTTTCTGGCGCAGCGGAAGCCACCGCGGTGGGATGCGTACGCCGAGCGATTCGCTACGGCGGTCACGCTGTACGAGATGGCGACGGGCAAAACCCCTGTGTGGGGCGACGGCCAGTCGAACCCCGCGCTGCTGGACTGCGAGGCCACGCTCGAGGAGGAGCTGTTCGACTCGTCGGTGCGCGAGCGGCTGGGCCGCTTCTTCCGCAAGGCCCTGTCGCGCGACTTCCGCCAGCGCTTCGACAACGCCGAGGAGATGCGGCGCGCGTGGATGCGGGTGTTCGAGGAGATCGACCGCCCCACGACGCGCAGCGACGACGGCTCGGCCGACGTGCTGGCGGCGCTGGAGACCGTGGACGAGTCCAGCCCGGTGGCGGCGCTGCCCCTCACGCCGCGGGTGCTGAACGCGCTGGAGCGCATGGGGGTGCACACCCTGGCCGAGCTGCTGGGGCTGCCCCGCATTCGCCTGTACCGCAACAAGGGGATCGGGCAGCCGGTGGTGCTCGAGATCCGCGAGTTGGCAGAGAACGTGGCACGGCACTTCGCGATGCGGGCGGCGCGCACCACCGACCCTGGCGCGGCCGAGCACGACCCCGCGGTGGAGCCGCAGTTCTGGAGCGTGGACCTGATGGCGCGGCGCCTGGGCGCGGCGGACGGCGACGACGCGCCGATCCTGCGCGCGCTGCTGGGGCTGGAGCCGCCGGCGGGCGTGGCGGGCGAGTGGCCCGCCACCCAGGACGTGGCCGAGGCGCTGGGGTTCGCGCGCCACGAGGTGCAGGCGGCGGTGGACCGCGCCCGTGAGCGCTGGGGCAGGGACCGCAAGGGTTGGCTGGTGCCGTTGCGCGACTCCGTGGCGTCGCTGCTGGAGAAGCACGGTGGAGTGATGACGCGCGCCGAGTTGGTGGGCGCGCTGCTGGCCCAGCGCGGCTCGTCGTCGGCGGCGGGCCAGCGGGAGCGGAGCGCGGGCGCGGTGGCGTACGCGGCGGTGGAGGCGGAGGCGGCGCGTGAGGGCGCGCGCTTCGTGCTGTACCGCGGGCGCGACCTGTTCGTGGTGGCCACGCCCGCGCTGGCCGAGCCGTTCGCCGCCACGCCGGGCGCGCGCGCCCGGTACGCCGAGCTGCTGGGGGCCCGGGCCGACGAGCTGGCGGCGGCCGACCCGCTGCTGCCGCGCGAGCGTGCGGAGGAGGAGCTGCTGGCGGTGCCCGCGCCGGAGGGCGACCGGCCGCTGGCCGCGGACCGCATGCTGCGCCTGGCCGTGGCGGCGTCGCGCGGGGCGGCGCTTTCCAGCCGCATGGAGGTGTACCCGCGCGGCATGGGCGCGGTGCGCGCGCTGCGGCTGGGCGCGGGGTCGCTGCTGGGCCCCAAGTCGCTCGCCATGCGGCTCGTGCAGGAGCGCGTGGCCAGCCGCTACCCCGACGCGGAGCGCCTGCCGGACCGGCCGGCGCTGGACGCGCTGCTGGATGAGGCGGGCCTGCCCTACCGCTGGGACGAGGCGCGCGGCGGGTTTGCCCCGGCGGATGCGCGGTACGGCCGGGACGAGTCCACCTCCACCACCGCGCGCCGCTCTTCCATGCACGGCGGCGCGGACGACCAGCCGGGTGCGGACGAGGCGTCGGCGATGGAGCGCCGGCTGGTGGCGGTGGTGGGCGAGGGGCGCTTCCTGGTGCTCACGGTGGAACCCCGGCGCCACCCGGCGGCGGTGCGCGAGCTGGCGCGCCGGCACGGGCTGGCGCGCGTGAGCCTGGAGACGCTCTTCCTCAGGGAGCTGCGCGCGGCGGCGGACGCGTTCGGGGCGCGCTGGGACGTGGTGCTGCGCGCGGACGCGGCCGGGCGCGACAGCCGCGACTGGCGCAACCTGCTGCACGTGGCGGGGCGCGCGGCGCAGGCGGTGGCCGGCGCCCTGCTGGACCTGCGAGAGCCCGCCCTGCTGGTGTACCCGGGGCTGCTGGCGCGCTATGGCCAGCTTGCCGTGCTGGAGCGGCTGCGGGTGCGCGCCCAGACCGGGCCGGCGCCGGCGCTGGTGCTGCTGGTGGCGGCCGACGGGCAGCGGTCCATGCCGATGGTGGACGGGGTGCCCCTGCCGGTGGTGACGGCCTCGGAGTGGGCGCGGCTGCCGGACGCCTGGCTGCGCGCTGCCGCCGCCGCGCCCGCGCCGGCTGCCGCAACGTCCGGCGTCTGACCGTCGATCTTTCCTTCCCTTTCCACGAGCCCGGTTCCGATGCCCGTCGTTGCTGCACGCCTGCTTCAGGACCTTCGCCGCCAGGTGCGCTCCCTGGAGGACGATCTTCGCGTCCGCGCGCGGGAGGTGCCCGAGATGGACGCGGAGCTGCGCGCGGAGTACGCGCGCGGGCGCCAGGCGGGGCGCGTGGGCGACGCGTTCGAGACGTGGCGCGACGAGGTTCTGACGCAGGCGGCGGTGCACTGGGTGCTGGGGTGCGTGTTCGTGCGCTTCCTGGAAGACAACGAGCTACTGCCCATGCCGCTGCTGGCCGGGCCGGGTGCGCGGGCCCGCCTGGCGGCGGACCAGCACACGCTGTTCTTCCGGCAGACCGAGCACCGCACCAGCAACGACCGCGAGTACCTGCGGCACGCGTTCGGCACGGTGGCGGCGCTGCCCTCGGGCGAGCGGCTGTTCGACCGGGCGCACAACCCGGTGTGGACGTTCGGCATCTCGGCCGATGCGGCGCGCGACCTGCTGGGGTTCTGGCGCAAGGTGGACCCCGACACGGGCGAGCTGGTGCACGACTTCACCGATGCGTCGTGGGACACGCGCTACCTGGGCGACCTGTACCAGGACCTGTCCGACGCGGCCAAGAGCAAGTACGCGCTGCTGCAGACGCCGGTGTTCGTGGAGGAGTTCATCCTGGACCGCACGC
Source organism: Gemmatimonadota bacterium (assembly GCA_028287185.1). GTDB lineage: Bacteria > Gemmatimonadota > Gemmatimonadetes > Longimicrobiales > Longimicrobiaceae > JAQBQD01. Next base: position 1,603 of record JAQBQD010000107.1, on the reverse strand, counting down.
TGGAGCCGGCGCTGAACGAGTTCGGGCTGGCGGAGGTGCGGATGATCGATCCCACCTGCGGGTCGGGGCACTTTCTGCTGGGTGCGTTCGAGCGGCTGCTGCGGATGTGGCAGCACCGGGAGCCGGCCACGGTAGAGCGGGTGCTGGTGCAGCGGGCGCTGGACGCCGTTAACGGCGTGGACATCAATCCCTTTGCGGTGGCGATCGCTCGTTTCCGGCTGCTGATCGCCGCGTTGAAGGCCAGCCGCGTCACGCGGCTGTCGCACGCGCCGAACTTCCGCATCCACGTCGCGACTGGAGATTCGCTGCTATTCGGTACCCGTGAGGGGGAGCTGGCGCTCGGCGGTACGGCGGCCGAATTGAGCCATCGCGGAATCGCGTTCCATTCGGAAGATGCGGACGATGTGGATCGGATCCTGTCGCGGAGTTACCACGCCGTGGTGGGAAACCCTCCATATATCACGATGCGTGATGCGGCGTTGAACCAGTCTTACCGTAAACTATACCGGACGTGCTACCGACAGTACGCGCTCAGTGTCCCGTTTATCGAGCGTTTTTGGCAGCTTGGTTTGCAAGGGCAAAATGGAGGCGGTGGCTTTGTGGGAATGATCAACGCAAACTCTTTCATGAAGCGAGAGTTCGGAAAGAAGGTTGTGGAGGAGTTCTTCCCGACTGTGGATCTGACACATGTCATCAATACCGATGGGGCATATATTCCAGGACACGGTACCCCAACAGTTATCCTGCTCGGCCGGACTCGTAGACCGGTTTCACGCTCCGTGCGATCAGTGATGGGAAAAAAGGGTGAGCCGGGAACGCCCTTCGATGCAGCTGCGGTAAAGTGTGGACGGCGATCGTAAACCAGGTCGATATCCCAGGCAGCGAAACGGAGTTCATTAGCGTTTCAGATGCGCCCCGCGAGGTTTTCAGCACGCATCCTTGGAGCATTGGTGGTGGTGGAGCTTCTGAATTGCGAACAGGTATCGAAGGGAATACAGGAGGAACACTTGAGACTTATGTTACCGAAATCGGCTTTGGTGCGGTAACTCGCGAGGACGAAGCGTACATGGTTTCTTCGCCTGTAGCTAGACGTGCGGGCGTTCCTCAAAAGCAAGTGCTGCCGCTCGTCTCCGGGGATGCTATCCGTGATTGGGCGATTCGTGAGGCAACGGGATCTATCTGGCCGTACGATCCCGGAACGCTTGATCCTACCGCTGCACCATCAACGCTCCGGTTCCTATGGTCGTACCAAACGCATCTACGTGGACGCGTGGCATACGGACTCTCGCAACTATCCCGCGGGTTGCAATGGTTCGAGTACTCGATGTTCTTCAAAGATCGATTCCGTGTTCCAAATTCTATCGCGTTCGCGTTCGTCGCGACGCATAATCACTTTGTATTCGACCGGGGGGGTGGCGTCTTCAAACAATCAGCACCGTTGATTAAGTTGCCGAAGAGCGCGACTGATCGTGATCATCTAGTAGTCAGTCACGCAGGAGGTGACGGGTAGAGGCGGTGCATCCGGCGTCTCGCGTCGGAGGTGGTGAATCGCCACCGGATCGTTGCTCGCGCGTTGTTGCGACTCGCTTCCCAGGCGTTCACC
>JAQBQD010000080.1 GCA_028287185.1 Gemmatimonadota bacterium | reverse complement strand
CGCCGGCGGCCGCCAGCGGCGTCGCGGTGGTGCCGGGGCGGGCCTTCGAGCTGGCGTTCCGCGCACCGCAGCGGCGGGGGCGGGTGACGGTGGTGATGACCGACGGCCCCGAAGCGCGGGTGGATCCCATCGGCGGCGCGGTGGCGTTCGCGCTCACCGACGGCGGCATCGCGGTGGACAACCGCGGGTCGGCGGCGGGATACCGCGTGTCGCTGCCCCGCTCCCTGGCCGCCGCGCGCATCCGCGTGGCCGGCCGCACGCTGGCGTTCAAGCGCGGCGCGGGCCTCGCCGTGCCGGGCACCCCGGGCGCCCGCGACTCGGTGACGCTGCCCCTGTCCGCGGCAGGCGCGCCGTGAGCGGCCTGGCGGTGGCGAAGGGTGGGCGCCCGGCGGATGCCGCCGTTCCCGGGCCGCGGCGGGTGCTGCGCGCGGCGGGGGCGGTGGCGCGCGCGGTGGTCAACTGCGCCCTCGTCTACCTCCTCTTGCGGCTCATCGTGCGGATGCTGCTGCGGGCCTGAGCCCCGGGGCGGGGCTCAGGCGTGGCGCGCGGCCGGCCGGTCGAACCGGACCGTCGCGCTTCGGACGCGCGGGCGAGGTGGGGAAGAGGCAGGGACGGAGCTGGACGATCGACTCACGGACGGTGACCACGGCGAAGGCAACCAGGAGCGGGCACGTGCGATTGTTGAACAGGCTTCCGGCGGTGCCGTACCGGTCCGATTCCGCGGCCTGCCGTTGTCCGGCGCGTCCGGGCGAGAACGGCGGGCGGAGCGAGACCACGCACTGCTCCCCGGTGCTCCGTGGACGGACCGGTGGTGTGGGACTCCTGCTGGCGGCGGCAATGCTGTCCGCCGCGCAGGGCGTTCTCGCGCAGTCGCCAGGCGTCCGTGCGCCGGTCGAGGGACGCGGGGACTCCCGGCTGCTCCTCTCCGCGCCGGCCCGCTCGCCGTCGCTCGCGGTTGCCGACACGCCGGCGGCGGAGCGGGGGCCCCTGTTCACGCGCAGGGACCTGGTGGCGGCGGGGGTGTTCGCCGGCGCCACGGTCATCCTGTTCCCGCTGGACCGCCGCATCGCCGAGTCGCTGCAGGACTCGTCGCGGCAGGCCAGCCGCTTCCTGCACCACGCGGCCACGGGCTTCAACACCCTGGGCGACCCCGGCGCGGTGGTGGTCACCGGCGCGCTGTACGCCGTCGGGCGGCTGGCGCACCGGCCCGGGCTGGCCGACCTGGGGCTGCACTCCACCGAAGCCATCGTCTTCGCCAGCGCCGTCACCGGGCTCACGAAGGGCCTGGCCGGCCGCGCGCGTCCCGTCCTGAACGTGCACGACTCGCGCGACTTCAAGCTGGGCCGCGGCTTCCGCGACTCGGGCCGCACCTCGTTCCCGTCGGGCCACACGACCGCCGCCTTCGCCGCGGCCTCGTCCGTGACCGAAGAGCTGGCGGAGATGCACCCCGGTTCGCAGTGGTACGCCGGCCCCGTGCTGTACGGCGCCGCGGCGCTGGTGGGCGGCGCGCGCATGTACGACAACAAGCACTGGGCGAGCGACGTGGTGATCGGCGCCGCCGTGGGCACCTTCAGCGGCATCAAGATCGTGCAGTACAACCACGCGCACCGCGGCAACCGGGTGGACCGCCGGCTGCTGGCCAGCGTGGCGCCCGCGGCGGGGGGAGGGACGGCGGTGGGCGTCTCCCTCTCCACCCGCTAGCGGACGTCCCGGCCGGTGGCGCGTATGGAGACGAGTGCTGGAGCCGTGGATACGAAGCCGGGCGCATCGCCGATCGCTGCCTCCGCGGCGGACGTGGATGCGTGGCGCGAGCTGTTCGCCGAGGCGCGTCGGCGCGTGCCGGCGGATGCGGGGTGCGAGGCGGAATGGGCCGGTTTCCGCGCGCACGTCCGCGGGATGCTGGGGCGGCTGATGGGGTGCCGGGGCGAGATGGAGCCCCGCGCGTGGACGGCGCGCCGCATCGCCCTGGCGCGCATCGAGTTCGAAGGCTTCGCGGGCGATCCCGCCCTCGCACGCGCGGCGCTGGACCGCGACGAGCCCACCTTCGGCGGCGCGTGAGGGCGGCGCGCGTGGAGGACGCATGGACGACAGGCTGAGGTCACCGGACGGGCAGCTCTGGCACGCGGCGCTGCTTCCCCCCGCCCAGCCGGGCGGCGCGTACCTGTTCCGCTTCACCCCCGCCGACGGCTCCGGCTCCGTGCACACCGCGTGGACCTGCGCGGACGAGGAGCGGGCCCTGCTGCGCACCCTGGCGCGCGCCCTGAGCGAAGCCGGCCGCGCCGGCGAGTTCCGCTGGATGCGCCGCCTGGCGAGCTGACGCCGGACCGCTTCGCGGCCCGGCATCCCCCGAACCGCTCCTCGTCCGTCGGTCGAGGCCGCCCGGCGTGGTCGGTCGACGCAACCGCCGGATGGGCGATGGGCCGCGATGCCCGCAGTTCCATCGACCGAAGACCGAAAGCCCCCGGCGTCCGAGCGGACACCGGGGGCTTTCCGTAGGTCGAGATCCCGGGCGGGCTTCGCCGACGGCGGGCGCCCGTCGCGGACGGCTTACCGCTGCGGCTCGCCCTGGGGCTGCTGCGGCTCCTGGTCGCGCTCCGGCTCGTGCACGCGCGGCGCGTGGCCGAAGGTGTAGCCGAAGTTGACGTACACCGTGCGCGAGTTGAAGCGGCGGGTGTTGAGCTGCGTGAAGTCGTCGCCGTACGTCTGCGAGCCGAAGCGCATGGTGTTGAAGGGATCGGACACGCGCACGCTGAGGGTGGCGTGGTCGTTCACCTTCTGGCGCACGGCCAGGTTCGCCATGGAGAAGGCGTCCGTGTGGCCCTGCGGCACGTCGCTGGCCGCGCGGTAGTTCTGGAACCACTGCACGTCCGTCGCCGGCCCCACCTTCAGGTTCAGGCTGGCCCGCGCCGACCAGGTGAAGGCCGAGGACGACAGGTCGGCCTGCGCCGTGCCGCCGTCCGTGACCGCGCGGAAGGCGCTGGCCCCCAGCATTCCGCTCACCCGCGTGCCCACGCGGAACTGGCCGTTGAAGTCCGTGCCGTAGCTGTTGGCCGTGGCCAGGTTGGCAAAGGTGGAGGTGGAGATGCCCGTCGCGGGATCGAGCGTGCGGTAGCGCCGCACGGCGTCCACCGTGTGCCGGTAGAACGGGGTGACGGTGGCCGAGCCGAAGGACAGCGCGCGCTGGTACGACAGCTCGTACGAGTGCGTGTACTCGGGCTTCAGGCGCGGGTTGCCCACGCGCACGTTGTACTGGTCCTCGGCCTCGGGAAACGGGTTCAGCCGGCCCGCGCCGGGGCGCTGGATGCGCTTGGAGTAGCTGGCGTGGAGCTGGTCGCGGTCGCCGATGCGGTAGGTGGCCGCCGCGCTGGGAAAGACGCTGGTGTAGTCGTTGGGGAACGCTCGCGCGCTGTCCGCCAGGTGGAAGGTGGTCGCGGCCCGCTCCAGCCGCACGCCGCCCTGCAGCGTCAGGCCGTGCCCCGCCTCGTGCGTCACCAGCGCGTAGCCGGCCTGCACGTTCTCGTCGTAGCGAAAGTCGTTGGTGCGGCGCTTGGACGGGTCCACCGCGCCGCCGAAGACGGAGTCCACCACGAAGAGGTTGTCCAGGCGCCGCAGCGTGCCCTTGTAGCCCGTCTCCAGGCGCCACGCGTCGGCCAGGGGGCGGGTGTAGTCCACCTGCAGCCCGCCCTGCTTGGTCACCGCGCCCAGCCCGGTGCGCGAGTCGCCCAGCAGCCCCGGCGGAGGCGTGGGGCCGGGAAGGGTGGCGAAGCGGGCGTCCTGGTCCTCGCGCGAGCGCTCGGCGTGCAGGTCCACCGTCAGCTCGTGCTCGTCGGGCTTGAGGGTGTGCTTCAGCGAGAGCGTACCCTCGGTGTTCATCTCCACCTGGCGCGCGTGCGTGAGCTGGCGGTAGGTGCCCGTTACGTCGCGGGCGGCGCCCATCGCCGCGAAGCCGCTGTCGCCGCTGCCGTCCTCCACGCCGTGGTTCAGCATCAGGGTGGACGACAGCACGTCGCGGCGCCCCAGCTTCAGGTCGCCGCCCCCGTTCACGGTGTGCGACAGGCGCAGCTCCGTGCCGTCCGTGAGCTGGTCCAGGAAGGTGGAGGGTGCGCCGCCCAGGCTCTGGCTGCGCAGGGTGTGGCCGTCCTCCTCGCGCACGTCGCGGTTGAAGCCGTAGCTGCCGAACAGGGTGAGGGGGCCGTTCTGCGAGGCCAGGTTGCCGGACGCGTTGTACCGCCCGCCCGTGCCCACGCCACCGCTCACCCCGCCGCTGGTGCCCAGGTCGGCGTCCTGCTTCAGCACCACGTTCAGGATGCCGCCCATGCCGTCCGGGTCGTACCGGGCCGAGGGGTTGGGCACCACCTCCACCCGGTTCACCAGGTTGGCGGGAAGCTGCTTGAGGAACGCCGTCAGCGCGTCGCCCGTCAGCGGCGAGGGGCGGCCGTTGATCTGGATGGCCACGTTCTGGTTGCCGCGCAGGCTCACCTTGCCGTCGCCGTCCACGTCCACGCCCGGCACGTTGCGCAGCACGTCCGTGGCCGAGCCGCCCGTCACCGTGGGCATGTCGCGCGTGCTCACCACCGTCTTGTCGGGCGTGGACGTCACCGTGGGGCTGCCGCCCTGGGTGCGGGCCGTGATGGCGTCCAGCACCACCGCGCCGGCGGCGAGGCGCACGGCGCCCACGTCCGCGGGCCGTCCGTCCGCCACGTCCACGCGGGCCACGGTGCCGGTGGCGTATCCCAGCCGGCTCACCCGCAGGTAGTACGCGCCCGCGCGCAGGCCCTCGATGCGGAAGGCGCCGTCCGCGCGGCTCACCCCGCCGGCCACGAGCGTGCTGTCCCCCGCGCGGCGCACGGCCACGCTGGCGGCGCCCAGCGGGTCGCCGGTGGCCGCGTCGCGCACCAC
>JAQBQD010000045.1 GCA_028287185.1 Gemmatimonadota bacterium | reverse complement strand
TCCGCGCCCCGCGGGGCGGCGCCCGGCAGGCCGGCGCGCCGGCGGATCGCGTCCAGCGAGCGGTCGCGGGCCGCCAGGTTCTCGCCGTAGTCGCCGACCACCGCCTGCTCCCAGGCACGCCAGCGTCCATCCGCCTGCGTGCCCCGCACCTCCTCCTCCATCTGCCGCTGCGCCTCGCGGGCGTTCGCGGTGGCGAGCTGCTGCGAAAGGGACAGCAGCGTTTGCTGGGTGAGGAGGTCCTGCTCCGCCTGGAACGCCTGGACGGCGGCCTGGGCCTGCTGGAGCTGGCGCTCGGTCGTCGCCCCCACCACCCCCTGCCGGAGCTGCTGGAGCGTCTGGCTCGCGAGGTCGATCTGCGTCCCCTGCGCCTGCGCGCTCATCACGGCGGCGAAGGCCAGGTCGCGGATCCCGTTCATCTGGTCCGCGTGCGCGAGCGGCAGTCCGTCGGCCACCCGGGGGACGCGCGGGAACTGGCGCCGGAAGATCTCGGCGAGCTGGGGGTTGGCGTACCCGAGCGCGATCCCGTCCCCCATGGTGCGGCGGACCTGGCGGAGCACCCCGCCGTAGTCGCTCAGGCGCAAGCGGCTCCAGCCGCGCGCGTCGTCGCGGAGCTGGCGCGCCTGGTCGTAGGCGTACTCGATCTGCCGGATCTGCCCCCGCGCCTGCTGGACGAGCTGCCTGTACCTCGCCACCGCGGACACGTAGTTGACGGGGTCGTACACGATGTCGGGGACGCCGGGAATCAGCCCCGCGCTCGCCTCGCGCGTGTCGGCCAGCACGAGGACCAGGGTTGCGCCGAGGGTCGCGACCCATCGTGTCCCCGCATGCCGCAGCAACCGTCTCATCTCCCACCTCCGCTGTAGACGTTGTCCATCCACTCCGCGGCCTGCGCCGCGGCGCCTTCCCTGAACCACTCGGCCACCCATCGGGGGCCGTGAAGCTTCTCCAGCTCGGCCGCCTGGGCGAGGGTGCCTTCGACCCCCAGTGCGTCGCGCGGGAAGTAGAGCGCGCGGGTCGCCGGTCCGAGCGCGAGCTCGAAGCGCCGCGCACCCGCGGGACTGCGGAAGTAGTAGTGCCGCTTGGGCGCCGACTCGGCGAGCAGCCGGATCTCCTGCTCGTTGAGACCGGCGGCGGAGTAGACGGCCCGGTCCCTGGGGCTCGCCGCCTCGCTGTTCGGCAGGAAGAAGCGCGTCGGACAGCTGCCGAGGATCGTGGCGCACCCGGGGAGCTCGGCGAGCTGGTGCAGGTCCTGGAACGCGAGCAGGAGGGCGACGTTCTTCTTGCGCAGCGTGACGGCGTACTCGCGGAACTTCCTCTCCATGAGCGGATGCCCCAGCGAGCTCTTCGCCTCGTCCACGATCAGGTACGTCGGCCGCCCCGTGCACCGGCGCTCCAGCCGGTGCAGGACGAGGAGGAGGACGGGGAGCGCGATGATGTCGCTCAGGTCCATCAGCTCCTCGGTCTCGTAGACCACGAAGTGGCCCTCGGAGAGCACGTCGCGGTCGCCGTCCAGGAGCCCGCCGTAGGGCCCGGTCAGCGTGTAGGTCTCCAGCCCCTGGCCCATCTCACGGTCGGCGGCGCTCACCTGGGTGACCAGCTCCGTCAGGGTGCGGTGGCGCGGCAGGTCGGCCGCGAGGAGCCCGAGCACCCGGTTCAGCGTCTCCCGCCGTGTGGGGGTGACGTCCACGTTCTGCAGCCGCAGCAGGATTTCCAGCCACTCGCCCGCCCAGGCGCGCTCCGCAGGCTCGTCCACCCTCGCCAGGGGCTGGAGCCCCGTCCCCGCCGCGCCGCCGATCCCCAGGTTCACGTGGTCCCCGCCCGCGGCGCGGCAGAGGAGCTCGAAGCTCCGCCCGCGGTCGAGCACGAAGACCTGCGCTCCCGGATACCGGAACGCCTGCGCCGCGACGTGCTCCAGGAGGGTGCTCTTCCCCGCCCCGGTCGGCCCGATCACGACGGCGTGGCCGACGTCGCCCGCGTGCAGGCAGACCCGGAACGGGGTCGAGCCGTTCGTGTCTCCCCAGAAGAGCGGCGGCGCGCCGCGGGGATAGAACTGGCACGGGTTCCGGGCCGGTCCGGACCACGCCGAGGCGAGCGGCAGGATCGCCGCGATGTTCTCGGTGGACAGGAGCGGCCGCTGCACGTTGGGCTCGCCGTGCCCGGGCAGGGTGCCCAGGAACGCCTCCAGGGCGTGGATGGTCTCCGCCTGCGCCGTGAACCCCTGGTCCCGGAGCACCCGGATCGTCGCCCGCACGTCGCGCTGCGCTTCCTCCTCGGTGGGCCGGTGGAGCACCACGTACGAGTTGAACTCGCACAGGCGCACCTGGTTGCCGGAGTTGAGGGCGATCGCCTCCGAGACCCCGCGGGCCAGCTCGCGCGCGTGGTCGTCCTCCTGCATGCGGTCCCACTCGGGGTTCCCCGGATCGTCCTTCCCGCGGACCATCTGCGCCGCGAACGACTGCGCGCCGTGGCGCTTCTGGTAGAAGTCCTTCTGCGCCTGCCGCAGCCGCGGCTCCGCCTTCGCGGGCGAGAGCGGCCGGATGCGGCAGCTCCAGCGGTAGTCCATCGGCTGCTCGGTCAGCTCCCGCAGGATCGTGGGGTGGACGGAGGCCGGGTACCCCTGCAGGCCCACGACGCGCACCTCGGTCTCGCCGAGCCGCGGCGCGAAGTCGCCCACCAGGGGCTCGTGGCCGAGGATCGCGTCCAGCCCCGCCCCGTGGTAGGGGACCAGCACCTTCTGCCGGCGGCCGGTCAGGGCGCGGTACAGGTGCGCCAGCAGCTCCTCCGAGCCGAGCCGCTCGAGCAGGAGCACGCCTTCGAGCCGGTCGCCGAGGTCGGTGAGCGCGCGCCGGTACCGCTCCCACTCCCCCGCCCAGTCCGTGCGCCTCCCCTCGCCCGTCGCGAACACCGTGGCCACCCGGCTGGGGGCGTCCGCCGGGGGGCGGTAGGCGGCCGTCACGTAGCACTCCGTCTCCCAGCGGCCCCCTCCGGTCTCGTACTGGCTGCGGCGCTCCTCGTCCAGCGCGGCCAGCACCGCCCCCGGGAAGGCCCCGGCGGGCGCATACCCGATCGCCGGGCGGCGGTACAGGTCGACGTGGAAGACCCAGTCGTCCGTGAACGGGGCGAACGCCTCGGCCACGCGGGCGGCGATGCGGTTGAGCTCGCCGGCGACGGCCGCGGTGGGGTCGGGGCCGCGGTACTTCCAGCCGGCCAGGAAGGAGCCGTCCTTCTGCATCACCACGCCCGGGAAGGGCATCCGGCTCCAGGCCAGCAGCCGTGCGGCGCCGGGGAACGGCTTCGGGGGGCGCGACACCCGGGTGAGGAAGCGGTCTCCCAGCGCACCCGCGGCGAGCGCCAGCAGCGGAATGAGCATCGCGGCTACGGAAGCGCGCGGTACGACCGGAGCGCCGGGGCGGCCAGCATGTCCCGGTTGCTGTAGAGCACCGGGCGCCGGAGATAGCCCACGAACATCTCCACCGCCCACGGGTTGTCTCGCGACTTCCACGCGACCAGCGGGTGGACGAGGACGAAGACCAGCACGGTGAGCACGAGGCTCGACCAGTGCATCGGCGCTCCCATCCAGGCGCAGACGACGACCGCCAGCTCGACCGAGAGCCACCATCGCGGCACGCCGAAGAAGAGGGGCGGCCTGAGCAGCGCCTGGACGACCCGTGTCTCGCGCATCTCGTCCATCACAGGACCGCCGCGCCGATGCCCAGGAACGATCCCGACGTCAGGACGAACCCGGCGACGCCGAAGCAGGCGATGGGAAGGCCCAGCTTCTTCATCAGCCCCTCGTGCCCCCCCGAGATGCCGAACATGATGATCCCGCCCACGATGGCCAGCATCGAGAGCAGCGGCACGGCACCGAGCGCCATCTGGTAGAGCTGGTCCAGGAAGGCGAGGTGCTGCCTCGCCTGCGAGGTGCGGAGCGAGCTCGCGAACGCCGATGCGGGCATCGCCGCCGCGGAGACCACGAGGACCGCGAGCACCATCCCCGCGCGGCGGAGCCGCGCCTTGCCTGTCGTCAGCATACGTCCCTCCGGTTGGCCCCCAGCTGGGGGCGTCGAATCTGAAAGCGGCCCCGGCGATCGAGGCCGTCCAGGAGCGCGAGGTCGACGACGCGGCCGCCGTGGTCCCCGCGGGCCAGCACCACGACCACGTCCACGGCTTCCGCAACCAGCGCGGCGTACGACCCGCGGCGCCCGTCGAGCATGAGCAGGTTCATCCGCATCAGCGCCCCTTCCACGCTGCCCGCGTGCATCGACGCCGCCCCGCCGTTGTGGCCCGACGTCCAGAGGTCCGCGCAGTAGTAGGCGGCGCGGTCCCGGAACTCCCCGCAGACGATCCGGTCCGGCGAGAGGCGCATCGCCTCCCGCGCGATGACCGGCCCCATCGGCTCCCCGGGCAGGGTCCGGTAGAGAACCGCGTCGGCGGAGGTGCATCGGATCTCCGGGGTGTCCTCCACCACCAGCAGCCGGTCCGCGGGCCAGCGCTGGCTGATCGCCGCGATCAGCCCGCCCAGGAAGGTCGTCTTGCCGGAGCGGGTCGCCCCCGCGACCAGGACGTTCCGCCGCGCGTCCACCGATTCCAGCAGCAGGTCGTACTCGGCGAAGCCGAGGGCGCCGCGCTCCAGGTAGCTCTCCAGCCGGCAGACCTTCGGATTGTGCTTGCGCAGGTTGAAGCCGGGTCCGGGTGCGCGGGGCGGGATGTATCCCTGGATGCGGGCGCCGTGGAACCGCTCGTCCGGCATCGCGCCCTGCAGCGCCGGGGTCTCCGCCGTCAGCGTTTCCTTCCGGTACGCTGCGATCCCGGCCAGGAAGCGCAGCACCGCCATCTCCTCCAGCACCAGCCCCGTCGCGACCCGCCCGGTGCCCGCTCGGTCCGCCCACACCCGCCCGTCCGGATTGACGTAGAGCTCCCGCACCGCCGGATCGTCCCACGCCGCCATGAAGGGCTCGCCGAGGATCCGCTGCGCCCGGACGCTGACCGTTTTGTCGAGTTCGAGACGAAGAGGGTCCCGGATCACTCCAAGCTCCGAGTAGAGCGGCATCTCAACGCAGTCGTCGATCGTGATACCCTGGTCACTTCGACTGGGAACGGAGGAAGACGGCCGCTGCGATCGAGTTTGTCGGGGTCGGTCAAGAGTTCCTCGCTCGCCGAGTCACGAGCCTGCGCTGCCTACCCAGCTCTCCCCTGCGCGTACCACCCCGCCCCGCCCCGCTCGTGTGGCTGCAGTCGGACCCGATGGATGGACGGGCATCCGATCAAGGGGCCGGTACGTCTCCCCGGAAGCGGTTCGTGCGGAAGGGTCCGGATCTGTGTCGTTGTTTCCAGCGCCTGATGCGCTGCATCGCCCGCCCGTCTTCCGGCCCGTGCAGCCGCGTCGGGAAATGTCCGTGGATGGGTGGTCAGACGTTCCCTGGGGCAGTATGCTAATAGGCGGCGCGCCCGAACCGGGTGCGCCGCCTACCTTTCACCTGCTGCGAGGGCCAATGCGGAAGCTCGGACTGATCGCCCTTCTTACGATTTGCTGCGCCGTGACCGCGTGCAGCCAGACGCTCCCGTCGTCATCCGACACGTCGGGATCCGTCAGGCATCCCGACGACGTGCACGCGGACAGCGCCTCCACCGGCCGCATCGGCGGGATGATGGGGGGCGGAGGCTGATAGGATTGCCGGCCTGCCTCGGGGCTTCAGCGACGGCAGGAACTGCTGCTTCGGCGGGCGGCGGGCGGCGGGAGAGTTCGGATCAGCTGTGTGCGAGCGCGGTGCGTAGTTCCCGCGCGAGCGCGCTCGCCGCGGCATCGGACTCCCGGTCCCTGCCCTCGTCCGGGGCACCAACCACGCGCCGCACGCCGCGCAAGCTCCGAAGCGAGCCCAGGATGGCCTCTGCTCGCGCGCGCTCGGGCTCCTGGCCCCTGCGCGCCGCGATCGTGGATGCGTGCGTTGCGCAGAGCATCCCCTTCTGAACATCGCCGATCGAGGCGGCACCGTAGGCGAGGTTGACCCACGCCTCGGTCACGGTGGAAGTCTCACGGACGCTGTTGGTCAGTTCGATTGCAAGCGGCAGTGCGCGATTCCACGCGTTCTCAAAGCCGCGAAGGTCTCCCTCCCCGCCCGCGGCGCGGACCACGTTCGACAGCGCGAGCAGGCGTTCGTCGGGGTTCGCGAACTGGTTCACCAAGGCTTCGAAGACGCCCAGTGCCTGCGAGAACTGGCCGCGCATCATCCAGAAGAACGCGATGTCGTGCGCAAGCGCTGGAAGCCGAGGGTGGCTGGAGCCGTAGGCATTGAACGTCTCCCGGGCGAGCCGGGTCGCCTTCCGGTAGTCGTCCTGAGTTACGGCCACCGTGAACAGGTTGTGAAGGGCCATGCCCTTCACCTGCCAGGTCCCGTGGCGCCGAGCCGAATACAGGGCCCGCTTGAAGTACCGTTCGGCGGAATCCCAATCGCCCTGCTGCACGGCGATGTGGCCGATCCCGATGAAGGCGAGGCCGTGGTGCTTCCAGTCGCGGGAAGCCAGCGCCAGCTCCGCGCTGTGGCGATACCAGGCATCGGCCCACGAGTCGTCGCACTGGTTCCGGAGCAGGCCGGCGACGTGGTACGCGCGAGCGGCATCCGCCGGGGCTGCGGCCGCAGTCGCGACCGCGAAGGCCAGCCGCACGTTCCGCTGGCCCCGTTGCGCAGCGACCTCCTGCAGCTTGGCGCACGCGTCTGCCACGGCGTGGCTGTCGATTCCACTCGTAGGGTCCAGCACCTCGGCCAGCGTGAGCAGGGCAGCCCGCTCGTCCGCGTCTTCGTCCACGACGGCGGCGATCTGTTCATGCCGTCTCGCCTTTGCCGTCTCGTCGAAGAGCGCCCCTCGCCCGCCGACGGGGGTTCCCGCCCAAAGCAGCACGTTCCGAAACGCCTGCCACAGCAGAAGGCCAAGATCATCGGGCGCATCGTCCAGAATCATCGCGCCCTCGATTCGATTCCCGGCGGTGACGATCGGGGGGAGGGAGCTGCGCCGCCTCACTTTCCTCTCCGCTGATCCGCTTCCACGCATCATGTTTTCCGTTGGCGTGACAGACGTTTCTCTTTCCAGAAGGATAAGGCTCATTTTCGGCCGCTGCTAGAGCACCTCGCAACTCCGGCGCAAACCGGGCGGGAAATATGCGCGGCGAGCAGGATGGCTGCAAAACAGGTCTTTGGCGCCGCTCACGAAATCCCGGACTTTTCCTTTCCTGACAGCCAGGATTCCGCCTCCGCTCTGCTGGAACGCGGGTAGATGCTCGCGTCCATAATCTGACGTACACCTTTTGCGACGTTTTTATCAGGGATGTTCGATCGCCCCTTCGGGGCCCCCGCGTTCACCCCTAGAATTCTTCCCCAGACACCGACACCGAAGTCGTGAGCGGAGCGTTTCGCGCGCCCGGACGTGCCCGCCGTCGGCTACACACTCCTCCTTTCCGACGGGCGTCTCGACCGATATGACCGCGCTACACCCCACCTCCACCGGCTGCGACAGTTCGGTATCGTGCAACTTTGCGGGGTTGTCGGACGAGCAGCTCTGGACTCGGTTCGCGGGAACGGACTGCGAGGTGAGTCTCAGGGTGCTCCACAGGCGGTATTTCGACCCCCTGCATGCCTGGATACGCCGGTGCGGCGTGCGGGACGACGCGCGGGTCGCGGATCTCTTCCAGGACGTCTGGATCCGGCTGATCAACCACCGCCACGACTTCAACCCCGCGATGCGGTGGGGCACCTGGGCCTTTCACGTCGCCCGGAACATCGCGCGCAACGAGGGCCGGCGGCTCGGGCGCCAGCGCGTGGCTTCCGAGGCCGACTTCCGGCTCAAGGACGACGAGACGACGCAGGTCCGCAGCGCGGTCTCGACGAGCCGGCCCGAAGAGATGATGCGGGAGCGCGAGCTGGACGCGCGGCTGAAGAGCGTCTTGGAAGCCCTGCCGCCGGAGCAGCGCACGATCTTCCGGCTTCGGTACCTGGAGGGACGGTCCAACGAGGAGGTCGCGCAGATGCTCGGCATCGAGCTGAGCGCGCTCAAAGCGAGGGCGAAGCGCGTGCGCCTGAAGGTGCTCGCCGAGATGGGCGACCTTCTGGAGGGCAGCGGCTGAGCAGCTTGGCCGCGCCGGCCGGGCACCCGGCCGGCGGACGAGGCGAGCGCGCCTCGGCCGCCCACGAGAGAACGGACCGACGCACCGAACCACCACATCCACCGAGCGCCAGCGGACGGGTCCATGAAACACAGCTGCACAGCGGTCGTCGGTTCAGCCGTCGTCGTCGGAATCGCCCTCGCGTGCTCGGGGAGTCCGACGGACGCGAAGCCGCAGCCGGGAACGCCGACCATCTCCATGAGCGTGCTCACGGCGGGAGCCGAGGGCGTGCTTTCCGGCGAGCACCTGGACGAGCTGAAGGCCACGATCACCGTCGACGGGGTGCCCGTCGCCGCGACCGTGCGGACGGCGCGGGAGATCCGCTTCGCCATGCCACCGGGCCGGCCCTGCGAGGTCGACGGGCGTCCGGTCAGCGTCCAAGCGGGCACCCTCTCGCACGAGGGGCACCTCGCCGTTCCGGGCGTGCTCAGGCTGGCGGTCGGCGAGAGTCGCATGCTCGCCCGCGACGCGATGGAGCGGATGTGCCTGCAGCTCCCGGCGGGCACTGAGCGGTACGTCCTCACCGCCCTGAACCCCGGCCTCGACCCGGCACCCGCGGCAGAGCTCCTGTTCACCGTGCGGGCGTGGACGGGCGCAGGCGGGGGCGCCGCCCCGGCCGTGGCCGCGGCACCCAGCGCGAGCCGCACGGGAGCGCAGATGTCCGAGGTCGCACGCGTCCCCCGTCTCGCAGCGGCGGCGGCGCCGCTCGCGTATGCGGAGAACCCGGTGCCGTTCGATGCGAGGTACGCGAGCGCCGCTCCCGGGGACACCCTCCCCTGGATCGACTGGTGGGGCCCGTCGTATCCGAACTGCGCCGGGACGCGGGACCGCATCCCGACCATCCGCATCGTGGTCGCGGCCGTGTCTGCCTCGGGCCGGACGGTGATCGCCTTCGACGCGCGCTCGCCCCAGGCGCAGACGTGGACGAGCCCGGCCGTACGGGCTCGGCTCACCCGTGCGGCGGACATCGCGGACCGGTGGGTGCTGCCCGCCGTCCGCGAGGCGATGGACCGCAGGTACCAGCCGCTGAAGGGCGCCGCGGGGCGGTGGTTCCACGTGTTCAGGACGGACGTGCCGGGATGGAGCGTCGACAACAACGACGCCCCGCAGACCGCATGCGCGTACTCGTCGGAGGTACCGTCGACGGTCGGCCCGGACGCTCCTCCGCAGACCGACGCCCAGGCAGAGTACCTGGCGGCGCTGATGATCCACGAGTACGGCCACCATGCGGAAATGGTCTACCGCATCCGCCGCTGGGGCGCGGCCACTCCGCCGGCGCGAATCGGGGTGGGATGGAACGCGATCGGGGAGGCCTGGGCGCAGACGGTTCAGGAGACCGCGGCGCGGCTGGCCAGCAACCAGCCGACCGGTGCCCGGTACGGGCCGATCGAGGCGGCGAACAGCGGCGTGCCGTACCCTGATTTCTACCTGAACGGGCACGGCGAGGGAGCCGGCCAGAGCCTGTGGGCGGTCACCCCGGGCGCACGCGGCGGCTACTACGACGAGGGCACGCGGTTCCTGATGTTCCTGCGGGAGCGGTGGGGGGACGCACCCATCGGGAGCGCAGGCGACCGCCTGTTCGAGCACGCGCAGGAGCTGCCGCGGTACGACGTCCCCTCGCTCGCGGCGCTGGCCGGCATGTCCGCCACCGACGCCCTCGACCAGTGGAGCCTCGCCGATGCCACGGACGACCTGGTGGAGCCGTCCGCCGCCGCGGCCCACCGGCTGCCGCAGCTCGCCACGTGGGCGCCGCAGGACGTGGAGCCGCTGCCGTCCCTGACCGTTTCGCGCAGCACGAACACGGCCCGCGCACTGAGCGCGGGCCGGGGAAACTATGCGGCTGTCTATCTGTTCGCGGACGGCAGCGACTCGGGAAGGGGCGTGTCGCTCACTTTCGAGGGCTTGGGCTCGGTGCCGTTCGTCGCGCGCATCACCCGGGTCCGGTAGCTGGGGGCGGCGGCGAGCAGGGGTGCGGCTCTCCGCATCTGTTTGCTCGTGCCTGCTTCGGTCGCCGGGCGCCGCCCGGCGCAGACGTTCAGGCGCGGACAGCCCAGAACGACGGCGGACCCTCGCCCCCCACCTCCCCGCCCTGCAGGTCACCCGCGTAAAACCGGCGCACGCATGCGAGCGGCAATCGCGGCATCCCCTCATCATCGGGGAAGCCGCTCAACGAGCAGCTCACGCAGCAGCTATACCCCGAGCCTTCTGTCCCCTCATCATCGGGGAAGCCGCTCAACTGCTGGGAGTGGCCGCGATACTTACGGCTGTGCCTTCTGTCCCCTCATCATCGGGGAAGCCGCTCAACGATATCTTCAAGGTGATACCTGATATCCTCGCGTATGCGAGGACCCTTCTGTCCCCTCATCATCGGGGAAGCCGCTCAACCGCCTCCACCGCGACGTGCACTACGGCGAGACGCACTACGACCTTCTGTCCCCTCATCATCGGGGAAGCCGCTCAACCATTCTGGTGATCGTGAAGGTGGCCCTCATGGTGCCGGAAACTTCTGTCCCCTCATCATCGGGGAAGCCGCTCAACCACCGACGAAACGAGCCGCGACAACGTGACCTTCTGTCCCCTCATCATCGGGGAAGCCGCTCAACGGAGAGGGAGATCCAGGCCATGAGGTTGGTGACCCTCACACCTTCTGTCCCCTCATCATCGGGGAAGCCGCTCAACGTCGTCACCTTCGACCTAATGGAACGCGGTGGTACCATGGAGCTGGAATCCCCATCGGGGAAGCCGCTCAACGTCGTCACCTTCGACAGCGGCCCTTGGAACGCGAGCGGCGGCGCGGGTTTTCGGGGGTGGTT
Source organism: Gemmatimonadota bacterium (assembly GCA_028287185.1). Taxonomy (GTDB): domain Bacteria; phylum Gemmatimonadota; class Gemmatimonadetes; order Longimicrobiales; family Longimicrobiaceae; genus JAQBQD01. The sequence continues at coordinate 20,312 of JAQBQD010000045.1, read as the reverse complement.
TGACGCGAGACCCTTCGGTTTCGACCGAAGGAGCCTGCGGGGGGGATCAAATGCGGTAGCGGAATTGCCGCAACCATATGTGAATGTATGGTTTAGCAGGTGTTGACGCGAACCCCGGTGTTTTTGCCCCGCGACCGTCGCATCAACATAGCGCGTTTGGTGAGAGGCAATGTGCATCCAAACCGGGGCGCGGGCAACGGTCTTCTCACGCAGGCTTAGCCGGCGCACTCGTCGGGCTCGCTCGCGAGCCGTCATTGCGCCCCGCGCCGTGCGTCGGCCCGAGCCGCGCCGAAGCCGAACGCGGTGTGCTTGCCCACGTGCAGCAGGCGCGCCGCCCGCAGCAGGGGCAGCCACGCGGCCGCTTCGGCGTCGTACTCCACCCACCCCAGCCATCCCCCGAACTCCATCGCACGCTGCTGCTTGCGCGAGAAGCGGTGCACGGCCACCCACCGCAGCGACGCATCCGCGATGCGGGTGCCGGCGGCGGCGCGCTCCCAGGCGCGCTCCTCGTCGCGCGAGTGCACGGGTCCATCGCCGTACGCCTGCGCGAAGAGCGACAGGCGGCGCAGCAGGTCCACCACCACGTCGCCCAGGTGCAGCGAGCCGCGCGCCAGCCCGTGCGCGTTGACGAAGGTGGGCGTCTCCAGCCGCAGGCGAAAGGGGTGGTCGATCGACTTCGGCCCGGCGGAGAAGTGGTCGGGATAGCTCCAGGGGAGCGAGACGGGCCGGAACATCCCCTGCGGGCTTACGACCGCGGCGCTCGCGCCCCCGGGCCCCAGCGCATCCACACGCTCCACCTCGAAGCGGCCGAGGCCGGCGTGGCGACCCTCGCCCACGCCGCGCTCGCCCAGCCGCGCCAGCGCGCGCACCACCGCCGGCAGGTGCGCGCCCGCGCGGCCTACCAGCGTGAAGTCCAGTTCCAGCGCCGATCCCTCGCCATACTCGCCGGCGCCGAAGCGCGGCCGGAGCAGCAGAGGGCGCGGCGGATCCGAGAACCGCTTCTGCGGCAGGGTGGGCGGGGGCGCCAGCAGGCGCGCGTACACCTCGGGATCGTCGCCCAGCGCGCCGCGCAGCGCGGGCCCCGGAAACCCGGTGAAGGCGAGTGGAGCGAGCGTGCGCAGGCGGGCGCGGTAGGCGTGCAGATGCAGGGAGGGCAGCATTTGGATCAAGCGCTCGCCGAGCCGCGGTGCAACAGATCGTATTCCAGCACGCGACCGTCGGTGGTGTGCACGTATTGGAAGTTGACGCCACAGTTGATTGTGACGACCGCACCCGCGATACTGGTCGGCTTCAGGCCGCCAGTCACGTCGAGGATCACGTCTTGGGGCCGAAGTCGGCGTCCACCGCGTCCGGTCTGAGAACCGAGCCACCCGATGGTTTCGACCATCACGTTCTTCAGTCCAAGGATGCTGTCGAAGTTCACCGCGGGTGCATCGTCGTGTATATCCACCCCAGGCAAATATTCCGTGAGGAACTCCTTGGCTTTCGGGAGGTTCCTCCATGTGCCGTCCTCCTTTCCCTTGCTGTCATCCGAACCGAACAGGTGCACATGCTCCAGGTGGCCCACGTGCGGTTCGATCCCGCGAAGCATCTGCTGCCACGGCCACCTCGCGCCGTCGAGCGCCGCAATGGCGCTGCGGACCGAGGTCCCCGAGAATGCGACTCCCTTTACCTCCCAGCCATCGCTCGATCTCGTCGGCACGTCACAAAGCGAGAGGAAGATCAGTACAGCCTGCCGTGGACGAACTTCCTCGGGTGTCAGAGCAACGACATCAAAGGCCTCGCTCCGCCGGAGCACGAGAGCCCAGACGAAAAGCGGGAACAAAAGAAGCAGCTGCAGGCGGACGAGGATGTCCCAACCCGGTAGTGCAAGCCACCCCATGAGCGCCGGACCGAGCGGTCCGCTGCCCAGGACCGAAGGCAGGATTCCCCCACTGACAACGGCGGCTACGGACAGAACCAGAGCCGTGCTGGGTAGCCTCCGCACGTCCATCCGCCAGCGGTAGCGGAGCCATCGCGCCACACGGCTCGTGACGCCGGCCCGCATCGGCTTGCCGAGAGCAGCGGGCGTCGGGATCAGTCTTGGCCAGGGAAACCACCGCCGTCGTCGTGGAGAGCCAGCACTGAGCGTTTCGGCCTCTAGTTGCTGCACCGACACAAGACGGGCATCGTCCGGGGGCTTCATCGTCTTGGCATTCGGCGGATTCTCCGTCTGCGGGATTCTCCCGAGCACAAAGCGGAAACTCGTGCGCTCAACACTGCACGACCGAGTAGGTCAGGAACGGTCGATGAACGGTTTCGACGGACAATACCAGCGCTTACAGCAACCGGAACTGCGCGCCGGGATCCGGAGGCGGGGGGCCCAGGCGGAGGACGCGGCGCAGGCACCGCGTGCACACCCCGTACACGAGCACCGAATCCACCGCCGGATCGATGCGTGAGCGGACGGCGCCGACCATGACCCGGCGCTCGGCCGCGGTGATGCTGCATTCGAAGATGCTCTTCTGGACGCGCACGCCGTAGTCCTGCAGCGCGGCGGCCACGCGCTCGCGCCGGGCGTCGTCGGTGATGTCGTATGCCACCACCAGGCGCCGCCGCCCGCCGGGATCAGGCAAGCTGGAACGGCGCGTACCCGCCTCCCGTGAGCACCGCCCCACCCATGCCGGTCGCCTGCCGGCGCATTGCGTCCCGAAGCGACGTGGGTTCGCCCCCGCTTCCGCGAAAGGGCGCGGTCATCTTCTTCTCGAACGCCGCCAGCACGCTGCGCCGGGCGCGCCGGGACATACGCACGCCGCCGTCCGGCCAGCGGCGGAACTGCGCGGGACGCACCATCCCCCGCCCGGTGAGCTTCAGCACGAACGAGTCCGCGGCGGGCGAGCGCATCTCCTCCACCAGGTCCAGCGCCAGCGCGGGACGACCCGCCCGCGCCCGGTGGAAGAAGCCGATGCACGGATCCAGGCCGGCGGCAGCCGCCGCCAGGGCGGCCTCGCTCGTGACGAGCGTGTAGGCGAAGCTCAGGAGCGCGTTGGCCGCGTCCCGCGGCGGCCGTCGGTTGCGGGCGCGGAACCCGAACTCGGGATTGAGCAGAAGGCGCATCGCTCGGAAGTAGGCGGCCGAGGCAAGGCCCTCCAGCCCGCGCAGGGACGCGATGGACGCCGCCTCGCAGGCCCGTGCCAAGGTGCGTTCCATCGCGGCGCGCGCGGCATCCACCGCCTCGGGCGCCAGCCCGCGGAAGCGCGTCAGCAGGCGCCGCTGGTTGCGCACCTTGCCTTGCACCACCGCACGCGCCACCCGCAGGCAGAACTCCCCATCGCCCGCGCGGCGCAGTTGCGCCGAACGCAGTTCCACGCCCTGTTCCGACGCGCCGATGCGCGCCATCACGCCGCGAACCGAGAGCACGACCTCCACCTGCGAGCGGGCACACAGCGCAAGCGCGGGGCTGGACAGCATCACCGGCGCCTGCACCACCACCCGCTCCACGCCTCGCACCGGTACGCGCGCCCGCAGCTCGCCCCCGACCCGCACGACCAACGTCTGCGATTCGCACAGGAGACTGCTTCCCGCTTCTGTCAGGTAGAGGATGGTCATGGCAGGAGTAGACGACAAGAAGCCGAAACCCAGCGTTGTCCCTCATCATCAGGGAAGCCGCTCAACCCCCATCGGCGCGGACAACAAGCAGGTCAACAAGGACGTGCCTTCTGTCCCCTCATCATCGGGGAAGCCGCTCAACTGAGTGGTGATCAGTGGGATGAGCAGCGCGACGGCTTGAAGTGCCTTCTGTCCCCTCATCATCGGGGAAGCCGCTCAACGTCGCGACGTCCGTGATGCTGGACGGCGGTGCGTCGGGATCGCTGACCCCCTTCTGTCCCCTCATCATCGGGGAAGCCGCTCAACTTCGGAATCAGCCGCAGAGAGACACGGACCCGCATCATGAAGCTTCTGTCCCCTCATCATCGGGGAAGCCGCTCAACGTCGCGACGTCCGTGATGCTGGACGGCGGTGCGTCGGGATCGCTGACCCCCTTCTGTCCCCTCATCATCGGGGAAGCCGCTCAACGAACGTCACGATGCAGGTGCAGACCGTGGTGCTCAATTCGCCTTCTGTCCCCTCATCATCGGGGAAGCCGCTCAACTCTTCGCGATCGGGGCCATCCGGCCCCGGCTGAACCTTCTGTCCCCTCATCATCGGGGAAGCCGCTCAACGGCGGCGCACTGCATCCAGAACTTCAAGGGCGGCAACACCGGCTTCTGTCCCCTAATCATCGGGGAAGCCGCTCAACGGGGAAGGAAATGGACCGCGTACGGTTGGGCCTTTAGGCCTTCTGTCCCCTCATCATCGGGGAAGCCGCTCAACCAACACTCCTGACTTGTGGTTCGAGAGCTGTTCTTCTGTCCCCTCATCATCGGGGAAGCCGCTCAACGAAGATGGACCAGCACCCGCCCGGCTGTGCCTCCAACGAGGCCTTCTGTCCCCTCATCATCGGGGAAGCCGCTCAACTTCTCGGCCTCGGCAGCTCCGGCTGCAAGCCCGACCTTCTGTCCCCTCATCATCGGGGAAGCCGCTCAACGCTTCATCGTCACGTGTATGGTGGTGCCGAGGCACTATCGGTTCTTCTGTCCCCTCATCATCGGGGAAGCCGCTCAACCTAACCGCTGCAGAAGTTAACTCGTCGAGAAACCTTCTGTCCCCTCATCATCGGGGAAGCCGCTCAACGGTACGCTTCCGGATCGCATCCTCATCTTCCTTCTGTCCCCTCATCATCGGGGAAGCCGCTCAACTCCTCACGGAATCCGCCGCCTGACCCACGAACCCCTTCTGTCCCCTCATCATCGGGGAAGCCGCTCAACTGTCGTAGTATTACATTTTCCGCGAGGAGAACAAACCCCTTCTGTCCCCTCATCATCGGGGAACCCGCTCAACGCACGAACCAGTCGTGTCGGACTGGGAAGAGGACCTTCTGTCCCCTCATCATCGGGGAAGCCGCTCAACCGCAGAGCATCCGCATGATGATGTTCGCGCTGCTGGCCGGAACCTTCTGTCCCCTCATCATCGGGGAAGCCGCTCAACCGCGGCCCTTGGAACGCGAGCGGCGGCGCGGGTTTTCAGGGGTGGTTTGACGCGAGCCCCTTCGGTTTCGACCGAAAGGGACCTGCGCGGGCAGGAAATGTGGTGGCGGAATTGCGGTAACCATATGTGAATGGCAACTTTAGGTGAGGTTGACGCGAACCCCGGCGTTTTCACCCCGCGAGCGTCGCGTCAACTCAGCGCGTTTCGTGACCTTCAATGTGCCGCTCGACCGGGCGCAAAGCAACGTTCTCGTCGTCCCCGTCAGCGGCGGCAGCGTCCACGACCTGGCGTTCGCCGCCCTCTTGCGCCACGCGCTCCACGAAACGGAGCGACGTTCCGCTCTCCAGCACCCAGCGCAGCGCGGCCGAGTGGCAGAGCGCGCCGTCCGCCACAACCAGCGCGCGCAGCCCCGCCCGCAGTGCCCGGCGGGACCCATCAGCGGCGACGATCAGGCAACCCGGCCCGCCCGCGTGCAGGGTGTCGCCTTCCACAAGCACCGCCACGTCGCCGCCCGCCTCGGCACCCCGTAGCGGAACGCGGTAGGCGTAGCCCTCCAGCGTGGGCGGGGGCGGAGGCTGGAACACGCGCCGGCCCGACCCGCACAGCGACTCCAGGCCCGCCAGCTCCAGGTCGCGCGGGCCCGGACGCTCGCGCGCCCACAGTGCCAGGCGCGCGGTGCGCACGCGGTCCTCCAGCCACGCGTCCAGCTCGGCAAGCTGCTGCCGCGGCACGCCCGAACGGTAGTAGGCGCGCCACCCGCGCACCATGCGGTTGAGCAGCGCGATGCGGCGCCCCATGGAACCCGCGCCGGGCGCGGCGAGCAGCAGGGTCGCATGGCGGCGGAACTCGGCGAGCTTGCCGGGCGCGATGCGCACCGCGTCACCGCGCAGCTCGAAGCCCAGGAACTCGAACCCCTGGTCGAAGTGGCGCACGGGATCGGCGGCGGGGTTCAGCTCCAGGCCCACGGCGGCCAGCGCCGACCGCATCTTCGCCAGCGCCGAGCGGGCGCCCGCCTCGGTGGCCGCGAAGGCGGCAAGGTCGTCGGCATAGCGCACGGCGGCCACGCCTTCGCCGGCAAGCTCGCGGTCGAATGGCGTGAGGTAGAGGTTGGCCAGCGGAGGCGAGGTGGCGGTGCCCTGCGGCACGCCGCGGACCAGGCGATACCGGTCGGCGCCGTCGTGCACCCGTGCCCGCGTCCAGAGCACTAGCAGCCGCCGCACGCTCCAGGGCAGCAGCGGCTGAAGCCCTGCGAACAGCAGGTGCTGGTCGATACGGTCGAAGAACTCGTCCACGTCCGCGCGCGCCACCCAGCGCAGGCCTGCGTCGCGCAGGCGCGTGACCCGCCGCAGGGCGCCGGCGGTGCCCCGCCCGCGCCGGAACGCGAAGCTGCTGTCGTGAAACAGCGGCTCCAGAACGTGATCGATCACCTCGTGCGCCGCACCCGCCGCCACGCGGTCGCGAACGGCGGGAACGGATAGCGCGCGATATTCCTCCTCCTTGCCGCGCTTGGCTATCCACACCCGACGGAGCGGCCGCGGCCGGTAGCGACGCCCCAGCAACTCGCGCGAAAGCCGCTCGATCCGCTCCGCCGCCCCCTGCTCCCACTCCCGCACCGTCACCCCGTCCACGCCCGGAGCGCCCCGCCCGCCGCGCACCTCGTCCCACGCCGTCCACAGCGCCTCTTCCGAGGCGATGCGCCGCAGCAGGCCGTCGACGTCGGTGTCCGCATTTCTGCGCGAGTACGCCGCGTCACCCGGCATTGCCGGCCTGGCCCACGGAGGTATGGTCGAACACCACCACGTCGCCCGCCTCCGGCGAACGGTAGGTGAGCGTGCGCGCCACCCCGTGCAGCGCGTGCGCCAGGCGCAGGTACAGCCAGATGGGCCCGCGGCCCGTGAGCACCACGTGCGCACCCTCGCCCGCCTGCTCTCTCGCCGCGCGCTCGTACACCGGCAGGTGCTCCACAAGCGCGGTGGCACCGAGCGAACGGTACAGCGCCTCGACGTCTATGACGACGCCCGTCGTGACTTCCGGTGCGCCTGCCCCGTGTGGCGAAGACATGCTCATCACCCCGCCTCAGACCAGGTTGGGAACGGATAGCTCGAGGTCGTATTCACGGGGCTTGAAGGGTTTGTTCGTCTGCACGTACTGGAACGTGACGTTGCTGTTGAGCGTGAAGATCGCACCTGCGATGCTGGCCGTCTTCGGACCGCCCGTCACGTCGATCATGATGTCGCTCAGCGCGAGGCCCGCCTTCATGTGCGCCCGCACCCCGGTGCGAATGGCGATCGTCAGTGCGTTCAGGTCTTCGAAGTCCACCGCCTCCAGGTGCTTGTGGACGTCCGCATCGCGCGCATAGTGCAGGATCAGCGACTTCGCGTCGTCCAGAGCGTCAAAGGACCCCGGGTCGCCCTTCGATCCGATGAGGTAGAGGTGGCTCACCTTGCTCCGGTGCGGAGCGAGTCCGCGGAGCAGCTGCTGCCACCGCCACCGCACCCCGGCCGCGACGAGGGCCCTGTCGTCGGTTTCCACGTCACCGGTAAGCGGTACGCCCCGGACGCTGAATGCCCCTTCCGGAATCCCGTCGAGAGGAATGTCGGGTGGAGACAGCAGCAGGATCAGCCCATGGCGGGGGCGGACCTCCCGCTCGTACAGGGTGCGCGGGGCAAGGAACTGGTGCCGAAGCTTCAACAGCCCGAACGACGCCAGCACGAACGCGAGCGTGCACGCCCCCCCCACTCGCAACGCATGGTCGTGGAACAGGGGCAGCCAGGGCATGGGCGGGCTCCCCGTGAACGAATTCACTGCCAGGCCGCCGCTGAGCAGGCTCGCCAGTCCCAGCGCGAAGGCTCCGAACGGCACTCCTCTCACCCATCCAGGTCGCCCGGAGCGGGTAGCCACGGCGACTGGCGATTCCGCCTGTTGGCTCGGTAGGCGAGCCACGGCCATCTCGTGCCCGTGTGAGCTGGGAGGATCTTGTTTCAGCAGCGGCGTTTCCATGATAGAGGGAAGAGAGAGGCGGAAGGGCTGGTGGAGCACGAGCACGGGACGGCCGCCACCATCACAGGCGCAGCGCTGGCTCGTCGGCGTCGGCGAAGGGGAGCGTCAGCCGAGCACCATCGGCGTTGCGCTTGAACCACTCGAAGCCCCGTTCGCCCGGCAGGCGCGGGTAGCAGACCGGCGTGGCCGGGGGGGTGCCGCTGAGCAGCGCCAGCAGGTCGCGCACGTTGGCGAGCGTGGCGAAGGGAGTGGCCTCCTCGGGCGGTGAGCCGGAAGCGTGGCGTTCCTCCATGCCCGCCCGGAAACGAGCGCGCAACGCCGCCAACTCCGGCGCGTGCTGCCCGAACGACTGCCAGTCGCCGCCGCTGGCGTCGGCGTCGTAGCGGTCGGCGGTGACCAGATGCAGCCCCGTCACCTCAATGGCCACGCACCCGAACCCGAGCGGCTTGGCGTAGCCAAGCCGGTGCACGCACCCCCCGTCGGGCTCTAGCGCCCAGAGCAGCGCGCCGAGTTCCAAGGGTGCCAAGCTCTCGAAGCGCACCTCGAACCGCGTTTCGGCGCCACGCTTCAGCCAGTCGAGCAGCGTGCGGTTCTGTTCGGTGTGCGACTGGCCGCGCATGGCCTGCAGGTCGGGCTCGTGCCTGCGATAGACCTTCCGCCCGCGGATCCGGTTTTTCCGAACGTACCCGGCCTGCTCCAGCGAGCGGCCGGCCGGGGCATTGCCATCCGCGTCCATCAGATAGAACCAGGCGTACTTGGGATGCGGCGCGGAGAGCGCCGCCAGGGTCAGCGGGCCCTGATCCTTCTCCACGGCCTCCTTCCCGAAAACGGCGTCGCCGAATCGTACGCGGCCGCGCACCGCCGCGTCGTGCCCCGGCACCGGCCCCTCCGAGACCCATCCGAACGCGCGGCAGGCGGGGCACAGCCGGAGCGCCGACGTGCACACCCCCAGGTGTGCGGGAACCAGGTCGCCCACCGACGCACTACCCCCATGGCGCGCGTCCGCAGCAATGCCCGCGAAGCACGAGTTGGTCACGGCCTCGAAGACGCTCCGCACCACGCCCCGCAGGGTGGACCCGGGAATGGCGGGGCTGCCGGCCGGCGTGCGATACTGGCGGTAGCTGCGGTGCTCCTTTCCCCGGGCAACCGTGGCCACGCCCACGGCGTAGGCATCGGACACGAAGGTGGGGGACGCGACCGCCAGCCGGCAGAGAATCCGGCCGGTGAGGCCGGTGTAGCGGTCCTGCGGGGGCGAGGCGCAGCGGCCCAGGAGCGGAGTGGCCGCCGCGCCGCCCGCCGTGGGCTCCGGAAGCCAGCGGACGAAGTTGTACGGATTGACGAAGCGCCTGGGCAGGTCCGCGGCGACGGCCGTCCGCCGCACTCGGAGCGCCTTCGGACCCCTCGGACCAGCGACCACTTCGAACTCGAGGGTATCCTTGGGCCCCCACCGCTCAAACTCGCCGCTCGCACAGGCGGAGCGGTGGAAGAACACGTCGGGCTCTCCAACTCCGCGCGCGATAAACCCGAACCCCTTTTCGACAAACAATTTCTTGATCGTTCCTTCGCCCATTGCGACCTCGCGTCAACTCGCCGGCGGCGATCCCATCATCCCGTCGACATCGGGGGACAGCGTAAGAGGAGCTGATGCACGTCTGCCACGCCGGCCTTCGTTGGACTCCGTCCCCTCCTCACCGGCGTCCGCTCAATGGCGACGCAACTGAATGGGAGGATTCCGAAATACTTCAGTCCCCTCGTTGTGGGGGGTGTCCGCTCAACCGCGAGCCTTGGAACGTGAGCGGGGGCAGAGGTTTGGGAGGCCAGTTTGAAGCAGCATCTTCGGTTCTGCACCGAATAGGCCTTGTGCAAATGACGAAGGACTTGCACTGAATGGCATAAGTTCAATTTCTGCGTGTGGTTACAAGCTCTGTAACAGATTCTGTGGCTTCCGAGGCCCGGCGCTGTTTCAGCATGAGGCCACTTCGCGTCACGCATGGTGAGTGTCTCGTACGTAGCGAGCAATCCCTTCGATTTTCATTCGGGTCGGCACCTTGGGTGCGCCCCCCAAGACTATTGACTTCGGCAAGCGCCCCGTTTAGGTAGCTTCACGTGAAAGTGCGCGGGCCTCTCACGCGCGGCCGCATCTCACCATGCTGCTGCCAGGCCCGCCGCTGTCCCCTCCCGCCCTTGCCGCGCACACCTTTTCCTCGACGTGACGCAATGCGCGTACTGCTCGCCGCGGAAGCCGATCACATCCAGGATCTCATCTTCCGCTCCTCGCGCTTGCGGGAGGTGACGGGAGGCAGCCACGCGCTCGAAACGTTCTGGGCTCGGGCAGAGGACCTCGCCCGCCTGCACGGCGCCCGCTCCGTGCCGGTGAAGGCCGGGGGAACGCTGCGCGTGCTGTTCGAGGGCGCGGAGGCCGGCGCGGCCGCGGACGCGTTCGAGCGCGACCTGCGCGACCTGTACGCGATCCGCACCGGCGGGCACCTTTCCGTGGCGTGCGCCAAGGAGGGCGAAGCGCCCCAGGAGCCGGCCGACGCCCGGCTGGAGAGCGCCGCCGGCCTTGCGCTGCTGCGGGCCAAAGCGGCCGGCGATCCCCCGGCGGCGTCCCCGCACATGCCCTGGGTGCAGCCGTGCGCCTCCTGCGGGCGCGACCCGGTGTCCGCCGCAGTGGAGCACCCGGACGACAGCGTGGAGTACCTCTGCGGAGTGTGCCACGATCGGTCGCACCTGCGGGACACGTTCCAGCACGAGTTCCTGCGCGAGATCCGGAATTCGGCCAGCCCGGCCAGCCCGGCCGACCCGATGGATGCCGGGGCGGGTGCCGGAGCCGGCCCCCCGGACGGCGAGGACGCGGGCGCGGCGCGGGCACAAAGGTCGCAGCGGCTGGCGGCGGTGCTCGCGGAAGCGAACGCCCTTCCGCGCGAGTCGGAAGAGGTGGGCGCCATGGACGCTCGCGGGCGCGTGGCATACCTGCTGGCGGACGGCAACGGCTTCGGGGCCCGTTTCGAGCGGGCGACCCGCGAAGGCGGCTTCACGGGGCTGACGAAGCTGTCCCGCGCGGTGGCGAAGGCGGGCCGCACGGCGCTGGTCGCCGCGACGGCCGAGCTGCTGCTCCGGCTTCCCGCGCAGTCGCTGCCGAAATACGAGGAGGAGACGCGCCGCGCCGACACCGGGGCAAGCGAGGTGGTGAGCGGGCTGCGGGTGCCCGTGCTTCCCCTCATCACCGGCGGCGACGACGTGTTCGCCCTGGTTCCCGCGCCCTGGGCCTTCTGGTTCGCCCAGCGCTTCGCTGATGCCTTCACCGGCGCGATGGACGGAGCTGGGTTCACGGGCACCACGCTGTGCTGCGCCCTGGTGTTCGCGAAGGGCACCTTTCCCTACCGCATGGCCCACCGCGTGGGCGAGGAAGCCCTGCGCGACGCCAAGCGCGCCTCCCGTGCCCACGGCGGCGTGTCCGCCGTCCGCGCCGCCGAGCTGCGCGACACCGTCTCGCACGGCGTGCCGCCCCTGCCGGGCGAGGTGGGCGTCTTCGCCCTGCAGGCCCCCGCGGACGCGCCTGCCCCGGACGAGGGCGCGGGGCCGGGCGAGGGAACCCCCGCCACCCAGGCGGACGCCGGGGAACCCCTTCCCAGCCTGGACGCGCTGATGGGCGCGCGTGCAGGGGCGGGAGCGCTGCCCCGCAAGCGGCTTCACCAGGTGGAGGCCCTGTTCTCGGCGAGCGACCTGGGGACGCCGGAGTGGACCACGCGCCTGGAGCACGCGCTGGAGCGGGCCCGCCTGCGCGACGAGCGCGCCGTGGGCGCCGCCCAAACGCTCCGCGGCCTGGGGGGCGGGAAGAAAGGGTGGATCCGCGCACCCGCGCTCGCCGGCGCCCGGAACGCCGCGAACGCGACGGTCGACCTGCTCCACCTGTGGGACTACCTCCAGGAACCCGGCACCCCGGAGACCGGCGAATGAGCCCCACCGCCTGCGCCGAGTTCCACGTGCGCTTCGACCGCGGCTACCACGTGGGCGCCGGGCACGGCCGCGGTACCTCGCTCGATTCCGCCCTCTTCACGGAACCGCTCGGCGGCGTGGAGACGCCCGCCGTGCGGTACGCGCACGGCATCCTGCGCCAGGCGGTGTTCGACCTCCTCCAGACTCCCGCGCTGGAGCGGTGGCGACGGTGCCCCGCCTCGGGCCTGCCACGCCAGCCCGGTGCCTCGACCGCCGCCGAGTACTGCACGCGCGATGAGGTGCCGTGCCCTATCTGCCGCATCTTCGGCTCGGCCGCCTGGCCCTCACCGTGGGACATCTCCACCATGCGGCCGGTGGAAGGCGCACCGGGGGCGCGCGTGATCTCGCGGGCGAGCGTGGACCCGCGCACCCGGCGGGCACGCGACGCCACGCTGTTCTCGGAGGAACTGGGCGCCCCGGCCGTCTTCCGCTTCCACGCCAGCCGGCGCGACGCCAGGGTAGGCGAGGAGACGCTGGACGAGCTCGCCTTCCTGGTGGCGGCCGCGCGCACGGTCTCGGCCATCGGCGCCGACCGGCGGCGCGGGCGGGGCGAGTGCGAGGTGACGCTGCACGAGTTCAGGGGAGCCGGCGCGGGAGTCGACGGCGCAACGCTGCTGTCCCGATTTTTCACCTCTTGGATCAAGCGTGATCCGAAGGACGGGGGCACGCCGCTCCGGGGCCCCGCCTTGCTCACTCCAGACCTGGATGCCGCCCCTGCCGTATGGACGCGGCGAGACGGGGCACCCCGGGTTGCCGTGCGCCTGGTGCTGCGGCTGGAGGAGCCCCTCGCCGTCGGCGCCCGGCCGCTGACCGGCAACGTGCTGGAAGGCGAGCGGTTCGTTCCGGGTACCCTTCTGCTGGGGGCGTTCGCCGGCCTCGCCCTGCGTGGCGGAGCGGCGCAGTCCGAGTTCCTTCGCGCCTTCCGCGGGGGCGGCCTGCTCGTTCCCGACCTGCTGCCCGTCGCGGAACGCGACGGGCGGTACCACCCGGTTCTCCCCGCGCCCGCAGACCTGTTCACCTGCGGCCTATGTCCCGGACCCCGTGCGACCGGCGGGCACGGCTTCTGGTCGCCGGTGCTGGAGGACGGCGGCGAGGCCCATCCCTCCGACCGTCCCTTCTCCTCGGTGCGCTGCCCGGAGTGCCGCCGCGAACTCGAAGAACTGGAGGCCGGGACGCCGCCCATTGACATCGAAGCCGAGATCCGCCGGCGCCAGGCAAAGGCGCAGCGGGTGGGCGACGTGGTCGCGGCAGGAGGAACGAGCTACGCGCTGAGGGCGGCCATGCGGAGCGAGACCAAGATCCAGGTGGATCCGGCGACGGGCCGCGTACAGGACCGGTCGCTGTACCACCGCGAGGTGATCGCCGCCGGGACCGTTCTGGAAGGGACCCTGCTGGCCGACGCCGACTCGCTCGCGTTCCTGGAGGCGCGGAAGCTCCTGGCCGGACCGGACGATTCGCTCCCGCTCCACCTGGGAAAGCGAAGCGGAAGGGGCTACGGACGCGCGACGCTGGGATGGGCGCGGGTTTCCGAGGACGAGCGGAAGGCGGAGCGCGACGCGACGCGGCGCCGGGCGAAGGCCCGCCTGGATGCCGGGGGCTCCGTGCCGGTGATGCTCGCCTCCCGCCTGGTCGCGCGGGACGGGCTCGGGCGCGCGTACCGCAGCCTGGAGCCCGAGGCGCTGGGGCTGAGCGGAACGGGGCGCTGCGCCGTCCACTGGGGTGCGGTCGGGGGATTCTGGCGCCACGTGGGCCTTCCCCGGCGGCAGGACTTCGCGCTCCTGGCCGGCAGCGTCCTGCACCTGGACGTCCCCGACGACGCAGCGGCCCGGGATGCGCTGCTCGACCGGCTGGTGGAGCTGGAGCACGGCGAGCCGCGGGGCGACCGCACCGCAGAAGGGTTCGGGCGCGTGGTGGTCGACCCCTTTCCCTACGGCTGGATGCGCGGCGACGCGGTGGACTCCGCGCGCGACCTCCCGATTCCGCTGCGTCCCGCGTCGGCCCCGAAGGATGCGGCCGGCGTGGCGGCGGGCCTGCCGCGGGACCTCGAAGGCCTGTTCGACCGCGACGAGTGGCGGGCCGTTGCGCGGTACCTGTACGCCCACGCGGTCGACACGGTGCCGGACCTGATCGGCGCCCTGGAGACCGGGCGCGACGGGCCGCAGGCGGCGCTGAAACGGGTGGGCGGGGGGCGCACCCCCAAGTCCTTCCTCAAGGACGGGAAGGGCCAGGCAGGATGGAAGAAGCTCCGCGCGGTCCTCGAGAAGATCGCCGGGGAGAGCGGGCCCGGGCCCGAGCGCGCCGCCGCCGTCCGCGCGCTCGCGGACGCCATCGCCGGAGACATCACCCCGGGCAAGGGGACCGACGGATGAACGACCGCTTCGTGACCGGAACCCTCGCCACCCGCACGCCCCTGCACCCGGGCACGGGCGAGTCGGGCATGGCGACCGAGCTGCCCATCCTCCGCGACCACACGGGCACGCCGTACATCCCGGGAACGCAGATCGCCGGCCGGCTGCGGGAGGCGGCCACCCGCCTTGCGCCGGCGCTGGGGTGGGTCTCCTGCACGGCGCTCGAAGACCCAGCCTCCGGGCGGACGGCGACCTGCACCTGCCCCGTGTGCGACCTGTTCGGCAGCCGCGGGCAGCGCGAGGCGGCGGGCGACGAGGACCCGGCCGCGTCGCGGCTGTGGTGCTTCGACGCGACGCCGGTGGATGGCCCTGGCCGCACGCTCATCCGCGACGGGGTGGGGATCTCCCGGCGCACGGGCACGTCGGCCGCGGAAGCCTCCGCGCTCTACGACGCGGAGTGGATCCCGGCGGGCACCTCGTTCGCCCTGCGGCTTGAGCTGGAGCGCCGCCCCGTGCGCCCCGGCGCGCCCGATCCCGAGGACGTGCTGGCGCTCGCCCTGTCGGAATGGGAGGCCGGTCGTGGACGGCTGGGCGGCGGCGCGGCGCGCGGCGGGGGGGCGTTCGATCTGAAGGGCCTGGAGTTCCGCCGCGCGGATCTCAAGGACGGCGATGGGCTGCGCGCGTTCCTCGGCACCGGGTCGAAGGAGCGGGGCGCGATCGTGGAAGGCTGGCTCAAGGCGGCGACGGAGCGGCTCCGCGAGCGCGTGCGGGACAGAGCGGCGACTGCCGCGGAGGCGCTGCCGCCCGCCGCGACCCGCCACTTCCACCAGATCGCCTTCCGGCTGGAGTTCGACGGCGAGGTGCTCATCAACGATCCGGTGGTGGCGCTCGCGCACTCGGTCCACGCGGCCCCAGTCCACGCCGACGCGGGCTGGTCCAAGCCGGTGCTGCCCGGGTCGGCCTTGCGGGGCGTTCTGCGCTCGCAGGTGGAGCGGATCGCTCGGACCGTGGCCGCGCGGGCCCTGGGCGAAGGCGACGCCGCGGCCCGGTCGTTCGCGCGGGCATGCCCCGCGTGCGACCCGTTCGACACGCGAGACGTGGAGGCGGGCGCGGAGCGCGCCCTCCGCTCGTGCGCCAAGGTCCAGACCGACGCTGCCCGACGCGACTCCTCCGGTGGCGCGCGGGCGTCCGACCCGCTGCGCGACGCCGCTTCCGAAACCGCAGGCACGTGCCCGGCCTGCGCCCTCTTCGGCAGCACCCGGGCGGGCAGCCGCCTGTGGATCGAGGACGCTCCCATGGAAGGAACGCCCGCCTACCACTTCCGCGACTTCGTGGCCATCGACCGGTTCACCGGCGGCGCGCTGGACAGCGCCAAGTTCGACGGGCTTCCCCTGCATGGGGCGCACTTCGGGGCGACGCTCCTCCTGTGGGACGCGGAGCCCTGGGAGCTGGCGGCGCTGGCGCTGGCGCTGCGCGACGTCGACGACGGGCTGGCCACCGTTGGCTCCGGGGCGGCGAAGGGGTTCGGACGCGCCCGCGTGGCGTCGCTCACCGTCACCACCGGCACGGTCCACGAAGCGGCGGCGGCGCCCGGCGACCAGCGCGAGGGCGACCGGCTTCCGGCGGCCACGGCATGGAGCGGAGTGTTCCGCGTGCAGACCTGCCAAAGCTCGGCGGCGGAATGGGTCGCCCGGGCGCGCGGCCGTGGATGGGTGGCGAGCTTCCGAGACGAGGCCCTGAAGCAGCGCCGCGAGGTGGGTGCAACGGTGCCCTGGGACGCGTGGTATGGACCGGCGGCGTCGGGCGAGCCTGCGCCGAGCGAGCTGTATCCGCTTGCCCCGAACCTGAGCGCCCGCGAGGAAACCCATGCCTGACGCGGTGGAAACGGCCTTCCCGCACCTCACGCCGTTGATCGGCGGGGCCTCGCTGGCCTTCGTGGGCGGGCAGGCGGACGACGCGCGGCTCGACGCGCTGCTGCAGGGGCTTGCCCGCGGCAGCGGCGACCCGGACCCTGTTCGGCGCTGGCGCGCGCTGGAGTGGACGGACCGGATGGTCCTGGAGGAAGAGCCGCCGGCGCTTCCCGACTCGCTGGACCGCCTGGTGTGGGGCCGGTGGTTCGGCGCAACGGGCGACCTGGAGGTGTGGCGCGAGGCCGACCGCTTCCGGTGGCGCTTCGTGGGCGACACCGGCTCGGTTCCGGAGCTCCGGGACGGGGACGCAGACGCGTTCGCGGCCGACCCAACCCTACGCGTGCGAAGCATCGACCGGTCCGCGTACCTCTGGGCCACGGAGGACGCCCGCGTGGCGACGGCGACGGCCGATTCGCTTCGGCTGCTGACACCGCGCGCCGCGCCGACGATGCTGATCTACCGGGAGTACATGGACCGGGGATCGGTCGCGGCCGTTCGGTACCTGGAGATTCGCCCCGCATCGCCGGGGTCCGCGCGGAGCAGCGGAGGCTGACGCGGCGCCGCCGACGTGCCCGTCTCCGATCCCGTCGCCAGAATCGCGCGTGCCGATCCCGCGGCCGGCGAGGTACCCCGCCGGCCCGGGTCGCGGCCGCTCCCGGATTCGCGGCCTCGGCGGGGTCCTTCCCGCCGCCGGACGTGATCCTTCACCCCCGCAATCCGCCCCGGTGCCGCCGTGCCGCCGAATCCCAGCCGCTTTCTCAACCCGTACAACTTCGTCCGCCCGCTGCCCGACCCGGCATCCGTGGCCGCGCACGACGTCGACGTCCGGCTCCTGGGCCGCTGCGTGCCGCCCCCGCACGACCGCTACGTCGGCCTGACGGGGCGAATCACCTGCAGCCTAACCACCTGTAGCCCCGTCTTCGTCTCGGACTCGTACAGCGTGCAGGGGCCGGCGGACGGGCACCGCAGCTACCGCTTCTACCGCGACGGAGACGGCGTGCCCGCGATCCCCGGGTCCACGCTGCGCGGCGTGGTGCGCTCGGTTTTCGAGGCGGCCACGAGCTCCTGCTGGGAGCTTGTTTCTCCCCGCAAACTGAGCCGCCGCATGCAGACGGGCACCGCTGCGGCGGTGGTCCCGGGCCGCCTGGTGCGCGGCGCGACGGGCTGGCAGCTGGAGCTGCTGAACGGCGACTCCGACCTGGTGCCCACGGGCCCGGTGGCGGACGGGCAGCCCCTCTACGCCGCATGGGTCCCCCGGTACGACCGCGAGGGCAAAGCACTCGTGCCGCGCGCCTCGCGCGCACCCGCGCTCGGTGAGGATGAGGCGCAGGCTTACGACGAGCGGGGATTCCCGACCCTGCCCGCCGGCCTGAAGCACGGCTTCGAAGGCTGGGCCCGCCTTCGGCTCACGAAGCATTCGCGAGCCGGCGGCGGAAACGAGTTCTTCTTCTGGAACGTGGAGGCGCTGGGCACGTCGGCAGCCCAGGTGAGCGAAGGGAAGTCGCTCACCGACCGCGTGGTGGCCGGGTACTACAGCGAGACCGGCTTCAACATCAACCGGAAGCACGACGAGCGCTTCTTCTTCACCATGCCGGGAGAGCGGGAGACGCTGGAGATCTCGCGCACCCAGGTGCAGGACTACGTGGCTCTCCTTGAGGACTATCGCGAGCTGCACGGCCGCGAGAAGGGGACGCTACGCGCGGACCGGACGAAGCCGAGCCGCTTCGTGGTCGATCCTGAGACGCCCAGCGAGGAGGCGTGCGACAAGGAGCTGGTCTACGCGTGGCTCGTGTGGGACGGGGAGACACCGGCCGTGAAGGCGCTCGCCCCGGTGGCCGTGCCGCGCCTCTTCTACGAGCGGTCCATCCGCGACCGCTTTCCCGCCCACGAGGCGGTGAAACCCTGCACGCAGCACAACCGCGACCGGACTGGAGAGCCCGTGCTGTGCCCCGCCTGCAGGATGTTCGGGTGGGTCGCCCGCGAGCAAGGCCCCGACGACGGCCTGACGCCCGTGGAGGGTCGGCCGGTGGCGTGGCGCTCGCGCGTGCGCTTCGGCGGCGCTCGCTTTCCAGCGAAGGGGGAGCTCGACGACACCCCGCGCGTCCTGGACATCCTTTCCAGCCCCAAGCCGACCACGGTCCGCTTCTACCTCATGCCCCGCGACCCTTCGCGAATGGTGCCGACGCACGCGGGCGGGAAGGTCGACAACACCCAGTTCGACTACGAGAAGGATTCGATGGTCGTGCGCGGCCGGAAGTTCTACCGCACCCACCGCAAGGTGGAACTGCATCCCCCCGCGCAGAACTCGGCCCAGAACCGCACCCTGCGGGAGTGGATGCCCGGGAATCGCACGGCCGAGTTCAAGGTCCGGTTCGAGTGCCTGGCGCCGGTGGAGCTGGGCGCGCTGCTGTGGGCCCTGGAGCAGCAGCCGGGATGGCGGCACCGGCTTGGATACGGGAAGCCGCTGGGGCTGGGATCGGTTCAGATCTCGGTGGTGGACCTCGCTGTGGATGACCAGGACCGATACGCCGCCGCTGCGCCGTCCAGCGAACCCACGATGCGCGATCCACGGGCGCACGTGGAGCCGCTCAAGGAGTGCTTCCGTAGCGCAATGAAGCGGCGCTTCGGGAAGGAGTTCGAGTCGCTTCCCAACGTCGCGGACCTGCGCGCCATCCTGTCGCCCGCGTCGCCGGACCTGGAGATCAGCTACCCGAACCTGAGGGAACAACCATATCCGGAAAGCTTCCATTGGTTCGTGGTCAACAACGGGAGGAAGTACCGGGATCGATCCGCACAGGGCCGCGGCTTCTGGCTACCCCTTGCGGCGGAAGACCGTGGCCTGCCCTTCGATCCATCGGCGCCCTGAGCGGCGAGCCGTCCGTGGACGGTGCTCTGAATGTGAGCGGCGTCTATGAATCCGAGACCGCGGACTTCGGTGAACGCCGGGGGGCCCGCTGCCTGTACGGATGCGAGACAGACACAGCAGGTCGATCCTCTACGAGGAGGCATGAATGAGAGTGTTCCTGGCCGCGGCTGCATGCTCCGTCCTCCTGGCCTCCACCGGCCACGCGCAGACGGGCAGGCGGGCCACCGTAGCGGACCGGCAGGCCGTCGCGGTCCCGCAGGGTCGGCCACCGCAGATCGTGACCCCGATCGACATCGCGTTCGAGGCACCGGCGGAGTACGACGCCTTCGCGGACGGCAGGCTCGCACTTCGCCTGGTGCTGGTCAATACGCGCTCGGGGCAGACGATCCGCATCACGCCCGCGCAGGTGCGCGAGGGGTTCACGCCCGGCGCGGACCGGAGCCACGTCAGCCTTCGCGTGGTGATCGACAACCTCGCCGGGCCGCTGGGCGACTGGGAGCACTGCGTCGACACGCGGCTGACAGGTGCCTCGCTCGCCGACAGCTCCGGCGTGGAGATCACGGTCGGCTACACCGGCTGCGGCACCGCGGACGCTCCCGCGATCGGGACGGCGATCGCCAGAGCCGCGCCCGGCCAACCGATCGGTGGCCTCATGATCAAGGGCGGAAGCAATCCCGGGAGCCGGAACGTGACCGCGACCTCGAGCGGAGGCGCCACCCCGCCACCCGACGGCACCGCCGCGCAAGCCACACCCGGAGGCCCGATCGGCGGAATCATCGTGCGCGGAGGCCGGGTCGGGGAGAGTGCTCGCGTCGCGGGGGGCCCGATCATTGGCATCATCGTCAAGGCCGGCAAGAACCCTCCCGCGACGTTCAGGATCTCCATGGGGCCAAGCATGACGGGGCCCGCCGCCGAGGCCCCGGCGCAGGCCCGGGCTCCGGGCACGATCATCATCGCGTCGAGCAAGGGCAACGGGTCGCCCAAGGCCCAGGGGTTCTAGTAGTCAGTCACGCAGGAGGTGACGGGTAGAGGCGGTGCATCCGGCGTCTCGCGTCGGAGGTGGTGAATCGCCACCGGATCGTTGCTCGCGCGTTGTTGCGACTCGCTTCCCAGGCGTTCACC
>JAQBQD010000027.1 GCA_028287185.1 Gemmatimonadota bacterium | reverse complement strand
GCAGTCCGGCACGCAGGCGCGCCGCGCGCTGCCCTTCGGGGCGGGCGAGCGCGCCACCTACCAGGTCAAGCTGGGCGGGCTCAGCGTGGGCAGCGGCACGCTCTCCATCGTGGGCACCGAGGCCATCGAGGGCCACGCCACCCTGCACGCGCAGCTCTTCATCAGCGGCGGCGTGCCCCTGGCGCGCGTGGACGACCGCTACGAGACGTGGTTCGACCCCGACGGCCTCTTCTCGCGCCGCTTCCGGCAGAACGTGCACGAGGTGCGCTACCGGCGCGACCGCACCTACCATTTCTCGCCCGAGCACAAGACGTATCGCCGGGAGAACGGCGAGACGGGCACGCTCGGCACCGAGAAGCCGCTGGACGACGTGTCGTTTCTGTACTTCGCGCGCACGCTGCCCCTGAACGTGGGCGACACCTACCGCCTCACGCGCTACTTCAAGGAGAGCGGAAACCCGGTGGTGCTGCGGGTGGTGCGGCGCGAGACGGTGAAGGTGCCCGCGGGCACCTTCCGCACGGTGGTGGTGCAGCCCACCATCCAGACCACCGGGCTCTTCGGCCAGGGCGGCCAGGCCGAGGTGTACTTCAGCGACGACGAGCGGCGCCTGGTGGTGATGGTCAAGACGCGGGTACCCGTCGTGGGCTCGCTTGCCATGTACCTCCAGAGCTACACCGCGGGCGCCCGCTGACCCGCGCGACCCCCTCCTCCACCGCGCCGGCTTTCCGATGAGCAGCGGCCGGCAGCCCCCGGACGCGGGGTCCGCCCCGGGCACGGTGCCCGAGGCGGATCTTTCGCGCGTGCGCACCGTGCCCGTGGGAGGGCGGCCCAACAAGGTCCGGGCGCGCATGTTCGCCGCGCCGCCGCCCGCCGACCCCGCCGCGCGCACCTTCGCCGCGTTCGCCGCGTCGCTGCCGCACGTGCTGCAGGCCGAGGCCTTCACGGCGGTGGCGGACGCCGTCGCGGCCGCGGCTTCGTCGGGACGGACGGTGCTGTGGATGCTGGGCGGGCACGTGGTGAAGACGGGCCTGGGCCCCGTGCTGGTGGACCTGATGCGGCGCGGCGCGGCCACGCACCTGGCGTCCAACGGCTCGGCCGGCATCCACGACTACGAGATGGCGCGCTGGGGGGGCACCAGCGAGGACGTGGAGGCGGGCCTGGCGGACGGGTCGTTCGGGATGGCGGACGAGACGGGGCGCGACATGAACGCCGCGTTTCGCCGCGGGATGGATGCGGGGTGGGGGATGGGCGAGGCGCTGGCCCGCGACCTGGACGCGCGCAACGACCTGGCGTATCCCGAGCTTTCCCTCCTCCTGCAGTCGTACCGCCTGGGCGTGCCGTACACGCTGCACCCGGCCGTGGGCGCGGAGATCATCCACCAGCACCCGGCGGCGGACGGCGCGGCCATCGGCGACACCGGCCACCGCGACTTCCGCCGGCTGGCGGCGGCGCTGGACGGGCTGGACGGCGGCGGCGTGGTGCTGAACGTGGGCTCCGCCGTCATCATGCCCGAGGTGTTCCTCAAGGCGCTGACCGTCGCGCGCAACCTGAACGCCGGGCGGCCGCGCGGCTTCACCGCGTGCGACCTGGACATGCAGCGCCACTATCGCCCCCGCGTGAACGTCGTCGAGCGCCCCACGCGCACCGGCGCCGGACGCGGCTTCCAGATCACCGGACATCACGAGATCATGGTCCCGCTGCTCGCGTGGGCCATCGCGGAGAAGCTGGGATGAGCGACTCGACTGCCTCCACCGGCCCCACGACCCCGCCCTGGCGCACGCCGCTCACGGTGCTCGCCCTCGCGATCGCCGTCGGCGCGTTCGCGTGGGCGTTCGTCGCGGAGCGCACGGGCGGCGTGTCGCCGCTGGGGACGCGCGGGCTGCTGACGTCGGCCGCCTTCCTGGCTGCGGCGTACGGCGTCTTCCTTCTGATCGGCATCATGTCGTGGCGCGGCCTGCGGCGGAAGTGCGCAAAGCTGCACCCACTCGTGTTCCGCGTGGGCGTGATCGGCTTCGGCTCCGTCCTGGGCGCCGCCACGGCGGTGATGCAGGCGCGCGACGCCGCCGTCTCGGCTCCGGCCGGCTCCACGCCCGCCGTCGCCTTCCTGCTGGCGCTGGTGAACGGGGCCATCCTGGCGTTCCCCATCAGCCTGTGTGCCGGCTACGCCTTCGGCCGCCTGCTCACGGCGGCCGTCCCGCAGACGCAGGTGGAGCGCTAGCCGAAGCTCCGTCGGCTTCCGGTTCGCGCTCGATCGAACGGTCTGGCTGAACACCGGACGACGAATCGCCGGATGCCGATCGCGTCCGGCACGCGGCAACCGCATGACCCGCGGACGACCGTAGCGGCGCGGAGCCAGCCCCGCGCGGGTAGGCGGATTGCCGTTGCGGCCGCGGGTTCCAACCCGCGGCGGCCTTCCCACGGGGGCGATTCCGGGCCAGATTGCGGCCCGGACGCCCCCGACGACTTTGGACGACGAGACGGATGCGATGAGCGGCACGGAGACGCGGCCGGCGCGCGAGAGCTACCTGGTGTTCGGGGCGCCGCGGCTGGGCGAGGCGGAGATCGCGGAGGTGGTGGACTCGCTGCGCAGCGGATGGCTGGGCACTGGGCCCAAGGTGGGGCGCTTCGAGGGGCTG
Organism: Gemmatimonadota bacterium; assembly: GCA_028287185.1. Classification (GTDB taxonomy): domain Bacteria; phylum Gemmatimonadota; class Gemmatimonadetes; order Longimicrobiales; family Longimicrobiaceae; genus JAQBQD01. Next base: position 11,716 of record JAQBQD010000027.1, on the reverse strand, counting down.
CTGCGCGAGTACACGGGCGCCGAGCACGCCATGGCGCTGCACTCGTGCACGGCGGCGCTCCACCTCTCCATGATCGCGGCGGGCGTGGGGCCGGGCGACGAGGTCATCACCACGCCCATGACCTTCGCGGCCACCGTCAACTCCATCATCCACACGGGCGCGACCCCCGTGCTGGTGGACTGCGACCGCGACACGCAGCTCATCGACCCGCAGGCCGTCGAGGACGCCGTTACCCCGCGGACACGCGCCGTCATCCCCGTGCACCTCACCGGGCGCGTGTGCGACATGGACGCCATCGGCCTCATCGCGCAGAAGCACGGGCTGGTGGTGATCGAGGACGCGGCGCACGCGCTGGAAAGCACGTATCGCGGGCGCAAGGTCGGCAACGTCAGCCAGATGACGTGCTTCTCGTTCTACGTCACCAAGAACATGACCACGGGCGAGGGCGGCGCCGTCACCACCAACGACCCCGACCTGGCCGCGAAGGTGAAGACCTTCGGCCTGCACGGCATGTCGCGCGACGCCTGGAAGCGATTCTCGGACGCGGGATACAAGCACTACCAGGTGGAGTATCCCGGCTTCAAGTACAACATGATGGACTTGCAGGCGGCCATCGGCCTGCACCAGTTTCCGCACCTGCCCGCCTGGCTGCGGCGCCGCGAGGAGATCTGGGCGCGCTACGACGCGGCGTTCGCGGACCTGCCCGTCGGCACGCCGCCGCCCGCGTCCGACGACCAGACGCACGCGCGGCACCTGTACACGCTCATGGTGGACGAGGCCCGCTGCGGCGTGTCGCGGGACGCGTTCATGGCGGCCATGCACGCGCGCGGCATCGGCACCGGGTGCCACTACATCGGCGTCCACCTGCATCCGTACTACCACCGTGCCTTCGGGTACGCGGCGGACGACTTCCCGAACGCCACCTGGATCAGCGAGCGCACGGTTTCCATCCCCCTCACGCCCTTCCTGAGCGACGGGGACGTGGAGGACGTGGTGGCCGCCGTCCGCGACGTCATCGGCTGAGATGGCGGCGGACCCGGGCGAGTCCGCGGCGGCGGAGGACGGACGGCCCGTCGCCGCGCACGTCGTCGGCACCTGGCTGCGCGGCACGGAGAACTGGATCTGGGACCAGATCCGCTTCACCCGCGGCTGGCGTCCCGTCGTGCTCGCCAAGCACCTGGAGGCGCCGGAGCGCTTTCCCGGGCCGCGGGTGCACGCGCTTTCCAGCCTGTCCACTCCGGCCATGCTCGCCAGCCGGCTGGTGCGCTGGCGGACGGGCGTCTACCCCTTCTACCGCCGCGCGCTGCGTCGCGAGGGGGCGGCGCTGCTGCACGCGCACTTCGGGCACATCGGGTGGCAGGCGATGGACCTGGGGCGCGAGCTGGGCATCCCCTTCATCGTCTCGTTCTACGGCGTGGACATGTGGCAGCACCGCGACGGGCTGCCCGGCCTGCGGGCCAACTACGCGCGCCTCTTCGCCGCGGGCGCCGGCTTCATCGCGGAGGGCCCGGACGCCCGCGACCGGCTGGTGGAGATCGGCGCGCCGGCGGACCGCGTGTTCGTGCACCGCCTGGGCATCGACCCGCAGCAGTGGACGTTCCACGAGCGGCGCCCCGAGCCGGGCGGGCCGCTGCGGGTGCTGATGGCGGCGCGCTTCGTGGAGAAGAAGGGGATGGAGGACGGCGTGGAAGCGTTCTGCCGCGCCGCCGCCGTGGAGCCGCGCCTGTCGCTCACCGTGGTCGGCGACGCCCGCGCCGCGCCGGACGAGCACCGCATCAAGGCGCGCCTCCACGAGACGGTGGAGCGCCACGGGATGACGGATCGCGTCCGCTTCCTGGGCTTCATCCCCCTGGCCGAGCTGGACGAGCTGACCCGCACGCACCACCTGCTCATGCACCCCAGCGTGCACGCCGCCGGCGGCGACGCGGAGGGCGGCCACCCGGTCGTGCTCACGCAGGCGGCGGCGACGGGCATGCCGCTGCTCGGCACGCGCCACTGCGACATCCCCGAGATCGTGGTCGACGGCGAGACGGGGTGGCTGGTACCCGAGCACGACCCCGACGCCATCGCCGCGGCCCTGCTGGACTTCGCTGCCCACCCGGAGCGCCTGCCGGAGTACGGGCGCCGGGCGCGCGCGCTGGTGGAGGCGAAGTACGATGCGCGGCGGGAGACGCTGGATGCGGTGTACGGGCAGGTGATGGGGCGGTAGATCGTCGGATGAAATCGGGCATCCACGGGCGGTTGAATTGAAACCGCGGCAGCGACCATGCGGTGCCTCCCTCCGGAGGCGGGTTGCGCGCGGAGGTCGGCCCTCCGGCACGCGGCCTGGTGATGGCGCGGTGCGGAGGCTTGGTGGAACGGCGGTTCGGCGGCACGGCTGGCATCCGCCGATCCGCGTTCCCGCCTCCCCCCTGTTTCGTTCGATTCGCGGACGCGATCCACCGCCCCCCCCGCACTTCCCCCGTGGATCGCCCGCCGATAGCTTCCCCGCGGCGGCACTCCCCCTCAGCACCCGGCCCGACGGCATTCCGCCGCTTCCGTCCTGCGCCGGCCGCATCCCCACGCCCGATGCCCTCCGCACCCGCGGCCATCGACTCCTTCCTGCGCGGGATCGAGGCCGCCCCCCCGCTCTGGCGCTCCATCCACCTGCGCACCGTCGCCGTGCGCGCCGACGGCTCGTGGCGCAACGTGGTCACGCGGGGGCGCCTGGACTGGCGTGCGCCCGCGGACGTGCCCCGCGTGCCCGCGCTGCACGCGCGCGGCGCCCTGGGCGCGTGGGAGGCGGTGCTGCCCGCCGACGCGCTGGCCGACCTGCTGGACACGCTGGTGGAAGGGGAGCTGATGATCGGCGGCGTGCGCGTGCTCTGCTGGCGCGACGCGGACGGCGCCTCGCCCGATCCGCACGCCCACGCCGAGCACGACGAACGCCACGAGTCCGCATCCACGGACGACATCGCGGAGCCGCGCGAGGGCGCCGAGGGCGGGCCGTACGAAGGGTCGCACCGCTTCGTGGACGCGTCGCGCGATCCGTTCGGCACGCGCAGCGGGTGGAGCGAGCACGCGCTGGACCTGGCCGGCGGGCCCGTCTCCGCCCTCCTCGGCGGGGTGTCGCCCCGTCAGCTCGGGCTGGACCGCGCGCTCGCGGCCCTCCGGCGCCCGCGCGGCGACCTGGCCGGGTGGACCCGGCTGATGCAGGACGCCCTGGCCCCGGGCTCCACGCGCGCGGCGACGCTGGACCTGGTCGCCCCCTTCGAGGCGCGCCTGGACGCCGGCGCCAGCCTGTTCGCGGATGGATGCGCGCCTCTCGGCCTGGTCGCGCCGTCGCCGGAGATCCTGTCCTTCGTCTCCGTCGACCTCGTCCCCGCCAGCCGCGAGGGTGAAGGCGAGCCGGTGCGCGTGGGGTGCGGCGCCGACGCGTGGGTGCGCGACGGCGCGGGCTTGATGCTGCGCCTGCCGCCCAGCCTGCCCGGCGCGGATGAGGTGGAGGCGACACTCCGCGTGGGCGGCGTGCGGGTGGATTCGCGCGTGCTGCGGGACGGGTCGCGCGGCGGGCGGAGCACGCGGGTGTCCGCCTACGCCGCGTTCGACCCGCGGCTGGAGGCGCTGCGGTCCGCGCTCTTCCCCCTCTTCCCCTCGCAGGCCGCCGACTTCGACGTGGCCGTGCTGCGCCTGCTGGGGCTGGCGGGGCTGCACGTGGACCTGGCGCCCGGGCCGCGCCGGCTGGGGGGAGCGGGCACCGGCGCCGCGCTGGCGTTCGCGGGCGAGCCCGAGGCCGTGCTGGCGGTGGACTGCAGCGCCGGCTCCGTCGGCGGCGAGGGACGGCTGGAGCGGCTCCGCGACCGCGCCGCGCAGGTGAGCCGCGCGCTGGGCCGCCCCGCGATGCCCGTCATCTTCACGGCGCTCGACCGCTCACGGCTCTCCACGTCGGAACGTGAGCGCGCCGCGTCGCACGGGATCGCCGTGGTCGGGCGCGAGGAGCTGGAGCGGCTGCTGCGGATGTGCCTGGACGCGGAGCCGGTGTGCGAGGTGGTGGCCTACCTGGCATCCTACGCCACCCCCGCCGCCGGCGCCGAGTGGAGCGCCCGCGACTACCCCGGCGAGCCCGACGACGAGCAGGTCCCTCTCGCCCTCTGAGCCTCCGCCAACGGGCGATCGTCGTCGTCGCCTCACTCGACAGCCACGCGAGGATCGACCGCCCAGCGCCGATCTCGGGACCGTCCCGGCAACAGATCGCGGACGATGGCTGTCATACATCCTGCCGACCCGTCGTTCTACATCTATCGAACCAGATTGTCCGGTCGATTCGCCTCAGTCGATCGCATCCACCGCGTCGCCGGGATCAATCGAGGCCGCGGCGGCCAGGGGAGCGAACGAATCGGGGGATGCGACCTCGTCGGATGCCAGGACGCGGGTCAGGAAGGCGCGGACCCAGCGGTTGAATCGCTCCGGCCGGTCGTAGATCAGCGCGTGCGCGCCACCGTGGATGATGCCCAGGCGTCCGTTCGGCAGCCCGTCCGCCAGCGCGCGGGCCAGCGGGATGGGCGCGACGGGATCGCGGTCGCCGACGAGGACCAGCGTGGGCGCACGGACGCGGAGCAGCAGCGCGAACACGTCGTGGCGCGCGCCAGCCAGCCAGGTGCCCAGGTAGTGCCGCACGCCCGTGCGCAGGTACGCGCTCGCGACCACAGGGATGATGGACGGCGGCTCGCGGAAGGCATCCAGGAAGAAGCCCCACGCCTCCCGCGCCATACGCCCCGGCCGCGGATCGCCGGTGGGCGACGCCAGGACCAGCGCCCGCACGCGCGCCGGCTGCTCCGCGGCCAGGTGCAGCGCGGCCTGGCAGGAGAGGGAGTGGCCCACGTACGTCGCCGGCCCGGCCTGGACCGCGTCGGAGAACCCGGCCAGGAAGCGCGCCTGGTCGGGAACGGACAGGCCGCCGGCCGGCCGGCCCGTGCTGCCGAAGCCGGGAAAGTCCGGCGCCAGCACGCGGAACCCGGAGGCCGCCAGCGCCGGCCCGTTACGCCACCAGTAGTCCGCGGACATGCCCAGCCCGTGGGCGAGCACGATCGCGGGCCCGCGCCCCGCCTCCCGGAAGCGCACGGAGATGCCGCCCACGTCCACCCGCCGCGCCACGGACCAGCCAGCCGCCGCGTCGGGGAAGGGGATGGGGACTCGGGCGGATGCGCTCACTCGCCCACCACGCCACCGCGCAGGAAGCGCAGCACCGCGCGGTTGAACGCCGCCGGCCGGTCCACCATGGGGTTGTGCGCCGCGTGCGGAAGGACGAGCAGGCGCGCGCCGGGGATGGATCTCCGCATCTCGCGCCCGTGCTCCAGGGGGACGACGGTGTCGTTGGCGCCCCAGAGCACCAGGGTGGGCGCCTGGATGCGGGGCAGCAGCGGGCGCACGTCGTCGCGCACGATGTGGGCGAGCGCGCGCAGGATGGAGCGCGGGCCGGCGGTGAGCGCGTCGCCCACGATGACGGGCAGGAAGCGGGGATCGCCCCAGCGCGAGGGCGGCGCCACCCCCCGCGCGAAGCGCAGCAGCTCGCGCGCGCCCCGCCGGCGGGGGATGCCCGCCGCGTCGCAGAGCACCAGGCGGCCCACGCGGTCCGGGAACCCGGCCGCCAGGTGGATGGCGAGCTGGCCGCCCATGGAGTGGCCGACCAGGTGCACGCGGCCGGGGCCCAGGGTGTCCAGCCAGCGGGCGAGGATGGCGGCCAGGCCCTCCAGGTCCGGCAGGCGCCCCGGCCCGCGCGAGCGCCCGAAGCCCACCACGTCGGGCACCGCCACCCGGTAGCGCCGCGCGAAGGCGGGCAGGTTGCGGGCCCACCAGCGGCCGGAGCCCGAGAGGCCGTGCAGCAGCACCACCGTCTCCGCGCCGGAGCCGGTGCTCAGGGCATGCACGCGGTACGGGCCCACCTCCACGGTGGCACCCGGCCAGCGCACACGGGGGCCGCGGGCGCGGGTCGTGGAGCGGCGGCGGAGCGTGGCGTGCGTGTGTGGCATGGGCGTCCCCCGGCGGTGGGTCACGGCGGCGGGCAACGCAAGCGGCGGACCGGGAACGACACGTGCGCGCGAGGTTCCATTTCGGCGCTGAAGGTGATATATTGAAGGGCTTTACAAGACGGGCGCAGTACCATCCGCTCCCTCCGCGTGGGGGACGTTTCCATAATTACGAGGAGGAGCCTTGAGCCGAACGAAAGAGCGTAAGCCTTCGCGTCCCACCGAGATGGACGACGCGCGCAACGAGCTGTTCAGCCACATCCACCGCTGCGCGGTGCTTCGGGCGACCGAGGATCAGCAGGTGGACTGGATGAAGGATACGGTCGAGTTCCTCGGCGAGCGCTTCCCGTCGCTGGGCGAGGCCGAGCTGAAGGAGCTGCACGACATCGGCCTGCGCTTCTGCCGCCCAGTGATCGTGAACGGCGTTCAGGGCGAGGAGCCCGTGCATGCCGACGAGGACGCCGACGGGTCCGAGACGGACATCGACGGCGACGCGGACATGGACGTGCACGCGGAGTCGCTCGCCGAAGAGGCGACGGCGGCGTAACACGCCACCGAAGCGAGGCCCCGGCATCCGTCCGGGGCCTCAGGACCCCCCTGCACCTGCCATGGACCCCGACCCCAGCAGTACCCCCTCCACGCTGTTCGCAGTCCTCCTCCTCCTGGCGGCCAACGCATTCCTGGTGGCCGCGGAATTCGCCCTCATCGCCGTGCGCCGCACCCGGCTGGAGCAGACCGCCCGGCTGGGCGACCTGCGCGCCGCACGCGTGCTTCCCGCGCTGGAGCGCCTGGAGGAGCTGGCGTTCGCCTCGCAGATCGTGCGCAGCGCCGCCACCCTGCTGCTGGGCTACGTGGCCGGCGGCCTGGCGCGCTCGTGGCTGGTGCCCCTGTGGGGCGCCGGCGCGGCCGTGCAGGTGCTCGGCGTCGCGCTGGGCCCCGCCGAGAAGGTGGCGACGGCGCTGGGGCTGGCCGTCGCCGTCGTCGTGCACGCCTCGCTGGGGCAGCAGCTGCCCAAGCTGCTCGCCATCCACCGCGCGGAGTGGATCGCGTCGCGCCTGTCCGTGGCACCGCTGGAGGGCATCGCGCTGGTGCTGCGGCCCTTGGTGCGCGTCCTGGGATGGGGCGTGCGCGGGCTGCTGCGATTGTTCGGGGTGCGCGGCGAGGGCTTCCACCCGCTGGTGCAGACCCCGGACGAGATCCGCATGCTGGTGGAGCAGGGCAGCGGCGAGCAGATCGAGGCCGGCGAGCGCGAGATGCTGCGCGGCGTCTTCGAGTTCCGCGAGACGGTGGCGCGCGAGGTGATGACGCCCCGCACCGACGTGGTCGCCGTGCCCGTGCAGGTCACCCTGGACGAGCTGATCCGCGTGGTGGCCGAGGAGGCGCACTCGCGCATCCCCGTGTACGACGGCACCATCGATGACGTGGTGGGTGTCTTCCTCACCAAGGACCTGATCCGCGTGCTGGCGGAGGGGGGCGAGGCCACGGCGCGCTTCGACATCCGCGTCCACATGCGCGAGCCGCACTTCGTGCCCGACACCAAGCCCGTCAACACCCTGCTCACCGAGTTGCGCCAGAGCAAGGTTCACCTGGCCATCGTGGTGGACGAGTTCGGCGGCACCTACGGACTGGTGACGATGGAGGACCTGCTGGAGGAGATCGTGGGCGAGATCGAGGACGAGTACGACGAGGACGTCCCGGAGTTCGCGCCCACCCCCGAGGGCGACGTGCTGATCGACGGCGGCGCCGCCATCGGCGAGGTCAACGACCGCTTCGGGCTGTCGCTGCCCGAGGAGGACTTCGACACGCTGGGCGGATACGTATTCGGCGCCCTCGGCCGCGTCCCCGTCCCCGGCGACGTCGTCCTGGTCGCCGGCCCCGACGACGAAGAGCTGTCCCTGCGCGTGGAGGCCACCGAGGACCGCCGCATCACCCGTGTCCGCCTGTCGCGCACGGCGCCGGTGGCGACGGGGGAGTAGGGACGCCGGAGATTCCCGGAGGAGCCGGCATTCGGCTGCCACGGGCGATTGAAGTCACGGCTTCGCGGCAATGACCCCACGAAGTCTGCCTTCACAGACTGCAGGCTTCGGATCGCATCCGGTCGGTTGCGCGCGCGGCGGGCGACGGTGGGGGAGCGGTCCCCAATGCATCGCGCTGCTCGCCGAATCGCACTCCTGGGGCGGTCGGTCGGTCGATTGACTCCGCTGCGGCGCTGCCTCTACCTGCGTGCCGCGCGGAGCCCGAAACGGCGCGGAGCCAGCCTCCGCAGGGAGGCTTCCGGCCGTTGTTGCCGCGGATTCATCCGCCCGGCCTCTTGGCGGACGAGCACGAAGCGGGGGACGGCACCACTGCCGTCCCCCGCTCCGTTTCCAGCGACCCCGATCCCGCCGCCGCGGGTCGACCGGCCGCTACCGCCTCTTCTTCGGGTCTCCGTCGCGGAACACGTTCTCGAAGCGCCGGCCCTTGTCGACGGGTGGGGTTCCGCGGTGGGCGGGGTTGGGCGCCGGGGCAAGGCTGCGGCTCAGGACGCGGTTGGTGACGGTGGCGGCGATGGTCTCGTCCATGGGCATCATGGAGACGTACTCCTCCAGGGCGCGATCCACGTCCACCTCGCCGGCCAGCATCTTCACCAGCTCCATCACGTTGTGCACGTGCGTCTCGATGATCGCCTCCTCCGAGCGCGCCTGGACGATCAGCAGCTTGCGGCGCGCCTCGGCGCTCAGCCGCCGGCCTCGCAGCCAGTTGAACATGCCTTCCCCCGGGTTGGTTGTGCGTCAACCGGTGCAAGATGCCGCTCCCCGGCGCCGCTGGCAAGGCCGCAACGGGGCGCGCATCGGGCCGCAACGGCGCTGGGCGCAACGGCTTCCCCCGCCGGACGAAGGGGTGGTTGCCTGGGGGAGGGCCGTTTATATTCGGATCGTCCCACGCTCCGGCCGCGACCGGGGCGTGCGCGAGGTCCATCCCCCCGAAGGCACGATGAGCCATCCCTTCCTGAGCGCGGAAGAGTACGACGAGCAGGCGCACCGCCACTACGACGCGGGCGACTACGAGGCCGCGCTGGAGGTGCTGCGCGACGGCCTGCGCCGGCACGCCGACTCCGTGCTGCTGCAGGTGGGGCTGGGCTACGTGCGCGTGGCACGCGAGGAGTTCGCCTGGGCCCGCCGCTCGTTCGAGCGCGCGCTGGAGCTGGACCCGGACTACGAGGACGCCTGGGTGGGACTGGGCGAGACCCTGCTCAAGTTCGGGGACACGGACCGCGCGCTGGGGTGCTTCGGGCGCATCGACGCCATGGGGCTCACCGACGACCTGGAGCTGGGGCTCACCATCGGGCGGGCGCTGTACCGCGAGGGCTTGTTCTCCGAGGCGCGGCAGCGCTTCACCATGCTGGGCGCCGGCCACCCCGACTCGGCCGAGGTGGCGGCGGCGCGGGGCTACACCCTGCACGCGCTGGGCGACGACGTGGCGGCGCGGCGCGAGCTTCGGCGCGCCCTGCGGCTGGACGCCGAGCTGCACGAGGCGCGCATCTACCTGGCGCACCTGCTGTACGACCGCGGCGACCGCTCGGGCGCCCTGCGCGAGCTGGAGCGCGTGCCCCCGGCCGAGCACTGGGACACGCTCAGCGTCTGGCGGTACGTGGAGCTGAAGGCGGCGGCGCTGGGGCTGGACGCGCAGGACGGCTCGTTCGCCCCCTGGCGCGAGCGGCTGGCGGAATTGGAGGAGGAGCCGGACGACATCGACCACCTGCTGGCCGAGGTGGAGGCCGCCTTCGAGGAGCCCGACGACGACGCGCGGGAGAAGCCCGACGCCCCTCCGCAGGTGGACTTCCTGCTCAAGGTGCTGGGCAAGGGCGGGGGCGAGGGCCGCCGCGACACCGCGCGCGAGGTGCACCGCGTTCGCACGGTGGAGGGCTCGGTGTACGAGGGCACGTGGGAGCAGATCGTGTCCGGGATGCGCGACGACCTGCGGCCGGAAGAGCCGCTGGCGTCTTTCATGCACCGGGCCGCGCGGCAGGTGCACGAGCGCACGGGGTGCGAGATCTCATGCGACAGCCCCGAGGCGTTCGTCCGGGGCGGCGCGCGCATCGGCCTGCTGCGCATCGAGGCATGACGAGGGGACGTCCCGGCGGCGGTCCGCGGGGCGGGCCCCTGAACGGCTGACGAGGGGTGGGGATGAACGACGACCGGGAATCGATCCTGAAGCCGCTGCGCTCCACCGCCGAGTCGCTGTCGGCGCTGCGCACGGGCGACGCCCCCGCGAAGGCGCGCGCGGTGGTGCGCGTGGCGGGCGCGGCCGAGACCTCGCTGCGGCGCCTGCTGCGCGACGACCCCACGGCGCCCGTGGAGTTGCGCCTGCGCGCGCTGTCCGCGGACGACCTGAGCACGGACGAGCTGCTGGCCGAGCTTCGCCAGCGCGACCGCATTCCCATGGAGGTGGCGGCCGCCTTCCACGAGCTGACGGCGGCGGCGCGGCGCATCGGGGCGGGCGACGAGGCCACGCCGCGGGACTGCGAGCTGGCGCTGGGCGTGGCGGACGGGCTGGACCGGCACCTCGCCTTCCGCCAGGCGCCGCGCCCGCTGGAGGACCCGGCGCTCTCCCGCGAGGACACGCTGATCGCCCACGGGCAGCCCGAGGACCCGGTGCACTCCGTGCCGTCGCCGGGACGCCGGCCCTGGGGGCTGATCGCGGCGGGCGCGCTGGTGCTGGCGCTGCTGGTGGGGGGCGCGCTCTGGCTCACCACCTTCCGCCGCGACGGCGGGCTGGCGCACGGCGAGGAGCTGTACCGCGGCGGCCAGAACGCCGCCGCCGAGACCGAGTTCCGCGCCTATGCCGAGCGCCACCCCGACGAGGCGATGCCGCACGTGTACCTGGCCCGCATCGCGCGCCAGGGCAAGCGCTTTCCCGACGCCGTGCGCGAGCTGAAGGCGGGCTTCGCGGCCAGCCCGCAGGAGCCGCGGCTGCACACCGAGGCGGGGTGGCTGCTGCTGGACACGGGCCGCCCCGCCGACGCCGTGGCCCGCTTCCGGGCCGCGCTCTCGTACGACAACAAGTCCGTCTCCGCGTGGGGCGGGCTGGTGCGCGCGCTGCGCGAGTCAGGCCACCCGGACCAGGCCGAGCGCGCGCTGTCCGTGGCGCCGGCCGAGGTGCGGTCCGCGCTGGCCAGCCTGCAGCCCGCGCCGGCTCCCGTGGCCGGTGCGCCCGGCACGGTGACGGCGCCGCCGCCGGCCGCCGGCGCACCCGCGACCTTCCCCTGACGGCACCTTCCTCCCTCCCCATCCGCCACTCCCGATGGACGCACTGGACCGCCTTTACCGGCGGGTCGTAGAAAGCCTGGCCCACGTGCCCCGCCAGATGGAGGGCGTGCCCGTCACCATCGGCGAGCTGTACCAGACGGTGGCGCCCTACCGCGCGGTCCGCGGCGACCTGGGCCTCACCGAGCTGGCGGCGTACGAGCACACGCTGCTGCGCTTCCTGGCCGGCGAGCGCGACTACGTGAGCATCGACCGCGAGGGGGTGCAGGACGAGCTGCGGCGCGAGCTGAAGGCGCCCAACCCCATCCTGGGCATCTACCGCGACTACGCGGACGTGGGCACCCACGTGAACCCCAACATCCAGGTGCGCCCCGACGCGGCGCCCCCGGCCGCGGACGCCGCCGCCACGCAGCCCCGCGGCGCCGGCCTTTCCGGCGAGGGGTGGCCCTCCGTGGCGCCCACGCC
>JAQBQD010000012.1 GCA_028287185.1 Gemmatimonadota bacterium | reverse complement strand
CGGGGGCGGCGGGGCCTCGGAGCTTCGGCCCGCGTGCGGGGGCGCGGCCTCCTCCGTGGTGCCGACGGGCGCGTCGGCCGCCGCGGACGGGTGCGTCCCCCGCGAAGCGCGTCCCCCCCGTGGCGGGCCCGGCGGACGGGACGCCATGCTCAGCGCGCCTCGGGCGCGCAGGCCGCGATCCGCGTCGTGCCGGAGACGGTGATGCTGGCTACCGGGTTCCCGAAGATGTTGAGCTCGATGCCGTAGTCGCTGCGGGCGCAGATGGGCTCGCAGACGCGGATGCACACCGGCACCTCGCCACGGAAGCTGATGGCCTGCTCGCCGCTCTGGTGCACCTGGAGGGCTTCGTTCGGCCATTTCTCAAGGATCAGGGTGTTGTCCGCCATGATGACCTCCTCCTAGACAGGTGAGATGTCTTTGCAGCCGAAGATGCGCGTGCGGCCGGAAAGGGTGATGCTTCCCACGGGCCGGCCGTTGGAACTGAACCCGATGGTGTATCCGCTTTCCGCGCAGATGGGCTCGCAGACGCGGATGCAGACGGGGACCTCGCCGGCGAACGAGAGCACCTGCTCCCCCGAATGGCGCACCTCCAGCGGGGCCGGGGGAAAGCTCTCGATCCGCAGCCGTGCCGGCTCCGACTGCGCGGGCGGTGCAACGATGGGAAGGTCGTTCACATCGTCTGGGGGAACGTCGAACCGGTCCGTCATCCGGGCACCTCCTGTTGGGGTAAGGGCGGCGTGTGGCCGGGCGCCGCTGCCCGCGGGTGCCGCCGCCGCCCCGGCCGGCGTGCTCGTGCCCGGTTCGTGTGGAGAGGAACAGGCTCCGTCGTGATCCCGAGCCCTCCACGACGAACCATGACCGCGATGCCTATCGTCCGTTGCGCCGCGACCGTGGTCAGGTGACGCGCAGGTACCAGGAATGGCAATATGCGGGCGGTGTAAACCGCGCGCCGAACGGCATTCGGACTGGTCGGCCAACAACTGGTTCGCAGCCTGCACGGTGCGGCGGGAGGGGTCGTTGTTTCTACTGGCTCAGAAAGATCGGGTTTCGGTCTCGTGAGGTCAAGAGAAACGTACGGTTCCCCCGGCGTTCGGTGAAGGCGTGGTTCCGCTCCACTGGGCGCCGGAGGATCGACGGGTCGACCGTTCGGGACCGGGTATCGATCACCAAGGCTCCTTTCGTGTAGGGGTCGCCCGGGACGCCGCATGCTTTCCGCGCCCGGAGTGCCGGGTTGCCGCGCCGTGGGCAGGCCCATATGTTCAGGCCCTCCCGGCAAATCGATCTGTACACCCGCCCCGGGCGCACCCGCAGGGCATCCCCGCATCCCGCAGAATGGCGTCCGAAGAAACCCCGCTCATGCAGCAGTGGCGCGAAGTGAAGTCGCGCCACCCGGATGCGCTGGTGTTCTTCCGCGTGGGCGACTTCTACGAGCTGTTCAACGAGGATGCGGTGGAGGGCTCGCGCATCCTGGACCTGACGCTCACCTCGCGCAACAACGGCGGGTCGCGGGCGCCGCTGGCGGGCATCCCTTTCCACGCGCTGGACACCTACCTGCGCCGCCTCGTGGCCGCCGGCCGCCGTGTGGCGATCTGCGAGCAGGTGGAGGACCCCGCCGCGGCGAAGGGCATCGTGCGCCGCGAGGTGACCGAGATGGTCACGCCGGGCACGGCGCTGGCCGACTCGCTGCTGGACGCCCGCCGCAACAACTTCCTCGTCGCGCTGGCGGGTGACGCGGCCGGCGAGGGTCCCGTGGGCGTGGCGTCCGCGGACCTGTCCACGGGCGAGGTGACGCTGCGCCTCGTGCCGTGGGAGTCGCTGGGCGACGAGCTGGGGCGGGCCGAGCCGGCGGAGGTGCTGCTGCCGCGCTCGTGGGAGCTGTTCCCGCTGCCCGGCATCGACGGCACCACGCGGACGTACCGCGGCGACTGGAACTTCGAGCTGGCGACGGCCACGGAGGAGATGCGGCGCCATTTCCGCGTCGCCAACCTGGCCGGCTTCGGGCTGGAGCGCGGCGACGAGCCCATGATCGCGGCGTGCGGCGGCCTGGTCGCCTATCTCGCGGAGGTGCAGCCCGCCGGCTTCGCGGGGCTGCGCGCGCCGCGGGTGGAGCGCAGCGGCGACGCCATGGTGCTGGACGAGATGACGCGCCGCAACCTGGAGCTGGTGGAGACGCTGCGGGGCGGCGCGCGCGACGGCACCCTGCTGGGCGTGCTGGACGAGGCGCTGACCCCCATGGGCGGCCGCCTGCTGCGCCGCTGGCTGCTCTCGCCGCTCCTCGACATCGCGGCCATCCGCGCCCGCCTGGACGCCGTGGGCGCGCTGGTGGAGGACGACGCCCTGCGCCTTGCCGTGCGCGACGCGCTGGGCCAGGTGCGCGACCTGGAGCGCCTGGCGGTGAAGGTGGGCGCGGGACGCTCGACGGCCAGGGAGATGCTGGCCCTCTCCGCCTCGCTGGCCCGGGTCCCCTTGCTGCGCGAGGCGCTGGACGGCGAGCGGTATGCGCTGCTGGCGGAGCACCGCGAGGGGCTGGACCCGATGGACGAGGTGCGCGGCCGCATCGACCGCGCGGTGGATCCCGACGCGCCGGCGCAGCTGGGCGACGGCGGCTACATCCGCGCCGGGTACGACGCCGAGCTGGACGAGCTGCGCGGCATCCGCGACGGCGCCGTGGACTGGATCGCCCGCCTGCAGACCAGCGAGCGCGAGCGCACGGGCATCGGCACGCTGAAGGTGGGCTTCAACCGCGTCTTCGGATACTACCTGGAGGTGAGCCGCCTCCAGTCCGGGAAGGTGCCGGTGGACTACCACCGCAAGCAGACCCTGGCCAACGCCGAGCGCTACTACACGCCCGAGCTGAAGGAGTGGGAGGAGAAGGTCCTGGGCGCGGAGGAGCGGATGCAGGCGCTGGAGGCGCGCCTCTTCGCCGAGCTGCGGCAGGAGGTGGCGCGCGAGGTGCCGCGCATCCAGGCCCTGGCCGGGCACGTGGCGGCCGTGGACGTGCTGGCCGCGCTGGCCGAGGCGGCCGTGCGGCGCGAGTTCGCGCGGCCCCAGGTGGACGACGGCTTCGCGCTGGAGATCCGCGGCGGGCGGCACCCCGTGGTGGAGACCATGATGCCGCGCGAGGAGTTCATCCCCAACGACGTGCGGCTGGACCACGACCACCGGGTGATGGTGCTGACGGGGCCGAACATGGCCGGCAAGAGCACCGTGCTGCGGCAGGTGGGCCTGGTGGCGCTGATGGCGCAGGTGGGCTCGTTCGTGCCGGCCCGCGAGGCGCGCGTGGGGGTGGTGGACCGCATCTTCACCCGCGTGGGCGCCTCGGACAACCTGGTGCGCGGGCAGTCCACCTTCATGGTGGAGATGAACGAGACGGCGGCCATCCTGCACGGCGCCACGCCCCGCTCGCTGGTCCTGCTGGACGAGATCGGCCGGGGCACCAGCACCTGGGATGGGCTGAGCGTGGCCACCGCCACCACCGAGCACCTGCACGACGCCGTGGGGGCCAAGACCATCTTCGCCACCCACTACCACGAGATGACCCGGCTTTCGGACCGCCTGCCGGGGGTGGTAAACTACAGCGTGGCCGTGCGCGAGGTGGGCGAGGACATCGTCTTCCTGCGCCGCCTGGTTCCCGGGGGCGCGGACCGCTCGTATGGCGTGGAGGTGGCGCGCCTGGCGGGCCTGCCCGCCTCGGTGGTGGCCCGCGCGCGGGAGATCCTGCGCGAGCTGGAGGCTGGGGGCCATGGGACGCCGCCCGTCTCCGCGCCGCGGGCCGCGCCCGTGGAGTACCAGCTCACCATGTTCGACCCGCCGCCGCACCCCGTGGTGGAGCGGCTGCGGGCCACCGACGTGAACCGGCTGACCCCGCTGGAGGCGCTGAACCTCCTGGCGGAGCTGGCCGGCGCCGCCCGACCGTAGCCCGAGGCCCGATGCGACCCTTCGCCGCGCTCCGACCGACGCTCGCCGCCGTCCTGCTCGCCGCAGGCGCGGGCTGCCAGCGCCGCCAGGCGCCGCTCACGCCGCCGAAGCTGGTGTCCGAGTCCACCTTCCAGTATCCCGAGGAGCTGTGGGACGCCGGGGTGGAGGGCCAGACCACGCTGCGCATCTTCGTGTCCGCGCGGGGCACGGTGGACACGGCGCGGGTGGAGCAGCCCAGCAAGTACCCCGCATTCGACTCGGCCGCCGTGGCCGGCAGCCGCAAGCTGCGCTTCGATCCGGCGCGGCGGGGCGCGGAGCCCGCCGGCGCCTGGTTCCGACTTCCCGTCCAGTTCCGGCTCTCCGGGGCCGATGCGCAACCCAGGACCACCCCATGAGCCATCCCGAGCACGACCCGGCCGTGCAGCCGCGCCACCGCGTGGCGTACGACCACGTGCTGCAGGCCATCGGCTGGACGCCCCTCATCCGCCTGAACGCGGTGACGAAGGGCATCCGCACCCCGGTGTACGGCAAGGCCGAGTTCATGAACCCCGGCGGCAGCGTCAAGGACCGCATCGGGCCCGCGATCGTGGAGGCGGCGGAGCGCTCGGGCGAGCTGCGGCCGGGGGGCACCATCGTGGAGGGCACCAGCGGCAACACCGGCGTGGGGCTGGCGCTGGCGGCGGCCATCAAGGGCTACCGCTGCGTCTTCACCATCCCCGACAAGATGAGCCAGGAGAAGGTGCGCCTGCTCAAGGCGTTCGGGGCCGAGGTCATCGTCACGCCCAGCGCGGTGGCGCCCGACCATCCCGACAACTACGTGATGATGGCCAAGCGGATCGCCCACGAGACCCCCAACGCCATCCTCGCCAACCAGTTCTACAACGACGCCAATCCGCAGGCGCACTACCGCACGACGGGGCCGGAGCTGTGGGAGCAGACGGGGGGGCGCATCACCCACTTCGTCTCGGCCGCGGGCACGGGCGGCACCATCACGGGCGCCGGCCGCTACCTCAAGGAGAAGAACCCCGCCGTCCGCGTGATCGGCGGCGACCCGGTGGGCTCCATCATCGCCGGGTACTCGAAGACGGGGGTGAAGGGCGAGAGCGCCCCCTACAAGGTGGAGGGGATCGGGCAGGACAAGATCCCCGGCACCCTGGACATGTCCGTGGTGGACGAGTGGCGCAGCGTGGACGACCGCAGCGCGATGGCGCTGGCGCGGCGGCTCACCCGCGAGGAGGGCCTGTTCGTGGGCGGGTCGACGGGGCTGATCGCGCACGTGGCGCTGGAGGTGGCGCGCGAGGTGGACGATCCCCAGGCCTGCGTGGTCTGCATCCTCTGCGACACGGGGGAGCGCTACCTGTCCAAGACGTACAGCGACGAGTGGATGCGCGAGAACCGGCTGATGGACCCGGTGCGCGTGACCGCCAGCGAGATGATCCGCCAGAAGGAGGACAAGGCCCCGCGCGAGCTGATCTCGGTGACGCCCGAGACGCCCGTGCGGCGGGCGCTGGCCCTGGTGACGGCCAACGACGTGTCGCAGCTTCCGGTGGTGGCGGAAGGCGACTGCGTGGGCCACCTTTCGGAGGCCACGCTGATGGCCCGCGTGCTGGAAAGCACCGCGGTGCTGGACCAGGCGGTGCAGACGCTCATGGAGCCGCCCCTTCCGGTGGTGGACTCGCACATCGACCTGCCGGCGATCACGCGCCTGCTGACCCGCCAGAACCCCGCCGTGCTGGTGCGCGAGGGGGGGCGCCTGGCGGGGATCGTTACCCGTTTCGACGTGCTTCGTTACCTGACCGACGCACGCTGAGGCAGGTTTCAGGAGCACCGCGCGGAGGCGTGGGCCGCGCGGTGGTGGACGGGGGGAACATTTTCCTTTTCGATTCGGTTCCGTGCCGTTACATTCTCCCCCGTTCCGCAGACACCATCCGATGCGAGCTTGCATCAGCCCCGGCCTTCCGGCTGGGGGGTACTTCCACACAAACCTCAGAGGGTATGTGATGAAACGAGGTTCGCAGACCGCGGCTTGGGTGCTGTGGGCTCTGCTTCTGGCCGTCGCGTGGCCGGCCGGCGCCCATGCCCAGGCCGTGACCACCGCGGCGATCAGCGGCCGTGTCACCAACCAGCAGGGCGCGCCCGTCCCGGGCGCCCGTGTGTCGGCCACGAACGTCGCCAACGGCGCCGTGGGCCGGGTCGTCACGCGCCAGGACGGACGCTACCTCCTTCCGGGCCTTCAGCCGGGCACCTACCGCGTGACGGTGGGCGGCCTGGGCTTCGCGGACGTGGTGCGCAGCAACGTCGCCCTTCCGCTGGGCACCACGGTGCCGCTGGACGTGCAGCTCTCCACCCAGGCGCTGGCGCTGGAGGCGATCTCCGTGACCGCCGACCGCGGTTCGGTGATCTCGCCCAGCCACACGGGCGCCAGCAGCACGGTGAGCGACAGCACGCTCCGCCGCCTGCCCACCATCACGCGCGACATCGCCGACTTCACGCGCCTGGTACCGCAGCTCGCGGTGACCAACTCCACCACGGGCGCGGTCAGCGCCGGCGGCCGGAACAACCGCTACAACCAGCTGCAGATCGACGGCACCGCCAGCAACGACCTGTTCGGCCTGTCGGGCAGCGGCACGCCCAGCGGCCAGGCGGGCGCCAAGGCCATCACGCTGGAAGCCGTGCAGGAGCTCCAGGTGGTGCTCGCGCCCTTCGACGTGCGCCAGAACGGCTTCACCGGCGCCGGCGTGAACGCGGTCACCAAGTCGGGCACGAACCGCATCCAGGGCACCATCAGCGGCTTCACCCGCAACCAGGACCTGGCCGGCCGGTTCCTCACCACGGCCGACACGCTCTCCAGCAAGCTGGACACGTACAAGAACCAGGAGTTCGCCGGCTCGCTCGGCGGCCCCATCCTGCGCGACAAGGCCTTCTTCTTCGTGGCCGCCGAGCACACGTCGCGCACGAACCCCACGAACTACGTGGCGGGCACGGACCCGGCGTTCGGCATCACGCAGTCGCAGGCGCAGCAGGTGGCGACGTTCCTGAACGGCCTGGGCTACGACCCGGGCGGCGTCAGCGCCCGCAGCGTGAACCGCGGCAGCACCAACCTGTTCGGCCGCCTGGACTTCAACCTGGGCCAGAACAACCGCCTCACGCTGCGCCACAACTACATCGACGGCTCGCGCGAGGACTTCAGCAGCAGCGCCAGCACGTACTACCTGAGCAACGCCGGCTACACGCAGCTCAGCACCACCAACAGCAGCGTGCTGCAGCTCAACTCGGGCTTCGGCGGCGGCATCTTCAACGAGCTGCGCCTGGGCTACAACCGGGTCCGCGACCACCGCGAGTTTCCGGGCGATCCCTTCCCCCGCGTCCAGGTGAACGGGTTCGGCAGCCGGAGCGTCGTGGCCGGCACCGAGAACAGCTCGACGCAGAACGTGCTGAACCAGGACGCGTTCGAGTTCACGAACGACCTGACCATCCCGATGGGCGCGCACACCTTCACGGTGGGCACGAGCAACGAGTTCAGCAAGTTCGCCAACCTGTTCGTGCAGAACACGTTCGGCAACTACACCTTCGCCGACTCGGCGGCCCTCGCGGCCGGCAAGCCCAACCGCTACCAGTACCAGTACCTGCTTCCCGGCGGCAACCCGCAGGCGGAGTTCAACGTGCGCCGCTACTCGGCGTACGGCGAGGACCGCTGGGACGCGGGCGACAACTTCCAGCTGACGATCGGCGCCCGCGTGGAGCACTTCGGGCTTCCGCACCAGCCGGCGCAGAACGACACCGTGCTGAAGTACTACAACCGCAGCACGGCCAGCGTCCCCAAGAGCATCACCCTGTGGAACCCGCGCCTCGGGTTCAACTGGGACGTGACGGGTGACCGCAGCACGCAGCTGCGCGGCGGCCTGGGCCTGTTCAGCGGCCGCAACCCCGCGGTGTGGATCGCCAACGCCTACGGGAAGACGGGCCTGGACTACCTGAGCTTCACCTGCACCACGGCGGCGACGGCGCCGGCCTTCGTGGCCGACCCCACCAAGCAGCCGAAGCAGTGCGTGGGCGCCACCAATGCCACGCTGAACGAGATCGACCTGATCAACCCGAATTTCCGCACGCCGCAGGTGGCCCGCTACAACCTGGCCATCGACCGGCAGCTTCCGTTCGGCCTGGTGGGCACGGCCGAGGCCCTGTACACGGCCACGATCCACGACCTGCTCTACCAGAACCTGGGCATCGTCCGCACGGGCGCGACGGTGGAGAACCGTGCCGGCTACCGCCTGCGCACCGACGTCCCGGGGATCGGCAACGTGATCGACGTCCGCGAGACCAAGCGCGGCTATGCGTACAACCTGACCGCGCAGGTGCAGCGCCCGTTCCGCGGCAACTGGGACGCGTCGCTGGCCTACACCTTCTCGCGCGCGAAGGACCTGAACCCGCTGGGCTCGAGCACGGCCTTCTCGCAGTGGTCGTTCAACCAGGCCTCGGACGATCCCAACAACCCGGGCCTGCACACGTCGGACAACGACATCCCCCACCGGATCGTCGCCACCACCTCGCGCCGCTTCAACATCGTGCCGCGCGCGGCGACCGACGTCTCGCTGGTCTACATCGGCCAGTCGGGCCAGCCGTACTCGTACCGCTACAACGGCGACGTGAACGGCGACGGCAGCACGGGCAACGACCTGGTGTACGTTCCCATGAGCCAGGCCGACGTCAAGTTCTCGTCCACGTCGGCCATCTCGGCGGCGCAGTCGTGGCAGAACCTGAACGCCTTCATCGAGAGCACGCCGTGCCTTCGTGAGGCGCGCGGCAAGATCGTGGGCCGCAACGCCTGCCGGACGCCGTGGAACAACCGGATCGACTTCCGGATCGCGCAGAACCTCTCCACGTTCCATGCGCAGAACGCGCAGTTCACGCTGGACGTGCTGAACTTCGCGAACCTGCTCAACAGCAACTGGGGTGCGAGCCGGTTCATCGCGAACCAGACGGACAACCTGCTGTCGCTGAACACCGGCGTGGCCACGGACGCGAACGGGCGCAAGACGTTCAACGCCTTCACCGTCCGCACGGACAAGTTCGTGACCTCGTCCACGGACTCGCGCTACCAGATCCAGCTCGGGCTGCGGTACAGCTTCTAGCCTCTGGACGCACGAGATGGGAAGGCGGGGCGGCTTCGGCCGCCCCGCCTTTCTTCATGCCCGGCGCTGCCGCCCTCTTTCCTCCCCCGGATGGCGGGCTTGCGTGCCTCCCTGGCCGTGCGTACATGTAGCCCGCGCGGCGCGGCGGCCCTCCACCCGGGAGGACGCGCCGGCCCGTCCGCGCGCGGACCTCCCTCCCCATCGCATGAAGCCCTTCCTGATCGGCATCGCGGGCGGCACCGGCTCGGGAAAGACGACGGTGGCCAAGCGGATCTACGAGTCGCTTCACCTGGACTCGGCCGTCTTCATCGACCACGACGCGTACTACAAGGAGGCCGGCCACCTGCCCCTGGAGGAGCGCCGGCTGATCAACTTCGACCACCCCGACTCGCTGGACAACGACCTGCTGATCGAGCACCTGGAGGCACTGATCGCGGGCCGTCCCATCGCCAAGCCCGAGTACGACTTCGTCGCGCACACCCGCGCGCCGCACAGCACGCCCGTGGAGCCGCGGGACGTGATCCTGGTGGACGGCATCCTGCTGTTCGTGGACGCCCGCCTGCGCGACATGTTCGACCTGAAGATCTTCGTGGACACGGACGCGGACGTTCGCTTCATCCGCCGCCTGCGCCGCGACATCGAGGTGCGGGGGCGCGCGCTGGACTCGATCATCGAGCAGTACCTGGGCACCGTGCGGCCCATGCACTTCGAGTTCGTGGAGCCCTCCAAGCGCTACGCGGACGTCATCCTTCCGCGCGGCGGACAGAACAAGCCCGGCATCGAGGTGATCGCCGCCCGCATCCGCGAGCGCCTGGCCGAGATGGCGGCGCGCGACACGCCGGCGATGGAGTAGGGCCGATGTAGGGTCGCTGGAGAGTCAGCGGAGGGTCGGCGGAGAGTCGGCGGAGAGTCGGTGCGGAGTGGAGGTGCGGGCGAGCGGAGTCCGCCCGGAGTCGGCGGCGAGGGTTGGCGCCGGCGCCGCCCCACCGGGTTGGAAACCCGGGGCCGCCGTAGGAGAATAGTCCGCCTCATGCGGCCTCACGCGGCCTCGGAGGACCTGGCCCTGAGGCCGTGCGGAACGACCTCGACTGCTGGCGGCTGATGCTCCGCGGTGTACCTCGGCAGCAGGATTGCAATCCCGGACCGGACGTATGGAGCCGTCGAACGATGGACGAACGGGCCGCCCCTGTGCAGGGGCGGCCCGTTCGTGTCGACCCGAGGCCGGTCGCTCAGGCCTGCATGTCCGCCTCGGCCTCAGCCTCGATCCCGGCGATCTCGGTCTTCACGCTCTCGATCAGCGCCAGCTTGTCGGCGCGGTGCAGGAAGGCGCTGTGGAAGCCCATGAGGGCGATGTCGGCCAGCTCCGTCCAGGTGAAGCCCAGGTGCTGGTGCGCGCGCCAGTACTCCTCCGTCACCGTCGTGGCGCTCATCAGGCGGTTGTCGGTGTTCAGGCTCAGCACGATGCCGGCGTCGTAGTACGTGCGCACCGGGTGCTCGGCGAAGCCGGCGACGGCGCGCGTCTGCACGTTGCTGGTCAGGCAGATCTCGATGGGGATGCGGCAGTCGTTGACGTAGCGCATCAGGTCCGGATCCTCGAACAGTCGCGTGCCGTGGCCGATGCGGTCGGCCTGGCAGTAGTGCAGCGCCTGGTGGATGGACTCCGGACCGTACGCCTCGCCGGCGTGGATGGTGGCCGCCATGTTCTTGTTGATGACGGTGTAGAACGCGTCCTTGTGCTTCTTGGCCGGGTAGTTGTACTCCGCGCCCGCCAGGTCGAACGCCACCACGCCACGGTCTTTGTACGCCACCGTCAGGTCGGCCAGGTCGCGCGAGGTGCCCGGGTCCATGTTGCGGATGCCGCAGATGATGAGGCTGGTGCGGATGCCCAGCTCGGCCTCGGCCCGCGCCAGCCCGCGCAGGGGCGCGTCCACCGCCTCCGTCAGCGGCAGCGCGCCGCGGGTGTGCAGGATGGGCGAGTAGCGGATCTCGGCGTAGCGCACGTTCTCCGCCGCCAGGTCCTCGGCCAGCTCGTAGGCGATGCGCTCCAGCGACTCGGCGGTCTGCATCACCGACAGCGTGATCTCGAAGCGCTCCAGGTACTCCACCAGGTTTCGCGCGTCCTGCACGTGCATGTAGTCGGCGAGCGCCTCGGGCTGGGCCGCCGGCATGGGCTTGCCGTACTCCGCCGCCAGCTCCAGCATCGTCTCGGGCCGCAGCGACCCGTCCAGGTGCACGTGCAGCTCCGCCTTCGGCAGCCGGTGCAGCAGCTCCCGCGTGACCGTCATCGTCATGGTGCCCTCTCCGTGGGCCGGTGCGTGAACCGCTCCACCCCTCCGCCGCCGGATACGAAAAGGGCCGCTGCGTGGGGCAGCGGCGCCGTTCGGTCCGGGTGCGGGCCGGCGCGGGTGGGTCGGGCGGGTTTGCGGAACCCGCGATCCCCGCCGGAATCATACGCTCACCACTCCACGCGCGCCACCTCGCCGGGCACCAGGCCGAGCACGCGCCTCCTCCTTGCGGTGAGCACCGGGTTCTCGAACACCTTCACCAGTGCCAGGCCGGCCAGGAAGCCGCCCACGTGCGCCCACACGGCCACGCCGCCTTCCTCGCCCACGGTGGGCCCCAGCGACACGATCCCCGACGCGAGCTGCAGGAAGAACCAGTAGCCCAGCAGCACCCACGCCCGCAGCGTCCACACGAAGATGGGCGGCACCCACGTCCGCACCCGCGCGTGGGGATACAGCAGGATGTATGCGCCCATCACCCCGCTGATGGCGCCGCTGGCTCCCACCGCCGGCACCTGGCTGCCGGGCGACAGCGCCACGTGCGCCGCCCCCGCCGCCAGCCCGCAGACCAGGTAGAAGGCCAGGAACCGCGCGTGCCCCATCACGTCCTCGATGTTGTTCCCGAACACCCACAGGAACACCATGTTGCCGATGATGTGCTCCCATCCCCCGTGCATGAACATGGAGGTGAGCAGCGACGCCCACCCCAGCCCCGCCGCCCGGCACGCGTGCGTGATCTCGCACGGGTAGGTGCCGAAGGTGCCCACGGAGGCCTGCAGCGCCTGCATGCTCCCGGCACCCTGGACGAGCACCCACACCGCCACGTTCGCGGCGATCAGGCCCACGGTCACCACCGGCGTCAGCAGGGTGGGATTCTCGTCGCGCAGCGGCAGCAAGCGTCCGTCTCCGGGTCGGGGTTTTCAGGGCGTCACGCCGATGGCGGGCCGATGGATCCGCGCGAGGCGCAAGCGCGAGGCCGCTCACGGTTCTCGGACGAAGCGGATCGACGGCAATGTGGATGACTGTCCGATCGAAGCGCTTCCTCCGAATCAGTCGAGAGCCCACGCGATGCCGTCGATCGGCATCGTCCGCGGCCGCGATTCGGTCCGGATCAGCCGCCCGCGTCGAACTTCGCGACGGTGCGCTTGGGCGCGACGCTCCGCCACGCGTCCGCCAGCAGCGCACGCAGGAGGTCCTCTTCGATCGTCGCGAGGTTCACGCGCACCCAGCCGAAGCGGCCGACATACGCGGCGTACGAGAACGTCCCGGGATCCGACGCAAGCAGCAGCGCCTGCTCCGGCGGCGACGCCTTGATGGTCGCGCCCTCGCCGTGCGCCGACATCATCGCGAAGATGCGGCCGCGCACGCGGAAGGTGGCCTCGCCCCACGTCTCGCGCTCTTCGGCCTCCGGCAGCGACAGAGCGATGTGCCGCAGGTCGTCCGCTCCCGCCATCGCGTCTCCCGGTCGATCGGGGATGCCGTTGCGGCTCAGCGCGCCGACGGCGGTGTGACGGCCTGCTCCGCCAGCGCCTGCGCGGCCAGCGACGCCGGCACGATGCGCCAGTTGCGGCGGAAGACGTCGGCGGGCGAGATCGTGCCGCGGCGCTGGATCTCGGCGATCAGCAGGTCGCGGATGCTCTCACCCCTGTCGTACACCACGGGCGCGCCCAGCAGCATGCTGTATCCGCCGCTTCCACTCGCGCGGTAGTTGTTGACGGCCAGGGTGAAGGTGTCCGTCGGCCGCACGGGGCGCCCGTTGCGGACCAGCTGCGCGACCCGCTGGCCGACGGGGCGCGTCAGGTCCAGCTCGTAGTCCACGCCGCTCACCACGTCGAAGTTGTAGCCCGGCACGGCCGGGTTCACTATCTGCGCGCAGTGGGCGGCGGGGCAGGGCAGGTAGTACTCCGCGCTCTTCTCGATGAACGCCCGGAGCTGCGCGCCGTCGATGCGCACGGCCTTCAGCGTGTTGTCGAACACGTACAGCCCCGCCACGTCCGCCACCGTCACCGGCCCGCGCGGGAAGCGGGCGGTGAGGTTGAAGGCTGCCGCGGCGGATAGGTCGGCGCCGGTGACGCGGCGCTGCACGTCGTTGATCAGGTCCAGCAGCGGCGTGTCCTCCACGCGGGCAGCGTGCGCGTCCCATTCGGCCGTGCTGGTGCCGATGCGCCGGCCCACGTACTCGCGCGTGCGGCGGTGCGCGTCGGCCAGCGCGCTCTCCAGCAGCGGCGAGTCCGCCGTCTTCGCCGGGTGGAGCACCCTTCCGCGCTTGCCCGCGACGCGCCACCGGTCGTTCTCCCAGGCGAGGTCGATCTCCGCGACGGCCAGGGAGGTGCCCCAGTTCTTGGCCTGGAGTAGCAGCGTGCCGCCGATGGTGCTGTCCGCCAGCTCGCGGTGCGTGTGGCCCAGGAAGATCACGTCGATGCCCGGCACCTCGCGCGCCAGGCGGGCGGCGGCGTTCTCCTCGGGCACGTGCGTGGCGGCGGTGTCGTAGCTCGATCCCTCCAGCCCGCTGTGCGCCGCGATCACGACGATGTCCGCGCCCCTCGCGCGCAGCTCGGGGACGAGCGGGCGCACGCTGGCGACGATGTCGTGGAAGTCCAGGCGCCCCGCCACGCGGTCCTTGTCCCAGATCGCGACCCCCGGCGGGGTGACGCCGATCACCCCGATGTGGACCGCGTGTCCGTCGATGGTGCGCTCCACGATGGCGTAAGGCCGGTAGGCGCGCTCGCTCGTCCCGGCGCGGAAGATGTTCGCGGAGAGCCACGGGAACTTCGACTGGCCGGCCACCGTGTTCAGGTGCTCGATGCCGTAGTTGAACTCGTGGTTCCCGATGGCCGCCGCATCGTAGCCCAGCAGGTTCATCGCCGCCGCCACCGGGTGCGTCTCGCCCGCGGACAGGTGCGAGTAGACGAAGCCGAGCGGCGTGCCCTGCAGGAGGTCGCCGGAGTCGAAAAGCGCCGTCTGGCCGGGATGCGCGGCGCGGATGCTGTCGATCTGCGGCACCAGGCGGGCCAGGCCGTTGTCCGTCGCCCGGCCCGTGTAGTAGTCGTACGGCAGCAGCCACCCGTGCGTGTCCGTGGTCCCCATCAGCACCAGCGTCTGCGGGAGCCGCGGCGCGTCCACCAGGGCCCAGGGATGCGCGTCCGGCGGCGGGGCCGTGTCGGGCGAGATGGGCGGGTGCAGGTGCCCCTGCGTGGACGCATGCGGTCCGCAGGCGGCGAGCGCGGCGGCCGCGAGGACCAGCGGGAGACGGCGGGGCGCGAAGGTCGGCATGGGGCGGTTGCGATGGGTGCGGAGGCGCGGCCGCGTGACTTTTCGGGCCCGGCGCGGGTATACACCCCCGCCGGGGCTTTGCTCCGGGCGCATCCGCGCCTTTTGCGCGGGTGAACGCCCTGCTAGCTTGGTGCCTGCGCATCTCCCGAGCCGCTGGACCGGGGCTTGCCACCGCCCGTCGCACCACCACGCGCGATCCCCACGATGACGCATCCCGAAGAGCCGATGGCCCCGTCCCTCCGCACCGTCCGCATGCGCCGTCCCCTTCGCGCCCCATTGCTGCTCGCGGCCGTGGCGGCGCTTGCGTGCATCGCGCCGTCCGCCGCGCGGGCGCAGATCATCCCGCGTCCGGGTGGCACGGGCGCGGTGGTGACCGAGCCCGGCGACACGAGTACGCGCAGGCGCCGCGTCCTGCCGCCGGACACCACGCGGGTGAACGGCCTTTCCCCGAAAGGCGCCTTCCTGCGCTCGCTGATCCTGCCCGGCTGGGGCCAGTCGCGCATCGGGGCGCCGGGACGCGGCGGCATCTACTTCGGGCTGGAGACGGGCAGCCTGTGGATGGTCTACAAGGCGCAGAAGAAGGTGGAGGACGCGCGCCGCCGCGAGCACACCCTGCACGACAACGGGATACTCGATCCCAACACGCAGAGCGGCCTGCTGCACTCGCGCCTCAGCCAGCGCGAGGACTGGATCACGCTGTCGATGTTCTGGCTCTTCTTCTCGGGCGCGGACGCGTACGTGGCCACGCACCTGGCCAACTTCAACGCGCACGTCGGCGCGGTGCCCACGCCGGACGGCGGCGTGCAGGTCCAGGCGACGGTGCCCGTGGGGAAGAAGCCGTGATCGCGCGGCCGGCGGCGGTGTTCGACTCCGGCGTCGGCGGGCTGAGCGTGGCCCGCGAGATCCGCCACGCGCTGCCGTCCGAGCACCTTCTGTACTTCGCCGACACCGCCTTCTGCCCTTACGGCGACCGCACCCTGCACGAGGTCCGCGCGCGCACCCTGTCCGCCGCGCGCCACCTGGAGTCGCGCGGCGCCAAGGCGCTGGTCGTCGCCTGCAACACCGCGTCCGGCGCGGCGCTGGAGCTGCTGCGCGAGACGCTGTCCATCCCCGTGATCGGCCTGGAGCCGGCGCTGAAGCCGGCGGTGGCCGCCAGCCGCAACGGCCGCGTGGGCGTGATGGCCACCTCCGGCACCGTGCGCTCGGACCGCTTCCGGCGGCTGGTGGAGAACTACGCCGGCGACCGGCACGTCGTCGCGCAGCCATGCCCCGGCCTGGCCGACATGGTGGAGGACGGCCTGCTGGAAGGCGACGCCCTCGCGGCCCGCCTGGACGAGCTGACGGAGCCGCTGCGCGCCGCGGGCGTGGACACCGTCGTCCTGGGATGCACGCACTACGTCTTCGTGCGCGACGCCATCGCGCGCGCGCTGGGGCCGGGCGTGGAGCTGGTGGACAGCGGCCCCGCCATCGCCCGGCAGACGCGCCGCGTGCTGGCGGAGCGGGGGATGCTGGAGGAGGCCGGCGAGGGCTCCATCCGCTTCCTCACCACCGGCGATCCGCGCGACGTTGGCCCGGTGATGGAGCGCCTGTGGGGCGCGCCACTCGTCGCCGAGCACGTCGACGTGCCCACCGCCGAGCTTCCCGAAGCGTGGCGCACGCCGCCGCCGGCGGCCGCCGCCCGCTGACGCGGGTCCATCGACCCTCGACTCACATGCAGTCGAACCTCGGAAGCAGAGTCTTCCGTCGAACGAGACGACGAAGCCCGCCCTGCGCATCAGCGTGGGGCGGGCTTCTCCATCCAGCGTGTTCGATTGGGATACTCGGCTGATTCCACCGACTTCGGTTGGGACCGCGGTCGATCGACCGGCCCGGCGACCTATCCCACCGGCCAGATTCGCATCTCCGGTGCGCCGCCTTCCGGTGGAAGGACGAGGTAGGTGTAGCTGCGGATCCAGTCGCCGGAGTTGGCGTAGAAGCGGCCCGGCGCCACCTCGCGTACCAGCGGCACGTGCGCGTGGCCGGTGAGCACCAGGTCCAGCGAGGCATCGGCTTCCATCTCGCGGACGCCCCAGGCCTCGATGAAGTCCGCGCGGTTCTTCGCCCGGACGTCGCCCGTGCCCGCCTTGTGCTCGGTGGTGGAGGCCACGTTCGCGATGCGCCGGCCCAGGTCGGGGTGCAGGGCGCGGAAGGCGCGGATGCTCACGCGGCTGCGGATCACCGCCTTCAGCATGCGATACCTGAGGTCGCCCGCGCCCACGCCGTCGCCGTGCGCCACCAGCGTCCGCCGGCCGCCCAGCTCCATGCGTACGGGCCCGTCGATCACGCGGATGCCCACCTCGTCGCGCAGGAAGCTGCCCGCCCACGCGTCGTGGTTGCCGCCCACGAACGTCACGGGCACGCCCGCCTCCACCACGTCCGCCAGCGCCGCCACCACGCGGAAGTGCTCGCGGAGGATGACGGAGCGGTACTCGAACCAGAAGTCGAACAGGTCGCCGTTGATCAGCAGCTCCGACGCGTGCTCGCGCACGTGCGCCAGGAAGCCGCGGAACGCACGCTCCGTGGCGGGCGGCACCGCGCCCAGGTGGGTGTCCGACACGACGTACACGGGCTTGTGGCTCATGGCGCGGCAAGCTACGCACGCCCCGCCGTGCTCACAATGGCGCCCGCCCGGCGGTTTGACAGGCCCGCGCCGCGCCGGTACAATCCGCGCTTGCCGTCACGCGTCCGCCGCCACCCGCTCTCCGCCCCATGCCGCCGCCGCTGAACGCGTCCATCGAGCTTCGCGTCCGCTACGCCGAGACGGACCAGATGGGCTTCGTCTATCACGCCAACTACCTGGTGTGGTGCGACATGGGCCGCACCGAGCTCATCCGCCGCGTCTGGCGTCCGTACGCCGAGCTCGAACGCGAGGGCCTGCTGCTGGCCGTGACGGACGCCTCGCTGCGCTACCTGCAGCCCGCCCGCTTCGACGATCTCGTTCGCATCGAGACCACGCTCGAAGCCGTCCGCTCCCGCGCCGTCTCCTTCACGTACGACGTCGTTCGAGTCGGCGAGGATGGAAGCACGCGCCGCCTTGCCACCGCGCGCACGGACCTGATGGCCCTTGATCCCTCCGGCGCCACGCGCACGCTGCCACGTGAGATGGTGCAGGCGTTCCGCGAAGCGAAGGCCGCGCGGGAGGCCGGCGCATGAGCCCGCGCGCCGCCCGCATCGCCGCTGCGTCCGTCCTCGCGATCCACCTGCTCGGCGGATGCGCCTCCGCGCGGCGCGGCACCTCGTCCGTCGGCCCGCACGACACGCAGGCGCTGGTGCCCGGGGCGGAGGAAGTCGCCGCGCTGGCGTCGCTGATCCGCTTGGAGGATCGCCGCGAGTACGATTCCGTCGCCATCGCCGGCTTCGCGCGTTCGGCCAGCGCCCTCGTACGCCGCCACGCCGCGCTCTCCGCCGGGCGAATCGGCGATGGGCACGCCGTCCCGCTGCTGACGGGGATGCTGGCGGATGCGGACACCGGCACCGCCGCGAACGCCGCATTCGCGCTCGGGATGCTGGCCGACAGCGCCGCCGTCCCCGCGCTCGCCGCGTTGCTTGATCCCGCCTCGGTATCCGTTCGGCCCACCGTGATCGGGGCCGCCGCGTCCGCGCTGGGCCGCATCCCCACGGCAGCGAGCCGCGCGGCGGTGGAAGGCTTCCTTCGCCGCGTGCCGGTCGACGGTGCGAACGTGGATGCGGTCGGGCCCGCATTGCTGGCCTTCTGGCGCTACCCGCGGCCGGCCGATCCCACGCCCGTGCTGCCCTGGCTCGCCAGCCGCGACCCGGAGCTTCGCGGGCGCGCGGCGTACGCCCTCACCCGCCGCCCGGATCCGCGCGCGGCGTCGGCGCTCCTTCCGCTGGCGACGGATCCCGACGCGCTCGTCCGCTCCTTCGCCGTCCGCAGCCTCGGTGCCGCGCTCGCCGACTCTGCCGGGATCGCGCATCCCGCCGCGATCGGTATCCTCGTGCGGGCGGTGGACGACTCCGCCCTCGCCGTGCGCGTCAACGCCACGCGGACGCTGAGCGGCTACGGCGAGCCCGCGTCGGTGGATGCGCTCCGCCGCGTCCTGCTGCGCTCCGCGGACCCGCATCCTGCCGTCACGGCAGCGGAGGCGCTCGGTCGATTGGGTGCGAAGGCCGCCGCTGCGACGGCTGATCTGCGGACGGTGGCGATGGATGCGCGCGCGCCGATCGGCCTCCGCACCGCCGCGCTCGCCGCCCTCGTGACGGTCTCTCCTTCGACAGCGAAGGAAGTCGCCGCGATCGCTTCGACGGACCAGAGCTGGCGGATGCGCGCGGCAGCCGGCCAGGCATTCGCGGCGCTCGCCGCGGACGGGCGCGCGGGGATGCAGGCGCTGGCACGCGACGCCGATCCACGCGTCGCCGCCTCCGTGCTCGGCGCGGCGGTCGAGGCCGCGGGGAAGGACCCGGCCCCGTTGCGGGCGCTGCTGATCGAATCCCTCGGCCACGCGGACGTGCAGGTGCGCGCGAACGCCGCGAACGGTCTGGCCGCGCTCGCCGATCCATCGACGCTTCCGCTGCTGCTGGACGCCTATGCCCGCGCCGCGCGCGACACCGTGAACGACGCCGCCCTCGCGGCGGTGGATGCTCTCGGCGCCCTCAAGCCGTCGCGCGACGCCGCGGCCCGCGCCTTTCTCGCGCGCTTTCCCCGCGCCGCGGACGAGCTGGTGCGCCACCACGTCCGCGCGGCGTTCGGCGACACGCTGGCCGCCGCGTGGGGCCCCGTGCATCCGGTGGAGACCGGGCGCGACGCGGAGAGCTACGCTCGGCTCGTGCGCGAGACGGTCGTTCCCTCCCTCGGCGGACGGAGCCCACGGGTGCGCTTCGTCACCAGCCGCGGCGAGTTCGAGGCCGAGCTGTTCGGCGACGACGCGCCGCTCACGGTGGAGAGCTTCCTCCGCCTCGTCCGCGCGCGATACTTCGACGGGCAGGACTGGCCGCGCGTGGTCGCCAACTTCGTCATCCAGGGCGGCGACCCGCGCGGGGACACTTCGGGCGGTCCGGGGTATGCCATCCGCGACGAGATCAACCGCGACCCCTACCTGCGCGGCACGCTGGGCATGGCGCTCTCCGGGCCCGACACCGGCGGCAGCCAGTTCTTCGTGGCCCATTCGCCGCAGCCGCACCTGGACGGCGGATACACCGTGTTCGGCCGCGTGGTGAAGGGGATGGACGTCGTGGACGGCATCCTCCAGGGGGATCGGATCCTCCGCATCGAAGAGATCCGCTGAGACACATGGAAGGACGAAACCTGATCAGCCGCGCGGGCCCCGTGCTCGCCTTCGCGCTGCTGGGCGCCTGCGCCGGCCACGGGTCCGCACCCGCCGGAGCGCCGGCTCCGGAGGCTCCCGCCGCCGGCACTGCGCCCGGCCCGGTCGCATCGGTGGACCCGGCGGCGCTCGCGGACTCCATTCGGCGCGCCACGATGCTGCGCGGCCCGCGCAACCTCACCTTCGGGTGGGAGCTGGACGAGGCCGGCGCCAAGTTTCGCGGCCGCGGCGTGGCCCGCGTCTCGCCGCCCAACCGCATCCGCCTGGACCTGTTCGGCCCCCGCGGCGAGACGTACCTGGCCGCGGCGCTGGTGGACGAGACGCCGCGCGTGCCCGCCGCGCTGGAAGGGAAGATCCCCATGCCTTCGCCGGCGCTGCTGTGGGGCGCGCTGGGCGTCGTGCGGCCGCCTGCCGCCGCGCGGCTGGTGAGCGCCACCGCGGGCGCGCTGCGCTACGAGGCCGGGGCGGAGGGGACGATCGAGTACCGCTTGGATTCCGGCGCACTCCGCAGCGTGCGCCGGCTCGTGCGCGGCGGGCTCAAGGAGTCCATCGACATCACCCGCGGCGCCGGCGGGGCCGTGCAGCGCGCCGAGTACCGCGACTGGTCCGCCTACCGGACCCTGACCCTCACGACCGAGTCGTCCACCGATGTGGAACCTTTCCCGGAAGACACCTGGACACCGCCGGGCACGGGCCGCTAGCGCCGCCCTGCTCGCCGGCTTCCTCCTGGCCGGCTGCTTCTACCACTTCACGGGCGGCGGCCTGCCGGCGCACGTGCGCACCGTGTTCGTCGAGCAGTTCGAGAACAACACCCCCTACGGCGCCCTCAGCGCCGACGCCCAGCGCGAGCTGCAGGCGCAGATGATCCGCAGCCTGGGCGTGCGCCTGGCCTCGCGCGAGGCCGCCGACGCCGTGGTGCGCGGCAAGATCAGCAGCTACCAGGAGGTCCAGGCCAACATCCGGCCGGGCGACTCGGGGCGCATCAGCGTCAACCTGTCCGAGGTGCAGATCGTCTTCGACGCTGAGATCTACGACGTCAAGGAGGACCATCCCCTGTGGCGCGGCGGCTCCATCTCCGCCATCGGCCAGTACGACCCGGCCCGCAACGAGAGCGTCGAGATCGCGCGCGCCAAGGCCATCCGCGACATGGCGCAGAAGGTCGTCGACGGCGCCCAGTCGCAGTGGTGAGCGGCGCCCCCCTTCGCATCGCCTCGCGCGGAAGCCGGCTCGCGCTCTGGCAGTCGCGCGCCGTCGAGGCCGCTCTGCGCACCGCCGACCCGTCGTTGCACGTCACCCTGGACGTGGTGAAGACGCTCGGCGACCGCATCCTGGACGTCCCGCTGGCGAAGATCGGAGACAAAGGGCTCTTCACGAAGGAGCTGGACGAGGCCCTGCTGCGCGATGACGCGGACCTGGCCGTCCACTCGCTGAAGGACGTGCCCACGCGCCTGCCCGACGGCCTCACCATCGCCGCCGTCACCGAGCGCGAGGACCCCCGCGACGTGCTCATCGGCCGCGACGGCTTCCGCGGCGGCCTGGCGGACCTTCCGGCCGGTGCCCGCGTGGGCACCAGCTCGCTCCGCCGGCGCGCGCAGCTCCACGCCGCCAGGCCCGACATGGAGGTGCTGGACCTGCGCGGCAACCTCGACACGCGTCTTGCCAAGCTGGACGCGGGGGGCTACGACGCCATCGTCCTGGCTGCCGCCGGCGTGCACCGCCTGGGCTGGCTGGAGCGCATCTCCGCGTACCTCGAGCCCGCCGATTGGCTTCCCGCCGTCGGCCAGGGCGCGCTCGCCATCGTCACGCGCTCCGACGCGGCGCGCGTCATCGAACGCCTCGCCGCCGTCCACCACGCAGCGACCGCCGCCGCCACCCTCGCCGAGCGCACCTTCCTCCGCGCGCTGGAGGGCGGCTGCCAGGTGCCGATCGGCGCGCTCGCGACGGTCGCAGGCGGAAGCCTGGTGCTCGACGGACTCGTCGCGGACCTCGCGGGCGAGCAGGTGCTGCGGGAACGCGACGGCGGCAGGGTGGACCAGGCCGCGGACATCGGCCGCCGCCTCGCCGGCCGGCTGATCGCGCTCGGGGCGGGGGAGATGCTGGGCCGCATCCGCTCCGCCACGTCAGATCAGGTCGAACCCGCGGCGGCGCCGTGACGGATCCGGCGTCGATGAAAGCGCTGCACCCCGCGTTCGAGGCGAAGATCGTCACCCGCGACGAGCTGCTGGCGCGCCTGGGCCGCCCGCGGACGGCGAAGGTCGTCTTCACCAACGGCTGCTTCGACCTCCTGCACCGCGGCCACGTGGAGTACCTTGCCGCCGCGCGCGCCTTCGGGGACGCCCTCGTCGTCGGCCTCAACTCCGACGACAGCGTCCGCCGGCTGAAGGGCCCGACGCGCCCGGTGAACCCGGAGGACGACCGCGCCGTCGTCCTCGCCGCCCTCGCCTCCGTCGACGCCGTAACCGTCTTCGACGAGGACACCCCGCGCGAGCTGATCGCCGCCCTGCTGCCGGACGTGCTGGTGAAGGGCGGCGACTACACGGTCGATACCGTCGTCGGCGCGCGCGAGGTGATCGAGGCCGGCGGCCGCGTCGTCATCGCCCCGCTCGTCCCGGGCCGCTCCACCACATCCATCCTCGAACGATCCCGACAGGGGTGCTGACCCAATGACCGAAACGCAGCAGCGCTCCTACGGCCGCGGCCCCTCCGACGCCCGCCCGCTCACCCTGGAGCGCGGCGTCTCCGAGTACGCCGAGGGCTCGTGCCTGGTCACCGCAGGCAAGACGCGCGTGCTCTGCACGGCCTCGGTGGAGAACAAGCTGCCGCCCTGGAAGAAGGGCCGCGGCGAGGGATGGGTGACCGCGGAGTACTCCATGCTCCCGCGCGCCACCAACACGCGCACCGAGCGCGAGCGCCGCCAGGTCGGCGGACGCACGCAGGAGATCCAGCGCCTCATCGGCCGCAGCCTGCGCGCGTGCGTGGACCTGCGCGCCATGGGCGAGTGGCAGATCACCATCGACTGCGACGTCCTGCAGGCCGACGGCGGCACGCGCACCGCCTCCATCACCGGCGGCGCCGTCGCCCTTTACGACGCGTGCGCCTGGCTCACCGCGCGCAGCGGCCTGGCCCAGTCGCCGTTCCGCGGCTTCGTCGCCGCCATCAGCGCCGGCGTCGTGGGCGGCAGCCTGCTGCTGGACCTCGACTACTCGGAAGACTCCGCCGCCGACGTGGACCTCAACGTCGTCGCGCGCGAGGACGGCGGCATCATCGAGGTGCAGGGCACCGGCGAGCGCACGCCGTTCACGCCCGCGCAGCTCACCGGCCTGGTGGAGATGTCCACCACCCGCATCCGCGACCTCGTCTCCGCCCAGCGCGCCGCCGTCGCGTGAGCGAGCTCGTCCTCGCGACCCGCAACGCCGGCAAGGTCCGCGAAATCCGGGAGATCCTGTCCGAGTACCCGGAAGTCGGTGTCGTCGGCCTGGATGCCGTCGGCCTGGCGGAATCTCCGGAAGAGGATGCCCTCGAAGCGTTCGCCACCTTCCAGGAGAACGCGCTGGCGAAAGCACGCTACTTCGCCGCAAGGACAGGCCGCCTGACGCTGGCGGACGACTCCGGCATCTGCGTGGATGCGCTGGACGGCGCACCTGGCGTCCACTCCCGCCGCTTCGCCCGGCGCGGCGACCTCCGTGGCCCCGAGCAGGACGCCGCGAACAACGAGCTGCTCGTCGAGTTGCTGCGGGGCAGGGAAGGCGCCGAGCGCGCCGCCCACTATGTCTGTGCCGCCGCGCTCGCCTGGCCGGATGGCCGGGAGGAGATCTTCGTCGGCACGTGCGACGGCGTCCTGCTCGCCTCGCCTCGCGGGGAAGGTGGATTCGGATACGATCCGCTCTTCTTCCTGCCGGACGAAGGGATGACGTTCGGCGAGCTCCCGCCGGCGCGGAAGAACGTCGTCAGCCACCGGGGAAAGGCGGTCCGGCAGGCGGCGCGGAAGCTCGAAAACGAGGGTTGACGACATTCCGGGTTTGGTGTAAGTTCTCTGCTCTCGAACGGGGCGTAGCGTAGCCCGGTAGCGCGCCTGCTTTGGGAGCAGGAGGTCCCCGGTTCGAATCCGGGCGCCCCGATTCGGTAGGTGGGCGCCAGTAGCTCAGATGGATAGAGCAACGGCCTTCTAAGCCGTAGGTCATAGGTTCGAGTCCTATCTGGCGCGTAGCACGGAAGACCGGACGTCGGTGGCAGTCGTTTGACAGCAGTGCGTGTGGCGGAGCGCTTCTCCGTCGTCATGGTGGATGTAGCTCAGTTGGTTAGAGCGCCGGATTGTGGTTCCGGAGGTCGCGGGTTCGAGCCCCGTCTTCCACCCTCTGAAGCCCCCGCAGCCCTGGTTGCTGCGGGGGCTTCGCTTTCCCTCCGCTCCGTTCGCCTCGTGCGTGCGCGGTGGAAGGGGGAGTAGCCGGACTCCCGGAAAGATGAAGGAGCCGTTGTCCATCGGTGACCCGATCGCGACCGGCTCTTGACCCACCCGGAAGCACGGTGTATGATTGGAACCCCTCGCGAAACGTGGTTATTGAACGGGTTCGAGAGGGGGTTGACGGGGTGGGTGGGGTGGGTTATCCATTAGGGCTCCCGTATGGAGCGATGGGGCGGTCGGCCGGGGGAGGGAAACGGAAGATTTGGCCCCTTGACGAACCGGCAGAACCCCAGTAGCTTCAACGAGTTCGCCCGCAGGACGCAGTGCTGGAAATGAGAAAAGAGCGGTGCGGCGAGGGGTTGACGGACGGGATGGGCGGGGTTAGCTTGTAG
>JAQBQD010000198.1 GCA_028287185.1 Gemmatimonadota bacterium | reverse complement strand
ACCGGCGAGGGCGCCTCGGGCGAGGCGCGGGGCGGCGACGGGCCGGCCGGCGGCCGGGGCGGCGGGGACCGGCCGGTGCGGGTGGTGGTGCTGGACGCGAGCGGGGACACGGTGACGACGGCGAACGCGCCGGGGGAGAAGGGGCTGAACCGCTGGGTGTGGAACCTTCGCTACGCGGCGCCCACGGCCGTGTCGTTCGCGCAGACGGGCGCCGACGAGGGCGGCGGTGGCCGGCGCGGCGGGATGTCGGCGCTGCCGGGCACCTACACGGTGAAGCTGACGGCGAACGGCGAGACGCGCACCCAGCCGGTGCTGGTGGTGCCCGATCCGCGCCTGCCGTGGAACCCGGCGGCCGGGCACGCGCAGCTCGCGCTCGCCCGCCGCGTCTCGCACCAGGTGGCGGCGCTGAACACCGTGGTCAACCGCACCCACTCGCTGCGCGGCCAGATCGCCGCCGCGCAGGCCGCCATGCGCGAGACGGGCACCCGCGACCCCGGATTCGCCGCCCGTGCCCGCGCGCTGGACCAGCAGCTCCGCGCGCTTTCGGACTCCCTCTACAACCCCGACGTGCAGCGGGGTGTGACGCAGGACGACATCCACTACCTCACCGATTTCCAGGGGATGCTGCAGGGCCTGGGCTTCGCGGGCGCATACAACCAGGCGCCATCCCCGCTGGTGGTGGAGAGCGCCACCCGCCTGGGGGCGCAGCTCGACCGCTACCTGGCGCGCTACAACACACTGGTGCAGAACGACGTCGCCGCGTACAACCGCGAGGCCGCGGCGCACGGATCGCCCACGCTGGTGGCGGGCGCCCCGGTGGTGGTGAAGCCGTAGGGGCTCGCAGGTGATCGATGGATGATCGACGGAGGAGCCCGCCCGGCGTCAGCGCCGGGCGGGCTCTTCGCGTACTGCCCTCCAATCCTGGCCGATCCGTGTTTTTCCTCGGCGGCGAGACGTTCGACGAGTGCACGAGGGAGATGGAGATCGACGCGCAACGACACGCCTCGGGTTGAAACCCGGGGCTGCAACGGCGTATCCGCCCACCTGCGTGGGCTCGCTCCGGGTGGGAGCGTGCATCGCGGCGGAGGGCGGGCGGCGGAGCGGAGTCGGGCGACCGCCGGCGCAGCAGGCGACCGACGTCGACCCGGCACAGGGTGCGTTCCATGGGAGGAGCGCCGCGCAACGAGCAACCCTCCGCGGGTCCAGGGAGCAATCGCGGAAGGTAGATCCTACGCGGACCACCTGCCGTGCTTCCCTTCTCCCGCTTGCGGGAGAAGGGTGGCGGGTCTCAGCCCGCCGGGTGAGGGCCAGCAAGGGGCGGCGCTCCATCTGAGCACCGCCCCTCGCATCGTCCACGAACCAGCCTTCCCGCGGTCAGCCCTACCGCACCTTCTCGCCCTCGGGGCTCCACACCTCCACCGCTCCCAGGTTCAGCGCCCGGATGCCCGGCTCGATCTTGCTGAGGTCGCCGGCCACGACGATGGTGACCGCGTCCGGAGTCAGGCGCTTGTGGGCGATGCCCGAGATGTCCGCCGGGGTGAGCGCGGCCAGGCGCTCGCGGTAGGTGGCGTAGTAGTCCAGCGGCAGGCCGTAGAGCAGCACCGTCTGCATCCGCCCCAGCAGCCCCTGCACCGTCTGCACCGTGCTGGGGAAGCTGCCCACCAGGTTGTTGAGGCCGTCCCTCAGCTCCTGCGCGGGCACCGGCTCGGCGGCGATGCGGCGGTACTCCTTGACCGCCTCGGCCACCGCCGAGTCGGTGACGTTGGTGCGCACGGACGAGCTGATGGCGAAGGTGCCCGTGCCCCGGGCGGGCGCGAGGCTGGTGAAGGCGCCGTACGTCCAGCCGTGGCGCTCGCGCAGGTTCATGTTGATGCGGGCGCGGAAGCCGCCGCCCAGCACCTGCGACAGCCCCACCATCGGCAGGTAGTCGGGATCCGCGTAGCCCACTCCGCCCTGGCCCACGTAGATGCCGGACTGCACCGAGCCGGGCCGGTCCACCAGCACCACCCGGGTTCCCGGCACGGCCCGGGTCCCGGCCGGCGCCGGCGCGGCCGCGGGGGCGACGGCCGTCCATCCGCCCAGCGCGCGCGTGGCCGCGGTGCGGGCCTCGGCCAGGCTCACGTCGCCCACGATGAGCAGCGTGCTGCTGCCGGGCGCGTAGCTGGTGCGGTGCCACTGCGCCACGTCGTCGCGGGTGAGCGCCGTGAGCGTGGTGCGGGTGCCGCCCGCGGGGCGCGCGTACGGCGAGGCGGCCTCGTACACGGCGCGGCGGAAGGCGGTGGCGCTCAGGCCTTCGACGGAGGACTGGCCCTGGAGGTACTGGGCGACGGAGCGGGTGCGCACGCGGTCGAAGTCCGCCTGGGCGAACGCCGGCTCGGTGACCGTCGTCATGGCCAGCGCCAGCGCCTCGGGGAAACGGGCCTTGAGCGCGGTGACGCTCACCGAGGCGAAGTCGTAGCTGGCGCCCGTGCCGAACTGCGCGCCCAGGGCGTCCAGCCGCTCCTGGAACTGCGTGCCGGTAAGGGTGCGCGTGCCCTCGGAAAGCAGGGCGCCCGTCAGCGCCGCCAGCCCCGCCTGGTTGGACGGCTCGCGCGCGGCGCCGGCATCGACCACCAGCCGCGCGGTGACGATGGGGACCGCGTGGCGCTCCACCACCATCACCTTCAGCCCGTTGGGCAGGGCGAAGCTGCGGATGGGGGGCATCGCGAAGGGGCGCAGCGGGCCGGGCGCGGGCGGGTCCTTCTGCGGCCCCTGGGCGCGGGCGCCCGGGGCGGCGGCCAGCAGGGCGAGGGCCGCCAGGGGAAGGGCGAATCGGCGGCTCATCGGGTCACCTGGGGCGCGGGTGTGGCGGGCTTGGGGACGAAGACCAGCACGGCGCGGTTGTCGGGCGCCAGGCGCTCGGCGGCCAGCGTCCGCACCTGCGCCAGCGTCACGGCGTCGCTCTCGGGAAGCACGCGGTTCACGTGGCTGGGGTCGCGGTAGTACGTCCACCCCTCGGCGAGCTGGTCGGCCACGCCGCCGAAGCCGCCCGTGCGCTGCAGCGCGTCCACGAACTGCATGCGGGCCTGCGCCTTGGCGCGGTCCAGCGCCGGCTGCGTGAGCGCCGCGGCGGCCACGCGGTCCAGCTCGCCCAGCAGGGCGCGCTCCAGCGAGTCGGCGCTGGCGCCCGCCTTGCCCGTGGCGTTCACGATCAGCAGGTCGCCTCCGTCCAGCAGGCCGAAGTTGCCCACGCTCACGGCGGTGGCGATGCCCTGGCGGCGCACGAGGGCGTCGAACAGGGGGCTCGTCTTCCCGTCCAGCATCGTCGCCAGCAGGTTCACGGCCGGGCCGGCGGCCCCCCGTGCGCCGGGCACGCGGTAGCCCACGTAGACCCGCGGCGCGGGGGCGGCGGCGTCCTCGATCACCTCGCGCGGCGACGAGCCGATTCGCGCGGGGAGCGACGCGTCGCGAAGCGGGGGCGGCGCCGGCCCGCGCGGGATCCACCCGAAGCGGTTGCGCACCATCTGCTTGGCCGCGGGCAGCTCGAAGTCGCCCGACACCACCAGCACGGCGTTGTTGGGCGCATAGTAGGTGCGGAAGAACTGCTTGACGTCGTCCAGCGAGGCGGCGCCCAGGTCGTCCATCGACCCGATCACCGTGTGGAAGTACGGGTGCCCCGCGGGAAAGACCTTGGTGAGCATGTGCTCCTGCCAGACGCCGTAGGGCTGGTTGTCCACGCTGCTGCGGCGCTCGTTCTTCACCACCTCGCGCTGGTTGTCCAGCTTCTCGGTGGTGAGCGTCTCCAGCAGGGTGCCCATGCGGTCGGCCTCCAGCCACAGCGCCAGGTCCAGCATGTTGCTGGGCACCTGCTCGAAGTAGTTGGTGCGGTCGAAGAAGGTGGTCCCGTTGATGTCCGCGCCGGCGCGGCCCCCGGCGCTTTCCAGCAGCACGTAGTGCTGGCCGTCGGCCACGTCGCGCGAGCCCTTGAACATCACGTGCTCGAAGAGGTGCGCGAAGCCCGTCTTGCCGGGCTGCTCGTGCTTGCTGCCCACGTTGTACCACACGTCCACGGCGGCCACCGGGGTGGAGTGGTCGGCGTGGTACAGCACCTTCAGGCCGTTGGGCAGCGTCTCCTCCACGTACGAGATGCGCACGTCGGGCGCGCGCGGAGCCGCCTGCGCCCCCGCGCCGGCGGGCAGCGCCGCCAGCAGCAGGAGGGGAACGAACGGGGATCGTCTCATCGGGTTCCGGGTGGTGGGCAGGGAGGGTGACCGGCGGACGCCGCGCTACGGCCGAATGCGCCCGGTGCACAAGAAAGCGCGCGCCGGGCGCCGACACAAGCGTGCCGGCGCCGGTCGTCCGCCGGAGGGGGCGAAACGCCGGTCCGCGGGGACGGACGCGCCGCGGGCCCGCCTGCTTCGATGCCGCTCCGCGCGCTACGGATGCCGCACGGGGGCTGGAGATGCGGGTGCCGCCGCGGGCGCGAACACCGGCGGCGTCTCCGGCACGGCCTGCCCGTCGTGGCGCGGGTCCGAGGCGCCGAAGTGCACGCCCGCGGAGTCGCTCATCACCGCCTGCCCGTAGCCGAAGTTCGGCGTCCTGCGTGTGCGCACGGTCAGTTGATGCCCCATCGCCGTGAGCGCGGCGCGGGTGGCGGCGGGCACCGTCTCCTCGATCTCCACGTCGCATCCCTCGAAGGTGCCCTTGGTGAAGCGGCCGGCCTCCAGCGCCTGCTGGATGCTCATCCCGAAGTCCGCCACGTCGGCCACGAACTGCGCGTGCGCCTGGGCCTGGTTCCACCCGCCCATGATCCCGAACCCGATGCGGGTGCCGTCCTTCTCCATGAAGGCGGGGATGATGGTGTGCAGCGGGCGCTTGCGGGGCGCCAGCGTGTTGGGCTGCCCCGGCCGCAGCGTGAAGAGCGCGCCCCGGTTCTGGAGCATGAAGCCGGCGCCCGCCGGCACCAGGCCCGACCCGAAGCCCGAGTAGTTGCTCTGGATGAGCGAGACGATGTTCCCCTCGCGGTCGATGACCGTCATGTAGATGGTCTCGTTCCCCTTCGCGTTGGTGATGCCGTCGATCTCCATCGGCTCCACGCTGCACGCCGCACGCGCGGGGTCGATGAGCGCCGCCCGCCGCGCCGCGCGCTCCTTGTCCAGCATCTGCGCCACGGGCACGGGGCCGAAGCGCGGGTCGCCCACGTAGCGCAGCATGTCTGCGTACGCCAGCTTCTTGGCCTCCATCATCACGTGCAGAGCCCGCGCGCTGTGGAAGCCGTACTGCGCCAGCGGGAAGCGCTCCATCAGGTTGAGCATGGAGAGCGCGGCGATGCCCTGGCCGTTGGGCGGGATCTCGTAGACGCGCCAGCCGCGGTACGTGGTGGAGATGGGCTCCACCCATTCCGCCCGGAACTCCGCCAGGTCGGCCTCCGTCATCGTTCCGCCCTGCTCATGGACGATGCGCACGATGGCGTCCGCCGTGGGCCCCTCGTACAGCCCCGCCCGCCCGTGCTGCGCGACCCGGCGCAGCGAGCCCGCCAGGTCCGGGTTGCGGAACACCTGCCCCGCCCGCGGCGTGCGGCCGTCGATCAGGTACGTGTGCGCGGCGTTGGGCTGCCCGGCCAGGAACGCCTGCGACCGCGCCCACAGCCCCGCCGTCACCTCCGCCACGGGAAAGCCGTGGTCCGCGTACCAGATGGCCGGCGCCAGCAGCTCGCTGAACGGCTTCGTGCCGAACCGCTGGCGCATGGCGTCCCATCCGGCCACCACGCCGGGCACCGTCACGGTCCACACGCCGCGCTCGGGAAGCGCGGTGACGCCCTTCGAGGCCAGCATCTGCGGCGTCATCCCGCTCGCTGCCCAACCGCTCGCGTTCAGGCCGTAGACGCGGCCCGTCCTGGCCTCATAGACCAGCGCGAACATGTCGCCGCCCAGCCCGTTGCCGGTGGGCTCCATCACCCCCACGACCGCGTTGGTGGCGATGGCCGCGTCCACCGCGTTGCCGCCGCGCTCCAGCACGTGCGCGCCCACGGCGGCGGCCAGCGGCTGGCTGGACGCCACGATCCCGTAGCGCGTGGTCACCACGGAGCGGCCAGGCACGGGAAGCGGCACGGCGGAGTCTGCAGCGGTCATGGCGTTCTGCTGGGCGGCCGCCCCCGCCGCGGAGATCGCGAGCAGGGCGGCGGCGGATGCGAGTGGGAGCGTGCGGAGGTGCATCGTGGTCCTTCGCTGGGGACGTTCGATCTCGATTCGTGGTGTGAGCCGTGCTTGAGTCGATCACATAGCCAACTGCCGATCGCCGATCGTTGATCGCCGGCGGTTCG
Organism: Gemmatimonadota bacterium; assembly: GCA_028287185.1. GTDB lineage: Bacteria > Gemmatimonadota > Gemmatimonadetes > Longimicrobiales > Longimicrobiaceae > JAQBQD01. The sequence goes on along the minus strand of JAQBQD010000198.1, from coordinate 51,619 downwards.
GGATGCCATGGGCGGCGGGGCGTCTCGCGTCCGGGGGGATGAACCCGCCGGCTGGGAACTACAATCGCCCAACGGATGCGGCCGTGCGATGGTGGGGTAGACGGGTTCGCACGAGCGACGAAGGCGGCCGTTCGACCGATCGGCGAACAGGCGGCCAGGGGTCCGATCAGCCGATCAGTGCACCGTGACGGTTTCGGCGAGCGCCTTCTCCACCTGCGCCGCAGCCGCTTTCTCCGCTTCCGTCGTCCGGGGGTTCAGCGCCAGCGCGCGGCGGTAGTGCTCCGCCGCCGCGTCGTTCCGGCCGAGCTTGCGATAGGCGTCGGCGAGCTGGGCCTGCGCATCGGGCGAGCGCGGAAAGAGCTCGGCCGCGAGCGACAGCACCTCCACCGCTTCGGCCGCCTTCCCCATCGCCAGCCAGTCCGTGCCGACGGAGGTGATGCCGCCTTCGGACACCTCGTACGCGGCCCGGTTCTCGGACGCCATGCGCCGGACGAGCGCCACCGCCTCGAGCGCACCGCGCCCGGCCTGGAGCGAGTCGCGAAGGACCACATGCAGCGGCACCTTCAGCGTCGAGTAGAAGACCAGCCGCGTGCCCTGCGAGCTGACGGCGTACGCGGTCACGTTCCGCAGGTCCCCGCGCTGGAACGCCGCGAGCCGCCGCCAGGTGCGCCCGCGCGCAGGGTCCATCGCGTAGATGGCGTTGCCGCGGCCCATCAGCAGCACGCCGCGCGCCGTCCACGCGTGCGACGTGCGGCCCAGGAGCGTGGGCGCGACGTCGCTCGTCCGGCGAGAGTCCAGCTCCACCCGGCGGATGACGTTTCGCCCGGCGGAGTCCGTGCGCGTGTAGCTCACCGCGCGGGCGCCGGGCACGCGCTGCGGCGGCAGGCCCGCCACGGGCGAGTCCACGTCCACCATCGTCTTCACGCGGTCATCCCACAGCGCCACGCGAAAGCGCGACGCCGGACGCATGAAGGCGAACGTGTGCGCGTCGGCGCGCGCGAAGTAGCCCACGGTGTCGGGGCCGGGCAGCACCGGCTGGTCGGCCGTGCCGTCGGGCTTGTAGAGGTAGGGACCCCACTCGCGGAACAGCGTCTCCGGCTTCCACCGGATCACCATGATGCGCCCGTCCGGCTGCACCGTCGGGCTGTTCTCGTTCTCCGCCGTGTGCGTGACCTGCGTCTCCACCCCGGTCGCCAGGTCCGTGCGGTACACGTCCACCTGTCCGCCCTCGCGCTGCGCCGCGAACAGGACCGCGCGCCCGTCCGGCGTGAACGACGGCTGCGAGTTGCGCCCCACGTCGTGCGTCAGCTTGCGCGGCGGCCCCAGGCTGAGCACGCCGTGCACGTAGCGCAGGTCCGCCACGAACAGGTTCACCGGGTTCGCCTCCTGCTGCGCCGCGACCGGCCGGCTGAACGCCCCCGCCGGAATCGCGGCGAGAAGCACGAGGGCGGCCCGGAGGTGATGGCGCATCATGGCGTGAGGCACGGCGGTAGGTGGATGAAGAGCGGGATGATGCTGGATTCGAGCGCGGAGGGGGCGGAGCAGATGCACGCCCCTCCCGGCTCGCATCACTTGCCGGCCCTCCCCGAAGCCTGGTGGAGGGTCGGTCGACGGCTATCCCACCGACAGGTCCGCCGTCGGCAGGAACTGGGGCGGCTTGCGGTGTTTCGTGCCCTGCTCGTAGGCGTAGGCCAGCTTGATGAGCGTGGGCTCGCTCCACGCGCGGCCGATGAACGACATGCCGACCGGCAGCCCGAAGGCGTAGCCCGCGGGCACGGCGATGCTGGGGTAGCCCGCCACCGCGGCGGGAGTGGAGCTGCCGCCCAGGAAGTGGTCGCCCAGGAGCACGTCGATGGTCCAGGGCGGGTTTCCCGTGGGGACCACCAGGGCGTCCAGCCGGTGTTGCGTCATCACGGCGTCGATGCCCTCGCGGCCGGCCATGCGCAGGCTCTTGGCACGCGCGGCGCGGTAGGCGGGCTCGGTGAGGGGGCCCTTGGCCTGCGCCTGCGCCATGATCTCCTGCAGGAAGTACGGCATCTCCTGCTGCCGGTGCGCCTCGTTGAAGTCCATCACGTCCTTCAGCGTGCGCACCTGCGCCGTGGCGCCGCGGCTGGCGAGGTAGGCGTTCAGGTCGGCCTTGAACTCGTACAGCAGCACCTGGTACTCGTCCGCGTCGTAGTCGCCCGCGTGGGGGATCTCCGCCGGGTCCACCACCGTGGCGCCCAGCCGGCGCAGGTCCGCCACGGCGGCGTCGAAGAGCGCGTCGGTGCGGGGGTCGTATCCCGTGAACTTGGCGCGCGACACGCCGATGCGGGCGCCGCGCAGGCCGTTGGGATCCAGGAAGCGCGTGTAGTCCGCCTCCACGTGGCCGCGGGCGGCGGCGGTCGCCGCGTCGCGCGGATCCACGCCCGCCACCGCGGAGAGCAGCGCCGCCGCGTCCGCCACCGTGCGCGCCATGGGTCCCGCCGTGTCCTGGCTGTGCGAGATGGGCACGATGCCGGCGCGGCTCACCAGGCCCACCGTGGGCTTGATGCCCACCAGCGAGTTGGCGGCGGATGGGCACACGATGGAGCCGTCCGTCTCGGTGCCCACGCCCACCGTGGCGAAGTTCGCGGCGACCGAGGCGCCCGTGCCCGAGCTGCTGCCGCAGGGCGAGCGGTCCAGCGCGTACGGGTTGCGGCACTGGCCCCCGCGCCCGCTCCACCCGCTGGACGCGTGCGTGCTGCGGAAGTTGGCCCACTCGCTCAGGTTCGCCTTCCCCAGGATCACCGCGCCCGCGGCCCGCAGCCGCTCGGCCACGAACGAGTCGCGGGGCGCGGGGGTGCCGGCCAGGGCGAACGAGCCGGCGGTGGTCATCATCCGGTCCGCCGTGTCCACGTTGTCCTTCACGATCACGGGGATGCCGTGCAGCGGCCCGCGGACCCGCCCGCCGCGCCGCTCCACGTCCAGCGCGTCCGCGATCGTCAGAGCGTCGGGGTTGGTCTCGATGATGGAGCGTAGCGTGGGGCCCGCGCGGTCCAGCGCCTCGATGCGCCCCAGGTACGCCTCCACCAGCGAGCGCGAGGTGCGCCGTCCCGCGCGCATGTCGTCCTGCAGCTGCTGGACGGTCGCCTCCTCGAGCTCGAACGGCGGCACGTGGAAGCGCTGTGGCGTATCTCCCGTCTGCGCCGGCTCGGCGGACGTGGATGCGGATGCCCCCGGCGCGTATCCCGCCGCGCCCGCGACGGCCGCCATCGCGCCCACCTGCAGGAAGTTGCGGCGGCTGAGGCCGCGTCCTTCGGGAGAGTCGCCCTCGGCGGAGGCGGACGGATCGCGCTCTGGCATCGGTGGGTCGGGGCACGGGTGGCGGATGGGAAGGCCTCCATCGTACGGCGCCGCTTTCCGGAAGGCAACAACCGCGGACCCTGCAGGCGCAGGATCTTCCGCCGATGCCCGCGAGTCGTCCGTCCTCAACCGGAACGCGAAGGGCGGTGCGCCATCCGCCGCGCCCCGCCCTCGACCCCGTCCATCCCCCGACCCGTCAGCCGTCCAGCCCCGCCGACTCCGCCGCCAGCCGCGCGATGCCGGACCAGTCGAGGTCGCCCAGGCCCTGCGCCACGCCGGCCAGGTAGCGGTCGTGCAGGGCACTGGCGACGGGCATCGGCACCTCGGCCGCGTCCGCCGTGGCGAGCACCAGGCGCACGTCCTTGAGGCCCAGGCGCAGCTTGAAGCCGGCGGGCTCGTACCGCGACTCCGCGATGGTCTTGGCGTAGCCGGCCAGGATGGGGCCGCTCAGCAGCGCCGTCCCCAGCACATCCAGCAGCGCCTCGGGCGCCACGCCGGACTTCCTTCCCAGCGCGAACACCTCGCCCAGCGTCTCGATCATGGAGGCGATGATGAAGTTGCCGCACAGCTTCACCACGTTGGCGGCCGGTGGGTCCTCCCCCAGGTCGAAGGTCTGCTGGGCGACGGCGTCGAAGAGTGGAAGGCAGCGCTTCACCGCCTCCTTCGGCCCCGCCGCCAGCACCCGCAGCTTGCCCCCCTCCGCCGCCTCCGGCCGCCCGAACACCGGCGCCGCCACATAGCCCTGGCCGCGCCGCGCGTGCTCCTCCGCCAGCCGCCGCGACAGGGCCGGCGAGATGGTGCTCATGGAGGCGTGCACCGCGCCCTCCGCCATCGCCGCAGCGAAGCCGTCCGCGCCCAACGCCACCTCCTGGGCCGCGGCGTCGTCGGCCAGCATCGTCATCACCACCTCCGCGCCCCGCACGGCGTCCGCGGGAGTGTCCTCCGCGCGGGCGCCCTCGATCTCCCGCGCCTTCTCGCGGCTGCGGTTCCAAACCGCCACCTCGTGCCCGGCGCTTACCAGCCGGCGCGCCATCGGCGAACCCATCTGCCCGAGCCCCAAGAATGCCACCCGCATCGTCGTGCTCCGTTCGGGGTTGATCGATCATCGCGTCGGTATGCCCCTCAATTTTGGAACCACATGAGAATTCGCGCGCTTACAATCCGCCTTGACGCACGTTTTCACGATGGCGATCATTCCCGCCGACCCTTGACGGGCGGAAGTCTGCAGCACGCACACGCGGCAGGGGTCTCCGCGCAGTCCCGGAATTCGAGAACAGGGAGGAACGATGACGACGGTGCTCGATCTTCCCATCCCTCATGTGCTGCGTACGAAGCGTGAGTACGAGGAGGCGGTCGCGGAGATCGACCGGCTGCTGGACGAGGATCCGCAGGCCTCCACTCCTGACCACGACCGGCTGGAGCTTCTGTCGGTGCTGGTGGAGTCGTACGAGGCGGACCACGATCCCATCCGCGAGGACGGGCGTACGCCGCAGGATGTGGTGGACTTCATGCTGGGCCAGCGAGGGATGACGCGGGGCGACCTGGCGGACGTCATCGGCGGGAAGAGCCGCGTGTCCGAGTTCTTCGCCGGCAAGCGCCCGCTCTCCCGTACGCAGATAGCGGCGCTCCGCGACGCGCTCGGCATTCCCGCCGACCTTCTGCTGTAGTCTCGCTCCGGCCGCCGGGTCGCCGGATGGACGGCATTCGACGCCCTACGCCGGCGGCACGGCGGGCTCGGCCCACGCGGTGCGGAGCAGGCGCTCGACGTCGTGGGCGGGCAAGGGGTGGCCGATGAGGAATCCCTGGGCGCGGTCGCAGCTCTGCTCGCGCAGGAAGGCGAGCTGCTCGGGGCGCTCCACGCCCTCGGCCACCACGGAGAGGCCCAGCTTGTGGGCCATGGCGATCATGGCGGCGGCGATGTCGGCGCTGCCGGCGTCGCGGTCCACGTCGCGCACGAACTCGCGGTCGATCTTGAGCGTGTCGATGGGGAAGCGCTGCAGGTAGCCGAACGACGAGTATCCCGTGCCGAAGTCGTCGATGGAGATGGCGACGCCCAGGCGCTTCAGCTCGCGCAGCGTGGCCTCGGTGGCGGCCACGTTGTGCATCGCCAGGCTCTCGGTGATCTCCAGCTCCAGGCAGGCCGGGTCCAGCCCCTCCTGCTCCAGCACCCGCCGCACCTCCTCCACCAGCCCCGCGTCCGCGAACTGCCGCGCCGAAAGGTTCACCGACACGGTGAGCGCGGGATGCCCGCCCCGCTGCCAGGCGCGCACCTGCGCGCAGGCCCGCGCCAGCACCCAGCGTCCCAGCAGCGTCACCTGCCCCGTGCTCTCGGCCAGCTCCATGAACTCCGCCGGGGGCAGCAGCCCGCGCACGGGGTGCATCCAGCGCACCAGCGCCTCCACGCCCGTCACGCGACCGGTGGCCGCCTCGCACAGCGGCTGGTAGTGGATGCGGAACTGCTCCAGCGCCAGCGCCTTGCGCAGCGCGCCCTCCAGCGCCAGGCGCTCGCGGGCGCGCTCGTTCATGGCGGGCGCGAAGAACTTGAAGCCGTCGCGCCCCGCCTCCTTGGCGCGGTACATGGCGATGTCCGCGTGGCGGATCAGGGTTTCCGCGTCCTCCCCGTCCTCCGGGTACAGCGCCACGCCCGAGCTGGCCGTCACGAACAGCTCGTGGCCGTCCACCATGAAGGGCTGCGCCATCGCCTCCTTCAGCTTCTGCACCACCCGCCCGGCGCCCTCGCCATGCTTCAGCCCCGGCAGCAGCAGGGTGAACTCGTCGCCGCCGATGCGGGCCAGGGTGTCGCCGTCGCGCACGGCTTCGCGCACGCGGCCGGCCACCATCTGCAGCAGCAGGTCGCCCGCGCCGTGGCCCAGCGAGTCGTTGATCACCTTGAAGCGGTCCAGGTCCAGGAACAGCACCCCCACCCGCTCGCCCGCCCGCCGGGCGTGCTGCAGCGCCACCGACAGGCGGTCCAGCAGCAGGCGGCGGTTGGGCAGGCCCGTCAGCGAGTCGTGGTAGGCCAGGTGCTCGGCCTGCCGTGCGGCCCGCAGCGCGGTGGACTGCTCCTGCTCCAGCAGGCAGAGGATCATGGCCGTGCCCATCACCCACTGCACCACCAGGTCCGCCATGCCCAGGAAGGGCGCGTAGCCCGGCGCGGGCGCGCCCGCCAGCGAGCGCGCCGCCAGGAAGAACGCCAGGAGCTGCTGGATGCCGAACAGGGTGAAGGCGCCGCTGAGGACGCGCCGCCCGCGCGCGGCGTCCTCGTCCGCCGGCGGCCAGGCGCCATGGGCCGCCACCACGTACGCCAGCCCCGCCAGCAGCGCGCGGCAGCCCACGCGCAGGAAGTGGCGCATGGCCTCGGCCTGCTCGCCCGCGAGCGTGACGAAGGCCAGGGTGGTGACCCCGGCCAGCGTCACCGCCGCGCACACGGACAGCACCGCGGCGCGGGGCGTGAGCGCGCGCCGCCGGGCCAGCTCCCACGCGCCCGCCAGCAGGAAGACGGCCTGAAGATACGCCGCCGCGGACGAGACGAAGGTGGCGCCCAGGCGGGGGCCCACCGCGCCCGGCATGCGCGCCACCACCAACAGCGCGGTGATGCTGGCCAGCAGGTGCAGGGCGAGCGCCAGCCAGCTCCCCGCCCAGAAGCGCAGGTAGTCCTTGCGGTAGTGCCGCCAGAAGCCCGCGAGCAGGGCGGCCAGCAGCAGGGCGCCGGCGGCCTGCGCGGCGTACGTGGCGAGTAGGAAGCGGCCGAGGGGCAGGGGTGCACCCAGCGTCAGGGCTTGGAACGAGCGGCCACGGAGGTGGACGCGGGAGGGACGAAGGCCGGTCCCGGGGCGCCGTGCCCCGGGACCGGCCGCCGGGAAGCTAGCGGAGGGCGATGGCGTGCAGCAGGCGGACGGCCAGCGCGTAGCCCGCCAGCGGCACCTTCTCGGCCGCGCGAAGCTCGGCCAGCAGCTCGCGGTAGGCGCGCGCCTCGCGGGCGCGCTCCGTCTCCAGGGCGGCCAGCGCCGCCTCGGGGTCCACGCCGTGCCCGCGCTCCAGGACGGCGTGGGCGATGGCCCGCTGGGCGCGGCCCACGTCCTCCACCAGCGCCTGGGCGTAGCGCCGCTCCCAGGGGTCCTCGCGGGCGCCCTCGCGGATGGACTCGCGCAGCTTGGCCGTGGTGAAGCGCTCGCTCACGGCGTAGTACGCCCGCGCCGTGCGCAGCTCGTCCGTGCCCGCGCGTCCCGAAAGCTCCACGATCTCCAGCAGCTGCGGCAGGAAGCGCAGGGTGATGAGGCGCTCGCCCAGCGTGCGCTCCACCCCCAGGTCCTGCAGCTCGCCCAACCGCGCCAGGAAGAGCGCGCGGTCCTCGCCGCCCACCACCCGCGCGAAGCTGGCGCGCAGGACGGAAAGGCCGGCACGGGCCCGCTCCACCACCTGCGGCGTGGGCGTGTCGGCGGGCACGTTGCCCAGCACCCAGTGGGTGGTGGCCTCCAGCACGCGGGACAGGCCCATCAGCCAGCGGTACACCGTCTCGGACGGGTAGCGGCCCTCCAGCTTCTCCAGGTCGGCGCGGATCTCCGCGGCGCCGGAGATCAGGCTGGCCACCAGCCAGGCGCGCACCACGGCGGGCACCTCGCTGCCCGTGTCGCGCGCGGTGCGGTGCAGGAACGAGGCGCCCATCAGGTTCACCAGGTCGTTCACCGCCTCGGTGGTCACGATCTCGCGGCGCAGCCGGTGGGCGCGCAGGCGCTCGGGGCCGGCCGCCTCCACCGCCGCCGCGGGAAAGTAGCCCACCAGGAACGGGTCCGTCACCGCGTCGTCGGGCACGTCCGAGGCCAGCAGCGCCGCCTTGGCGTACAGCTTGGAGTGCGCCAGCAGCACGCTCAGCGTGGGCCGGGTCAGCCCGGCGCCCGCCGCCGCGTGGTCGGCCATCTCCTCCGGAGCGGGGATGCCCTCCGCGGCGCGGTCCAGGCGGCGGTCGTGCTCCAGCGCCAGGATCAGCGCGGCGAAGTCGTCCAGCGCCGCGCGCGAGCGCTGCTCGTCCAGCGACACGGCCAGCGACTGGCCCACGTTGTTGCGCAGCACCAGCTCGCTCACCCGGTCGGTCATCGACTCCAGCAGCGCGTTGCGGCCGTCCAGCGTCAGGTCGCCGTCCTGGGCCACGCGGTTCAGCAGGATCTTGAGGTTCACCTCGTGGTCCGACATGTCCACGCCCGCCGAGTTGTCCAGCGCGTCCGTGTTCATGCGCCCGCCCGCCAGCGAGAAGGCGATGCGGGCACGCTGGGTGAAGCCCAGGTTGCCCCCCTCGCCCACCACCTTGCAGCGCAGGTCCTCGGCGTTCACGCGAACGGCGTCGTTGGCCGTGTCGCCCACGTCGGCGTGCGTCTCGTCGCGGTCCTTCACGTAGGTGCCGATCCCGCCATTCCACAGCAGCTCCACCGGGGCCGTCAGCACCGCGCGGATCAGCCCCTCGCCGTCCAGGCGCTCCACGCCCGACGCGATGCCCAGCGCCTGCCGCACCTGGGGCGTCAGCTCGATCTCCTTGCTGGCCCGGGGCACGATCATCCCGCCCTTGCTCAGGAGGGAGCGGTCGTAGTCCTCCCAGCTCGATCGCGGCAGGGCGAACATCCGCTTCCGCTCGGCGAACGAGGGTCCGGGGTCGGGATCCGGGTCCAGGAAGATGTGGCGGTGGTCGAAGGCGGCCACCAGGCGGGTCTGCGGGCTCAGCAGCATGCCGTTGCCGAAGACGTCGCCGCTCATGTCGCCCACGCCCGCCACCGTGAAGGGCACGGCCTGGATGTCCTTGCCCATCTCGCGGAAGTGCCGCTTCACGCACTCCCACCCGCCGCGTGCGGTGATGCCCTCGCGCTTGTGGTCGTAGCCGTGGCTGCCGCCCGAGGCGAAGGCGTCGCCCAGCCAGAAGCCGTACTCGTCCGCCACCCCGTTGGCCACGTCGGACAGGTGCGCCGTCCCCTTGTCCGCCGCCACCACCAGGTACGGGTCGTCGCCGTCCAGGCGCTTCACCCCGGGGGGCGGCACCACCTTGCCGTCCACCAGGTTGTCGGTGACGTCCAGCAGGCCGCGCATGAGCGTCTTGTACTGCTCCGCCGCCTCGGCCATCTGCCCGTCTCGGTCGGGCGGCGTGCGCTTGGTGATGAAGCCACCCTTGCTGCCGCTGGGGACGATGACGGCGTTCTTCACCACCTGCGTGGTCACCAGCCCCATGATCTCGGTGCGGAAGTCGTCCGGCCGGTCCGACCAGCGGATGCCGCCGCGCGAGACGGGCGCGCCGCGCAGGTGGATGCCCTCCATGCGCGACGAGTGCACGTACACCTCGTACAGCAGGCGCGACTTCTTCAGCTCCTCCACGTCGGCGCAGCGCACCTTGATGGAGACGTACGGCGCCCCGCCGCTGGTGGCCGTGGGATCGGCCCCGCCATGGCGGAAGTAGTTGGTGCGCACCGTGCCCTCGATGAGCGACATCATGCGGCGCAGCGCCCGGTCGTCGGCCAGCGACGAGACGGCCTCCAGCTCCTTCAGCAGCTCGGCGCGGATCTCCTTGGCCCGCTTCGCCCCGCCCTCCGCCGCGGGGTCCAGGCGCACGGCGAACAGGTCCAGCAGCATGCGGGCGACCTTGGGGTAGCCCATCAGGGCGCGCACGGGGGCCAGGCGGCTGGGCACGGCACCCACCTGCGAGGCGTAGTTGGCGTAGGTGCGCAGCACGTCCACCTCGCGCCAGCGCAGGCCGGCGCGCAGCACCAGGGCGTTGAACGGATCGCGGGCGGCGGCGCCGCCCTGCGAGGCCAGCAGCGCCTCGGCCAGGATCTCGGCGCGCTCGGCGGGGATGGGCTCGGCGTCGCGGGTCTGCACGGCGAAGGAGTAGACCATGAGCGCCGGGATGTCGCGGCCCGACAGCTCGAAGGTGTCGATCTCGATCACCCGCACGCCCGCGTCCTCCAGGATGGGCATGAAGTCCGACAGCACTAGGCGCTGCTCGCGCAGGTAGAACTTGAGCACCGAGGTGCCCTCGGGCGCCGCCTCGCCGGGCAGCGGCTGGCGCAGGTGCAGCGCCACGCGCCTGCCGCCGCGCTGCATGGCCTCCAGGTGCAGCACGTCGTGGGCGGCGGCCTGCGGCGAGCTGGCGGCGCGGTAGTCCTCGCTGAACGCCTGCCCGTACGCGTGCGCCAGGCGGCGCGCCTCCTCGGGCTCCATCGCCCCGGCGAGCTGGTCGTGCAGGCGGTCCTCCCAGCTCCGCACCAGGCCCCCGATCTCGGCCTCGAGCGCCGCCGGCTCGGCCTGCGCGGTGGGGTGCGACAGGTAGAAGTGCAGCCGCGCCTGGTCGCCCGAGCTCATGGCCAGGTAGTCGTTGCGCACCTTGCCGCCCAGGCGCTCCTCCAGCAGCTCGCGGATGCGCCCGCGTACCTCGGCGCTGTAGCGCGGCGCGGGCAGGATGGCCATCACCGCCACCTCGGCGCGCAGCGGGTCGGGGCGCAGCAGCACCCGCACCCCGCCGGCGAAGATGGACTCCAGCACCGCCAGCACCTCCACCTCCAGCTCCTCCACGGACGCCTCGAACAGCTCCTCCTTGGGCATCGCGTTCAGGATGGTGACGATCTCCTTGTGGTCGTGCGAGCCCGGTCGCGTGCCGCTGCCGTCCAGCACCTGGCGGAACTTGAGGCGCAGCAGGGGGATGTCCGCCGCGTTGGCCGCGAACGACTGCGAGGTGAAGAGGCCCAGGAAGCGCCGCTCGCCGGCGATGCGGCCGCTCTCGTCCAGCCGCTTGACGCCCACGTAGTCCATGCGCGCGCGGCGGTGCACCGTGCTCTCGGTGTTGGCCTTGGAGACGATCAGCAGCGGCCCGCCGTCCACCCGCGCGCGGAAGTCGGCCGGCATCTCGGCCAGCGGCACGGGCGCCTTGTAGGTCGACCGCTCCGTGTCGCGCAGGATGCCCAGCCCCGACGCGGGGTCCACGGCGATGCTGGCGCCGTCGTCCCCACCGTGGATGTCGTAGGCGCGGTATCCCAGGAAGACGAAGTTGCCGGCGTTCAGCCAGCGCAGGAACTCGGCGATCTCGCCGTACTCCTCGGCCCGCTCGGGAAAGCGGGCGGCGTAGCCCTCCACCGACTCGGCCGTGCGCGCCAGCTCGTCGCGCATGGCGGGAAAGTCGCTGGTGGCCGCCACCACGTCCGCCAGGCGCCGGCGCACCTCGGCGGCGATGCGGTCGCGCCGCTCGGCCTCGTGGATGCGGGGGATCTCGATGTAGTCCAGCGCCTCCAGCGCGCCCGCGCCCTCCTCGCCGTGCCCCCCGTCCGCCAGCTCCACGATATCGCCGTCCGCGCCCCGCACCACCCGGTAGACCGGGTAGATGTAGTGGTGCATGGGCAGCCCCTCGGCCGACAGGTACTCGCGGATGGTGTCCACGATGAAGGGCCGGTCGCCCACCTCGGCGCGCAGGATGGTGACGGGCGCGCTCCACCCTTCGTCCTCGGGGTTCGCCAGCTCCACGTTCACGCGGTCGGGCCGCGAGCGGCGCAGGAACTCGAAGGCGCCCACCGTCAGCGCGGCGAGCGCCTCCACGTCGCGCTCGGCCATCAGCGCGCGGGGTACCTTGGCGAAGAAGATTCGCGCGAACGCGCAGAGCAGGCGTGCGTCGCCCCGGGCGTTTCGCTCCAGGTGCGCGCAGAGGGCGTCGACCGTCGCCGCGGTGCGCGGGGACGGGCTGGCGGACGTCGTAGCGGAGGTGCTCATTCAACCGGGACGAAAGGGTTTTGCACATGCCGTCGCGGGGCGCAATGTAACGCCTCCGCCGCGGCTTGGCACGAACGCCGGCCCGGGGCCGGGGGGCGACAACCTAAGCGCTCGGCTGCCCCCGCTCAACCCTCGGCAGGCATTCGGTCGCGCCCCCGTCTCCGGACCGAAGGCGCGCTGGGGCCCTCATCCGGCTCGCCGGGGCTCGCCCCCTTCTCCCGCAGCGGGAGAAGGGGAGTACGGCAGACGTTCCGCGTGGAATTCGATCCCGCGACTGCCCCGGGACTCCGCGAAGGGCGATCGTGGTTCCAGCCAGGGGCTTCATGCCCCTGGAATGCGGCCGGACGACGCAATGCGACGATCGGGATCGGCGGCGCCCGGACCGGTGGTGGTATCGCGTGGAAGTGGTTGGCTACCCGATAGAGGGAGGGAGGCAGGGAGGAACTGCGGCGGGCGGACGAACTGCAGCCGGCGGAGGAACTGCTGTCAGCGGAGAAAACGCGGACGCTGGAGCGAGGCTGCGGGGGAAGGTCGAACTTCGGAGTGGGTCGAAATGTCGACGGTCGGCTGATGCCGGGCATCGACGATCCGCGCCTGTCAGGTGCGGAAGGTGATACCGGCGATGGGCAGGAACGGCAGGGCGCCCAGGGAGCGCAACGTGCCGTCGGAGCTCTGGTAGCGGTAGAAGAGACCGTCGCGGCGGTCCAGGGCGTTCAGCAGGCGGACGTAGGGCGTCAGCTCCAGGCGGCGGCCGCGGAAGCCGGGGCTCCAGGTGCGGGATACCTCGGCGTCCAGGCGAAGGTAGGGCTCGCGGGGGCTCTGGGTGAGGGACGGCTGCTCGGCGGGGCCGGTGCTGTTCAGGTCGCCGGGCGACGCCACGCCGCCCGTCGAGCCGTCGGCCACGGAGTTGGGGATGGCGGCGAAGGGCAGGCCTGACCCGTACGCCAGGCGCACCTCGAACTTCCCCGCGCGCCCCAGCGGCCCGGCCACCCCGCTGGTGATCACCTGCCGCCCGTCGAAGCGCTCCGTGCCCCAGGTGTCGCCCGTGTCCGGCGCCCAGGCCCAGGTCAGCGAGTATCCCACCCACCCCGTGATGGCCCCGCCGCCCCGCCGCACCCACACGTCCACGCCCGACACGTAGCTCTCGTCCTGCGGTCCCGCCACGCGCTCGTAACGCTTGAAGTACCCCTCCAGCCCCAGCCGGAGCGCGCGCGGCAGCTCCTGGTCCAGCGCCAGCGAAACGTGCGTGGCCCTCGCCACCGCCAGCCGGGTGGCCAGGTGCAGCGAGTCGGGCAGGGTGGTGGGCGGGTCGCCCGTGGCGCCGCCGTCCTGCCGGGCCACGCGCACGTACTGGTGGTAGCGCCCGCCGGCCAGGGTGAGCGCGGCCTTGGGGCCCAGCAGCCACGTGGCCGACAGGCGCGGCGACAGCGACGCCACCTGGCCCGTGCCGAACAGGTCCGCCCGCATCCCGCCGCGCACCGCCACCGAGGGCGCGGGCTGCCACGCCACGTCGCCGTACAGCCCGCCCACGTCGCCGGCGTTGCGCTCGTCGAAGAGGCGCGCGCGCGTGGGGAGGCGCGTCCACACCTCGTTGCCCACCCAGGTGCGGTCGTACGACACGCCGTAGCGGAAGGTGGCCGCCGGGAAGGCGCGGGTGAAGTCGGCGGCAAGGCGCAGGCGGCGCGTGTCGCCCAGCATCACCACGCTGCGGGTGTCGGTGCTGTAGGGCAGCCGCGCGCGGAAGTCCGAGAAGGCGGCCGTGGTTTCCAGGTGCAGCCCCGGCGCCACCACGCCGTGCCAGCGCAGCGACGCCGCCAGGTTGCCCCAGCGCGCGAAGTCGTCGCCGACGGCCACCGTGTCCACCCGGACGCCCTCCTCGTTGGCGAACAGGGTGAGCGAGGCACCTCCCGTGCGGCCGGGCAGGTCGAAGCGCGTCAGCGCCTCGGAGTACTCGTAGGGGAAGGGCTGCCCGCCCGTGGAGCGCAGCAGCGCGCCGTTCACGGCGCGGAAGTTGGCCAGGTAGGTGGCGGCGCGGCCGGGAAGGGGCCCCTCCAGCAGCACGCGGCCGCTCACCAGGTCGGCGGCGCCGGTGGCGCGCATGCGCTCGGGGCGGCCGGCGCGGGTGTCCATCTCCATCACGTACGCCAGCCCGCCGTCGTAGCGGGCGGGCGCGCCGCCCAGGTACAGGCGGGCCGCGCCCAGCGCCTCGGGCTCGAAGGTCTGGATCAGCCCGCCCATGTGGAAGGGGGTGTAGACGGGCGCGCCGTCCAGCAGCACCAGCTTCAGGTCCGCCGCCGATCCCCGAACCCACAGCACGTCGCGGGGGTCGCCGGGCTCGGTTCCCCCGCCGCCGCCGGTGCCCGGGGGCGGGGCGGCCGCGGCGGCGCCGGGGCCTTCGTTCAGCATCCGCTGGTCCATCATCGCCATGGCGCCCTCGCCGGCGCGGGCCGTGTCGCCCACCCCGCCGCCGGACGAGCTCTCGACGGTGATGCCCGCGAGCGGGAGCGGGCGCGCCTTGAGCGACAGGTCCAGCTCCACCTCGCCGCCGGGGGGCACCAGCACCCGCATCTCCAGCTCGTCGTGGCCGATGTGGTGCACGCGAAGGGTCCACAGCCCGGCGGGCACGCGGCGGATGACGTAGGCGCCCGCGCTGTCGGTGGTGGCTTGGAGCGTGGCCGTGCCCTCGCCCACCTCCACCAGCGCCAGAGCGAGCGGAACCCCGCTGGCGTCGCTCTGCACGGCGCCGCGGATGGTCCCCCGCGCGGTGTCGGCGGGGGCCATGGTGGCAAGGAGGGAAAGCGCGAGGGCGATCAGCATCTACTCTTTCGACCCGTTGCGCCGGCGCCCGTTCCTAGGGCCCGACGCGGAAGACCATCCCCGGCCCGGCGTCGTCCAGCACTGGTGCCAGCACCCGCAGGCGGCCCGCTTCGCGCGACAGCAGCACGCGCCCGTCGGCCTCCACCACCGCCGTGCGCGCGCCGCGGGGGATCTGCACCGTCACCTCGCCGCCGCGGGCGCCCACGATCTCCACGCGCCCCGGCCCGGTGCGGAAGCGGGCGGCGGCCGCCGCGCCGGTGGCGAAGACCTCGGCCCGCTCCCCGTCCGATACCCGCGCGCGCACCCGGAGGTCCGGGCTGGACCCGCTCAGGATCACCCGCACGCCGCCGTCCTCTGGCACGATGGAGACGCCGGCACGCACCGGGGCGGCCTCGGCAGCCGGAGGTGCCTCGCGCAGCGCCGGGGGCGCGGCGGGGGCGGACGCCGGCGCGGCCAGGCGCGCGATCCAGTGCCGCACGGGCGATCCCGGCGTGGCCGCGTAGGCGATGCCGGCGAAGCCCACCACCAGCGCCGCCGCGCGCACCAGCGCCCGCCGCACGGGCCGCACCCGCTCCATCCGCGAGCGCCTGCGAACGGCCATGAGCGCCGCGGCCACCGCGGGCTGGCCATCGCCCGCCTGCACGGCCCCGGCGAAGGCGGCGCGGGCGGTCTCCAGCTCGCGCAGCCCGGCGGCGCAGACGGCGCAGGCGGCCACGTGGCGCTCGGCGGCGGCGCGCTCGCCGGGCGGCAGCTCGCCGTCCAGCAGCGACATCAGCGCGCCCTCGTCCAGGTGGCTCATCGGGCCTCCTTCCGGCCGCCTTCATACGCGGCGGTGAAGCGCCGCAGGGCGCGCGCCAGCAGCGTGCCCACCGAGCCCGGCGCCACGTCGGTCACCCCGGCGATCTCGTCGTACCGGAACCCTTCTTCCCGCATCAGCAGCATGGTCCGTTCGCGTGGGGTGAGCAGCGAGAGCGCCGCGCGTACCCGTTCGATCTCCTGGCCCCGCTCCACCGGCTCGTCCGGCGCGGGAAGGTGCCCCACGTTCATCGGCACGGCCGAAAGCAGCCGCTCGCGCCGCTTGTAGGTGCGCGCCGAGTCGCGGAACAGGTTGGTGGCCACCGTGAACAGCCAGAGCCGCGCCTCGTCCTCGGGCATGGTGCGCGTCAGCAGCCGCACGAAGGCCTCCTGGGCGATGTCGTCGGCGGCGTCCGCGTCCCCCGTCATGCGGTGGACGTAGCGGTGCAGCGAGGGATAGATGCGTCGGAAGAGCGCGTCGAAATCCACGGCGGCAGGTGCGTTTGCGTGGGCGCCCCCGCGGGTGCGCTCCCCGCCCGCGAGCGCGGGCACGGCGGCGGACAGCACGCTCATGGGCGGGTCTCCGCGCGGGGCGGCCGGACGGCGGGTGCTGCGCGCGGGGCGGCGCGGGCTGCCGGGCCGTGTGCCACCGCGGGCGCGGCAGCGGACCTCATCATCATAACGTTCGGAGCGGGGTGGGGCGAAGGGGCCGTTGCACGCGCTCGGGAGAAACAGCCCCTCCGCGCTGCCGTTCGCCCTGAGAACGCACGTCCGCCGGACGTTGTGACAGCGTAGGAAACCGCAGGCCGCGGCTGCATCTCCGCGAGCTTCACATATCGCAGGTCCCGAAAGGATTGCCGGGTCGGCGGATGGATGATCGGACGGTCCCCGATCGCGTCGTCAAAACGGGATCTTCCGCCGATGCGGGTCTTCGACGGACCGTCCCTCCGACACCGCGGACCGCTCTCCGCTCCGTCGATCCCACCGCCGGCGCGGTTCTCCGCACGGACGATCCGGACGGGAGATCGACCGATCCACCTACTGCCAGCGGAACGCCTTGAGGGCGGCGGCGAAGCTGGCGACGCCCCACGCGGCCAGGATGGCGAGCGGCACGGCGGCGGCGGAAAGCGGCAGGCCGTCGTTGTAGACCGCCCGCAGCGCGTCGTTCAGGGCCGTGAGCGGCAGCGCGCGGATGAACGGCTGCACCGCGTCCGGGTAGCGCGCGGCGGAGAAGAAGACGCCGGAGAGCACGAACATGGGCAGCATCACCACGTTCAGGATGCCGCTGATGCCCTCCATCGTGCGGGCGCGCGCGGCGCAGAGCAGGCCCATGCCGGCGAAGGTCATGGCGCCCAGCACGACGACGGCGGAGAGCGCCGGCAGCGAGCCCGCGACGTGCACGCCGAACGCCAGCCAGGCGAAGAGCACGATGGGCGGCACCTCCAGCCCGATGAACACCAGCCGCGCCAGCACCTGCGCCAGCATGAAGTCGCGCTTGCGCATGGGCGTGGAGACCAGCCGCTTGAGCTGCTTCCGCTGCCGCGCCTGCACGATGCCGAAGCCGATGCCCCACATGCCCGTGCTCATCAGGTTCAGGCCGATGAGCCCCGGGATCACCCAGTCGATGTAGCGCCCGCCCGGCCGCCGGCTGCGGTCGTCGGCTGCCGCCACGGGCCGCGTCGCGCCGCCGGCCTTCTGCACCACGGCGTCTGCGGTCAGGCGCGCCAGGCGGCTCTCCGGGCGGGCGGGGTCGTAGCGGTAGACGAGCCGGCCGGTGCCCGCCAGCAGCACGCCCACCGTTCCCTTGCGCAGCGCCAGGGCCGCGGCGGCTGGGTCCAGCACGCGAACGTCCACGTCGGGCGATGCGCGCAGCGCGGCCGTCCAGCGCTCGGCCGCGGAGCCGCGCTCCACGCCCACCACCGCGCGCTCGCCGGGGTTGTCGCGGAACGCCAGCCCCAGGCCGATGGCCATGATGATGGGGAACCCGAAGGTCCAGAACAGCGCCTCGGGCTCGCGCAGGAAGCCGCGGATGCGCGACAGGATCAGCTCGCGCAGGGGGCTCAGGTGCTCATCCGACGCGTCCGGACCCGGCGCGGTCCGCGGAGCCGTGGGCGGCGGCGGCGTCTCGGGAGAGATCGCGGCCGCGGAGGACGTCACGGGGTCACTCATCGCGCAGGCCTCGTCCGGTGAGCGCCAGGAACACGTCGTCCAGGGTGGCGTGGTGGGTGCTGAGCGCCGTCAGGTCGCCGCCGCGGGCGGCCACCAGGTCCAGCAGCGCCGGCACCGCGGTGTGCAGCGCGGCCACCGTCAGCAGGCGCGACTCGCCGCGGCTGCCCACGCGCGAGACGCCGGGCAGCGCCGACAGCGCATCGTCCTCGATCTGCGCCGTGCTGGCGAACTCCACCACGTGGTCGCCGCCCAGCGCGCGGATCAGCTCGGCCGGCGTGCCCTGGGCGATGATCTCGCCGCGGTCCAGGATGGCGATGCGATCGGACAGGTGCTCGGCCTCGTCCATGAAGTGCGTGGTGAGCAGGATGGTGCCGCCCCCTGCGCGGAACGCCTCGCACACGTCCCAGAGCTGGCGCCGCGACTGCGGGTCCAGCCCCGTCGTGGGCTCGTCCAGGAAGAGCACGTCGGGCGCGCCGGCCAGGGCGCAGGCCACGGACAGGCGCTGGCGCTGCCCGCCGGACAGGTTCTTCACCTGCGTGCGGCGCTTCTCGTCGAGCTGGACGAAGCCGATCAGCGCGTCCACCCGCGGCCCGCGCGGATAGAACGAGCGGAACATGCGGACGGCCTCCTCGACCGTGCTCTTGTCGTAGAACTCGCTTTCCTGGAGCTGCACGCCCAGCCGCGCGCGGATGGCGCTCGCGTCGCGGTCCCAGCGCATGCCCAGCACCTCCAGCTCGCCGCCGTCGCGCTCCTGCAGCCCCTCCAGCACCTCGATCGTCGTCGTCTTGCCCGCACCGTTGGGCCCCAGCAGCCCGAAGCACTCGCCGCGCCGCACCTCCAGGTCCAGCGACTTCACCGCCACCGTGTCGCCGAAGCGCTTGTGCAGCCCGCGGCAGCGGATGGCCGGCGCGTCGCCATGGGCCGGCGGCGATTCCGGCGATGGGGTTTGGAGCGTGCGCAAGGGTCGCGTCCGGCGGGAGGGTGCGGTGTGTCTTCGGTCGGCCGCCCAATGTAAGGACGCGGTCCGCGAGGGGACAGGGTTCCGGAGGGAGATCGATTCGCCGAGGATCTCTCGACATACGCGACCCCCAACGAAACCCGCCCCAAACGCTCGCCCGCCGAACGCGCAGGGGCGATGGTCGTTCCCAGCCATGAGGTTCATCCCGATGGAACCGCCGGCGGACACGCCATCTCACGCACTCCGCTTCGATATCTCCCGCCACGCAGTCTGGACGATGTTCCCCAGGCGGGGCATGGACGCCGAGATGTGATCGTGTTGAGCGGCGGACATCCGTCCCGGGATGCAACCCCATGGGATGAACTACAACCCTCCTCCGGACGGGCGGGCGGCGGGGCCGGGTCGGGGTCTCGGAATCAGCGCGCAGGTGTCCGTCCTTCCGGCGATTGCGCCCGCCGCGGCACGCTTGTCGCCGTCCGATCGGCGGAGTAGGTTCGCGTGCCGCGGCCCCGCGCGCAGCGCCCGTTTCCACGCAGTGCCGACCGACGGAAGGAGCGCACGACCATGCCCATCGCGACCATCAACCCCGCCACCGGCCAGGCGCTGCGGACCTTCGACGCGCTGACGGAGGCCGAGCTCGAGGAGAAGCTCGCGCGCGCCGACGAGACCTTCCGCGCGTACCGCCACACCTCGTTCGCCGACCGCGCCCGCTGGCTGTCGCGGGCGGCGGAGATCCTGGACGCGGAGAAGGGCGAGCTGGCGCGCACCATGACGACGGAGATGGGGAAGACGCTGGCCTCCGCCGTGGCCGAGGTGGAGAAGTGCGCCGCCGCGTGCCGCTACTACGTGCAGAACGGCGAGCGCTTCCTGGCCGACCAGCCGGTGAGGACGGACGCCAAGCGCAGCCTGGTGCGCTTCCAGCCGCTGGGGCCCGTGCTGGCGGTGATGCCGTGGAACTTTCCGCTGTGGCAGGTCTTCCGCTTCGCCGCGCCGGCGCTGATGGCGGGCAACGTGGGCCTGCTGAAGCACGCCTCCAACGTGCCCCAGTGCGCGCTGGCCATCGAGGATGTCTTCCGGCGCGCCGGCTTTCCCGACGGCGCCTTCCAGACCCTGCTGATCGGCTCCGACGGCGTGCAGGCGGTGCTGGACGATCCGCGCGTGAAGGCGGCCACGCTCACCGGAAGCACGCCGGCCGGCAGCTCGGTGGCCGAGCGCGCGGGCAAGCGGCTCAAGAAGACGGTGCTGGAGCTGGGCGGCAGCGACCCCTTCGTCGTGCTTCCCAGCGCCGACCTGGACGCGGCGGCGAAGACGGCGGCCAAGGCGCGCTGCATCAACAACGGCCAGTCGTGCATCGCCGCCAAGCGCTTCATCGTCCACGAGCGGGTGGCGGACGAGTTCCAGCGCCTGTTCGTTCGCGCGATGGAGGGGCTGAAGGTGGGCGATCCCATGGAGGACGGCACCGACATCGGCCCGCTCGCGACCGCCTCCATCCGCGACGAGGTGGACGAGCAGGTGCGGAAGTCCGTCGCGGCGGGCGCGAGGGTGCTGACCGGCGGGGGGAAGATGGAAGGGCCGGGCTTCTACTATCGCCCGACCATCCTGGCCGACATCCCGGAGAGCGCGCCGGCGTACCGCGAGGAGGTGTTCGGCCCCGTGGCGCTGCTCTTCCGCGTGCCCAGCCTGGAGGCCGCCATCGAGCTGGCCAACGACAGCGACTTCGGCCTGGGCAGCAGCGTGTGGACGCGCGACGAGGGCGAGCGGGCGCGCTTCGAGGAGGGGGTGGAGGCGGGGATGGTGTTCGTGAACGCGATGGTGGCGTCCGACCCGCGCTTGCCGTTCGGCGGCGTGAAGCAGTCGGGCTACGGGCGCGAGCTGGGCGAGTTCGGCATCCGCGAGTTCGTGAACGTGAAGACGGTCTACGAGGCGGATGCCGGGGGCGCGGACGGCGCGAAGGCGGAGTAGGGTGGAGGTCGATCGAGCTGGGGAGAGGCGCCGCGAGGGACGCCTCTCCCCCTTCACTCGGTCACGGACAGCCCGTGCTGACGGGGCAGGCGTACACGTACGTCTGCTTGGGGCAGCACGACGTGGGCGAGGCGCTCACGTCGTAGGCCTGCACGGTGCCGCGGAACTGCTCGGAACCGGCGGGCGCCGTCTCGAACGACTCCACGTCCAGCGTGTCCAGCGAGAGCTTGCGCATCGTTACCCCCTTGGGATCGGCGGGTGAAGGAAGGTGCCTTCCGCACCTTCCGTGTGCTTCCAACATATGACATCGCGGTCAGCCTGGGAACCCTTGACGGCGTGATCGGCGCGCTTTCTGGATTCCACGACCGTGCTACGGCCGCGTTTCGATCCCAGGGAGAAAGCATGGGACGGGTAGACGGGAAGGTGGCCCTGGTGACGGGCGCGGCGCGCGGAATCGGGCTCGCGGTGGCGGATCTGCTGGCGCGCGAGGGGGCGCGGGTGATCGCCACGGACATCCGCGACGAGACGGGCGCGGCCGCCGCCGGCATGATCGCTGGCGACGCGGCGTACCGTCGGCTGGACGTCCGGCGAGAGGAAGACTGGCGGCAGGTGGTGGAATGGATCGTGGAGACGTACGGCCGGCTGGACGTGCTGGTGAACAACGCGGGCATCACGGGCTTCGAGGACGATCCCGCGCCGCAGGACCCCGAGCACGCATCGCTGGAAAGCTGGCGGGCGGTGCACGCGACGAACCTGGACGGCGTGTTCCTGGGCTGCAAGCACGCCATCCGCGCCATGCGCGCCCACGGCGCGGGGAGCATCGTCAACATCGGCTCGCGCTCGGGGATGGTGGGCATTCCCGGCGCGGCGGCCTACGCCTCCAGCAAGGCGGCCATCCGCAACCACACGCGCACGGTGGCGCTGTACTGCGCGGCCGAGGGGCTGGCCGTGCGGTGCAACGTGGTGCAGCCCGCCGCCATCCTCACCCCCATGTGGGAGCCGATGCTGGGCGACGGCCCCGACCGCGAGGACCGCATGCGCGCCCTGACGCGCGACACCCCCCTGGGCCGCTTCGGCACACCGTGGGAGGTGGCCCAGGCCGTCCTCCACCTGGCCTCGGACGAGTCCGCCTACACGACCGGCGCCGAGATGGTGCTGGACGGCGGCCTCCTCGCCGGAAGCGCCGCCCGCCCCGAGCGGGCGGAATCCTCCAGCGAATGACTCGTTCGATGGACCCCTCCGTGGACATGCCGTCCATCGCCCCGCAACACTTTTCGGCGACGGCGGACACGGCTGGTACGACGCGTGCCGATGACCGTGACGGCCATCTCTTCCATCCGGTCGACGAGGCACTCGCCGCGTTCCCGGACTTCGCACTGAGTGCGGCGACGGAAACCGGCGCGGCCTTCGTCGCCCGTGGAGCGCGCGGCTTCCACGATGCGTCGCGGCTGGTGTGGCGGCTGCCGTACGGGCGCAACGCGGACCGGGCGGACTTCCGCCTCGTGCTTGCGGAGGGTCGCGGGACGTGCAGCACCAAGCACGCGCTCCTGGCGCAGCTCGCGGCCGAGCACGGCGCGGAGGTGGATCTCGTCGTCGGCATCTACGCCATGCGCGATGCGAACACGCCCGGCGTCGGCGCCGTGCTCGCGCGGCATGGCCTGGACGCGCTGCCCGAGGCACACTGCTACCTGCGCGGCGGCGGCACGCGGCTGGACGTCACCCGCGCGGACGCCGCCGCCGCGGAGCCCATCGGCCACTTCCTGTACGAGGAGGCGATCACGCCAGGCGGCATCGGCGCGCACAAGGAGGCACTGCACCGCCGTGCCATGCAGCGCTGGGTCGCCGACCGCCTGCCCGGCTGGATGGCGGACGATGCCTGGCGCGTCCGCGAGGCATGCATCACCGCGCTGGCATCGCGCGCCTGAGCCGGCGCGGCACGCGGATCGATGGACGTGCACCGCTTCGATGTCTCCCGTCCGGCTTACCCGCGATGTCGGCGCTGGAAGGCTGAGCGGGAGATGGCGATACGTGGCCACGGGGAATGGACCTGTACCCTATGGAACACATCCGGCCGAATGTCGCCTTTGGGTGACATGCTCCACCGGCGATGCGCGGATGACCCGCAGGATATCCGGCGAGCATCCCATCGACCGATGTACCGTGCCGTTGGGCGGCTGCGTTCGGGCTGTGGGCGGCGGCCGCGGAACGAGGCCCCGGGGCGCGGGTAACGTATGGGTTCCGGCGAGCCCCACGGCCCTCCGCGGCGGGCGCGAAACCCCCGTCCGCGGGGGGCCGTACGTCCACCCGCGGCATCCGCCGCACGCGGCCCTTCGTCTTCGAAAGCCACTACAGCGAGAGAACGTGCCCAGACCCGAACCGCGCCAGGCCCCGCGCGCCCCTGCCGGAAAGACCGCGACCACCGGAAAGACGGCGGCGGCCAAGAACGAAGTGCTGGAGTGGACCAAGTCGCTGGGCGTGGCGGTGGTCCTCTTCGTCGTCATCCGCACGTTCCTGCTGCAGGCGTTCACCATCCCCAGCGAGAGCATGGAGAAGACGCTGCTGGTGGGCGACTACCTGATGGCGAGCAACGTGGTGTTCGGCCCCCACATCCCCTTCACCGAACACCACATCCCCGGCCTGCGCCAGCCGCGGCACGGCGACATCGTGGTGTTCCGGCCCGACTACAACGAGCCGGTGATGGACGTGGTGAAGCGGCTGATCGGCGAGCCGGGGGACACCGTGCAGATGGTGAACCACGAGATGTACCGCAACGGCAAGAAGCTCGTGGAGCCCTACACCGTGTACGGCGACCAGCCCGACACCCCCATCGGCTTCACCGGCACGCCGGGCGCCTTCGGGCCCGAGGTGAAGCCCGAGCGCTACGGCTACCACTGGCACCTGGACGCGCTGCCGAAGACCGTGGACCGCCAGACGTATCACCCCACGCGCGACAACTGGGGGCCCCTGGTGGTGCCCGCCGGCCACTACTTCCTGATGGGCGACAACCGCGACGAGTCGCTGGACTCGCGCTTCATGGGCTTCATCCCCCGTGAGCAGATCCGCGGCAAGCCGCTGTTCATCTACTGGTCGTGGGACCACACCGAGGACGCCCCCTTCCCCAGCTTCATCACCGCCGCCCGCTGGGGCCGCATCGGCAGCGTGATCCACTGAGGGCCGCGCCGCGCCGGCTCCGGCGCGGTCCCCGAAGGTCGAGATCGCGCCGGCGATCACACGAAGCCTCCCTGCGGATCCCGCACGGAGGCTTCGGCTCGTTCGTGCCGCGGCTTCACTCGCCGCCCAGTCCCAACCGCCAGCCGACGGCGTCACGGACTCGCCGCGGGCGGCCGGCCTCACCTCAGCGCCACCGGTCCGTCGCCGAAACCCTCCTCCGCATCGGGCGGCGGCGCAGACTGCGGCGGTGCGCGTGGGACCACCCGTTGACCCAGCCCGCGCTAGGTTCCGCCGCTCACCACACGGGTTCGCGGGCGAGCATGGCATCGGCTTCGATGCGGGGCACGGGAGGCGAGAACAGGTATCCCTGGCCGAAGTCGCAGCCCATCTCGCGCAGCGCCACGAGCTGGGCGGGCTGGTCGATGCCCTCGGCCACCACGCGGACGCCCAGGTTGTGCGCCAGGGTGACGATGGCCTGCACCAGCTTGGCGTTTCGCGGCTCCTCCACCATCCGCATCACGAACGAGCGGTCCACCTTCAGCGCGTCCAGCGGAAAGCGGTGCAGGTAGCCCAGCGACGAGTAGCCCGTACCGAAGTCGTCCATGTGCAGCTCCACGCCCAGCGCGCGCAGGCGGGCCAGCATTCCCTTGGCCGGCTCGGCGTCCTCCAGGATCACGGACTCGGTGATCTCCAGCTTCAGGCGCGAGGCGGGCAGGCCCGTGGCGGCGAGCGTGCGCTCCACGTGCTCCACGAGGTCCACCTGCGTGAACTGCTTGACGGAGAGGTTGACGCCCACCGTGGCCGGCGGCTGGCCCCGCGCCCGCACCCATGCGCCCGCGTCGCGGCACGCCTGCTCGATCACCCAGCGGCCCAGCGGCAGGATCAGGCCCGTCTCCTCGGCCACGGGGATGAACTCCGCCGGGGGGATCATCCCGCGCTCGGGGTGCATCCAGCGCAGCAGCGCCTCGAAGCCCGCGATCCGGCCCGTGGCCAGCTCCACCACGGGCTGGTAGAAGACGCGGAACTCGCCCCGCTCCACCGCGCGCCGCAGGTCCATCTCCATCTGCAGCCGCCCCAGCGCCTCGGCGTGCATGGCGCGGTCGAACACCTCGTAGCGCGACTTGCCCAGCGCCTTGGCCCGCGACAGCGCCGCGTCCGCGTTGCGCAGCAGCTCCTCGGGGTCCGCGTGGCCGGTGGTGCTCAGCGCGATGCCCACGCTGGCGGAGGCGAACACCTCGTGGCGGTCCAGCGCGAAGGGGGCGGAGAGGGCGTGCAGGATGCGTTCGGCCACGTGGCTGGCGTCCAGGGCGCCCGCGACCGGCTCCACCAGCACGGTGAACTCGTCGCCCCCGAAGCGCGCCACCGTGTCCCCGGGCGAGAGGGTGGCCTCCAGGCGCCGGGCCATGGCGTTCAGCAGCTCGTCGCCCACGGAGTGGCCCAGCGAGTCGTTGATGACCTTGAAGCGGTCCAGGTCCAGGAACAGCACCGCGAAGTGGGCGTCACCCGCGCGGCGCACCCGGTCGATGGCGTGGGTCAGGCGGTCCACGAACAGGGCGCGGTTGGGCAGCCCGGTCAGCGCGTCGTGCAGGGCGCCGTAGGCCAGCTGGTCCTCGGCGCGCTTGCGCTCGGTGATGTCGTGGATGATGCCCTGGTATCCCAGCATCTCCCCCGCCGGCGAGCGCCGCAGCGAGGCCGAGAGCAGGCACTCCACGGCCTGCCCGTCGCGGTGGGCCAGGCGCACCTCGTAGTCGCGCACGTAGCCCACGCGGGCGATCTCGTCCTGGAAGCGCTCGCGGTCGGCCGCGTGGGCGTACAGGTCCAGCGCGCCCATGGCCAGCAGCTCCTGGCGCCCGTAGCCGAACAGGTCCAGCATGGCCTGGTTGGCGTCCACGAAGCGGCCGTCGGTGCTGGTCATGTAGATGGCGTCGCGCGACTCCTGGAAGAGCGTGCGGTAGCGCTCCTCGCTGGTGCGGAGCGCCTCCTCGGCCCGCCGCCGGTCGGTGATGTCGCGGTTCACGCCCAGCGACCCCAGCCGCACCCCCGCGGCGTCGTACACGGGCACCACGCTGGTCTCGGACACCCCCTCGCGCCCGTCCCTGCGCACGAAGCGGATCTCGCCGTTCCAGCGGCCTTCGCGCTCCAGCGCGGCGTTGATCTGGGCGTCCACCGCCGCGCCGTCGTCCGGGTGCAGCCAGAGCGCCACCGTGCGGCCCAGCACCTCCGCCTCGGCGAAGCCGTAGATGCGCGCGGCGGCGGGGTTCCATGCCGTGATCCGCCCCTCGACGTCGGTGATGATGACGGCGTCGTACAGGTTCTCAAAGGCCAGCGCCTGCCGCCGCAGCGCCTCCTCGGCCCGCTTGTGGGGGGTGACGTCGAACGCGGTGCCCAGCGCCGCCGGGCCGCCGCGGAACTGGATGGCGCCCGCCGTGAACTCCACCCAGCGCTCCTCGCCGTCCTTGCGCACGATGCGGAACTCGTAGCGCGGCGGCACCTCCTCGCCCCGCTGGCGGGCCATCCCGCGGCGCATCACCGCCTCGCGCTGGTCGGGGTGCACCAGGTCCCAGAACGCGGTGCCCACCAGCTCGTCCGCCGTGAAGCCCGTGAGCTCCTCGGCCGCGCGGTTCACGTACGCGAAGACGGCGCCCTGGTAGATGAAGGTGGCGGCGGCCACCGTCTCGGCCAGGGCGCGGAACTGGCGCTCGCTCTCGCGCAGGGCCTCGTCGGCGCGCTGGCGGTCCGTCAGGTCGAACATGGCGCCCACCACGCGCACCGGGCGCCCCTCGGCGTCGCGGGCGATGTGGGCGCGGTCCAGCACCGTCACCCACGCGCCGTCGGCGTGGCGGAAGCGGTACTCGGTGGTGAACGACGAGCGGCCACCCGCCACCGCCTCGTCCATCACCCGCTCCACCCGCTCCAGGTCGTCGGGATGGATGCGCTCGCGCCACCAGCCCACGCCGGCGTCGGCGGCCTCGGGCCCGTAGCCGAACATGGTGTGGATGCCCTCGTTCCACCCCCCGGCGCCCGTGCCGAACTCGAACTCCCAGATGGTGTCGTTGGTCGCCCGGCCGATCAGCCGGTAGCGCTCCACCGCCTCCTGCAGCGCGGCCTCGGCCCGGCGGCGCTCGGCCAGCTCGGCGCTCAGGCGGGTGTTGCGCTCCAGCAGCTCGGCCGCCGCCACCTCCAGCGAGCGCGCCAGCAGCGCCCCGTCGCGCTCCGCCCGCTCGTACTCGCGCGACACGTCCTCCGCCAGCGCGCGCACCTCCGGGGGCACGGCGTCCACGCTGCCGAACCGGGCCTCGAGCTGGCGAAGGAGAAGGCGGTGCACGCGCTATCCTCGCGGAGAGAGGAACGGCGTCCACGGGATGCGCCGCGCGGGCGTCCTCCCGGCATTCGCCCGCGCCCGTCCCGGGGCGGTCGATCGACCGACCTCGGCGGATGCGTTCCGCTCCGTCGCGCGGGGAGGAGCGGACAGCCCGGGGTAGGGCGACGTCGGAGGACAGATGGACGCCGCCGATCGACACCCCTCCGCCGACGCGCGGGCTACCACGTGGGCGACTCCAGCAGCAGGGCGCGCATGGCGTCCGCATCCACCGGCACGGAGAAGTAGTAGCCCTGGCCGTACTCGCAGCGCAGGGCCCGCAGCTCGGCGAGCTGCTCCGCCGTCTCCACGCCCTCGGCCACCACCGCCAGGCCCAGCTCGCGCGCCAGGGTGGCGATGGTGCGCACGAGCTGGCTGGCGGCGCGCCCGGTGCCCAGGCGGGCGACGAAGCTGCGGTCCACCTTCAGGGCGTCGATGGGCAGGCGGTGCAGCGAGCCCAGCGACGAGTAGCCGGTGCCGAAGTCGTCCATGTGCACCTTCAGCCCCAGCGCCTTGAGGCGTCCCAGGATGGCGGCGGCGCTCTCCAGGTTCTCCACCAGCACGCTCTCCGTCACCTCCAGCCGCAGCGCGCCGGGCTCCAGCCCCGCCTCGTCCAGCGCGCGGCGCACCTGCTCCAGCAGGTCGGCCTGGCTGAACTGCTTGACGGACAGGTTGACGCTCACGGTGAGCGCCTCGCCGCCAGGCACGGTGCGCCGCCACTCGCCGAGCTGGCGGCAGGCCTCGCGCAGCACCCAGCCGCCCAGCGCGAAGATCAGCCCCGTCTCCTCGGCCGCCGGCACGAAGTCGGGGGGCGAGATCCAGCCGCGCTCGGGGTGCGCCCACCGCACCAGCGCCTCCATCCCCGCGATGCGCCCGTCCCCCAGGGACAGGATGGGCTGGTAGAAGACGCGGAACTCGCCCCGCTCCTGCGCGTGCCGCAGGTCCGTCTCCGTCTGCAGGCGCAGCAGCGCGGCGGCGTGCATGGCGCGGTCGAACACCTCGTAGCGCCCCATCCCCGCCGCCTTGGCCCGGTACATGGCCATGTCCGCGTTCCGCAGCAGGTACTCGGGGCGGCCGTACGCGGACGAGCTGAGGGCGATGCCGATGGTGGCCGAGGTGAACACCTCGTAGCCGCTGAGCGCGACGGGGGCGGACACGGCGGCCTGGATGCGCTCGGCCGCGCGGCTGGCGAACTCCGCGTCGGGAATGCCGTCCAGCAGCACGGCGAACTCGTCGCCGCCGAAGCGGGCGACCGTGTCGCGCTCGCGCACGCTGGCGCGCAGGCGGCCGGCGACCGCCACCAGCAGGTCGTCGCCCACGTGGTGCCCCAGGCCGTCGTTCACCACCTTGAAGCGGTCCAGGTCCAGGAACAGCACCGCGAACTGGTGCGCGTCGTCGCGCCGCGCCAGCAGGATGGCGCGGGCCAGGTGCTCCATGAAGAGCAGCCGGTTGGGCAGCCCGGTGAGGGCGTCGTGCAGCGCGTCGTGGCGGAGCTGCTCCTCCACCGCCCGGCGCCCCGTGATGTCCTCCGCGAACAGGTGCACGGCGCGGAAGGCAGGGTGCGGATGGTACGTCCAGGCGAAGATTCGCCCGCCCACCGGCACCTCCACGCCGCGGAACACCTGCCCCAGCGCCAGCCCCGTGTGCACGAGCTGCACGTGGTTGGCGGGGAGCAGGCGGCGCAGCTCGCCCGCGCCGGTGTCGCGCACCAGGGCCGCGGCGGCAGGGTTCTGGAACAGCACCTCGCCCCCCGCGCCGCACTCCACCACGGGGTTGGGGCTCTCGCGGACGAAGGCGGCCAGGCGCAGGTTCTCCTCCATCGCCCGGCGGTGCTCCGTCACGTCCTCCACCATCCCCACGCTCAGCCACGGCTCGCCGTCGGCGCCCTGCATGGCGCTGGCGCTCAGCCGGCCCCACAGCACGCTGCCGTCGCGCCGCAGGAAGCGGCTCTCGCCCTGCCAGCGCTGCACGCGCCCCTCCACCACCTCGCGGAAGGCCACGGCGCCGGCGCGCACGTCGGCCGGGTGCGCCAGCAGGTCCAGCGGCATGCCCGCCAGCTCCTCCTCGCCGAAGCCCAGCATCTGCTGCAGCGCGGGGTTGCCGGCCACCAGCGTGCCTTCGCGGTCCACGATGGCGATGCCCACCGCCGCCGCGTCGAAGAAGGCGCGCATCCGCTCCTCGCTGTCGCGCAGGGTGCGCTCCGTGCGCTTGCGGTCGGTGATCTCGTGGATGGTGCCCACGATTCCGGTCACGGCGCCGGCGTCGTCCAGCAGCGGCCCGTACTGCCCCGCCACCCAGCCCGAGCGGCCCGTGCCGGGGATGCGGTACGGCGTGTCGGCCAGGCGCACCGTCTCGCCCGCCAGCGCGCGTGCCAGCAGGCGGCCCAGCCCGCGGCGGCGCAGGAAGGGGAACGGCTCCAGCACGTCGCGCCCCAGCACCTCGGCGGCGGACAGGCCCGTGAGCGTCTCCATGTACCGGTTCCACACCACGTAGCGCAGGTCGCGGTCGCACGCCACCACGCCCTCGGGCACGCTGCCCAGCAGCGTGCGCACCAGGCCCGCGGGCACCGCCGGCGCGCTTTCTACCGGCATCGGAGGCGACGAGGGCATGTGTGGGATGAACGGCGCGGCACTCCGGCGCCGCCGGATACGGGCGCGCCGGCCGCGGGGGCGCGGCGGGAACCGATGCAGAAGGGAGAGGGCATTCGGCCCATCATACGCCGCGGGTCCGCAAAGGTAAAGGCCGGCGGGGCGGCGGCCCGCTCGCGGCGGATCGCCGGCTCCAACGACCCAGGTCCCCGGGCGGACGGAGGGCGGCGCGCGCGGGGATGGCCGGCTCCGTAACGCGGCCGCATCCGGGGCGGTGCGCGTGCAGGGACGCGGCGCGCTTCCCTTCGCGCGGTGGGGTCCGTAGTATGGTGGTCCATCTTCCCGATTCCGGCCGCTCCCTGCCGCCGGCCGCCGTGCCCTGCTCGTGTCGCCTCGCCCGGCGGACGCGGGGTCCCGGCCCTCCATCGCCCATCCCCCCTCCGCACGCCGGCCATGCGCAAGATCCTCCCCATCCTCACCTGGTGCGCCGTGGCGTCGCTGGGCGCGGGCTCGCTCGCGCTGCTGGCGCTGCACCGCGGCGAGACCATCAACGCCGCCTGGGTGGTGGTGGCCGCCCTCTGCACCTACGCCGTGGGATACCGCTTCTACTCGCGCTTCCTGGCCGTGCGCGTGTTCGAGCTGGACGACGCCCGCGCCACGCCGGCCGAGCGGCTGGACAACGGCGTGGACTTCGTGCCGACGAACCGCTGGGTGCTCTTCGGCCACCACTTCGCGGCGATCGCGGGGGCGGGGCCGCTGGTGGGGCCCGTGCTGGCGGCGCAGTTCGGGTACCTGCCCGGCACGCTGTGGCTGATCGTGGGCGTGGTGCTGGCGGGCGCGGTGCAGGACTTCGTGATCCTGTTCGCCAGCATGCGCCGCGACGGCCGCTCGCTGGGGCAGATGGCGCGCGACGAGGTGGGTCCGGTGGCGGGGGTGATCGCCATGGTCGCGGTGCTGGCCATCATGGTCATCCTGCTGGCCGTGCTGGCGCTCATCGTGGTGAACGCGCTCAAGCACTCGCCGTGGGGCATGTTCACCATCGCCTGCACGGTGCCCATCGCGCTTCTGATGGGATGGTGGATGCACGCCTTCCGGCCCGGCAAGGTGCTGGAGGCCTCCGTCATCGGCCTGGTGCTCGTGCTGCTCGCCGTGTGGGGCGGCGGCCAGGTGGCGCAGATGCCGGGCATCGCGGCGTGGTTCACGGTGGAGGGCACCACGCTGGTGTGGCTGCTGGCGGCGTACGGCTTCATCGCCTCCGTCCTGCCCGTGTGGGTGCTGCTGTGCCCGCGCGACTACCTGTCCACCTTCCTGAAGATCGGGACCATCCTGGGGCTGGCGGCGGGCATCCTGATCTCCATGCCGATGATCCGCATGCCGGCGCTGACGCGCTTCGTGGACGGCACGGGGCCCGTGTTCGCGGGCAAGCTCTTTCCCTTCGCCTTCATCACCATCGCCTGCGGGGCCATCAGCGGCTTCCACGCGCTGGTGGCGTCGGGCACCACGCCCAAGATGCTGGTGAAGGAGTCGCACGCGCGCATGGTGGGCTACGGCGGCATGGTGATGGAGTCGTTCGTGGGGGTGATGGCGATGATCGCCGCCAGCATCCTGCAGCCGGGCGTCTACTTCGCCATCAATGCCCCGGCGGGCGCGGTGGGCGCCACGGTGCAGGCCGCGACGAAGACCATCGCCACCTGGGGATTCGCCGTCTCGCCCGAGGACATGCGCGTGCTGGCGGCGCAGATGGGCGAGCAGTCGCTGCTGGCGCGCACGGGCGGGGCGCCGTCGCTGGCGGTGGGCATGTCGCACATCTTCGCGGGCCTGTTCGGCGGCTCGTCGATGGCCATCTGGTACCACTTCGCCATCATGTTCGAGGCGCTGTTCATCCTCACCACCATCGACACCGGCACCCGCGTCGGCCGCTTCATGCTGCAGGAGCTGCTGGGGCACGTCTGGAAGCCGCTGGGGCGCACCTCGTGGTATCCCAGCATCGTGCTCAGCAGCGGGCTGATCGTGCTGGCGTGGGGATGGTTCCTGTACCAGGGCGTGGTGGACCCGCTGGGCGGCATCAACAGCCTGTGGCCCCTGTTCGGCATCAGCAACCAGCTCCTGGCCGCCGTCGCGCTCTGCGTGGGCACGACGGTGATCATCAAGATGGGCAAGGCGCGCTACGCGTGGACCACGCTGGGCCCGCTGGCGTGGATCATCCTGGTCACCATGACGGCCGGCTGGCAGAAGGTGTTCGCCGCCGACCCTAAGCTCGGCTTTCTCTCCCACGCCGCCGCCGTGCACGGCGCCCTGGCCGCCGGCAAGCTCCCCGCGGGCGCCAAGACCATCGCCGACGCGTACCGGATGATCTTCAACGACCGGATGGACGCCGCCGTGGCGATGGCCTTCATGGCCGTCACGCTGCTGATGCTCGCGGCGTCGATCCGCGAATGGGCGCTGGTGCTCACCCGCCGCAAGCCCGCGCAGGTGCAGGAGTCGCCGTTCATCCCCAGCACGCTGGTGGCGGGGGACTGAAGAAGAAATTTCTGCTTACTAGCGACTGAGGCGAGTTTCCCCACGGCTGGCGCGAATCCTTCACAAAGAGGCTCATCATGGCACTCTCGTTAGGACTCAAGGATCTTCTGTTTGCGTGGGAATGGGTTCAGCGCCGTCGTATCACCGAAATCCGGGAGTTCGGAGGCAAGCAGCCTCTGGTTGGCGCGGACAAGCCAAGTCCCCACTTCAACTGGATTGCCTTCTACACTACGGGCCAGGTCGGGACGCAGCTACCGATTGTGATCTCGGTTACCAACCTCGGTGCGGCCGCGATCGCCGGGGGCGTCACTGTCTCGTTCCCGACCGTGCCACGCAACGGCGAAGGCGCATATATCGAGATTGCTTCCGACCCGAAGCGGGTCATCAGACGAGAAGCTGGTGATGAGGTGATTTCTTCGGATCGAGGTAGAAGAGAGGTGTTCTCCGCCCGATACCTGATGCGAGAGCTGCAGGTTGAGCCCTGGAAGAAGAACGAGCGTCTGGACCTCCGGCTGACGGTGACGCCGACCTGCGAGGGTGGGCTTCCACTGCTCGTGACGAGTTGGGCGGCCGCGTCCGACTGGCAAAGCGTGGTCCGCAGCCCGACTACTGGTGACTTTCCGGACCAGCAGACGCACGGGACCTTCGCGTACGTAAACAACGTGCTCAGCCAGCGATGATCGAAATCTCCGTTTTCCTGAACCCAGCCCCGTGACCCCGCTCCTTCGCCGCATCGCCCTCTCGCTGGCCGCGGTCGCCATCGTCGGCGCCGGGTGCGGGTGGTACTGGCTGCGCGTGTGGCGGTGGCGCAGCTTTGCGCCCATCGCCCGCGAATACCTGCTGGCCGGTGCACGCGGCGACACGGCGCGGGTCACGGACCTGGGATCGGACGACGTGGCGGACATGATCGCCCTGCAGCGCGGCGGCTCCATCGCGGGCGCCGGCATGGCGTGCCTGCCGGGCATCTCCACCGCCTCGGGCGCGCGGACGGACTCGGCGCACGTCTCCGTCACCTACCGCCTGCCCCGCGACTGCGGCTCGCGCTACCAGTCGTTCCAGGTCATCTACCGGAACAACGGTACCGGCTGGCGCGTTTTCCGCCTGTTCACGCAGCCTGATTGACGGCAGGCGAACGGCACACACCCGCCGGAAAGGCAGGTACGGATCGCCTCGACCCGGGCGTGTTCAACATGCGATCGGCCGGCGGAACGCGATCTTCACCGCGTTGGGATCTTGCCGAGGCGGCGATGGCTCACGGCGTCGCCCCGATCCAGCAGACCCTCGCGGCCAATCTCCAGCCGGACGACGAGCCCCTGAGCTCCGTCGCGATTACCTCCGCGAGCGGGGGGATCCACGTTGCGACCCGTCCCTCGGCTCGGCCTAGCTGCATCGTCATCCGGCCGCGGCGAACGCTGTGGACTCGCCTTGCCCGCCTCCTCCGCAGGTAGCTTCGATCCCCTCTCCAGTGCCTCTCTTCTTCGACCCGAGCGGCTGGTAAGGCTCTACGTCCACGAACCAAGCTCAGATGCCGTGCGGTCCCTCATTGAGCGGGGCGAGATCCAGGACCTCTGCGCGTCCGGATCGGCGGGGCCCTTCACGCGTCCGGGGTGGCCGATGGAGGTGCGGCGGTGCATCTTCTCCGCCCTGCGCCCGATCGACAGGCGAGGCGAGGAAAGGCGATCGGCGGAACCCGAACGGCGATGGATCGAATGACTCCGGAGTGGCTGGCGCTGGACCATGCGCACGTGTGGCATCCGTACACGCAGCACGGCAACACGCCCGACTTCCTGCCCGTGGTGCGTGGCGAGGGCACGTACCTGCACCTGGCGGACGGCACCCGGCTGCTGGACGCCATCTCGTCGTGGTGGGTGAACCTGCACGGCCACGCGCGGCCGGAGATCGCGGACGCCATCGCCGAGCAGGCGCGCACGCTGGAGCAGGTGATCTTTGCGGGCTTCGCCCACGAGCCGGCGGCGCGGCTGGCGGCGGAGCTGGTGCAGGTGCTGCCTGCGGGGCTCACCCGCGTCTTCTTCTCGGACGACGGCTCCACGGCGGTGGAGGCGGCGGTGAAGATGGCGATCCAGCTCTGGGCCCACCGCGGCGAGCGGCGCCCGCTGGTGGCGGCGCTGGAGAACGCGTACCACGGCGACACCTTCGGCGCCATGAGCGCCAGCGCGTCCAGCGTCTTCACCGACCCCTTCTCCGCGCACCTGTTCGAGGTGGCCCGCCTGCCCGACCCATCGGACGGCGACGTGCTGTCCGCCCTGGACGCGCTGATCGACCGGCGCGGGCACGAGCTGGCGGCGGTGATCGTGGAGCCGCTGCTGCTGGCCGCCGGCGGCATGCGCGTGTGGGGCGAGGACGCCCTCCGTGGCATCCGCGAGCGCACCGAGCGGGCGGGCGTGCTGCTGATCGCGGACGAGGTGGCCACGGGCTTCGGGCGCACGGGGCCGCTCTTCGCCTGCGGGCGCGCCGGCGTGTCGCCGGACATCCTGTGCATGAGCAAGGGCATCACCGGCGGCTTCCTGCCGCTGGGCGCCACGGCGGTGCGCGAGGAGGTGTTCCAGGCGTTCGTCAGCCCCGACCGCCGCCGCACCTTCTTCCACGGGCACTCGTACACGGCCAACCCCGTGGCCTGCGCCGCCGCCCGCGCCTCGCTGCGCATCACGCTCTCGGACGCGTGCACCCGCAGCCGCGCGGAGATCGAGTCCGCGCACCGCGCCGGGCTCGGCCGGCTCGCCGGGCATCCGCGCGTCTCCGCGCCGCGAGTCATCGGCACGGTGGCCGCGTTCGACCTGGCGGCGGACGCGGGGTACCTGAGCCCCATCGGCCGGCAGCTCGCGGAGTTCGCAGCGCGCCAGGGCGTGCTGCTGCGGCCGCTGGGCAATGTCGTCTATCTCATGCCGCCGTACTGCACGACGGCGGACGAGGTCGCCGGCGTCTACGACGTGGTCGCCCGCTTCCTGGACACGCTGTGATCCGCATCGGCGTCACGGGCACGGACACCGGCGCCGGCAAGACCGTCGTCACCTCGGCGCTGGTGGCGCTGCTTCGTCGGCGTGGATGTACGGTCGCCGCCATGAAGCCGGTGGAGACGGGCCGCGAGCCGGACGACGCGACGAGCGACGCCGCGCTTCTCCGTGGGGCGGCCGGCGGCGTGGACAGGATCGACGCGGTTCGCCCCATCCTGCTCCCCGAGCCCCTGGCGCCGTGGATCGCGGCCGAGCGCGCGGGCACCCCGGTGGACGTGGATGCGCTCGGCGCCGCCTTCCGCCGCCTTTCCACCGGCCGCGACGCCGTGGTGGTGGAAGGCGCTGGAGGCCTGCTCGTGCCGCTCACGCGCGAGGTGGCGTTCGACGAGCTGTTCCGCCGATGGGGGCTGGACGTGGTGATCGTCGCGGGAAACCGGCTCGGCGTGCTGAACCACGCGCTGCTGACGCTCCGCGCCTGCCACGGCGCCGGCCTTCGGGTGCGCGGCATCGTCCTCAACGCGCTTTCGTCCGATGGCGGCGGCCTGGCGGAGCGTACCAACCTGTGCGCGCTGGCCGACCTCGCCGCGCCGGTGCCCGTGCTGCCGTTTCCGTGGATCGACGATCCCACGGACCTCCACGCCCTGGCCGACGCGGCGGAGACGGCGGGCTTCGATGGACTGATCGCGGACGAGAGCGCGGATGGAGACTGACCCGCTTCGCATCGTCCGATCCTGCGGTTCGGAAGATGTGGATCGGGTGATCGGCCTCGATGCACCCCACCGATGGTGCCATCGGTCAACCCTGATGCGACCTCTCCCGCGCGGCCGTCATCCAACCGGACCCTCGTCCCCAACGCACGATCCCCGAACCCGACGTTTGCGAATCCGCCGGACCCGCGTTTACCTTCGCGGGTAGCGGTCACCCGCGGTACTCCATCGCTCACCTCCGCCGATCAAGCCGCCATGCCGACGCTTTCCCGCGCTCTTCCCTTGCTCGCCATCCTCGCGGCCGCGTGCGCGCCGGCCGCCAGGCCGCTGCCCGCGCAGGCACCCGCCGCCGCGCGCACGGCCGAGGACGTCGTTCGCGCCATGCACGACCGCTACGTGGGCCGCTGGTACCGCACGCTGTCGTTCACGCAGCGCACGTCCAAGGTCATGCCGGGCGACTCGGTGCACGTGGACATGTGGCGCGAGTGGTCGTCCATCCCCGGCACGCTGCGCATCGAGATGGGCGCGCCGGCGGACGGCAACGGCGCCCTGTTCGCCCGCGACAGCGCGTACGCCATCCGCGCGGGGCAGGTGGTGCGGCGCGCCGGCCGGCGCAACCCGCTCACGGTGGTGGGTTTCGACGTGTACGCGCAGGACGTGGCGCGCACCGTGGCCGTGCTGCGCGAGGAGGGGTTCGCGATGGACCGCATGCACGAGGACACCTGGCAGGGCCGGCCCGTCTACGTCGTCGGGGCGGCGGCGGGCGACGTGACGTCCAAGCAGTTCTGGGTGGACCGCGAACGCCTGCTGTTCGTGCGCCTGCTGGAGCCCGGCCAGCCGCCCGCCCCCACCACGCAGGACATCCGCTTCGACGAGTACCAGCCGTTCGGCGGCGGGTGGGTGGCCATGCACGTGAACGTGTACGACGGGCCCAAGCGCATCTTCTGGGAGGAGTACACGGACGTGAAGGTCAACGAGCCGCTCGATCCCGGCCTGTTCGACCCCGACCACCTGTCCGCGCCGCCGGCTCCGCGCCCGTGACGGTGGACGGTGGAGGCGCGCCCGCCACGCCAGGCGAGGTCGCGGAGGAGCGGCGCGGCGAGTACGAGGTGAGCACCGATCCGGCGCGGCTGGACGTGCCGGCGGTGCACGCCTACCTGACGCGCTCGTACTGGGCGGAGGGAATTCCCATCGAGACGGTGCGGCGCTCCATCGCCGGCTCGCTGCCCTTCGGGCTGTACGCGGACGGCGTGCAGGTGGGGTTCGCGCGCGTGGTGACGGACCGCGCGACGTTCGCGTACCTGGCCGACGTGTACGTGCTGGAGGAGCACCGCGGCGCCGGCCTGGGCGTGTGGCTGGTGGACTTCATCATGCGCCACCCCGACCTGCAGGGCCTCCGCCGCTGGAGCCTGGCCACCCGCGACGCCCACGACCTCTACCGTAAGTTCGGCTGGACGGAGCTGAAATCCCCCGACCGCTGGATGGAGCGCCATTTCCCGGACGTGTACGCAATGAATCCGTAGCGCGCGATCCCTCGCGGGCGGGCTTGCGGGCGTGGTGCGAGGTGGACAGGACGCGCGGAAGCGTGTATCCTCTACGTTATTCCGTAAGTCACGCCGCCCCCTCCGGCCGGTGCCCCCCGTACCTGCACTATCTGATGCCGAACCGCAGGATTTCCTTCCTCGTGCCCAGGGCCGCGCTGATCTGCGCGGCCCTCCTTTCCGCGTGCTCCGACTCCACCGGTGGCGGCGACAGCACAGGGGTCGCGCTTACCGTCTCGCAGTACGGCGTCGCCCTCTCCGATACGGCGCCCACCGGCAGCTTCTTCGTCACCACGACGCCTTCGGGACGCCTGCACTGGCAGGTGAGCAGCAAGCCCGCGTGGGTCACGGTCACACCGTCCGGGGGGGTCGTGGACGGAAAGCCGGTGGAGGTGAAGGTGACCGCGAACTTCGGAAATACCGAGCCCGGCGTGCAGTACGGCGAGATCGGCCTGGTCTCCGCCGGCGGCGTCACCCAGGTTCACGTCCAGGCGGAAATCACACCGAATCCCATCGCCTCCGTCGCTCCCACCCCCGTGGCGTTCGCGGCCGGCGTGGACACCGTGCCCGTGACGGTCACCAACAGCGGGCGCGGAACCCTGAGCTGGAGCGTCTCCTCCGCCGATGCATGGATCTCCTTCCTGCCGGCCTCCGGCACGCTCGGCACCGGTCAGCAGGCGGTTGTCAAAGCGGTCGTGGATCGCGGCCCCCTTCCCGTCGGCACCGCCAGCACGAGCATCGTGGTTCACTCGAACGCGAAGCTCGCGAACGTGACCGTGCCGGTGAACGTGGCCGTCCCGAACGATCCCGTACCTTCCGTGAGCGTTGCGCGTCTGGCATTCGGTGCCGGCGTCGCCGAGCAGACCTTCTGGCTTCGAAACTTGGGGAAGGGGCCGCTCCAGTGGACCGCGACCTCCGCGAACGCATGGGTCAGCGCGTCCCCACGCTCGGGAACGGTCGCCGCCGGAGACAGCACGCTGGTGACGACCCAGGTGGATCATGCGGCCGCCGGGAACGCCAGCGGCACCCTGACCCTCTCTTCCAACGCACGCACGGGGAACCTTGACGTGCCGGTGGCGGTCAGCTCGTCCGGCGCCTTCTCGGGTCTGACGGTGCTGGACCATTCGGTCGTGGATGCCGAGTTCAGCACTGCGGCGGGTGTGCTCGTCACCGTCTCCACAGGTCCCGACCGTCTCAACATCGTGGACCCCGAGCTGGGCACCATCCGCACGGTCGCCCTCGCGCAGCCGCCGCTCTCCGTCGCCATACGGCCCGACGGGGCGTATGCGCTGGTGGGCCACGACGGCTTCGTCTCCTACGTGAACCTCGCAGCCGGGACCATAGAGCATCGTTACGCGGTTACGTGCGAGGCGCTGGACGTGATCCTCCCGGCGAACGGATGGGCGTACGTGTACCCCCGGCGCGACCAGTGGGCGCAGATTCGCCAGATCAACCTCGCGACCGGCCAGGAGACGGACGGACCCACGGTCTACGCGGGAGCCACCGGTCGCCTGCACCCCTCCGGGAACTTCGTCTACACTGCGACCTCGGGGCTTTCTCCTTCGAACGTGGACAAGTCCGACGTCCGCGGCGGCCCGATGAAGGCGCTGTACTCGTCTCCGTATTGGGGCGACTACACCTTCGGCTCGCCCATCTGGTTCTCGGACGACGGCGCACGGCTCTTCACTTCGGGAACGAACGTCTTCCGCGCGTCGGCCGTGCAGTCCGAGGACATGCGGTATGCGGGCAAGCTGGTGGGGGCGGCCGGACTGGCGTGGGTGACCTCCTCGACGGCGGCCGCGCGCACGGTGGCCGTGAGCACCGATGGCGGGGTCCGCAGCTACGACAACGCCTACCTCGCGCTGAAGGGCAGCATCCCCCTTCCCTCGTTCGCGGGAGCCGGCGGGGCGGCGGTGGCTGCCGGCGGCCGCTTCGCGTTCTTCAACCGCGTAGGCGGCAAGCTGTACGTGCTGGTGAAGGCCGACCCGTCGGGGAACCTGGCACGCGACTGGGGCCTGGCCGTCGTCAGCATCTCCGACGTTCCGTGACGGCGGAGCCTGCCGCATGAACGTCGAACGGCGCCTGCGGTCCCGCGGTCGCCGTTTTGCATTTCGGTCTCCCGGCCCGGCCCGGCCGCCACGCGCGCCCGAGCCTGGCGGCCGGCGGCGCGCGCGCCTTCCAGCTCACCCGCACGAGGGCCGGCGATGGCGAATCCCTTCCGCGAGCTGTTC
Source organism: Gemmatimonadota bacterium (assembly GCA_028287185.1). GTDB lineage: Bacteria > Gemmatimonadota > Gemmatimonadetes > Longimicrobiales > Longimicrobiaceae > JAQBQD01. The sequence continues at coordinate 11,773 of JAQBQD010000198.1, read as the reverse complement.
TTCGGCGGGCAGCCGGCCACGGCGCTGGTGGAGGCGCTGCAGCCGCGGCGCACCTTCGCGGACGTCATCCTGCCGCCGGCCACGCGGCGGGCGCTGGACAACGCGCTCATCCAGATCCGCAAGCACGACCTGATCTTCGGCGAGTGGGGGCTGGGCGAGCGGCACGAGACGGGGCTGGGGCTGGCCTTCAACTTCGCCGGGCCGCCGGGCACGGGTAAGACGATCTGCGCCGAAGCCGTGGCGCACGCGCTGGGGCGCAGGCTGCTGCTGGTGCGGTACGCGGAGCTCGAGTCGCAGTGGGCGGGCACCACGGCCAAGAACGTGGCCGCCGTCTTCCGCGCGGCCGCCGAGCAGGAGGCGGTGCTCTTCTTCGACGAAGCGGACGCCATCGCCAGCCGCCGCTTCGCCTCGCCCGACCAGGGGTACCAGCGCGAGGCCAACGCCGTGGTCAACGTGCTGCTGCGCGAGCTGGAGGCCTTTCCCGGCGTGGTGATCTTCGCCACCAACCTGGCCGCCAACTTCGATCCCGCCTTCGAGCGCCGCATCCGCACCCACATCCTGTTCGAGATGCCCGGCGCCGACGAGCGCGCCCGCATCTGGGAGGCGCAGATCCACGCCCGGCGCACGCCGCTGGCGCAGGACGTGGACTTCGACGCGCTGGGGAGGCGCTGGGAGGTGAGCGGCGGAGACATCAAGAACGCCGTGCTGAAGGCCGCGCAACTCGCCATCGCCGAGCCCGGGCCAGACGACGAGAAGCGCATCCACCAGCGGCACTTCGAGACCGCGATGGAGGACGTGGTGTCCGCCCGCCGCGTGATGGAGCAGTCGCTGTTCGGCGAGGCGGCGGCCGACCCGCTGACGGCGCTGGCTGGCGCGGGCGCGCGGACGGACGTGGCGGCGCTGGAGGACGGCGTGTCCGACCTGGCGGCGCGCGTCACCACGGTGGAGGACGAGGTGGCGGGGCTCGGCGGCCTGGCGCGGCTGCCCGACGCCGTGCGCCGACTGGACGCCGCGGGCGACGAGGCAAGGCGCCAGGTGGACGGGCTGCTGGCCGACCTCCAGGCCGCCCGCGACGAGGGCCGCTCCGCGCTGGCCGCGGCCGAGGCGGAGTGGAGGCGCCGCGGGCGGCCGGCCCTGATCGTGGCGGTGGCCGCGCTGCTGCTGGCGGGCGCCGCCCTGGTGGCCGCCGTCGTGCGCTAGGCGCGTCCGGCCGGGCGGAGCTCGCGCGTTGAAGGGAGCGGCAAAGGCGCGGGCCTCTGCCGTCCACGGCGGACCGGGTCCCGCGGAGGCCACGCGGACGCCGACCGCACACGCAGACAGGCGGGCCATGACCAAGCGACCCACGGTCAGCGCGGGGCTTCTCCTCTTCCGGCGAGACGGAAGCGGGCTGCAGCTTTTCCTGGCCCACCCCGGCGGTCCGTTCTGGGCGCGGCGCGACGAGGGCGCGTGGACCATTCCCAAGGGCGAGGTGGACCCCGGCGAGGACCCGCAGGCCGCCGCCCGCCGCGAGTTCCTGGAAGAGACGGGCATCGCCCCCACGGGCGAGCTGCATCCGCTGGGCACCGTGCGGCTCAAGTCCGGCAAGACGATCCACGCCTGGGCCTGGGAGGGCGACGGGGACGCCGACGCCATCACCTCCAACACCATGCGCGCCGAGTGGCCCCGCGGCTCCGGCCGCTGGCTGGAGTTTCCCGAGGTGGATCGCTGCGCCTGGTTCGACCCCCCGGCCGCCCGCCGGAAGCTGAACCCCGCGCAGGCCGCCCTGGTGGACCGACTCGAAGCGCTGCTCCGGCAGGAGTGATCCCCGGCGTTCCGCCGAGCGTCGATCGCGCCTCCCGGTCGATGTACCGCCGCATCGCGCACCACTCTTGATCGACCTTCCGATGCTCCGCACGTCCTTCCTCATCGTCATCGGTTTCCTAATCGCGCTCTCGACTGCCGCGTCCGCCTGCGCGCAACGGGCGCTGGCACCGATCGCGGGGGGCACGCGGGTGCGCGTGCAGACGCTCGGGGGCAACCCGCTCGTGGGCACGGTGGACCGGTTCTCGCCCGACACGCTCTTCGTTCGCAGCGAGCGGACGGGGCGTCTGGCGGAGTTCCCGTCCGCCCGGCTGCGGCGCGTGGAGGTGAGCGCGGGGCGGCGCACGCGGGGCAGGGCGGCGCTGGTGGGCGGCGCCGTAGGCTTGGTGGTCGGCAGCGCGATGGCGGCCGCGTTCGGCCACGGCTGCTCGGTGACCATCAACGACGGCTCCGGGGACGCGCCCTACCGCTGCGGCGGCCGCCGGCAGACCCTCTCGCTCGTCCTGGGAATCGGCGCCGTGGGCGCGGGCGTCGGCGCGGCCGCACCCCCGCGCGAGCGCTGGCGCCCCGTGCTCGCGCCGCAGGCGGGGAGGAGCGACGGAGGCGGACGCGGTCTGTCCTTCGACCTTCGACCTGCGACCGGCGGTCCGAGGATCGGTCAGGTTCTACAGGCGGGGAAGGCGCTTCGATTGATGTCCGTCGGGCATCGGGGCTGACTGTGCGTCGGAAGCGGATTCGTTGCGGCGGGTGCGTATGGGCGTGGATGCGGAGATTCGGTCTTCGGCCGATTCGCGCGCCGGCGGTTCGTGCCGGTGCGGGGATGATGGGGCGGTGCATTCGGACGGCCGCAGAGATGCGCTCCGGAAGCGTGCATCGCGGGGGTGGTTTGTCGCGGGCCAGGGGAGCGGTTAGGTTACGGCCCTCCATCAACAGACCCCAGGAAACGACGCTACGATGGCTGATCTGTCCGCAGGGCTCCCGGACTGGAACGCCCTGGCCGACCGCGCGCTAAGCGGCCAGGTGCTCACCCGCGACGAGGCCCGCGCCGTGCTGGCCGCCCCCGACGAGGCGCTGCTGGACCAGCTCGCCGCCGCCTACCGGGTGCGCCGCCGCTTCCACGGCAACCGCGTGCGCCTGCACTTCCTGCTGAACGCGCAGAGCGGCCTCTGCCCCGAGGACTGCAACTACTGCTCGCAGAGCAAGATCTCGACGGCCGAGATCGAGAAGTACCCCATGATGGCGCACGACAAGATCATGGCCGCGGCGGACCGAGCCGCCAGCCTGAAGGCCGGCACCTTCTGCATGGTCATCAGCGGCCGCGCGCCGGGCGAGCGCGTGTTCGGCAAGGTGCTGGACGCCGTCCGCGAGATCCGCGGGCGCCACGACCTGAAGGTGTGTGCCTGCCTGGGCCTGCTGGACGCGGAGCAGGCGCGCCGGCTCAAGGAGGCGGGCGTCACGCAGGTGAACCACAACCTGAACACGTCCGAGGCGCACACGCCCAACGTCGTCTCCACGCACACCTTCCAGGACCGGAAGACGACGGTGGAGAACGTGAAGGCGGTGGGCCTCAAGACCTGCTCGGGCGGCATCCTGGGCATGGGCGAGAGCGACGACGACGTGATCGACCTGGCGCTGTCGCTGCGCGAGCTGGACGTGAAGAGCGTGCCGGTGAACTTCCTGATCCCCATCCCGGGCACGGTGATGGCGGAGCGCGCGGAGCTGGACCCACGGCGCTGCCTGCGCATCCTGGTGCTCTACCGCCTGCTGCTGCCCAGCCAAGAGATCCGCATCGCGGGCGGGCGCGAGGTGCACCTGCGGTCCATGCAGGCGATGGGGCTCTACGCCGCCAACTCCATCTTCATCGGCGACTACCTTACGACGCCGGGCCAGGCCGCCCGCGCCGACCTGGAGATGATCCGCGACCTGGGCTTCGTGCTGGAGACACCCGACGGCGAGGCGGTGGAAGGCGACCCGCTGGATGGCCTGCCCGCCGCGTTCCGGGGCGAGGCGCTGCCGGTGCTGGCGAGCGCCTGACTCCGCGCAAGCTGCCCGCGGATCGCCGACGGAAGGAGGGCCGCACCCTGCGCGGGGTGCGGCCCTCCTCGCGTTCAGCCGCCGCGCGGTCCCGCCCGGGGCGCGGATCGCAGCAGCGGCGGGCTCACTCCCTTCGAACGAGTGAGGTCAGGCTCACCACCAGCAGCGTCGTCATCATCCATCCGGCGACGGTGTGGAACCACAGATACACCCGCAATGGGCTGACGCACGGCCACCACGTCCAGCCCCCCGCGTGGCACTCTCCGTCCACGGGCTGCCAGTATCCTTCCTGCTGAAGGTCGATGACGGGGAGAAAGGTGTCGATGGAGTACACCAGGGCGTTGAAGTCGGGGTAGCCATCGATTCGAGGGTGCAACTTGAGCGACGAGCTGGTCCGCCACGCGCTGTCCTTCACCACGTAGGCGAGTTCCTGGGCCGGCGTCACAAGTCCCCGCTCCGGCCCGTTCGCGAACAGGATCGTGCCGAGCACCACGAAGACGAACGAGAACAGCACCACGGGCCCGACATCGTAGCCGTGGCCAAGGCTCTTCTCCAGGAGCCACCTCCATGCGTTCGCACGGCGGCTCAGGCTGCCGCGCGTTCGGCGAAGCCGGTATTTCTCCTTGGCCAGCGCGTTCGCCTCGTCCTCGTACCCGCTCTGCCGGAGGGCCCGCGCCAGCAGCTCGTACGGCTGCGGCCGGAACGGCCGGTCGGCCTGGCGGCCCAGCCACTCCACCCAGTCCGAGGTGCCCTTGGCGGCGGCCCTCGCCTTCGCCGCCGGCGTGCCCCGCGCGTCGTCGCAGGCATCGTCCTCCGCCAGGGCGCCGTAGCTGAACCCGTTGAGCAGCAGCCGGCCCTTCTCCGGCCAGTGGCGCAGGTCGCCCGGAAAGAACCGGCCCACCGTGCCGTCGGTGAGGTCCACGTGCGTCCCGGGCGCCGGGCTCACGTCCTTCCACGACAGCATCCCCCCGATGCAGGCGCTGTCGAGGTCGATGGTGGTCCTCCCCAGCAGGCGGGTGGAGAACGACAGGCCCTCGATCTGGACGTTCCCGGCCACGCGGCAGCGGGGCAGCGACACGTCCCCGCCCACGTCCCGCACGCGCTGGATGGAGAGGTTCCCGCCCACCTCCACGTTGGTGGCGTGCACGGTGACGGCGGCGAGCGGGTCGCAGCCGACGTCCGCGATGCGCAGGTGCCGCGCGATCTTCGCACTCTCCACGCGAAGGTCGCCCCCGAAGTCGGCCAGCCGCTCGATCTCCAGGTCGGCCCCCACCGTCGCGCCCTCGCAGTTCACCCCCGCCCGCTTCCCGCCGGACGCCGCGAACTCCACTTGCACGATGGACAGCCCACGCTGCACGCGCGCATCCGACAGGTTGAGGACGCCCGCGATCCGGGCACCCGCCTCGAAGCAGACGTCCGCGCCCACCTCCAGCCCCGCCGCCTCCACCACCGCCCCCGCCGTGGAGCATGCGAACTCGGCGCGACGGCAGCGCACGTATCCCCCCACCTTCAGCCCCGACAGCCGCACCTGCCCCAACGCCGCGAACCCGCCGTCGAAGTACAGGTTGCCGTCCACCTGCGCGCGGCCGATGTGCAACGAGAAGAGCTCGAAGCCCAGGAACTCGCCGTAGCACTGCACGTCGCCTCCCACCCGGGCCCCGATCATCGACACGCTGCCGATGGCGCGGAACGGGTGCGGAACCTCGCCGCCGGGCGTCTCGTCCGGCGTGTCGAAGCGAACGTCCACGCCCACCTCGGCGCCTTCCAGGTTGAGCGCATACGGCTCCGAGCACACTAGGGAAGCACCCTCCATCTCGATGCTTCCCTTCACGCACGCGCCGGTCAGGCCCACCTTGCCGAAGGCGTAGAGGCCGGTGCACTCCAGGTTCCCGCCCACGCTCAGCCGGTTGGCGTGGATGGCCCACCCCTTCCAGCCGGCATAGAAGCACCCCCGGCCCAGCTTCGCCTCGCCGCGCACGCGACCGCCTTCCAGCGAGACGGTGCCCAGGGCGACGAACCCGCGGTTCAGGAGCAGGCACCCGTCGATGCGGATGCCGTCCGCGTCGAGCGCGATGTTGCCGCGGTTCTCCACCACCGTGCGGCTCACCCGCAGGTCCCCCGCGATGTGGGCGTTGCGCAGCGAGAGCTTGCAGCGCGCCACCACGTCCTCCAGCACGCAGTCCCCGCCGCAGTCCAGCCCGTTCGCCTCCACCGGCCCCACGCTGCACCGCGTCAGCTTGAGATGCGGCACGCGGGAATGGTACAGCAGCAGGCCTTCCGGCAGGCTGCACCGCTCGAAGTGCAGCGGGCGCGCAATTCGGGCGAACGACAGGTCGATGGGGTGCGATGTCTCGACGTCACGGATGTGGAGCGTGCCGGACGGGGCGGCGAGCAGGGCGGGGAGCGCGCCGCACGCCCATTCGATGACCCGGCAGCGCACCCAGAGCCGCTGCCCGTCCACCGGCGCCGCCGCGGCCGATCCGATCTGGTCGATCACCCGGCCCAGGAACTTCCACTCCGCGGGCGACAGCACGACCCCCACCGCGGCCTCCGCCGCGGCGACGACCTCGGCCAGCGCGCCCGCGTCCGTGCTCTTCAGAATCTTTCCCATACGCCTCCATCCCTCGATCGTACCTGTCCTTCGGAGATCACCCGCGTTCCGCGCTCCGGACCGGACCCCTGCGTGGTGTGAACGGTCCGGGAGAACCCGCGCCGCGGGTCGGGCGCGGTGCGCGAATTGTCCGGATGGTGCTTGCCGCGGCACGTGCGGAGGGGCGCGGGATCCGACCCGCCCAAAATCGGCGGATCGAGCGCAATCCCGCGAGCCCTACGCTGATTCGGCGCCGGAGAATCGGCGGCGAGGGCCGGCGGGCCGGCCCTCGCGCGATCCGTTCAGCTCACGCCGCCCAGCGCGCCCGTGCCGTCCGCCAGCTTCAGCACGGGAATGCGGTCCGGCTCGCGCTTCAGGAACTGCGCGGCCGCCCAGCCGCGGACGGCCACGCCGTTCACCGTGCCCTGCACGGCCACCTGCATCCAGTCGCCGCTGGTGGCGGTCACGTCCAGCAGGGTGCCGGCGGGTACGGGGCTGCCGGGCACCAGCGGGTTCTCCTTGCCGGGGCCCGTGCGCACGTTCAGGTTCGCGGTCGCGGAGTACACCCACGCCCCCGGCGCCGTCGGGATCGCCGGCGCGGGCTGCGCGGCGGGTGCCGCTCCGCCCGCCGCCGCGGCCATCACCTGCGCGCGGAAGTCGGCCATGGGAAATGCGGGGCCCGGGTCCACCTTGCGCCCCGGCGAGATGTCCTCGTGCCCGATCACCTCGCCCATCCGGTAGATGCGCACCAGCAGCGTGGCCAGCTCCCGCGCCACGTCGAGCTGCACCTGGGGGTACTTCGGCCATCCCGAGGACGTCTTCTCGTTCTTGTGCACGGCCTGGATCACCTGGTCGTCCGTGAAGCGCGACCCGCCGTCGGCCACCCACACGCCGCCCTTGTGCGTCAGCCGCCCGGCGTTGTCCAGCTCGATGCCGATGGACGAGCTGTTCAGGCCCACGATGCCCTCCCACGTGCTCTGGCCGGCGTGCCACGCCACGCGGTTGAAGGGCACCATCTGCGTGACGGTGCCATCCTTCGCGATCACGATGTGCGCCGACGCCTTGGCCGCCGGGTTGGCCAGCCAGCCGATGGACTCCTGCGCGCTGCCGCCGGCGGTGAAGTGCATCACCAGGTAGCGCGGCTTCAGCTCGCCGCTGCCCACGTTGGGCGTCTTCACGAAGCGGTACGGCGTGCCGTCGTCGTGCACCAGCAGGTGGTTTACGATCTTCATGGCGGGCCTCCCAGGGCGGGGTGATGCCGTCCCGGGGACGGGGACGGCGCGGGGGATCGGGAAGGGGGAGCTTTGCGGACGGAAACGGCGGACCTGGATCGCCGCCGCGAAACGGCGCCGCCTCGGCCGGCCAGGGTCCGATGCCGGTCGGCGCGGCCGGAACGGGCCACCAGCGTATGATAGGCGCGCGCCGCCCGAATCTCAACGCTCTCGTTGGGCGCACGAAAAGCCGGGGAGGGGTTCCGTGTCCGGAACCCCTCCCCGGCTTCCCCCCCGGGAAAACCGCCCTCCATCCCTCCGCCCTTCTACCTATCCTGCGTCCGCGCGCAGCCCGCGAAGCTAGATCTCCGTGGCGTCCGGCGCGGCGGGCGACGTGGTGCTCGACCCGCGGAACCACGCGATGGCGCGCGACACCAGCCACACGAGCAGCACCAGCGGCAGCACCCGGAACAGCAGGAAGCCGCCCAGGAAGAAGGCCAGCCCCAGCACGGTGAAGACCAGCTTCAGCGCCACGATGGCCAGGATCACGACGACCGTCCACTTGATGACCGTCTCGAAGGTGCTCTTCTCGCTCATGGGGGTGCTCCGTGAATCGTATCGGTGGAGGGCGTTCCTGCTGCACGGGTGCCTACGCGCCCCGCGGCGCGGAAGTTTCAGCGCGCGCTCCCCGCAAGGTGGCGCCCCGCGATCCACAGGTCCAGCTTTCCGATTCGTCCGCCGCCGCCGCCGGCCAGCCCGCTCGGCGATGGCCTCCTCGCCCACCCGCCAAAGCCGGGGCCGGGAGGATCGCGCCGGCGCCAGCAGGCGACGCTTCCTGCCTCCCGCTGAGCCACCGCGTCACGACCCGTCGGCCGGCTCCAGCGACACCTCGGCGCCGCCCGCGTCGTCGTAGGCCACGCACACGGTCCACGGGCGGCAGCACACCTGGCAGTCCTCCACGTACTCCTGCCGCGAGCCGCCGCCCGGGTCCAGTCCGATCTCCACCGTCTCGCCGCAGTACGGGCACTCCACGGCCGCATCCGTCTGCGCCGTGCCGTCGCCCAGCGGAAACTCCTCGTCCAGATCCGGCTGCTCGAACACGCCGTCGTCGAAACCGTAGTTGAACTGCATGGCGCACTCTCGTTCCGGGTGTGGACGACGCTCTCGTCCCTTGATACCCGGCGCGTTCCGCACCGCTCACGGAACACGTTCGCCTCCACTCCGTGAGGCAAGGTGGGTCACTCTCGAATCCCATCGCAAGTGGCCCAACTTCCTGCTGCTGGACTCCAACTTCCTCCCGGCCCGAACCGCGGATGCACTGCCGGCAACGAGCCCGCGACACCAAGCCTCGGCCGATTCGGAGTTCCGCCGACGTGGAAGGTCGCGCCGGGGGATCAGCGGCCGAGCAGGCGGAGCGTGCGGTCGCGGCGGCCCCAGGCGATCACGGCCACCACCACCAGCAGCGCCAGCGGGATCGCGGGGCTGCTGTGCACGACCAGCAAGTGCGTGATCACGGCGCCCACCATCACCCCCACCAGCAGCAGCGCGCCCACGCCGGCCAGCCGCGGGATCAGCAGGAGCAGCGCGGAAAGCACCTCGATGCCGCCGGTCGCGTAGCGAAACCACTGGCCGAGGCCGATCGTCTCGAAGACGCCCACCATCTGCGGATCGCCCAGCAGCTTCGGTCCGCCGGCCGCGAAGAACATCAGCGACGCGCCGATCTGGAGCACCCACAGCACCACGTTCCACGCCTTCCCCTGCCCCGTTGCGTCCGCCGCCGGCGCCGCCATCGTCTCAGGCATCTCGATCCTCCCTCTCGCCATCGTGAACCGGCGCCGGGGTTCGGCGGCCGGGTAGAATCTCATCGTCCGTGCGTTCGCCTTCCATCCACCGCTGATCCCCTGCGGTTTTCGGATCCGAGGGCGGTATGCCGATCGCGATCCGGCTATCGGGGCTCCGCGTCTGCTTCGCCGGCCGACGCGTACGATCCGCTCGCCAACTCCTCCAGCAGCGACGGGCTGCTCGGGGACCATCCCAGCTCGGCGCGGGCCCGGGCGGAGGTGACCACGAGGTTCAGCGCGAGCATGCGCGTCATCCAGCCGAACGCCGCCTTCGCCTCGTCGGGCTCCAGGCCTTCCACCCGCCCTCCGGCTCCCGCGGTGCGGCTCGCGGCCGCGGCAAGCTCCGCCATCGAAACGGTTTCGCCGCCCTCCGCGTTCCACACGCTGCCGCCTTCCGCGCGCCCCAGGGCGAGGAGGTACAGGTCCGCCAGGTCGTCCACGTGCACGGTGGACCAGCGGTTCGCGCCGTCGCCCACGTACCGCGCCACGCCGTCGCGCCGCGCCGCCTGCACCTGCGACGTGACCACCGCGCCGCCCCCACGGCCGTACACCAGCGACGGGCGAATCACCATGCCGCGCACGCCGCGCGCGGCGGCATCCGTCACCTGCGCCTCGTGCGCCGCGCGCCAGGCGACCGGGCCCGCGGGGTCGATGCGCCGGTCCTCGTCCGCGGGCCAGGCGCCCGTGTCGCCCAGCACGGCGGTGCCGCTGGTGTACAGGAACGGCCTCCCGCTGCCCTGCATGGCGCGCAGCACGGCGTCCGTCACCGCGCCGTCCAGCTCCACCGCGCGGCGGCTCTGCTCCATCGCCAGGTGGATGACGGCGTCCGCCGCCCCGGCTTCGCGCTCCACCAGCGCGATGTCGCCCAGGTCGCCGCGCACGGCCTCGACCCCCGCCTCCGTCAGCCGTCGCGCGGCATCCTCACCGCGCGCGAGCCCGGCGACGGCATGGCCCGCCGCCCGGAGCCGTCCAGCCACCACGCCGCCGATGTATCCTCCCGCCCCGGTCATGAAGACCCGCATCGCTCCGCCTCCCGTTGGTTTCGGACTTCGCTCGCGGACACGGCTGAGATTCACCAGCGCACTGTTCATCCATGAACCATTCGAGCGAAAGAAACGGTGCTCAGCCAGTTCCGGCGAGCACCTTGTTGAGCAGCGAATCGAACGTGGCCCGCTCCTCGGGGCCCAGCCCCGCCAGGATCTCGCGCTCGGCCTGCTCCTGCGCCGCCGCCGCGGAGTCGAAGCGCGCCCGCCCGTCGTCGGTGATGACGGCCAGCACGCTGCGGCGGTCGTTGGGATCGGGCACCCGGCGCGCCAGCCCGTCCGCCTCCAGCCGGTCCACGAGCTGGGTGACGTTGGACTTCACGCAGCTCAGTCGGTCCGCCAGCTGGCCCAGCGGAATGGGCCCGCCAGCGGTGGCCAGGTGGTGCAGCGCCCCCATCTTGGCCATGGACAGCCCCCATGGCTCCAGCGTGCGCTCCAGCCGCTCCTCCACCGCCTGGCCGGCGTGGAGAAGCGCGAAGAGCACCGCCTTCGATCCATCACAGCAGCCGGTTTTGTTCATGGCTGAACAATGCCTTCGAAATGAGCCGCTGTCAAGTCTGACGTGTTCTCTTCGGAAGGTCCCGCGAGGGTCGCGCCGAGTAGGTGCCGGGCGCAGGCCCACGGAACGACACCCTACCCGGGGACGCGGAGCGGGGGATCGAAAGCCCTGTGACGGGCGACCCGGCGCGAGCGCACGGTTGTTGCTGCGAAAGCCTGCGCTTCCACCCTCATCTTGCCGAAATCGCGCAACGACGTCGGTCGGGCGCACGCTCCGCACCACCCCGGATGCCCGGGTGGCGCGAAATGGTGCGCTCTGTCCATCTAGTCCGCAAATAAGCGATTTGCGGACGTTGAGGTCCATCCCGGAAGCGGCTGTTTCGGTACCTTCCGGCCAGGCGGAATCTTCCCGCCCGCCCCCTCCCGCACCACAGGCCATCATGAAGATCCGCATCGCCATCGCCCTGCTCGTGCTCGCCTCGACCGCCGCCTGCGCCCGGGACATCACCGGCCCGCGCGCGGCGCCCGCCGCCGCGACGCGCGATGGTCAGACCAGCCCGGACAGCGCGTCGGTGCACACCGACGGCGGGCAGATGATGGGCTCCGGCACCTGAGGGGCGGCCCGGCGCGCGCACCGCATCAGCCCGCGCGCGCCAGGGCCCGCGGCGCGGTGAGCGCCCGCACCATCTCGTCCGCCAGGCGGTCCGCCGCGGCGGCCGGGGGGGCGGGCTGCGGAGCCCGGGCGCGTCCCGCCGC